>JBELHZ010000079.1:0-9878 GCA_042091155.1 Gammaproteobacteria bacterium
CCTGAAATGCAGGAAATTGCGCAGCGACGATATACTTGGAAAATTATAAAAAACCAATATTTATCACTATTTTAAGAGTTAACTGCCCTTGGTTATTCTGATGCGCAATCTCATGAAATGGTAGAGGCACTATTAACGGCAAGGCAGGTCACTAAGGCAAAACACAGCGCCTACACGGACAGGTTAAATGAGGAGCGTCTTGCTGATATGACACTTGAGGGGCTGACAAGCTTATTGCATGAGATTGGTGATCCTGCGGCAACGGTAACTCCTGTGGAAAGGGCTAAAGTGGCGGCGTTGTTGTTCAAGCAGGTGCAGAGGGATAATGACCTCTCGGGTCTGCTGTTTGAAAAATTTGAGGCGCATCGAAAATTAATGTGCTATGAGCAGCGGGCGTTTAATCAGCTTCGCAAGAAGAGCTTGGTTAAAAAATAACAAAACGAAGCCAAGGTGTTTGGTGTGCGATAAATATTTTTATCTCATCATGAAGAGCGACTTAACATATTTTACTTGAATATATAAATCGACCAAAGTCATCTGAATTTTGGATGGGTCTATTGCTGCTCAAATTGATACTCGTACGCTAATGTTAAATTATTTGGGCGGCGCAATACTGGTTGTTATATTCGGCGTTTTTTTTGAGTTTACGCGATAGTCGAAGTCGCACGTGACGTAACGCTTGTCAGGTAGACAATACAGCTGCTTAAGTGACGCCGCGCTCAAAGTTCAGAGAACTGGAGGACTTTGTTTCAAATAATGCGATAGCGTTTTTAAGGAGCGATCTGGAATGTGATAGGCGCGGGGTTTCTTTTCTTCTGGGGTTTTATGGCGAGCCCCCAATGAGGCGCCCACAACTCTCCAGTTACAGTCAGCTTTAAAATTTTTCCTCTACGCAAGTTTCGTGTTGAGAATAATTCCTGAATCTGTCGTGTCCTCTCTGGCTACTTCGGTGTGCTGAGCCTCTGATTGTTGCCATAAGGTGATTTGCGAATGTGCAAACTCCTGTCTGCACATTGTCGGAAAAAACCGTTTTTGGACATTTTGGGAGGTCACAAACCTTCGTCAAAAGTGCACGTAACCGGGGACGAATTTTTGGCCTAACTGACGCTTGGGCATTTGCAGACGAAGAATTGCAAGAATTCCGAAAAGCAATGCTTCTACGCAGCGACCGACGCTTCTCAAGCTAAGCGTGCCGGCCTTAACGATGACGGGTTCAGTGGTGGCTCAGACCCTCGGGTCGGGTGGAATATTGCGAGGAAAATCGCCCGAAAAATAGGTAAAGTGTTGCCATGAATGGCAACTTAAAGTTTACAAAAAATTTACGGCTTGTAACGGTAGTTTGCTTGGCTTTTGTGGCGAGCAGCGCTTCTGCTGAGCGAATCTCCCTCGAACAAGTGCTTGGGCTTGTAGCCAAATCCCACCCGCAGTTGCGTCAGCAGGCGAGATTGGTGGATGAGTCCTCGGCTCTGGTGCGCGCTGCGAACTGGCAGAGGTTTCCCAACCTGTCGTTTGACTACGGCACCAGCAACAACAACGAGCGTTATTCGGCCGCGACCGTATCGATTCCCGTATACGAAGGAGGTGCCATAACGCTGGGTTCTGGTATCCAATCTGCTGAAAAAGAAATGCGCGAAGCCAAGATCGATCGAGTACGCCGCGAGTTATTCGAGGGGGCAGTCGAGGCGTTTTTTGAAGCAATTCGCTCGGAACAGTCGATCGTCATCACGCAGCGCAGTCTGAGCACGCTGATTGGCATGAGAGAGTCTGCGGAGCGTCGGGTGAAGGCTGACGTTTCGCCGGCGGCAGATTTGGATTATCTGGATTCACAGATTGCGTTGCAGCGCAGCAGCTTGGCCAGATTTCAAGGTGACCGAGCGCTTGCGTTGAGCCGACTGAAAGAGGCCACCGGTGAAGACCTTTCCGAACGGCCTCTTACCTACACGGCGAAAGGGATCGATGGGGATCGCCGAGACATACTGACCCGGGCCTATCGCAGCTCCGCTTATCGCTCTGAAATGGACGCAAAGATTCGAAAGTCCTCGCTGGAGCGGGACAAGCTTCGAGCTGCGATCAAGCCTTCGGTCTCCCTGAATTATAAGAAACAGTTAACGAACCCTTTGATTGGAGCGGACGAACAGCAGGTTTACCTGTCGTTCAATTTCAGCACCGGTCGAGGCCTTTCCTCCGGCTCGGAAGTGCTCGCGGGAAGCATGAGGTTGGCGGCGACACGAGACGAAGCGGCTGCGTACAAAAAAGTATTAGTTCGAGACGTAGAGCACAAGTTGATAAATTTGGAGCGGCTGTCCGCGCAGATCCCAGCGCTGACACAAGCAGTAGAGGCCAGAACGAACATGCTGGAGTCTTATTCTCGACTGTTCGCTACGGGCACCAGATCTTGGCTCGATTTACTCAACGCGGAGAGTGAGAAATACCAAGCCGAACTTGATCTGCAGGCAGCGGAAGTCGATTTGAAGCGAGTCAAGGCTGTCTTAGCCCTGATGCTGGGCGAGTACGATGACCAATAACCTGGCGCCAGACGCTCCGCGTATTTCGGGTGACGAGTTAATTGGCCTGTTTGATTTCTATTGTGCGATCACTCGGCAACCTTTTCGAAAAGCGAAAATACAAAACGTAAGCGAAGCGTCAGGCGGTTGGGACGATGTTGCGGCACAGCTATTACAGGTTGCCGAACATCAAAGTCTTTTTGGTACTGCCGTCTTTTTGGAAACCGACGCTCGCTCCAAGACAACGGCACCGTTCTTTGTGCTTTCGCAGCATGCCTTCCTCCTCGTAAGGGCGGTCAAGTCATCCGGTGCATGGGAGGCGAGTGACGCGTCTGGAGCAGAGCTGCGCGTAGAAGTCGAAGATCAGCACGCCTTTGAGGCCTTTTCCCTGCGGCTTAAACCCTCCGGTCAGCAGAAAGTAACGTCGATATTTGGGATGTTGCGGCAGCAAGTAGAACGCAACAAAAGAGTGGTTTTCGAGGCTGTGTTTGCCACGTTTATGATCAGTGTCATCGGGCTCGCTGCTGCGATGTATACGATGCAGGTATATGACCGAGTCGTGTCATCCAACGGATTCTCGACGCTAACAGTCCTGACGATTGGTGTCGTGATAGCCATTTTGTTTGAATTCGTGTTGAAACAAACCAGAGCGTTCATCGTTGGTCACACGGCGAAAAAGATCGATCTTGAGGTCGGTAATGAAATCTTTGAGCGCGCATTGGATATTCGCCTGGATTCGAGGCCCAAAACGGTGGGGACCTTTGCCGGACAGATCCGACAGTTTGACGCGGTAAGAAATTTCCTGACCTCCAGCACCATTTTTGTGCTGGCAGATGTTCCTCTTGGTCTTTTGTTCATTTTCGTCATTTACACAATCGCTGGCCCTGTCGCTCTTGTTCCGCTGATTATGGTGCCTGCAGCGGTTCTCTTAGGCCTGTCTTTCAGGCGGCCAATAGAACGGCTCACCGAGCAACAGATGAGAGAGTCGAACATCAAGAACGGCCTCGTCATTGAAGCCATTGATGGCATAGAAACTCTGAAATCTGTGGGAAGTGAATGGGTTGCCTCGAAAAAATATCGAGACCTATCAGACCAGATCTCTGAGAGCGAGATCGAGCTTAAGATCCTGTCGGCAAAAGCGACGAACATGACCCAAGTCGTTCAACAGCTTAATTTTGTTGGCATTATTGCAGTCGGCGCCTATTTTATTAACGTAGGGGAATTGACCATTGGAGGGCTGATTGCTTGCTCCATTATCGCGGGGCGGGCGCTCTCGCCTCTTGCTCAAATTCCTCAACTTATTGCCCAATGGAAACAAATAAAAATTGCCTTAGACGCGCTGGATGAAGTGCTAAAGCGCCCTTGCGATAACGACGATATCCATAAAAAGCTGTTGCCCGGCCGGTGTCGCGGCAAGATCACGTTCGAAAACATGCAGTTTGCCTATCAAGACCAAAATCCTGTTCTAGGCTTGGATGGCATTGAATTCCAAGAAGGGGAAAAGGTCGCTGTGGTGGGGCCGATTGGCTCGGGTAAATCGACGCTGTTAAAAATTATTGCCGGGTTGTATCAGCCGACCGCCGGCAAACTCAAAATCGACGACGTAGACGCAGCAAAAATTCACTCTGACTATTTGCACGAAAACATCATATATCTGCCACAAGATGTGCGCTTGTTTAACGGCTCCTTGCGAGAAAACCTCACGTTAGGGGTCGGCAATATTACCGACGAAAAAATCATTGAGGCCGCGAAAAAAACGAATCTGGATAAAGTCATCAGCTCGCATCCAGACGGGTTAGATTTGCCGATATCCGAGGGTGGGCTGGGGTTGTCGGGAGGCCAGCGTCAGCTCGTCGGCCTGACCAGACTGGTTTTGATGAACCCCAAGGTGGTACTGCTCGACGAGCCGACTGCCTCTATGGACGCGCAGACGGAAGCACGGGTGATTGATGTGCTGTTCAATGTGTTCTCGCAGGATGTGACGATCATCGTGGTGACCCACAAAACCTCTGTGTTGCCAAAGGTCGGGCGAATCATGGTGATCGACAAGGGGGGCGTGGTTCTAGACGGCTCCAGTCGAGAGATCTTGGACAAGCTATCCAAACGGCAGGAGGGGGCATGAAAGATAATTCAGGCCTAGGTCTTCGTTCTCATGTCATTTCGAAAGGATCTGAAGCCCTCGATGATACGCTTCAGGCCTCTAGGCGTATTCTGCTGGTTTCTACGCTAGCGCTGGTCGTTTTCCTTGTGTGGGCTAATGTCGCCAGTCTGGAAGAAGTTACCCGGGCGCCAGCGACGGCAATCGCCAGTTCTCGTACCCAGCAAATCCAGTCTCAGGACGGAGGTGTACTAGAGCAGCTTTTGGTGAAAGAAGGCGATCGGGTAGAGGCAGGTCAGGTGTTAGCGTTGATTGACGAGACCAGGGCCAGGGCAGCCTTTTTAGAAGCGCGATCCAAAGTAGTGGCCCTGAGTGCCCAGCAAAGCCGGTTGATCGCCGAATTGTTCGGCCAGCCACCCCAGTACGAAGCGCTGCTCAGCGACTATCCCGAGTTTATACGGCGACAAAATTCGTTACTTGCTGTCCGACGGGAAGCGCATTCGGACGAGTTGATCGCAATTGAGCGCATGAAAGCCATCGTCCAGGATCAGTTGTCGATCAACCGCCCGCTTCATAAAACCGGCGACGTGAGCCAGGCCGAGCTGTTAACGCTTGAGCAACAGGAAGCTGATTTGTCTGCGAAGATCTCCAAGGTAAGCAATGACTATCTGCAAGATGTGGAGGCTCAGCTCACTCGGGTCAGTGAAGAGGTCGATGCCGCTCGACAGCTATTGAAGCAGCGCAAGAGTCTTCTTGATCAAACGAAGCTGGTATCCAGCATGGACGGAATCGTCAAGAGTGTCGCGATCACAACCGCGGGAGGGGTGGTCCGACCTGGGGAGGACGTCATTCAGATCGTGCCAACCCAAGACCAGCTATTGTTTGAAGCCAAGGTGTCGCCGAAAGACATTGCTTTTATCAAGGAAGGAATGCCCGCGTTCATCAAGGTAGACACGTGGGATTACACAGTATTCGGTGATTTGCATGCGGAAGTGACTTTCGTAAGTGCCGACACAGTGGATCGAGAGCTGCAGTCTGGTGAACTGCCGAGTTACACCGTTCGACTCAAATCGAAGGGTGCACGCTTCGATAATCTGAGATCTCGAAGTATCAACATTCAACCGGGCATGACCGCCACTGCGGAAATACTAACCGGTGAAAGGACGGTCTTTCAGTACCTGGCCAAGCCAATTATTAAAACGCTTGACGAGGCTTTCTCCGAGAGATGAAACAAGCCCATGGACAATGAACGATGAATAAGCCAAAACCAGAAATAAGAATAATCATCACACACGCCGATGGTGGTGTTACCGAGCTGGCGCCCGCAGAGCTGGCGGATTATCAGCTTAAGGCTGGCGATAAAATCACGATTTTGGATGGCGCCGGAGAGAATGCGGGCGTCGTTGAAGTATTGCAGGAGACCGGCGATCTCATCGTCGTCCTCGATGACGGGACAACGTTGGAGGTGTCGGGTTTCTTCTCAGTCGAAGACGCGGCGTTTTATCCGCTGGGCATGTCTGGCGACGAAACAGTACAAGCATCTGATGCGCTACCCGACGCAAACTCAGCGACGATCTGGCAAGCAAGTGGTTCAGTCGTTGAAGACTTTTTGGGCGGAAAATTGGACGGTATCGCAAATCTCTCTCCCGCAGCCCTCGGTGTTTTGGGCGGCGCTGTATTGCTGGCAGCAGGCGGCGGCAGTGGTGGCAGCAGTGGCAATGGGATTGGCGATGGCGACGAAGATGACGGCGACGGTAGTGGCGGGCCGGTTGCGCCAGTCGATTCGGTTGCCCCAGCTCTGCTGTCGATATCTGCTGACGCGGCAACGCAGAGTGTCACGTTAACCTACGACGAGGCTCTAGACCCTTCAAATTTGCCGCCACTGAGTGCGTTTAGCGTCTTTGTCGGCGGTGTGGCTAACGCTGTCGCTGAGGTAGCTGTCTCTGGTGCGTCGATCGTGCTGACGCTAACCGATGATTTTCATCCCGAGGCGCTGGTAAATGTCTCCTACACTGACCCAACTGCAGGGGATGATTTACTTGCGATCCAAGACGCGGCTGGCAACGATGCTGCGGGATTTACGATGGGGGTTCTTGCAGACGGGTATATCCGTGGAGCTCAAATTTACCTAGACGCCAATAGCGATGGGGTCGCGGACGAGTCTGAAATAGTCGATGGCGTCGTTTCAGATGAACAGGGCTTTTTTGTCCTGCCCGAAGGCGTTAACCCAAATGGCTACGCGTTGATTGCAGTAGGCGGCGTTAATGTTGATACGGGTATTGTCAACACAACGGCATTGAAAGCGCCCGCAGGGTCGAAAACGATCAACCCCATTACCACGATTGTTCAATCCCTTGTAGACAGTGGTGAAGCCGCGGACGTTGAATCTGCTTCCGCTGCTGTCGTCTCAGCGTTTGGATTAACCGAAGGCACAGACTTAACGTCATTTGACCCGATTTCCGAGATCGCAACCGGCGGTGATTCGAACGCGCTCGTAGCACAAAAAGCGGCCGTGCAAATCGTTATGGTTGTCTCCTTGGCGTCTGCTGACTCTGATGGGGCGAATGCTTCGGCCAAGGCCGATGCTGTCTTCTCGAATATCGCGAGCAAAATCGTTGCGACCGCCGACTCGGGTGGAACCATTGATTTTTCTGATTCAGGCACGGTGGCGGACGTGCTCGACGGTGTTGAGGTATCAGATTCCGTCGTGAGTTCAATTGCGGACGCGTCAGCAGATATTCAACAGTCTTCATCTCTTGGGGCGATACAAGGTGTCCAGAGCGAGTACCTTGATCAGGTAGCACCAAACGCGCCGACCGAGTTGTCGATTGACACGCCTACCGCCGATACCACGCCGTCGCTGCGCGTTGCTTTTGATATTACCGATACCGAAGGGGCAGCGGTGGTTATCGGTGACACTATTTTAGTGATTAGTGGCGGTGTACAGATCGCTAGCACCGCGGTCACGGTAGACGATCTGGCCAATGGCTATGTCGATATCACTCTGCCCGATTTCGCGGAAGGAGAGCATGGGCTGACGAGCTACGTTGTGGACAACGCCGGGAATCGTAGTGATGCGTCGGAAGAAACATCCGTCAGCATCGATTCGACGGCACCGACAGTGACCTTGTCCTCCTCCGCCGAGGGGTTGGCCTCTGGTGGAACAGCGACCCTAACCGTTGTCTTTAGCGAACCGGTCAGCGATTTTTCCAGCGCCAGTATTTCTGTTCGCGCCGGCACGGTTAGTGGGCTCAGTTCGCCAGAGACGTTGGGGAATGGCTCGGTGCAGTACACGTTGACCTTCACGGCTCCAGCTGGAGAACAAGAAAGTCTGGAAATATCGGTCGATTCAAACAGCTATACCGATATTGCAGGTAACGGCGGCGAGTCGAGCAATGTTCTTGACCTAAAAGTCGATAACGCGCCGGAAGTCATTATTTCAAGCGATACGGTTGGCAGCGCCAGCGGCGATGTTGTGTACACCTTCTCTTTCAGCGAGCCTGTGAGCGACTTCACGTCAGACGACATTGTTGTCGCGGGCGCAACGAAAGGCACATTCACGGCACTCAGCAACAGCATATATACACAAGTCCTAAGCCCCAATCCTGATAGCACTGATCCGATCACCGTCGATATCGCGGCGGGTGCGGCTGTCGATAACTCGGGACAAAGCAGCCTCGAGGCGACTCAGTCGGTTCAGCAAGTGGACACACGGGCGCCGGATACACCTGAAGTCGCCGCCGTTGCAGGCGACGATCTCATATCGAAAGCGGAAAAAAATGAAGGTGTTGAGGTAAGCGGGAGTTCAGAGCCCAGTAGCCTTGTGAGGTTGAGCTTTGCCGGCGAAACGCGCCAGATTGAAAGTAACTCGGAGACCGGCTCGTGGAGTTATCTCCTGACTAAGTCTGACTTACAGTTAATCGGCGAGGGTTCCAGTTCTATATCGATCACGGCGACAGATGCGTCGGGGAATGTGAGTGCATCTGCAACGAAGACGTTGACTCTGGATACCATAGCACCCGTAGCCACAGGCCTTGCTCTCAACGAGGGGAGTGATTCGGGAGTCTTGGGCGACAGGGTTACCAATGTGGCGTCACCAGAAGTCTTGGTAACTGCCGAGGCCGGGGTTGAGATCTTTTACCAAGCTGACGGCTCCAGCGAGCTCATTGACTTGTCAACGGTTGCAACCGGTGATTTGCAAGCGGTTGGCATTCCATCGCTGGCTGAAGGTTTGAACCGAATAACGCTGACATTTGTT
The DNA here is from genome assembly GCA_042091155.1 of Gammaproteobacteria bacterium. Classification (GTDB taxonomy): domain Bacteria; phylum Pseudomonadota; class Gammaproteobacteria; order Pseudomonadales; family Azotimanducaceae; genus UBA4421. Next base: position 8,861 of record JBELHZ010000079.1, read on the forward strand.
GATGCAGCCGGTAACGAGACGGATCGCGCCGCGACACTAACGTTAGATACAAGCCCGCCGAACATAGCGATCAGTGATATTGCGCTCAGTGAAGATTCTGGAACCAGTAATGCTGACTTTATAACGAACGTTTCATCACAAACGGTTTCCGCTGAGCTCAGCGCACCGCTGGGTAGTGGCGATGTATTGTATGGTTCCGTGGACGGCGGGAGCACTTGGGTTGATATTTCAGACAAGGTCTCTGACGGCGCCGTGAGTTGGACGGGTGTCACCCTGGCCGACGGCGGCAGCTTGCAATTTAAAGTCACGGATGATGCAGGCAATGACGGTACGGTTAGCTCGCAACCATATGTTCTCGATACTGTCGCTCCTGCGATAACCATTGGTTCCATCGCGATTTCGCAAGATACGGGTGCCAGTGCCAGTGACTTTCTAACGAATACGTCCTCTCAAACGGTCAGTGCAACATTGAGTGCACCGCTGGGAGGCGGCGACACTCTGTATGGGTCCGTGGATGGAGGAAGTACTTGGGTTGATATTACGTCAAAGATCGCGGACACCCTTTTGACCTGGGATACATCGCTGTCGGGCAGCAATGAATTGCAGTTCAAGGTGACAGACGCGGCAGGCAACGATGGTATTGCTGCATCGCAAGCGTACGTTGTTGATATCTCTGCCCCGAGTATTTCCCTGAGCGCTTTCAGTTTTGGGGCCGCACTCAACGCGGTGGAAGTTAACGGTGACGCAACCCTGACGGTGACAACCGACGGTATTGAAGACGGCAACACGGTGACGCTGACCCTGAACGGTCAGACCTACACCGGTACCGTGAGCAGCGACAGTGCGGCGATTGTGGTTGCGGCGGCAGACCTACAGGCGTTAACGGAAGGCGCTGTTGGCTACACCGCCGATGTTTCCGATTCGGCGGGTAATGCAGCGGCACAGCACAGCGGCAGTTTCACATACGACGCCAGTGCGTCTATTGCATCCAGCGCTTTTGACTTTGGTGCGGTACTCA
>JBELHZ010000017.1:0-45132 GCA_042091155.1 Gammaproteobacteria bacterium
AAAGCCGAATCGTCACCATCGTCCGAAACACCATCAAACTCGAAGAACAGGCGGCCCAAGCCAATGTCATCACGATTAAGGAGGCGGAAGGCGAGAGGCGCATTGGTGTCATAGATATCCCAACGTTCTATCTCGACTTCAAAGGCCAGCAAGAGCGTGATCCGGACTTTCGCAGCACCACCAAGGACGTAACGAAGCTGATCAACCAGCTCAACGCTGAGGGCATCGATGGCTTGGTTATCGACTTACGCAACAACGGTGGTGGTTCGCTACAGGAAGCCGACACGCTGACTTCGTTGTTCATACCTTCGGGACCTACCGTGCAAGTGAAATCCAGTCGCAGCCGGCCAACCATTTACAGCAATGACGACAACTCCGTGATTTATGACGGGCCGATGGCTGTTCTGGTCAATCGTCTATCCGCGTCCGCGTCGGAAATTTTTGCTGGTGCCATGCAAGATTACGGTCGCGCCTTGATTTTGGGTGGTCAAACCTTTGGCAAGGGTACCGTTCAAACCATGATCCCACTCAACCGGGGTCAACTGAAATTGACCGCAGCAAAGTTTTATCGGGTCTCGGGCCAGAGCACCCAGCATCAGGGTGTTATTCCGGACATCGACTTCCCCTCCCTGTTCGACAAGGAAACCATCGGTGAAAGCACCTTGGACGGCGCCATGCCTTGGGACGTTATTGACGCAGCGCGCTTTGCCCCCTATGACGAACTCAATCCCTACCTCGTGGAACTGCAATCACGGCATCTGCAACGCGCCAGCGAAGACCCACACTTCAATTACTACCGCGCGTTAATGGCCAAGGCCGAAGAAAAATCCGGCCGCACGCACCTGTCCCTAAACGAGACAGAGCGCCGCGCGGAACGACAGCAAGAGGACGATTGGCGACTGGCACTTGAGAACACGCTACGCGGCGCAACGGGCAAACCCGTCGCTGCAACCCTCGACGAGTTGGAAGACATGCAGGAGGCTGAAGAAGACGCACTGACACCAGACACAGCTCAGACCGACGCACTGACAGAACAAGAGGCCGTGGCCGGGCAAGACGCCGTGGCCAGGCAAAACGACATTGAAGAAATCGACGAAGACCCGCTGTTACGAGAAGCCGGCCGCATCGTCAGCGATCTGATCGACCTGGTCAGTCAGCCAACCTCGTCCGCGCCGCTGACTGCCAAGGCAGCCACGGTCTCAGAGCAACCAAGAAAGGCCACACCTGCCGGTTAGCCTTCCTCCGCTACCGGAACTTCGGGCAGACGTTGTTTCACTGCCTGCAATAACGCGGATTCAAAAGCCTCAACGGTCATCGTGTGTTGCGCACGTTGACCGTATCGGCGCAGGGTCACAGTGCCATCGGCCACTTCCCGCTCACCAATGATCAACAGATTTGGAATTTTGCGGGTCGCACCCTGCCTAATTTTCTTTGGCAAGGTGTCGTTGGACGGTGCGAGCTCGGCGCGCACCATATGGCCACGCAGACGCTGAATGATCTCATTGGCGTAACCGTCGTACTGTTCAGACACCGTCAGCATCTGCACTTGCACAGGTGCCAACCAGGTTGGGAAGGCACCACCGTAGTGTTCGATCAAAAAGGCGACCATACGTTCATGGGTACTGAACGGCGCACGATGAATACAGTAAGGCGTATGTTCCTCACCGTCCGAACCGGTGTAGGTCAGATCCATGCGACCGGGCACGGCAAAGTCCAGCTGAACCGTTGAAACCGATTCCTCTCTACCGGTTACGGTATTGAATTGAATGTCGATCTTAGGACCGTAAAACGCGCCTTCCCCAATGCCCACCTTAAAATCGATCTCTAGTTCCAACAGCACTTCTTCCAAAATACGCTCGGATTCCTCCCAGGCCTTGGGATTATCCACGTACTTCTCCTTGCCCTTGGGGTCTTCTGGATCCCACTTGGACAGACGCACATGAAAGGTATCCAGCCCAAGAATGTCATAGGCCTCCTGATACATGCCCATGATCGCCTTGAACTCGTCCTTGATCTGTTCTGCGGTGCAGTAAATATGGGCATCGTTCATACACATACCGCGCACCCGAACCAACCCGCTGACCGCGCCGGAATCTTCGAAGCGATAGACCTGACCGTACTCAGCAAGACGCAGCGGCAGATCACGATAACTGCGAGGCTCGGCATCGAACACCTTGTGATGGTGGGGACAATTCATTGGTCGCAGCCGGTAGGCTTCTTTTACCCGTAAACCGTTGCCGTCTTCACCCTCGCCGCCCTCGGCTTCTTCCATCAGCTCCATGGCGGGGTACATGTCTTCGGCGTAATAGGGCAGGTGGCCTGTGGTGTGGTACAAGGATTCTTTCGCCAGATGAGGTGTCGCTACGCGCACATAGCCCGCTTTGAATTCCAGCTCCTTAGCCAGATTTTCGAGCTCATCTCGAATGATGGTGCCGTTGGGCAACCACAGCGGCAAGCCCTTACCAATATCGTTATCAATGGCATAAATGCCCAGCTCACGACCCAGTTTTTTGTGGTCCCGAGCCAGTGCCAGCTCGTAGGCCTCGACATGGGTATCCAAGGTTTCCTTGTCAAGAAAGGCCCATGCGTAGATTCGGGTCATCATCACGTTGTCGGAATTACCGCGCCAGTAAGCACCTGCAACACTGCGGATTTTGAAGGCGTCCCGAGGAATTTCCTTGGTGGTATGCACATGAGGGCCTTCGCACATATCCAGAAACGGCCCGTTGCGATAGAAGGTGAGGCCTTTCAAGTTATTCTTTTCAATCAACTCGCTGCCGTATTCTTCTTTGTAGGGTTCTCCCATTTCAGCGATACGGGCTAGGGCGTCCTCGGCGCTGAGATCTTCGCGATCAAAGCGCTGACCCTTCTTTATGATTTTTTTCATCCGCCGGGTCAGGTCCGGAAAATCTTCTTCGGTCAGAGGCTGCGAAAGAATAAAGTCATAGTAGAAGCCGTCCCGAATCGGTGGGCCGAACCCCAGAGTACTACCCGGGCGCATTTCCAACACAGCCTGGGCCATGACATGGGCGAGACTGTGGCGCACCTTGTACAGCTCATCATGGTCTGCTGTTTCTTCGCCTTGATGCTCTAAACTCTGATCCTGACTCGACATTTTGATCCTTACGTTGCTGAACCGTCAGCGGACTCACAGGCCCACCGCAAAATACATCTTCGGAATAGTATCAATAGTATTACCGTCCGGGGCGCTGGACTAGTTTTCTGGGGAAAAAGAACCGGCTGGTGTCTCTTTTACACCAGCAAGCAGCCAAACACCGATAACGATCAAGACAACCAAGGCACTCATGCCGATGCGTGCCGAGTTGAACACATCCGTCGTGGTTGCCACCAAGAGCGGCGCAAGAAAAGCGGTTACCGAACCGCTCAAACCGTACAGCGCGAAAAACTGCGCTGACATGGCTGGCGGCGAGATACGCGCCATCAGGGTTCGTGACGCGGACAACCCCGTGACAAAAAAGACGGCAAATATCTGATTGGTCGCAAAATACAGAAGCTCAGCCGAGGTGTTAAAAAATGGCAGAGACCACACCGGCTCGGTGGCGATATTTAGCACAAATAAGATTTGTCCCGGTGCGATGGACAGCATGAACAAAAAGATCAGAGCGCTGGCACAAACCGCGATCATCAGTGTCCGCTTGGACCCCAGCAAATCATCGAACAGACCACCGAAGTAAGCGCCCAACATGGCCGAGGTGCTGCTGCAAAGCCCAAAAATCAGCAGCTCAGAGGAATCCCAGCCAAAGACCCCAGAGGCATAGATGCCACCAAAAATCAGCACCCCAACCATGCCGTCATTAAAGAACATGCGCGCCAAGAGGTACCGCGCCACATTGCTGTAGTCCTTCAGTTTGCGAAGGGTTTGCCAAACCTCATGCATGCCTGCACTGGCGGCCTCACGAAACGACAGTGCAGAGCGTGTGCCGTCCGGGGTAAAGAGCAAAACCGGCAGGGTAAACAGCAATAGCCAGACAGCGGCTATGGGCCCGACGATGCGATCCTGTTGATGGGTTGCCTGATCGATACCAAGCCAAGGAGCATCGGCAATCCAGCTCAGTGATACCGTGCCGGGCAGCGCAAAGGCAAAGAGCACCAGCAACATCAACGACACACCGCCTAAATTCCCCAGCGCAAACGCCATGCCCGAGATCAAACCCGCCTTATCTGCAGGCGCAATTCTCGGCAGCATGGCGTTGTGAAACACCTCGGTGTAGGCAAAGGCAACGTTCATTACGATCAAGGCACCCAAGACCGGGTAGAGACCCCCACCCTGCTGCAGGGTATCCGGCGTAACCCACCACAGTCCGAAAGTACAAACCGATACCGCCAGCGTGGTGGTAAGCAGCCAAGGCTTCAATCGCCCCGTCTTATCAGCAATCGCACCGAGAAAGGGTACCGTTAACGCCATGGTGATGCCGGCGACGGTGTTCACATAACCGACCAAGGCCTGTCCACGCACCGGATCGCCAACGACGACGTTGGAAAAGTACGGGAAGAAAATATAAATCACGACCAAAATGTATAGCGGGTCTCGCGCCCCCTGACCGAGGGTCCAGCTGTAATAACCCAGCGGGGCGGCAGGTGGGGTGCCGGCCAACGACAAAGGTGTCGATCCACCGATCGAGTCGGCCATAAAACTACTCCCTAAACTCATCAGTGACGACGTAAAACTTGGCTTTGTCGAGAAATGACTTGAGCCCGCGCCCTCCCACATTAGACTGCAACCATGACGAACAGCAAATCAGGCGGCGGCAAGTCACGCAAACCCGCCAAAAACCACCCCTGGAAGCTGGGCCTTTCTGGCCCGGTATCCTATGGCGGCAAAAATCGTGGCAACTGGAGCGGATTCTACCGGCCACCGGAGACGGCCAGCCCGGTGAAGACCCTCAGTCCCGCTGAAATCAAAGCACTCGGTCTCGATCTGGTGCTGCCCATAGAGGAAATCGTCGAAGCTCGACGCATGTGTCAGCAACACCACCCAGATCGAGGTGGAGACCCAGAAACATTCCAGTACTGGAAAGAACGCCTAGATCGCCTGCGCAGGCGAGTCAGAAAATAACCGGAGAACCGTAATGCAACATCGCCGCTTCAACCTCAACCCCGCACGGCTGCTGATTGGTCTGGCATCTGTGCTTGCGAGCACCCTAGGTATTGCGTCGCAAAAGCTCATCGACGACGTCAGTCATCACTATGCCGATAACGACGGCGTCAAGATTCACTATGTGAAAACCGGTAGCGGCCCCCTCGTCGTGATGATTCACGGCTTCCCCGATTACTGGTACAGCTGGCGGGCGCAAATGGAAGTCCTGAAAGACAATTTCACCGTCGTCGCCATGGATCAACGCGGCTACAACCTAAGTGGCCAGCCGGAGGGTATTGGGGCCTACGCCATGCCCAATCTCGTTGCCGATGTTGCTGCGGTCGTGGCAGCTGAAGGTGCCGACAAGGCCACAGTTGTCGGTCACGACTGGGGCGGGGCGGTCGCGTGGCAGGTCGCCTTTGCACTGCCAGAAATGGTCGAGAATTTGGTGATCATGAATCTCCCCCATCCAAACGGCTTTGCCCGAGAGTTGGCCAACAATGAAGAGCAGCAGCGCAACAGCGACTATGCGCAGCGTTTCATTGCCGGTAGCGCCGATGACCCGACCATCATTGGTGGCAACCCCATGACGGCGCAAAGCCTGTCCGGCTGGGTTCGCGACGCGGACGTGCGCGAGCAGTACGTGCAGGCTTTCGAGCGCAGCGACTTCGCCGCCATGCTGAACTTCTACAAAGCCAACTATCCGCGATCTGGCGAAAACTCCCCGGTAGCACCCAGTACACCACCTCCGCCACTGGCCATGCCGCTGCTGATTTTCCATGGATTGGAGGATACGGCACTGCATTCGGACGGCCTCAATAACACTTGGGATTGGGCTGAGAAAGATGTCACTATCGTGACTGTTCCGGGGGCGGGACATTTCGTACAGCAAGATGCTCCTGCGCTGGTCAGCCAGACCATGCGTTGGTGGCTATCAAACCGCATCAGGCGGTAGCTTTTTTTAGTCGAGAGAAACGGGGAGAGCGTTTTGTCGGAACCACTGGAAAAACAGCGGGAGTTTAGTCCCGCGTATCGCAACTACGCGCTTGGCATTTTATTCGTGGGCTACATCGTCAACTTCGTTGACCGCTCAATCCTCTCCCTACTGCTCGAACCCATCAAGCTGGAACTGTCGTTAAGCGATAGCCAGCTTGGACTGCTGGGCGGTCTGGCTTTTGCGGTTTTCTACACATTTTTGGGCATTCCCATAGCCGCCTTGGCGGATCGACGCAGTCGGGTGAAAATCCTCGCGGTTTCCATGGTCATTTGGAGCGCCATGACCGCCCTGTGCGGCTTAGCGACCAACTTCTGGATGTTGCTTCTGGCCCGTATCGGGGTCGGGGTCGGCGAAGCCGGCGCAAGCCCGCCGAGCCACTCCTTAATCTCCGATTACTTTCCTATCGACAAGCGCGCCACGGCACTTTCCATCTATGCCTTGGGCATTCCCTTTGGCACCATGATTGGCAGCTATGTCGGCGGCTGGGGTGCCGACGAACTGGGCTGGCGCTACACCTTTTTCTTGGTGGGCATACCGGGCATCTTCGTGGCGATGATCATCGCGCTCACGCTGCGGGAACCGCCAAGAGGGCTTTCTGATGTCAAACCGGCGCAAAGCGCCGCACAAAAAGCTGCCACGGAGGCAGCGCCCAAGCCCGAAGCCCCACAGGTTAAGGAAGTACTAAACTTTTTGTGGGCCAAGGTGTCCTTTCGTCATCTATCTTTTGCTGCGGGTTTACACGCGTTCGTCAGTTATGGCGCCAGCACGTGGAACGCCCCGTTCTTTACCCGAATTCACAGCATGTCCTCGACGGATCTTGGTGCGGCACTCGCCCTGGTCGCCGGTGTCGGAGCCATCGGTACCTTTGCTGGCGGCTATCTCAGCGACAAGCTATCGGATCGCACGGGAGACAAGCGTTGGTATTTTTGGGTACCCGGCATCGCCACCATCATCATGGTGCCCTTCCAACTCGTCGCCTACTTGTACGATGGCACCACGGCGGCCATTGCGAGCCTGTGCATGGTAGCGATCATGGGTAATGTCTATCTGGGGCCGTCCTTCGCCATGACTCAAGCGCTGGTATCACTGCGTATGCGCGCAGTGGCTTCCGCCATTTTGCTGTTTGTTTTGAATTTGATCGGGATGGGCTTAGGACCGTACTTTGTCGGCATTCTCAGCGATTTGTTCGCCCCAACATTCGGGGTTGAATCCCTTCGCTACGCTCTGTGCATCGCCGTATTGGTTAACCTTTGGGCTGGCGTGCACTACATGTTGGGAGCCCGCAGCATGCGCGGGGACCTATTGGAAACCGAGGCGATGAACGCAAAGCTGGTCTGAAACGGCCACTTCTTCCACCGCTATTTGGAGCGTCGCTTATGTATCCAGGACATTGGGCCAGCCTAAAACCGGAGACTCCGGCAGTCATTGATGCCGCCAGCGGAAAGCAGCTGACCTGGCAAGAGCTGAATGAGCAGTCCAATCAGGTTGCTCAGTTGCTGTGCCAATTGGGGCTTGGCATCGGCGATCACGTATCCATTTTTATGGAGAACAATCTCGAATTCTTTCCCATCGCCTGGGGGGTCATGCGCTCGGGCATGTATGTAACCTGCATTAACCGGTACCTCACACCTGACGAGGCCGCCTACATTGTCGAGGACTCTACCAGTCGCGTTATTTTTGCGTCTGGGGCGCTGGCGCAGTCTGGCGCCCTGGTCCCATTGATCCCGGGTTGTCCGAATCGATTCGCCGTCGGCGGCGACATCGCCGGCTTCGAAGATTACGCAACCGCCGTGAGCAAACACGCCACCGCACCCATTGCCGACGAACGCGCCGGCGATACCATGCTCTACAGTTCCGGTACGACCGGCAGACCCAAGGGCATCAAACGCCCGCTCAGCGGCAAACACGTGAGCGCTGGGCTCCCCGGGGTAGAAGTCGACAACCCCTATGGCCTCAACGCAGATACCGTGTACCTCTCACCGGCACCTCTGTACCACGCCGCACCCTTCGGTTTTTGCACCCGCACCCTCGCCCTAGGCGGCACGGTTGTGATGATGCGCGGTTTCGACCCAGAGCGTTCGCTAAGCCACATCGAACAGTATTCGGTGACGCATTCTCAATGGGTGCCCACCATGTTCATTCGTCTGTTGAAGCTTGAGGACGAGGTCAGGAACCGCTACGACTTAAGCAGCCACCAATGTGCAATTCACGCAGCGGCACCCTGCCCGAAAGAAATCAAGCACCAAATGATGCGCTGGTGGGGGCCCATTCTTTGGGAGTATTACGCAGGCACTGAGCGTAATGGTACGACGGTCATCAGCCCGCAAGAATGGCTCGCCCATCCGGGTTCGGTTGGACGCGCCGTACACAGCATACTGCGCATCTGTGACGAAAACGGCGTCGAGCTGCCTGTTGGCGATGAGGGCATGGTGTATTTCGAGCAGCCACAGCGCAGCTTCGAGTACCACAATGCGCCAGACAAAACCGAATCCGCCACGCATCCGATTCACGACAACTGGACATCTCTGGGCGATGTCGGCTACGTCGACGCCGACGGCTACCTGTATCTGACGGACCGCAAGGCCTACATGATCATTTCCGGGGGCGTCAACATTTACCCCCAAGAAATTGAAGATGCTCTTATCTTGCATCCTGCGGTACAGGATGTGGCGGTATTTGGCGTACCCAATGCGGACTTTGGCGAAGAGGTCAAAGCCGTTGTGGAACTGGCGGACGGCCACAGCCCCAGTGACGCCACGACAGACGATCTGTTGGCCTATGCAAAGGCGAATCTGGCGGGTTACAAGGTGCCCCGATCCATTGATTTCACAGACGCTCTACCCCGTTTACCCACCGGCAAACTGTACAAGCGCCTACTCAAAGATCAGTACTGGCCAGCCAAAAGCTAGCCTAAAACTTCAGCACCGCTTGGGCTGCTGGCCGTTGCCGATAGCGTTCATCCCAGGCACGAATTCCTGCGTATTCTGCAATCACGTCCACCTTGCCGAACCGCGCAAACTGCAGCGCCGACTGCAGCGTACAGTCGGCGATGGACACCTCATCGCCACCAAGCAAGGGGCGACCATCGCTGAGAATGTTCTCGATATAGCCCAGCGCCTTGGGCATGGCGGCCTCAATCTCGCCGGCAACCTTCGGATCCTTGGGCAAGCCCAAGGGCGAGTTCACGGCGTGTACGTAGCGCCCCAAATTGTTGGCAAACCGGATTTCGATATTGCGTTCCATATCTCTGGCCAGACCCCTCGCTACCGGCTCGACCGGCTGCAACGCGCCTTCGGGAAACAGGTCTTCGAGGAAATATATGATCGCCAGCGACTCAACAATAAATCGTCCATCGTCCAATTCCAGCGTGGGCAGCGCACCGAAGACGTTGCGCGCCAAATGCTCAGGCAGATTTTGCTCGCCCTTCAGCGTGTTCACTCGAACCTGTTCGATGTCCATCTGTGCGCCCCGGGCTTCGCGCTCGGCCAGATACAGCATCACCTTGGTTGGATTTGGTGCGGCGGGTACGCCATACAGTTTCATCATCGGGCTTCTCCTATGTACTTCATGCCCTTATCAAGCACCGGCTGCTCAACGGTGTCCAGCAAATTTACCGCACCGAAGACCTGCTCAACCGCCGCCCCGGACGCATTAAGCTTGCGCCGTGTGCAGTGAGTACCTAGGATTCTGGTATCCACTCACGAGCAGACCCAGCGCATGAATACGACTTTCTCCTCATCTGTATCGAAACGTCCCATCGAATGGCGCAAGGCCTTCAGCGCCATGCGCCGTCTGATCAAAAACCCCGATGCCACGGACGAGGTATTTACCATTATCGAGGCACTTTCCGGTGATTCGCTGCGCAAAGGGTTCAGTCGCTTCGTGACCACAAACCTAGGCCGCAAGGTTTTGCTCGAGCGCCGCTCGCTGCTGGAAACGCTGCTGAACCGAGAGTATCTGGCAACACTGCCGCAACATTCATTGGCTGGCCATTATCTGAACTTCGTGACCAAGGAGAACATCAGCGCCAAGGGTCTGGTCGAACCCAGCGAAGGCATGCGCGGGATGAAAAATCTGGACGCCGACACCCTGCTCTTTGCCAATCGCCAGCGGGATATGCACGATCTGTGGCATACCCTGACCCACTACGGCCGCGACGAGCTGGGCGAGGTTTGCCTGCTTGCCTTTACCTGTGCCCAGAGTCCGAATCGGGGCTTGGCCGTTATCACCTTGGTGGGCATATTCCAACTATCCAAGCGCTACGGCCGGGGTGTTTCTGGCGCTGCTTATCGCGCCTACCAAGACGGCAAAAAGGCGGCTTGGCTGCCAGGCCAAGACTGGGAGTATTTGCTGACCCAACCCATTGGCAACGTCAGAGCCCAACTGAACATTCCCCCGCCACAGCGTTACCAAGACCTCCAGCGTCTGGATTTGCTGGCGAGCATCTAGGCCCGACCCACCCCAATCACCAGCACTCGTCCCGATGGCGTAAGGCTCAATATGGATCGCTTTGATTACATTATCGTTGGCGCAGGCACCGCGGGCTGCGTGCTGGCCAACCGGCTATCCAGAGATCCGAGCAAGCGGGTACTGCTGCTGGAAGCCGGCAAAAAAGACAATTATTTTTGGATTGATATTCCCGTGGGCTATCTCTACACCATCGGCAACCCACGCACTGACTGGTGTTTTGAGACCGAACCCGAAGCGGGCCTGAACGGGCGCAGCATTGGCTACGCGCGAGGCAAGGTGCTCGGGGGCTGTTCCTCGATCAACGCCATGATTTACATGCGCGGCCAAAAGTCCGACTACGACCACTGGGCCGCACTGGGCAACCGAGGCTGGGGCTGGAGCGACGTGCTGCCCATTTTTCGTCGTTCTGAGGATTACCAACACGGTTCCGACGATTTTCATGGCAGCGGTGGCGAACTGAGAGTAGAAGAGCGACGGGTCAATTGGGAAATTCTCGACGTGTGGCGCGACGCGGCGGAACAGTGCGGCATCCCAAAAATCGATGAATTCAATCGAGGCGACAACTTTGGCAACGCCTATTTTCAAATGAATCAGCGCACGGGCAAACGCTGGAGCGCTACCCGAGCCTTCTTAGATGATGTTCGCAATCGGCCCAACCTGACCGTCATGACTGAGGCCACGGTTGAAACACTGATCTTAGAAAAACAGCAGGACGGTCTGGCCGCCAACGGGGTTCAACTGATTCACAAAGGAACGCGCCAACACATCTTTGCCGACGCTGAGGTCATTCTTGCAGCCGGCGCGATTGCTTCGCCGCAGCTGTTGCAACTGTCTGGCATCGGCCCAGCAGATCAATTGCAGGCCCACGACATTGCCGTGCACCATGCCTTGCCTGGCGTCGGTGAAAACCTTCAGGACCATTTGCAGATTCGCACCATCTATCAGGTGGACAACACCGTCACATTGAACCAGCGCGCCCGCACCCCGTGGGGCATGGCCATGATGGGTCTGGAATATTTTTTCAACAAAACCGGTCCGCTGACCATGCCACCGTCCCAGTTAGGTGCCTTCGCCAAAAGCGATCCATCCCAGCCGTCGGCAAACATTGAGTGGCATGTACAGCCACTGTCCTTAGATAAGTTTGGCTCGCCTCTGCATCGATACAACGCCATTACACCGTCGGTGTGCAATTTGCGGCCATCCAGCCGGGGTACTGTTACGCTTAAGTCGGCTAATCCCCACGACGCACCCGCCATCGCACCAAATTACCTCAGCACTGCCGAGGATCTCGATGTCGCAGTGGCTGGCTTGAAGTACACGCGGGAGATTATGGCCGCGCCGGCCTTGGCGCCGTTTAACCCAACCGAGCTTAAGCCCGGACCGGACATTCAGTCAGAAGAGGACTTGAAGCGCGCGGCAGGCGATTTGGGCACCACGATTTTTCATCCGGTTGGCACCTGTAAGATGGGACCACAGCACGACCCAGAGGCCGTGGTTGACGACGAACTTCGGGTGCACGGCATCAAAGGCTTGCGAGTCATCGACGCCTCGATCATGCCCACAATCACTTCGGGCAACACCAACGCGCCAACGGTGATGATTGCCGAACGCGGGGCAGAGTTCATTCGTCGCGATTACGGCCACAGCCGTTAGATTAGTCCCCTTGGCTTGCCAAGGCCCTCAACCATTCGGCAAACCGATCATTGGCGGGATAATTCTTTGCGCTCCAGCCCAGTCGCACCATGACCGCCTGCTGGGTGGGAAAAATCATCACCGATTGACCGCGATTGCCACTGAACCCGTATACGTCGTCGGGTAGGTCGGGCCAATACAACGCCTCTTCGCCACGGTTCAGCCAGACCTGATAACCGTATGCGCGATCGTTACTGCTGGCGTTGGGCTGCACCAACTCGTCCATGTAGCTCTTGCGCGCAATACGAACCCCGTTGAGTTCACCCTGATGCAAAAACGCCTCGCCCAACCGCGCCCAATCTCGAGCGGTTGCGTAAATATTCGAACTACCAACAAAAACGCCGCTGGCATCCGGTTCCAGCGTCGTATCACGCATGCCCAGAGGCCATAGAATGTCTTGATACAGATGATTGATTGCTTGTTGCGGACCGCCCACACGCTGAGTAAACAATAACGACAGTAAATTCGTGGTGCCCGACGAATAGGAAAAATGACTTCCCGGCGCATATTTTAACGGGCTCTGCAGCGGCACGCTGGCCGCACTGGGTTCCATAAACAACATTCGCGTGGCATCTGAGCCCGGCACGTAGACTTCTGAAAAGTCGAGGCCACTGGTCATCTGCAGCAGGTCCTTTAGCTTGATCGTCGCTCGTTCATCCCTGGACCACTCGTCGAACAGACGCTGCTCGTCGACGGTCAATTGGCCTCGCTGCTCCAGCCACCCCAGCATCAAAGCGGTCAGGCTCTTACCCATGGACCAACCCATCAGGCGAGTCTTGGGTGTCACACCCGGAGCATAGGCCTCAGCAAGAAGTTGCCCATGCTGGACCAAAACCAACGCACGAGTTTCCAGCCCTTCGGCTTGGTCCTGTGCCATCGATGCGGCAAGCATCCGAGCCAGTGTCTCGTTCAATACGGGCTCAGCTGGACCTGCCGGCCACCCGAGAGCGTCGTCGACCATGGGCGCGTCGGGTGCCATGAGTTGGGTCAGTACATCGCTCTCGCCCAGATCCAATGTGCAGCCGATACCGTCACGATAGGTGGCGCTCGTCCCGGCAAATCCCATCAAGCTCACGCGAGCGCGCTGGGCCTGATCGTCAATGTCCACAGAGAACCAATCGGCAGCAGCGCTGTAGGACGCCAAGTCCTGCCGAATTCGTGCGTCATCGAAACCGCTAAGAAATCGGCCGGAACAGGCAAGCTTGGCCCCCATGCCGGTGCCCACGGCAATGTTGGCACCCAAGCTGGTGGGTGACATGCCGACGGCATACAGACCCGCTATCGCGAGGCCGGATAGCCCCATCAAAACAAACAGGGATCGAATCAAAAGTATCCGCATCAGGGCCTCCAATCGTTAACAGTCGCCCCATTACGCTGGGGCAACTGCTGGACGCGCTGCCAGTCTAATCGTCGACCTGAGTCTCAGTCATCGCGCCGTAGGCTAATACCTTGAAATCCCCTGCCAGACGCGTCCGGTGGGGAATGCTCTGTACCATAAACAGACCGATCAAATTCTCCTGAGGGTCAATCCAAAATCGGGTGCCCGCTGCGCCGCCCCAATTGTATTCGCCAGCGGTGCTGACTTCGCCGACATCTCCAGGGTTAAGCACCACGCCAAAATCCAGACCAAAACCCACGCCCTTGCGGCCGAAGGGTATCCCCAAGTCGTCCAAGTGATTGGTGGTCATGAGGGCAACGGTCTTGGGTGACAAGATGCGTACACCATCGAGCTCGCCACCGTTCAGCATCATTTGGGAAAACCTCAAATAATCTCGTGCCGTTGACACCAGCCCGCCACCGCCGCTTTCGAACTTAGGCGGCTGCACATAACCTGCACTAATCCATGCGTCAGCAACGTCAAGTCCGGGGCCTGTTGAGGGTGCCATAAAATTGTTGCCCGTCATGCCCTTGGGCTTGTAAAGCTGCGCCAGTCTCGGCAGCTTCTCCGTAGAGACCGAAAAAGCCGTATCCCGCATATCCAAAGGCCCAAACAACCGTTCCTGCAAAAAGTCGCTGAACTTCATCCCCGAGAGCACTTCAACCAATCGCCCCTGAATGTCGACAGACACGCTGTAATGCCACTGAGTACCCGGTTCGTATTGCAGGGGTATCTTGCCCAGAGCCGTGACAAATTCTTGCAGATCCATGTCACCCATCATGCCGGCTTTGCGGTACATCTGATCCACTTCCGTATTGCCAAAAACACCGTAGGTGAAACCGGCAGTGTGCAGCATGAGGTCCCGAACCGTAGGCTGGCGGGCAGGCTTGCGAGTTTGACCAAACAGCTCGGTTTTACTCTCGCCAACACCGCGGCTGACGGTGCCGTCTGAGACAACGCCTGTGCCCGCAGTCGATAACGCGACCTCCAAATTCGCTAACTCCGGAATGTACATGGCAACGGGGTCGTTTAGGCGAAACTTACCCTCTTCGTACAACATCATCAGCGCCACGCCGGTGATCGGCTTCGTCATCGAATAAATGCGATAAATAGCATCGTCTTCCATTTCGCGCTCGGCTTCGCGATCCGCTTGGCCGTAGGTCTGGCTGTACACGATCTTGCCGTTGCGCGCGATCAGACCCATGCCACCAACCATGGTGCCGTCCTCTACCTTGGCATCCATAAATTCTGTCAGCCGATCAAGACGTTCACTGGAAAACCCCTGTCGTTCCGGTGAACTGGTAGGAAGCTCCCGTGCTGAAACAGGCCCCGCTGTCAGCAGACAAACCGCCACTAAGGCGAAAGCTAGTCGTTTCATTTATCCCATTCTCCTCTCAAAAATTATCTTGTGGTCAATTACCAAAGCGATAGCGAAGCTTAGCAACAAAGGTATTGATTACTGGTTCGCTCAAACTCTCGTCAAATAAATCTAACACATCAAATTCGTCTTCTGGTCTCAGCGAATTACCACGGTTATACACTAAATAGAAATCTGTCAACGGAGCAATCGCCCACCGATAGCGCAGCTGCGTCGTCAACCGGGTGATGTTGAAGTCGTAGCTCTCACGTTCTCGCGTTGCTGCTATTAGGTCGCCGTCGCCCAAGGGCACGGCAAAAAAGCCCTTATCGGTGGCTCTAACACCCGCCCACTGCAGGTTCCATCGCAGCTGGTGACCCGGTGCGATAAACCAGTTGATGTCTAACGACGGCTGCCACTCGTCCGCATCGAAGGCGCCAAAGTTGCGCCCTCCCTGATAGACCAGCCAACCGCTGCGATCTTTGTAGCGAAGATCCATGGATATACTGAGTTGTTCGACGGGCAGATAGGTGACGCCCATGGTGGCGTTATAGGACCAGTCGCCCAAATGCTCCTGCGCTCCACCCAAACCAAAACTGAAGCTGGCTTTTTTGCCAGCGTCTGTGGACAACACGCTTTCGAACCAGCCACCACCGTCTACCCGGTAGGCTCCGTTGCCACGGCTGTCTATGTCTTCGTAACGTTTGGGGAAATACCCCACGCCCGCCCGTAACGTGTTGCGCCCAGGCAGCACAACCGAGGAGCGCCACAACACAGCGCTATCGGTAACTTGGTTTTCACTCAAATTGTGCTGATGCTTCACCACCAGGGTCGTGCGGTAGTTACTTAAGGTTTGCGACAGATCCTGCTTGTTATACAACAGCACATATCGACCTCTAACGTAGTCATTACGCCGCAGAAAACCCAAATCGTTAAAATCGATGTCTTCATCCATAACATCGACTTCGAACTTGTGCCGCAAATTGGGGCTGACGGCGTACAAGGCGTCGAACATCGCGCCATAGCCGGTAACCCCGTCACGGTCGCTCATGATCAGCTGGGCGTCTGCGTTGAGCGAGCCATCTGCACTGCGTAAGTGGCCGTCCAGGCTATGTACACTGGTATCAAACCCACTGCCGCTCATAAAGGTGCCCATATAGCCCCATGAGGTGGTCTCGGGCGCTGTATACATCAGTCGCGCCACGGCGAAGTCGCGCCCGGTCCCGGTCAGCGTCATCGGCTGATCGTTGACGCCTCGGGCCAACCATTCTACGTCGTCTTCAAACGCCGCCAGCACACCGTAGCGCAGGCTGTCCGTGCTGCCGGTGACCTTCGCCGCCCCAATCAAGTCCGTCGGCACATCCCGTTGGCCGCGATCCAGCGTCACGCCGTTCGGCACCATCATTTGGCTGGCTGTGCCCCCGATACGACGGGTGTTGAGCAGCGAAACTGGCAAGGGCACATGCTCCTGCAAATAGACACGACGCGATGTGGTGGAAAAATCTTCGTTCAAGGCGATCCGGTTAATGGAGCTGAAATCGTCCCGGGGCATGACATTGAATACCTCACTTCCTTCCAAAAAAAACAGTCGTTTCTCGGGAAAGAATGTTTCGCTTGCGGTGAGATTCAGTACCACATCGTCAGATTCCACTGCGCCAAAGTCGGGGTTGATGGATCCCGCGATTTGCGCCTTGGGCGATGGTTTCCAGGTGAAGTCAGCGCCAACGCGAAACTCCGTGTCGCCGTAGACCTCGTCTTGGGTGGCGGCAACAAACGGAATAATCGACTTTTGTGGCACAGGCTTAACCCCTTCCATTTGCATTCGATTAAACGCCGAAACATAGCGCTTGGTGGTGACCCCGTAGCGCGGCCACTGATAACGCTGATTTGTGTGGGACACCATGCGGCTGGCCACGAGACCCATGTTTCGCAAACCCTCGCGCTGAGGCATATCCATCATGGACCAGGGCAAGTACATTTCCGCGCTCCAGCCGGTCTCGGTACGCGCAGCCTCTGCTGTCCAGTGACCGTCCCAGTCTCGTTGGAAACGACGCTCGGGCAGTACCTTGCCATCGTTCAGCGAGTTGCCCAGCGCCACATAAAACCAATACCCCAACTTCCCTTCGCCGGAGGCATCAATGGTCACACCGAAGAGATCTCGATCCACCCAATCATCCCGCCGCGTCAATCGTTCAACAAGTGTGTCAACCGGCTGCTGCATATCCGCACTTACGTACAAACCCTTCTCTGTGGCGAATAGGCGTAGTTTGGTGGAGAACTCGGCGTCGGTGCCCAGATCCGGGATCGAAACGCCCATGTTGTCGTAGAAAGGAATGTCTTGCCAAACCGGCTCATCAATACGGCCATCGATGGTGATCTCCGCATCTGCATGACCCAAGGTTTGGATCTGCAGTTGGTGCAAATCCACGCCAGCCTCGCTACCGAAAACCGTCTGCTCGCCACGACCAGCGCCGTCAAGAACAGCGCTCTCCATGCGGGCGACAGGTTCAACGCTGTTTCGCGATGTTGCACTCCCTGCTTCGAGCTGTGTCTGCTTCGGTGCGGCAGCGGTGACCGGGGAAGCAGCCGCTACCATTGGGGCCGAGCCGAGCAGCGCGCTATCGCTGATATGCCATGCATCAGGAAAGCCACTGATGCGCAGGGTCTGGAGCAGGCGACGGCTGGCCATATTCTGAGATTGGGCGACGACGCGGAACAGCCCGCTACCATCGGGCAGCAAAGTCAGCATCACATCGATGGCAGCCATGTCCCGAGCCAATCCACGAACACGACGTTCGGCATTGTCTCGCTGACTGAAGCTGGCAATGACGACACCCTCTGCACCCGGTCCTTGGGCCTCAGCGGGTGCAGAAAAAACGGTTACGAAACCTAGGGCTAGAGCCCAAGGCAGACTGAAACGCAGAAATAATCGAGGCAAAACGGATAGGGACAAAACATCCTCCCAAAGTAAAACAACAACCGTGGAGCAACTCGACAGTAAAACTACGAACCGACGGCAGCCGGGCATTTTCCGATATTTGAAGGGCAATTGATAGATTGCGCCTTTCATGGCCACTTGACCCCAGAGGCCGATCCGTGGATCTTTTCACCTGAAAAAATAATCATCACTTCGAGGAGAGAGGTCATGAGCATTACCCAGTCGACTACCGACCAACTGATTTTGGAGCAGCATGATCGTGTGCTGTTAATCAAATTAAACCGTCCTGATCGCCTCAACGCCATCAGTCGCGACATGCTCGATGAACTGTCTGCCAAGGTAGTGGCCGCGGATAAAGATCCAGAGATTCGCTGCATCGTGCTGACCGGCGAAGGCAAAGGCTTCTGCGCCGGTTTAGACCTCATCGATACGAACAAGCGACGTGAAGACGAACAAGGCGAGGGGGATGCGAGCAATCACAACCGTCCACCGCGTAAATTGTTTGATCTTCGAGACGCCCCGATCAACGTCATGTGGCACTGCGACACTCCGATTATTTGCGCCGTTAATGGCGCAGCCGCGGGCTACGGCATGGATCTCACCCTGCTCTGCGACATGCGCATCATGTCCGAGCACGGAAAAATGGCCGCCATTACCGCCCGACGTAATGTGGTACCCGAGAGCGGCGGCACCTGGTTGCTGCCTCGGTTGGTGGGTTGGGCAAAGTCCGCAGAACTGTATTACCGGGGACGAACTGTGACGGCCGATGAATGCCTGGAACTCGGCCTCGTCAATGCAGTGGTGCCTCACGATGAACTGCTGCCGACGGCCATGGCATGGGCCCAAGAAGTGGCGGATAACGCGCCAATCGCGGTGCAGACCACCAAGCGTATGATGCGCATGGGCTTAGAAGAGTCTTACGACACCGCCGTAGACCACCTCATGGTGCACCTTGCCGGCATGTTTGCCAGCGAGGACTTCGAGGAGGGATTGAAGGCATTTCTGGAAAAACGAAAGCCCAACTTTACCGGTCGCTAATCCGACATCCCAGCGCAAGCGTTGCTTCCCTAGGCTAGCGCTTGGCGTCATCCCGAATCACCTGAGCGCCGGCTGGATCCACCAGTCGGCCATGCACGATCTGATTGTTCGCATGACCCAGTTGTTGCAGCGACATCGCACCCTGCAGCGCGGCCCAAAAGCCTTGGGCATCTTGGGCCTGATTGACGCTCTGCTTGGCTAAACGCAGCCCCATACTCGGCCGACTGGCAATCCGTTCGGCCATCGTTTGAGTAAAGTCGTGCAAGGCATCTGCCGCAACAACATGGTTCACCATACCCAATGCCTTGGCTTCTTCTGCACTTATCTTGTCGCCGGTAAAAAGCAGCTCCTTGGCTTTTCGCGGTCCCATCTCCCAAGGGTGGGCAAAATATTCGACCCCATTAACCCCAAAGGCGACCACTGGATCGGAAAACGTTGCGTCGTCTGAGGCGATGATCAAATCACAAACCCAGATCAACATCAGCCCACCGGCAATCACCTTGCCATGCACCTGAGCGATGGTTGGCTTGGGTAAGTTGCGCCAGCGCCAACAAAGCCCCAGATAAATTTCTTCTTCTTGGGCTTGATAGCCTTCTGCGCCGGGTTTGCCAAAACCACCCCAGTTGGACACTGGCTGAAAATCGGCCATCGACGTTTGATCCGCCAGGTCGTGACCGGACGAAAAATGGGGGCCATTGGCGTTCAGCACAATGACTCTTACGTCGTCATCCTGTGCCGCCAAATCAAAGGCATCATTCAGCTCATACAGCATGGTCTTGTCTTGGGCGTTGCGGACTTCAACTCGGTTCAATGTGATTCGGGCAACCCGATCGGTTACTTCATAGACAATGGTCGAAAACTCTGACATCCCTCTCTCCTCGGAATACAATCACCCCATAGTAGCAAGCGCGGGAATACCTGCCATGCGCAAACAAGCAACGCAGTCCGCGGAGCATTATTACTAGGTTAACCCGGTGCAAGAAACACCCAATTCAGAGTTATTCAATCCGCAGACAGACACGCCGTTTAAACGCTTAACCGGCGCGAATCTCGGCTGGCGATGGATGGCCGTTGCTCTGATCTTCGTATTGGGCCTGGTGGCCTTCGCCAACGGCGTCGCTCTGAGCGCGCGCCCGGACGTCATTCAGGCCACGGTGCTTGAACAGACGTACTATATCTTGGGCCTGTTTGTGGTCGGGGGTCTGGACCTTGGCATGCCTGTCGGTGGACCCGTGTGGGCTCAAACCTTCCTTTGGATCGCGTTCTTCGGTGCACCCCTGCTCACCGCCTCTGCCGTGGTAGAAGCGGTTCTGCGTATGCTCAACCCTCAGCAATGGCTATTGCGAAATCTCCAAGACCATGTGGTCATTTTCGGCTCGGGCGAGCTGACGATCAGCTATTTGCGTCTGTTGCGGCGGGAAAACCGCAACTGTCGGGTAGTCGTGGTTGATACCGCCTTTGAGTCCATACGCGAACAGGAACTGCAGCAAAAATACGGTGTGGCCACAGTGGTCGGCGATTTGACCCTCGGCTTTTTGCGCAAGCAGCTGAAACTCAAGCACGCCAAACGTGTCTTGCTGCTGGGCAACAACGACTTCCAAGCCTTTGAAGCCGCCACCCGGGTGCTGGAATCTGCGCCAAACCTCAAGTTCCGAGTGGTCATCCACTGCCAAAATCTGCGCTTCATGCGCACCTTGCTGAAAACCTCTTTGGGACGTCACTGCGTTATTTTTAATCGCTACAACATGGCGGGCATGGCCTTCGTGCGGCACAACCTGCGGCAGCAGTTCGCCCGCACCGAGGGGCTGGACAATGTCGTCATCGCGGGCTTCGGGCGCTTTGGTCAATCCGTAGTCGAACAGCTCAGACGTACTCAAGAGAGCGAACTGGCCCACGTCGCCATCATCGATCAGGACGCCGAACGCCGCATGATGGTGGTCGAGGAACAGCAGCAGTTACCGTCGAACTACGAGCGGTCGGTCATGCGGGGCGACATTTCAAATCCGGAAGTGTGGCGGCGTGTGGCGGCCAAGGTCGATCTGGAAAAAGAGAACACGGTATTCATTCTCGGTACAGGTAGCGGCCGCGACAATCTGCGCACCGCGCTGTGGCTAAAGCAAAAATACCCTCGATCCCATGTCTTCGCGAGATCCAATGGCGACTCGCGCTTCGCCAGTTCTGTGGGCGATGAAAAAGGCATCAATGCTTTTAGCATTAACGGTCTGTTAGAAGGCATGATTCCCGTGCGCTGGACCCGATAAACCCCAAACGCTCAAGCTACCAGCCACATTGCCGGTCTGCGTTTTGCTCGTTGAGCCAAGTCATCAGCGGCTGAAAATAATCAATGATGGCTCGTGCATCCATTTGCCTTTGTCCCGTTAACGCCTGCATCGCGTCGGGCCAAGGCTTACTTGCTCCCATGGCAAGCATGGCACCAAGGGCGTCCCCGGCGGCTTCGCTGTTGTAAATCGAGCAGTCATGCAGTGGCCCTTCGTAACCCGCGGCATCGCAGAGCGCCCGATGAAACTGAAACTGCATCACATGGGAAAGGAAATAGCGCGTATACGGGGTATTACCGGGAATATGGTACTTGGCGCCGGGGTCAAAATTGTCTTCGGTTCGCTCAACGGCGGCCTCGATACCTTGGTAGGACTCTCGCAGAGCCCACCACCCGCTGTTGTACTGATCCGGCGTAATCTCACCGGAGAACACCTTCCAGCGCCACTCGTCAATGAGTTTGCCAAAGGGCAGAAAGGCGATTTTGTCCAAGGCGAGCTTCATCTGCTGATTGATCACCGCCTCGTCGCTAACGGTTACGCTGTCAACCAAGCCCTTTGCCTTCAGATACTCCGGTGTCATCGATAGCACAATCGTGTCACCAATGGCCTCGTGAAAGCCGTCGTGTGCGCCACCCTTGAACAATGGCCGGACATCTTTGTACATCAGGTAGTAATAGATATGGCCCAACTCGTGATGCAGTGTTGCCAGCTGATCTTCGTTCGCCTCGACGCATTGCTTGATGCGAGGGTCGTTGCCATTGTCCAAGTCCCAAGCACTGGCGTGACATACCGCGTCGTGATCGGTGGGTGCCACCAGCATGGAATTCTGCCAAAAGCTGTCGGGCAGTTCGGGCAGTCCCAAGGAGGTAAAAAAGGCTTCCGCGGTTTCGGTCATACGCACAGCATCATACTTCTGGGCCTTGAGCGCAGCCGTCACATCCAAGGGTGCTACCCCCGGATAGGGCTCGAGCAAATCGTAAATATTCGACCAGGACTGGGCCCACATGTTGCCGAGCAGGTGCGCGGGTATCGCACCCTGTCGTGGTACCTGCTGTTCGCCGTAATGATCACTCAGAGTATCTCGCACATGACAGTGCAGGGCTTCGTAAAGTGGCTCTACCTGGCCCCAGAGGCGCTGGGTTTCCGCTTCAAATTCCGCAGTGGACAAATCGTAGCCGCCTTTCCACTGTTCGCCTAAATTGGCAAAGCCAAGTTCCCGAGAGCCTTGATTCGCCAACTCGACAAAGCGCTGATACATGGGCCGCATGGGAGGAGAGACCCTGCGCCAAGCCTGCCAAGCATCAAGCTGTTCGTCGTAATCTCGAGAGACAGCCAACACGTTTTCGAGCTGTGGCAGCGTTTTACAGTTGTCACCGGTGTCATCACAGGCCTTGCCTGCACCGTATAGACCCTCCAGATCCGTAGCCAGCTGAGCCAGCTCGGCACGCAGCACCGGATCGTTGGGCGCTGGCATGGAAGAGCCGCGCAAAATCAGCTCAATTGCTCTGGCACTTTCGGCATCAGTGGGAACATCTTTTAACGCCTTGGCCTGAGCAATCAGCGCGCTGTCGAAGGCTAACGACCGCTCGCTGGCCCGAGCAGCCAGCTCACCGGTATCCGGCGTGATGTAGGTTGCGCGCAACCAAAAAGCTAACCCTACCTCCTTATTCAGAGCCAACATTTCTTGTTCGCTGCGAGCCAAGAATTCAGCCGGCGTTTCTGACGCTACCGCATCGTCGATATCGATCTGAAAGTCTTTCGCTGACGGGCTGCAAGCGACCAACAAGAGAGCCGATACCAGTAGTAACAGTGATTTCACCTCAAACCCTCAATAGCCGATAAACAACCTTGAAGATACGGCAAGATACCCACCGACCCAAGGGCATCTGTGTGAAGAGTCTGGCAAACTGTCCCATCGGTTTTTGAGGGGGTTCTATGCCAACGTTATCAGTACTCGATCTGTCGCCCATTTGTGAGGGCAGCGACGCAACTCAGGCGCTCAACAATTCACGGGCACTGGCTCAGCATTGTGAAGGCGCGGGCTACCACCGCTACTGGGTCGCCGAGCACCACAACATGCGGGGCATTGCCAGCGCGGCTACGTCTGTGGTCATCGGCCATATTGCCGCTGGCACGAAATCCATACGGGTCGGCTCCGGCGGCATTATGCTGCCCAACCATTCACCGCTCATGGTGGCAGAGCAGTTCGGCACCTTGGCCGCACTGTTTCCGGATCGCATTGATCTCGGCTTAGGCCGAGCCCCGGGTACCGATGGCATCACTGCCCACGCGCTTCGACGCACGCTGCACAGCGACCCGAACCAGTTTCCCCAAGATGTGATTGAGCTTAAGGGCTATCTCGGCAGCACCTGCCAGCCCGGGCAGCGAGTGACCGCCGTCCCCGGTTTTGGCTCGGAGGTTCCTCTGTACATTTTGGGTTCCAGTTTATTCGGCGCTCAGCTCGCGGCCATCCTAGGCCTACCCTTCGCCTTTGCCTCGCATTTCGCTCCTGACGCCATGATGCGAGCTATCTCCCTGTATCGGCAGGAATTTGAGCCTTCGGAACAACTCGACAAGCCGCATGTGATCTTGGGCTACAACATCTGTGCCGCGGACACCGAGGAAGAGGCCCTACTGCTGCGCTCATCGGGACTTCAGGCGTTTTTGAATTTGCGTCAGGGTAATCCGGGGCCACTACCCAAGCCCGACCCGAACTTTGAAGCCAATCTCAGTGATACGGACCGTGCCATGCTGCAGCAGGTCAGTTCGGCCTCTGCCGTGGGCACCAGGGATTCTGTAGGTAGTCAGGTTCAAGCGTTTTTGGACAAGACTCAGGCTGACGAACTGATCGTCGTATCGCAGATCCACGATCATGACGCACGCTGCAAAAGCTACGATATTGCCTTTGACGCCTGTGCGGGCCTTTGACCCGCACAGCCGAGCGACGACACCCCAAATTAGAGCCTCGTCAGAGGGGCCTGACTACAGGCTAGGATTTACCAAAAACTTCTTGCCGGTTGCCTGCAGGGCATAGGCCTTCAGCACGTCTAGCTCTAACGCCTGATTGAGCGATATTTC
Organism: Gammaproteobacteria bacterium; assembly: GCA_042091155.1. Classification (GTDB taxonomy): domain Bacteria; phylum Pseudomonadota; class Gammaproteobacteria; order Pseudomonadales; family Azotimanducaceae; genus UBA4421. The sequence continues at coordinate 24,326 of JBELHZ010000017.1, forward strand.
TTGAGCATAACTGCTGGCGAAGGTGGTCTTGATTTCGTCGGCCACTCGCTGACGCAGTTCGGCAGCACGTTCCCGACCGATCTTCTGCAAAAACGGTGTGAGCAACCAACCGCCGACACCCCACTGCAATCCATAGCTACGAGTCAGCGTGGTTGGACGACGCTCCAAACCGCCATAAATGTAAACCTGCTTTTCTTGCGACGACCCGTAACGGCTGTACTCCGTCGCGGTTTCGTTCGCCGCCGCTTCCATGGCAACCAAGATCTGATTCGCCAATTCACCGCCACCGGTGGCATCAAACGCCAAGTAGGCGCCAGTGGCGACGATGGCATTTTTCAGGTCTTCAGTGAATGAGGGCAGGCTGGAATCACACACGTGCGTTGCACCGATGTCGCGCAACAGTTGCGCTTGTTCAGGCTTGCGCACAATGTTGACCAGAGCGACACCGTCGGCGATACAAATTTTCTGCAGCATTTGCCCAAGGTTCGAAGCGGCAGCAGTATGGATCAGGGCGCTGAAACCTTCCCGGCGCATGGTTTCAACCATACCCAAGGACGTCAGCGGATTCACGAAGCAAGAGGCGCTCTCACGAGGCGTCACGCCTTCGTGCATCACCAGACACTGGCTCGAATGAAGGGTACGGTACTGTGAGTACATGGCACCGCCGAGAACACCAACGGTTTTGCCCAGCAGAGCCTGAGCTTCGGAGCTGCTGCCCGCCGCAACCACAACACCGGAGCCTTCGTTGCCCACGGGCATCGCTTCGTCGAAACGCGCTTTCAGCATGGGCAGTACATTCGCGGGCACATCGGCCTCCACCTGATTTTCGCCAACGGTGTGGGCGTTGGGAATATCAGCCATACCCAACAGCAGGCCCAAGTCGGACGGATTTATGGGCGACGCCTCAATACGTACCACCACTTCCGCATCGCCCGGGGCTACGACTGGTGTATCACCGATGGTCAATTGTAGTTTGCCGCCAGATGTCACACAGGACAAAAGCTGACGGCTGGTCGTGGGTAAATCGCTCATGGTTTCTCTCCGTTAATTTGGCGCCAGAGCATAACATCTCTCGATCCGAGACCGCTCGGACTGCACCCGCCTTTTCTGGGCGCTGCCTGCACCCTGACTCACCGCCCCTTGTGTCCGTCTTAAGACAACACATAAACTGAGCCTCGTGGAAGCCCTCAACATCAAAGACATCAAAGGTTTGTTCCGCCAATCGAGCAGTGCTGAACTGGCGCTACCAGACTTGGCACCCATTGACTGGGGCATTCTCGACTACCTCGGTTGGATCCACCCTTCGGGTTCGACGGCCTTTGTTGTGATGCCTGTTGAAGGCGAGCTCCGCAGCTTGCGGCTACGCCGGGTGTTGAACGCCAGCGCGAGACCACGGACCCGCATGTGCTCCTGGTGTCATCATGTCTATCGCAGCAGAGGAACCGCCCTGTTCAGCGTTTACGTGTCTGGCTCCGACGGTCGGCGCAGCATTGGCAACCACATCTGCCGAAATCTCGACTGCAGCCTGCGCATCCGCAATCTGGTCTCTGATCCACCCACCTATCTACCCGAAACCTTACACATCCAATCGAAGATCAGACGGCTTGAAAACTCTGTTCTCGCCTTCATGACCCGAGCCAACGTATTGGTCTGAGCGCCGCGCGGGCACGCGACGTAGCTGTTCTCGACATTTCGTAGACCGTCGTAGAAAAACGTGCCTGTTCGCGATGAAATGTCTATCCGTTGGCAGTGAGGTGCCAACCCAGCATAATGGCTGCCTAGGAAGCGCGTTCCAATGCGCTCCGCCCTTTATCAATCTGCGATGAGAGAAACATGGAATTAGACACTTTCCGCGAAGAGACCAGAGACTGGCTGGAATCCAACTGCCCGCAAGAAATGCGGTTGGGCGCTATCCACTTCGAAGATGCCTATGAACTGTATCGTACCGACGTGGCTATCGAGTGGCGCGACCGGGCCCTGACCCGGGGCTGGACCGCCCCGACCTGGCCTGCCGAATACGGCGGTGGCGGCTTGGATGCGGCGCACCAGAAAGTGCTGGCAGAAGAAATGGCACGGATCAAAGCACTGCCTGCCGCAACTGGCATGGGATTGGCGATGATCGGGCCCACCATATTGGAAATGGGTACCGACGAGCAGCGTCAGCGGCACATCCCTAAAATCATTTCCGGCGAAGCCCAGTGGTGTCAGGGTTACTCTGAGCCCGGAGCCGGCTCTGACCTTGCAGGTCTTCAGACCAAGGCCGTGCTGGACGGTGATCAGTTCATTATCAACGGTCAAAAAATTTGGACCAGCGGTGCGCAATACGCAAACTGGATGTTTGCGCTGGTGCGAACCGATCCTCAAGCACCCAAGCATGAGGGCATCAGCTTTGTCGTGCTTTCCATGGATCAGCCCGGCGTGACCGTTAAGCCGATCAAGCTGATTTCTGGCAGCTCTCCTTTCTGCGAGACCTTTTTCGACAACGCTGTGGCAAAACGTGAAGACTTGATCGGTGAGCTGAACAAGGGCTGGAGTGTAGGCAAGCGCCTGCTGCAGTACGAGCGCAATGCCACCACCCGCGCCAAACCGAAGAAGAAGAAAGGCGAAACCAAACCAAGGCTGAACGTATACGCCAACACCGCCAAACAGTATCTGGGCGAAGACGCGAGCGGTCGTATCGCCGATGCGGACATGCGCAGCGACGTGCTGACTCAGGTCATGAACGAACGCGCGCTGTCATTGACGACGACGCGTGTTGTTGAAGAAAGCCGTTCATCTGGGGCCCCCGGTGCCGCGACCTCAATCTTCAAAATGGTTGGATCGTCGTTGACTAAATCTGGCTCCGAACTGAAGTCCCGCCTGCGCGGCACATCCGGTCTGGTTTGGGAAAGTAACGAATTTTCCGCCGAGGAACTGGAGTCCACTCGCGGATGGCTGCGCGATCGCGCGGTGACCATCTACGGTGGCACCAATGAAGTGCAGCAAAACATCATTGCCAAGCGCGTCTTAGGCCTGCCCGACTAGGGGTCTGAACTTTCCCTGTCGAATGCGACCGAGCCACCAATCAGGGTGGCTCTTACCGACACACCCTCTGCTTTTCTGCGTACCTCAGACCATTTGCGGTCTAAAACGCACAGATCTGCGGGCATCCCAGCTTCTATCTTACTGACCCGAGCCAAGGACACCCCTTGGTTTAACGCTGACGTTGACGTGAGATACCCCGCAAGCGCCGTCTCCACGCCAACACGTTCATGGAGCCCGATGACTGCACCACTGGACGTCTGCCGATTTGCCGCGGTCGCGATGACCTGCCAAGGATTCACCGGACCATAGGGCGCATCGCTACTGGCAACCACCGGTACGCCAAGGTCTTGCAGACCGCGAAAACGATACAAATCCGACAGTTCAGAGCCGGCAAGATCCGCTCGATACTGATCGCCCTTAGCGAACAGAAAGGCCGGCTGGGTGATCACCGGCATTCCCAAATCCGCCAACCTCAAGGCCATATCATCGTGAACAACCGAGCCATGCTCAATGCGATCAAAGCCCACCTCTGGTCCTGCCGCGTCATCAAGAGCGGCCAAGGCAAACACCAACTCCAAGTGACTCACACAGTGAAAGGCAACGTTTCGCCCCTTCGTTCTAGCGGCGTTAATCCGCTGCACCAAGTGATCCAGCGGCGGCAGTCGGTCTCCGTCCAACAGAATTTTGAGATAGCCGGTCTCCAGCGAGTCATCTCCCATCAGCTCCACGCGTTGCAGCAGCTCGCCCTCCCGGCGCAGCCGGTCGAAATCCTTCTGACTTTGTTGATTATTGTGCGCAGAGGTATCGGTGACGCCAATAATCCCCAGTCGCGCCAGCATACGGGAAAACCCCCGCACGTCGGGCTGCACACCACCCCCGGTGGCTTGCAGTCGTTGGGCTATTAACGTGTCGTTGCGCACGATGCGCCCGTTTAGCTGCCCCTGAGAATCCACCTCAACACCAGCAATCTGATCCGAGGCCTTGAGTTGCAGCAGCTCCAAACCCAAGGAGTTACACACCCACAACTTACCGCTGCGATGCTGGATACGCACTGGTCGATCACGACACAGGGTATCCAACCCCCATCGGTCGAGTTCACCCAACTGTTGTTCGTGATAAGACACACCGCGAATCCAACCGCTGCCGGCTGCACTGCCCAGTCGTTGGGCCAACCTGTGGCGACAGTCCGCCAACGTCCCGGAGCCCACATCACAGTCCAAAGAACCGTAAGCCGCCGCAGCCGCAAACACGTGAATGTGGTGATCGTGTAAGCCCGGTAGGACTTCCCCGCCTCCGGCATCAAGTACCGATTCGCCGTGTGTCGGGGTTAGCTGAGGCCCAATGTCCTCAATGGTGTGGCTCACTCGCAAATCGACGTAGCCGCCGTTGAGCCAAGCGTTTTTGATCAGCACGATGTCGTAGCCAACAAGGGACAGATGACATCTTGTCCCGCTGCCAATATCTTTTGCCGACACTGGCGGGCGATGCCCGCCATGGACACATCCAACAAGCCGCTACGGCCTCGGGCCATACTCTCGACCACGGCAAGCGCCCCATAGACGCCGGTCAGGGGATCGGCAATGGCATCGCCAACGAAATGAGGATGACCAAGATCATCCCAGTGCAGCAGACCGGCGCTGACGGCCACATCGTCGCCGAAACCCGCCCACTGGTCCGCTGGGGGCTTGCGTCCATAGGCCGTGATCGAGAGCCAAATCTGTCGCCTGCTGATGTTCAAAGATTCCCTATCCAAACCCAGCTGACGCAGGGCCCGGGGCCGGGACGCTTCGATCACCACGTCGGCACCGGCCAACAAATAAGCCAATTGTTTGCGCTGATCAGCATCATCAAAGTCCAGCGCCAGATGCTCGTGACCAGCATGCAATTGCTGGTAAAGGGCTGGATTGCCCTGCCGGGAACCATCAGGGCGCTGAATACTGGCAATACTGGTGACTTGGGCCCCGCACCGGTGCAGCAGATGCGCGCACAGTGGCCCAGCCCACAGGGCAGACAGATCGACCACCTTGGCACCCTGAAGTGACCGTCCTGCTGTGTTCAAACCATCAGGGGTCATCAGCGCCGCCGGGCGTTCTGCTTCATCGGTATCAGAACCGTCTGTATCGACGAAGGCCAACGGCATACCCATTTCCCGCCCTCGGCCGAGCAGGTCTCTGCCGCAGCGCGGCACCAGGGCCGTTCTCAACACTGACCAGTTCGTTAGCCGCACATCGGTTTCCAGCCAAGCATTCAGCAACGTCCAATCGCTGTCGCGGGCGAGATTGATCGCCAGCCAGCCGTCCTCGCAGGCCATCAGGTGACAGCTGCGGTTAGCAGACCGTTGGCCTACTGGCGCGATACCCAGTTCTGTTGCTCTGGCTTTCAGCACCCAGTCAGCACTTGGCAAACGGGCGTTGGGGTAGCCTTGGGCAATACCCAAAACAGCCTGCTCAACGCAGGCGTTCAGGTCATCGGCAGGTATACTCATGGCCATGTCGAACTCAGCCAAATTTTCCGCAGAGAACATCATATCGCTAAAGAGGTATTGCCAGCTGTTGCATACCCCCATGTTGGCGGAAGAGCGCAGTGTTGTCAGCGGTTGTCGATATCTTGCGGTGGATCTCGATCAGGCCTTTCAGGACATGCCCGCGATGCCTGACCAAACCGTCTGGCAGCCCAATACCACTGTTATCGCCTTTAGCGGCGGGTCCGCCGAGTCGTTGCCCGAGCAAACACGCAGACTGTTGCCTTTTTTCGACGTCATCGCAGATACCAACATCCGGGACGAACTGCTGAACAGTGCCCTGGACAATCTGCTGGCCAATCCCTTGGCGAGTACGGCTCTGATTCAACTGCTGCGCAAAAACCGTCAGCTATCCGTTGAAGAAGGTCTGATGCTGGAGTCCTTAACCTACAGCACGCTGCAGCACGGGGCCGAATTCATCCGATGGCTGAATGGACGCACCGCCCCAAAGCCTGATCACAGCGCACCAACGCATCCGGTCACCACCCTGCGAGACGCTGATGGTCTGACGATTACCCTGAATCGAGGCGCCAAGCACAACGCATTTTCCGCAGCCATGCGCGATTCACTCTGTGAGGCCCTAACACTTGCGGAAACAGACCACGCAATTGAGCGCGTGATGCTGCAGGGCGCGGGGCCATCCTTTTGCGCTGGCGGAGATCTTGACGAATTTGGTCTGGCCCGAGATGCGGCTCTGGCTCATCTGACCCGCACAACCCGTTCACCCGCGCGCCTAGTTGATCGTATTTCCCAGCGCACAACCGCCCGGCTGCACGGCGCCTGTATTGGGGCTGGGATTGAAATAACAGCATTCGCTGGCCATCTGACGGCCTCACCGGAGGCCTACTTTGCGCTTCCGGAGGTGGGCTTTGGCCTGGTACCCGGCGCAGGCGGCACGGTCAGCGTTCCCCGCCGAATTGGCCATCATCGGACAGCGCTGTGGGCTCTAAGCGGCCAGGGCATCGATGCTGCCCTAGCCCTGGAGTGGGGCTTGGTTGATGCGATCGGCGAACTGGGTGAACTCAGTTAAGCGTGTCTTCGAAGGATGCCTTCACGATCCGCCGTAACAGTTTGCCGGTTTCGTTATAGGGCAGCTCAGTCCATACCGCCATATGCGCAGGCACCCGAGAGCTTCGCAACTGTTCCTTGACCAGATCTTTTAGCGCCTGTTCGTCGATGCTGGCACCCGGCGTGGCGACCACTGCCGCGGCGACGGCTTCACCCCATTGCTGATCGGGCACGCCCACAACCGCAACGTCTGCCACAGCGGGATGAGTGAGCAAGACGTCTTCGATTTCACCCGGCGATAAATTCTCTCCGCCGCGCACGATCACATCATCTGCTCGTCCTTCCAAAAACAGGAACCCCTCGACGTCCATGCTGCCGGCGTCCCGTGTCGGGAACCAACCATCCGCATCCACCACGGAACCCTTGCCTTCGTACTCCCCAGAAACCTGTTCACCACGAACGTAAATTTCGCCGCGTTCGCCCGCGCCAAGTACACGCCCTTCGTCATCGCGAATTTCAATTTCCACACCGGGCAAGGCCTGGCCAACGGAAACCAAACGACGCCGACCGGCCTCGGTGGTACTCGATACGGCATCACGATGGGCATCAGGGCCCAGTACGCAAATCGTGGAACTGGTTTCGGTCAGACCATAGGCGTTGGAAAAGTCTGTTTGTGGAAACAGCGTCATGGCTTTTTCAATCACGCTGAGGGGCATCTTGCCACCGCCATAGGCCAAACTGTTCAAATAGGGCATATCCGCAGTGGTAACGCCTTGCGCTTCGAGGGTCTCAACAATGCGCGCGAGCATGGTCGGCACAACAAAGGCCGTTGTGACCTTGTGCTGGCGAGCCAGTTCGATCCAGCGTTCTGCACTAAAGTTAGGCAGCTGAATGACGTGTCGGCCGGAGTAAACCGAACTCATGATCGCTGCAATACCCGCGATATGGTAGGGCGGCACGCACACCAAGGATGCGTCCTCTTCTGGTGCGCTAGCGAATTCCACAGAACTGAGTATGTAGCTGACCAGATGCTTGTGACGCAGCACGGCGGCCTTGGGCTCTCCCGTGGTGCCACTGGTGAACAGCAGCACAGCCACTTCATCTGGATCCATCGCCCATTCGCCATCCACCGGTGCGGTATGTTGAGAGGCGTCCAAAAACTCGTCCGTAGCCACCGCATGAACGTCATCAAGTGCGCCAAAGGCATCCACTCGGTCACCGGATGTCACCAGATAGGCTGGCGTGACCCGTCTGAGTAAGGCCTCAATTTCTTCGTTCGTCAGTCGGTAGTTCAGTGGCACATAGGGCACGCCAGCCCAAGCGCTGGCAAACAGGCCCAAGGGAGTGCCCAGATTGCTGACGTCGAGCTTGGCCATACGACTGGCACCCTGCGCTCGGATGGATCCGGCACGCAATCGAGCAGCCTCGAATAGCTCACTGTAGGTATAGGTTAAACCGCGTTCACCATCGGTAAACGCGGGACGATCAGGAAAGGCTCCACTGGCCATTTCCAGCAACATCATGACGTTCATTGCTGCTGCCTAATCTGTTTTCGGTAGCTGCTTGGTATCCTTCTGCAGCATCAATTGGCCGTTCACGGCCAAACTGCCATCACCGGCTTTGACGCACAGCACCTCGATAGTCTCGTCTTCAGAGATATAACGCTTGCCCATGGCGATCCCAACCGCATGATCCGGATGGACTTGCGCACCGTCCGCCACCTCAGTTCCCGGCGCACCCATATCCGCCCCCCCGCAGGTCAACACCACATCATCCTCCGACGCGGTCACAACCATGATTTCCCCTGCGCAGACTGCGCTCTTGAACCGACCACCGGTTTTTAGCTTTGGCATCATTCCTCCCCGATATTTAAGCTGACCCTGATTCTAGGGCGTGCGGCGTGCCTTGACAAAGTGTGTGAACCATATGAACTTGCCATCCCTCAATAAAAGCTAGTTCTCGGGAGACACGTCATGCGAATTTCTATTTCCATCGGCTCGGCCTATTACAACGGTGAAGAGTGGGACAGTTTGGTGGACTACACCATGGCGGCTGATCGTATGGGTGTAAATGAAGCGTGGTCTGCCGAAGCTTGGGGCATGGATGCCATCGTGCCTCTCGCCTATTTGGCGGCCAAAACCGAGAACATTCGGTTGGGCACCGGCATTATGCAAATTAGCTCCCGGGTGCCTTCCATGATGGCCATGACTGCCCAAAGTTTGGATACGGTTTCCAAGGGTCGTTTCAATATGGGACTGGGTGTGAGTGGCCCCCAAGTCGTAGAAGGCCTGCACGGGGCGGCCTTTGGTAAGCCACTGTCGCGACTGCGGGAATGTATGGCCATCCTGCGCATGGCTCTGAATGGTGAAAAATTACAGTACGAAGGCGAGCACTACGTTCTGCCTCGGCCAGGCGGCGAAGGCAAACCCATACGGCTGTCCCAGCCACCACGCCCGAACCTACCCATCTATCTGGCCACCCTTGGACCCAAATCCCTGCAGATGACCGGCGAGCTTGCCGACGGCTGGCTGGGTACATCTTTCGTGCCGGAACAGAGCCATGTATTTCTTGATGACCTGCGCGCGGGTGCGACAAAGGCAGGTCGAAGCCTCGCCGATATCGACATTCAGACCGGCGGCTATTTTGAAATGGGCGATGACGTCGAGCGTTTGATCGAAGCTCGAAAACCTGCCATGGCCTTCACCTTAGGCGGCATGGGGTCGGCAAAAACCAATTTCTACAACGACGCGTACTGCCGCGCGGGCTACGAGGACGATGCCAAGGCCGTGCAAAGTCTGTGGATTGACGGCAAACGCGATCAGGCGGTCGCTCGCGTACCCGATGAAATGGTGCTGCTGACAAACCTCATCGGTACCGAAGACATGATCCGCGATCGCCTCAAAGCATTCCGCGATGCTGGCGTAAACACCTTCCGCCTGGGCACCGGCGGCGAAAGCTGGAAAGAACGCACTTCGGCGCTGGAAGAAGCCGTAGATCTCATTCAACGAGAAACCACAAGCTGGTAGACGTTGGCCCCAGCAACCCATACATTCAGGACTCACCGAGGGAGATAGCCATGCGACTGGGAACTATTTTTTACAACGACTTCGAGCTACTTGATGCCTACGGCCCGATGGAAATGTTTGGTGCGCTGGGTGACAAAATCGAGTTGGTGACCATCGCCGAGCACAGCGGATTGGTCAAATCCTCTGCGGGGCCCAAGACCGTAGCAGACTACGGTTTTAACGATGCTCCCGAGTTGGACATGGTCTTGATACCCGGCGGTATTGGCACCATTCCTGAGCTAGAAAACGACGCCCTGATCCAGTTTCTCAAAGAACGCTGCCCGCAAAGCCAAGTCACCATGAGCGTTTGCACCGGCTCGGCGCTTTTGGCCAAGGCGGGTTTACTGGATGGCATGCCCGCCACCTCAAACAAAATGTTTTTCGAGTTGGCGCGAAGTCAGGGACCCCAGGTGGATTGGCAGGAGTCCGCGCGCTGGGTGGATGCAGGTCAGTACGTCACTTCCTCGGGCGTTTCCGCGGGCACCGACATGGCACTCGCGGTCATTGAACGGGTGTATGGGCTTGAGCTTGCGGAATCTGTGATGAACTACGCCGAATACCAGTGGCATAGAGACGCCAGTCACGACCCCTTTGCCGCCCTGCTCAATCAGGGTGTGATGCCAGAATAAGTCTCCGCCTTAGGTTCTTGAGCGCGTTCTAGCGCAGCTAAAACAGGCACAGCGACCGCATTTCCACGCTTTCCCGCATGGGAGCCTGCGCTCCAGCAATCGGATCAACAAAGGCAGTATGCGGCGTGAAGAACGGCCGACCGTCGTCTGCTAAGGCGCTATCGTAGGTGGTAAACAGCAGAACCTCTTCATCGGTCATATGCGGAAATGTGTACCAACGGTGAGATTCGACTGGATTCGGCTTGGCAAAGACACAGGCCTCGAAATCCAAATCCAGACCACCGTACATCGGGATGTTAATCGGAATCAGTTCTTCCACAGACACCGTACTGGCATCACAAATGGCCAGCGGTCGATCAGGCTGGAGATGTCCAATGTTTCGCCAAAGCTGAACAACAGCAATGCGCTGAGCACCGATCACATCGTCGTAACTGAGGCCATTCGCCGCCAGCAGCGGTGCCAGAAACCCAGCGTAGGTGTGATTCGGATCCGTCACCATGCGCCGATAATCTTGGGTGTAGTCTGAATGCACCGACTCGATGGGCGCGTAGTCACTGTGTTCAACCGCGGTCTGCGGACTGCGAATAAGAGGCTCATACACGACCGCGGCCCGACAGCCAGTAACCTCCCGCATCAGCGAGGCCACTTCGGGAACGTGTACCGCGCAGACCTCGTCGAAGTTGCGCCAGTTCGTCACCTTGGACACATGAGACATGAGACGGAAATTCGCCTGATCCGGATCCGGCGCGGCTTTCCGACCATCGTGTATGGATACCGTGGTCGGCTCGTGATCGAGGGCCCCGGCATAGTTCAACACTACTTCACAGTAGACACTCAAGGCCACTCTCCTAGTTTGCAATCAAGCGCCCGGGCATCAAACCCGATTCGCCAGTTGCTCAGTCCATGCCGCCGCCGACCACACTTTGTTCTGCGTCAGCTTCCACTACGCGATAGCGTACCGACCCGAAAAGCATTTCATCCCAGGACTGTTGTCCCCATGGAACGTCGCGTGTCGCATCTGGGTTGGCCGGATTGCGTGCCGAGTTATCCCACCACGTGCGGTGCACCATCTTGGTTCCTGCTGGTAAAAAGCGCGGCTCTTCGAGGTCGTAATTGGTTTGCCAGTTGAAGTCGTAGCGAGGCACGGACAACAACGTTTCCTTCGTGCCGTCAGGCAGATGCGCGACGAACTCCGATGCCTTGCCCCGGTAATGCGCGTGGGGGAGCAAGCTGTAGACCAACACGTCCTGATCGAAGGTTCTTACCATCACTTCCGAGTGATTCGGTGCACCTGCTGGAATCAAGATGCGTGGGTTCAGCAAGATCATGCTGCCCAGTTTGTGCTTTGGCGGCGCTTTGTGCAGATACAGACCCATGCGCGACGTGTCCGTGGTGGCAAGACCTGCTGGCGTGTAATGCATTTGGAATTCAATGGTGGCACCGGCAGGCAACAAAATACCCGTGTCCTCAGGAAACGGCTTACCGACTGCGCCGGGCACATAGCCACCCAAGCCGCCACCGGTACCGCGCTTCAGCCGTCCCGCGCGACGCCCCTCGGTTTCCAACTCGCCAAAGCTTGTGATCACATGGTGCAGTACGCTGCGGTCGCCGGGAATGATTTCCGCGGCCTTGACCCAGACGTCTTGATCTAGCGGGTTCGTCACCATCTTGTATTTGTAATCAACGACACCGCTGGCGGGGACGTCTTCGGGTGGAATCTCGATGATGACATCGGGTTCTCCCATCACCCACATGGGCCACTGCTGGGCGCTCTGTGCAAGCAGATCCGCGCCCTCGCCCCGAGGTGAGCCGGCCTCGATCCAGTGCACCAGCGTGCGAATCTGTTCATCGCTTAGGGAGCGGTCGTTGGAGAATTCACCCACATGAGGATCGGCATGCCACGGTGGCATGCGCTGGGTTCGGACCACTTCACGGATCATCAGACTGAAGCCACGCACCATGTTGTAATTGGTCATCGCCCAGGGGCCTATGCCGCCTTCGCGGTGACAGCTCACGCAATTGTCATTCAACATGGGCGCAATGGTGTCTGCGTAGGAAATCGTTTTGTGCTCGGCGCGACGGGCCAGCTCTGGAAAATCCACCAAGCAACCTGACGTCGCGTTGGTGCGGGACACTGCTGTCACCGTATCGCCCTGAACCAACTGAGCAACCGCCAGCTTGGCACCGTCTGCATCGCCTCGATAGGCCAAGGTCCACGTACTGGGGTCGATTACCAAAGTTTCACCGGCGGTCGCCGCCAGCAGGTTTTCGCCAATGATCTGAGTTGTGTCCAGTAAGATCGGAAGCTCGATCCCCGCCTGGTCAGCCGCGGCCTGCACACTGCTGCGATTATCGCGCAGGTCGGAATTAATCAGCATGATCTCCGCACCCTCAGGTGCGAATTGCTGATGTATCGACGTCAGGCTCTGCAGACTGTCGGATAGGGTTGGGCAACTGGTGTTGTGTGTCATCAGCACCATGGCAGGCGCGTCGGCAAAGTAGTGCAACTCATGGGAAGCACCGGTGTGATCCATCAGGCGAAAATTTTCCACCCGATCACCAACGGCAAGCGCCATCACGGACCCCGTCAAACTCAGACCCATGAAACCCGCCACAAGCCGCAGAAACCCGCTCGATTTTTTGTCTGTCATCATCGCACTCTCTCCCTTTCGAACACCGATAGTACCTAACCGCTCTGGGCGAACCAATCCCTTGCAAACGCCTGCAAACGACCACCGACGCGAGGCCAACGTGTTACGACGAGCGGCCCAAGGCCGCCAAATTCGCTTCGTGTTTGCTGCGATCAACGGAGTACATCGAGATGCAGGCAATCATCAGCATCCAGACGATGAACACCGTTGGTACGTAGATCCATACGAAGTCAGTCATCACTGAATCTGGAATATCACCCGGTGTGGCACCCACGGGGAATTGGCTCACCGTCAAGATCACGCCGGCAAAAGCCGCACCCAAACCCTGGGTCACCTTGCGCACAAAGGTCACGGAAGCAAAGAACACACCTTCACTGCGACGCTGGGTTTTCACTTCCGCTTCCTCGACCAAGTCCGCGATCATGGACGAGGACAATGTTTGGTAGGTAATGATCAGCGCCACATCAATGACAATGATGGCCAGAATAATGGGGAACAGCATGGGGTCGCCGTTCTCGGGCATGAAGCCCATCATGCGCAACACGATGGGCGCAGGGTTCACGGTAAACGCCAGAAAACCGATCAAAATTGCGCCTTTCTTTTTGCCCAGAGTTTTGGAGATGAAGGGCGACAGCATGAATCCCAGCATCGCAGAGATGACCACACTGATCGAAATGAAACCGATCTGCTGTGTCGAGAATTCCCACAAAAAGGTGTAGATGTAATAGCTCAAGGTCGCGGCAACCCCTGATCCTACTGCGCCAAACAGTGCCGCCAAAAACAAGGCCAGGAAGGAACGGGTGGCGAGGGTTTCAAAAATTTCCTGATAGATACGCTTGAGCGACAAATTGCGCCTTGGTGGCGGCGACTTCAGACTGGGAATCAACCGGTGTGTGCCCAAGGCCGATGCCATGATGGCGAGAAAAATCACCCACGCCGCGACAAAACCTACCTGACCGTGCCCTTCGACATTGAACATACCGTTGCTGATCTCTGCCGTAGGCACCAGCAAAAACATGGTCGCAAAGGTGGCCATCAGCGTGCCACCGCTCCAGCCGAAGAAATAACGAAAGCTCAACATGTTGGTGCGCTCGTCATAGTCATCGGTGATTTCTGCCACTAAGGCAGAGCTGGGAATTTCATACAGCGTAATCAGAGTACGCACAAAAATGGCGATACCCACGATATAAGGAAAGAGTTCGTCTCCGCTCAGACTCGCCGGCGGATTCCAGACGAAGTAGTAACCCAACGCCACCGGTACCGCTGCTGCGTACATGTACGGGTGCCGCCGGCCCCAGCGCGAGCGAGTGTTGTCAGACATGTAACCAATCAAGGGATCACTCAATGCATCAAAGACCAAGGCGATCAATAACGCCAGACTGACCAGATAGGCGCTCACGCCCATTACTTGGCTGTAGAAGATCAGGAAGAAATAATCGAAGCCGTTGTTTTTAACCCCAAAGGCGACGGACCCGAAACCGTAGGCAATTTTATTGCCGAGACTCACGCTCTTTGTCGTACTCATATTCCCCCAGTGACCCATGCCATGAACGCCGCTTGCCGGCGCATCGTTTTTCTCTCTGCTAAAGACTGCACGGTCATGGATACCGACGCAACACACCGGAACACGGATCCGTCTTGCCGCCATACCCCAGCCCTGTATCCTGCCGCAGACAAATTTGATTACGTAATCATTGAGCAAGGCTAAGGAAAAGACATGTCGAACCGACTCGCGGGCAAAGTAGCCCTGATTACTGGCGGCACCAGTGGCATTGGCGCGGCAACCGCGCAATTATTCATCAACGAGGGCGCACAGGTCGTCATCACCGGGCGCTCCGTCGACAAGGGTCAAGCCTTGGCGGATACCTTGGGTCAGAACGCAACCTATTACGAGGCGGACATCACTCAGGAAGAAGCCATCCGCAACTCCATCGAATTCACCACAAAAACCCTTGGCAAGCTGGATGTGTTGTTCAACAACGCCGGCGGTCCTGTTGGGGCTCCCCTAGAAAAATTGACCCAGGATCACATCGATTATGGCGTTCGGCTGCTGTTATCCAGCGCCATACTGGGCACTAAGTACGCGGTAGAACCCATGAAGGCCAACGGCGGTGGCTGCATCATCAATAATTCAAGTATTGCCGGCCTGCGCTATCGCCAGGGCGACCTACTGTACTCGGCACTGAAAGCTGCGCTGACCCACTACACCCGAATGGCAGGCATCGAGCTGGGCGAGCACAACATACGGGTCAACTCGATCTCGCCGGGCGCCATCGCTACGCCGATTTTTTGGGGTGGTTCAGAGCGCGCAAACACCCTGAGCAATGAGGAAAACGAGCGCAAAATGAACAAACTGCAGCAAAGTCTCGCGCGTTCGGTGCCGCTGCAAAAAACCGGTGTTGCCGATGACATCGCCGAAGCCGCTCTGTATCTGGCCAGCGATGCCGGCCGATTCGTTACCTGTCACGACTTGGTTGTGGATGGTGGTCGCACATCGATGTTCCACGAACCCAACTAAGCTCAGGATGAGGCGAGTAGTCGGCCGCGTTTCAACGGCTGACTACTGCAAAAGACCACCAATGGTCTGGGCGCGGTTCTGCACCCATGCCTGTCTTGCAGGCTCGCGTGCGCCAAGCATGATCGAGCCGCTCGGTTTGGGCTACTCGACTCAACGTAACCGGATACACGTCTGTGCCTACTCGGATATTCGCCTGCGGATTGGCCAGCGCCCTGCCAGACCAATACTTTCCTTCACAGACCGAACGGCTCAGATACAACGCGCCATCGCCGTCGGCCATGCAATTAATTCACGGACCAGGGAATGACGCCCCGCCCCTAAATTTGGCAAAGCCTCACGCCATTTGCAAATGACCAATCACTGACCGGCTCTTTCACTTCGACCCCTGACAGCACGGTCCCGGGAATCCGCTCGCAGGGGCAGCGCAGAATATAGGTATCAGCAGGCCGATCACCGCAATAGCCACCAGTGCCCCCAGCAGGTTTTGGCCACGGCCGGGTTATGAGGCGTTGGCGAGGCAGTCACGGTTTAGACCCGGGCGTTGGGCCATAGACGAAGAAAATTCTCGCTATAGAACGCATCGCGGATGGCAGGTTCTGAGCTTTCCAAAAAGCGTTCAAACCGGCCGATGGGATCTTTCGTGCCTTCCAAGTGCGGATAATCGCTGGAGAACAGATACAGATCGGGGTGAGAGTCGTTCATCAGATAAGCGACGTCTTCGTGAGAGAACGGCGTAAAGGCCATCTGCTCGATCAGCTGCTGTGACGGGGTGCGCTCAAATCGAACAGACTTATCCGACCGACCGTAAATTCGCGAAACCCAGTCCAGTCGACGACACATCTCAGGCACCCAACCCGCACCCAGTTCAACTGCGGCACCTCGTAGACCCGGATGGCGGTCGAAGACGCCGTCCATCAGCAGAACACTGAGGAACATTTCAGGGGTTTGATGCAGCACGGCTGCATCCTTCGTGCGTACGTTCTCTCCGCCGCCGAGCCAATCTTTGACCGGTGCCCGTCCGTTATTCCCCCACGTCTTGGATACTTGCAGAGGCGCACCACCCACATGCAGCACAAAGGGCACACCGGCTTCGGCCAGACGCGCCCAAAAACCTTCGAGATCAACATGACCCGGTGAACGGTCAATTGGCGCACGGTGAGGAATCCAGATGGACTGCAAACCTGCCTTGATCGCCCATTCCACTTCTTCGATCGCTCGTGCAGGATCGTCCAGAGGCACAATGCCCACGCCCATCAACCGGTCATCGGCAGAGCAGAAATCCAGCATGTGCCGGTTATGGGCGCGCGTCGCGCCGTAACGCAGTACCGGATCTTTTTTGCTGCTCGGGTGGAAAGGAAATGCGACCGAGTGCGTGGCGAATACCAATTGCTTTTTGAAACCCAGAAGATCCATTGCCGCCGAGCGGTCTGGGCCGTTGAAGGCGCCCAGCGCCTGAATTTCCTTGGAATCTTCGATCAGCGCATCGCCCATGGCCAGCTGTGCCGCCACATGTTCTTCAGAATGCCGTCCACCCTGACTCATGATCAGTTCCACTTCATCATCGGTCACCACCGACGCGGAATAGCTGACTTCTGGAATATCATCCCGCAACGCCGGATCAGCGTAGGCTTTCAAAAAATTCGGTAGTTCCATGATGTGACTGTCAGCGTCGTAATACGCGCGATCAGCAGATGCGTAAGCCATGATCCATTCCCTCTGTGTATTTGGTTTTGAACATACCTCAACAGGCGCCGCAGAAAAATAGATGAATTGTCAGAATCCTCGCGGATTTCCCCTTGGCAATTTATAGTCTTTGTTTGACGGGGGGCAGACGCTCTCGCTTACTTCATCACCAAAAGGTCTTTCACATGCCCAACCTATTGGACACCCTGTGGCAACTGCAACAACAACCCGACAGCGATCCACGTGCGCTATTCGACCAGCCTGACATCAGCGCTGATGAAGGCCAGGCACTGCAATTTCAACTGCTGGAGCGCTGGTTGAATGAGGGAGAGGAACTCGGTGGCTGGAAGATCGGGATGACCTCTGGCGAATCTCGAGATGCCTTGGGAGTTGGCGTGCGGCCTTCAGGCTTCGTGCTGAAAAACAGAATATTCCGCAGCGGGACGCAGATTCCAAGAGCGAGCCTTTATAAGGGCGGCGTCGAAAATGAACTGTGTTTTACCGTCGGCAGCACCTTGGGAGACGGCGCGACACCGGCGGCGGCCCAGGCCGCGATGGCCGGCATGGCGGCTGGGTTTGAAATCAATCAAAAACGCTTACCACCGAACTCACCCGCGGGCTTACGTATTGCTGACAACCTCTCCAATTGGGGCGTCGTCTACGGCGAGCCAATCACCCACGACCAGCTCAGCGACGACCTGTCACAAATGAACGTCACGTTAAGCCAGTTGACCGACGGGCAAACCCACACCATTGAGCAGGTTGCCAGCGAAGGACATATGGACCCGCACTATTTGTCCTTGGCGATTTTGGCCCAGCGATTGGCCGACTTTGGCCACTCGCTCCAACCCGGCCAACAAATCATCACCGGTGCCTACGGCAAAACACCGTTTGAGGTGGGTCACTTCGCCGGCGACTTCAGCCTGGGCATCGGCCGAGCGGAACTGGAACTCACCGGTGACTGAGAGCCGCTGCCTCCGCCAAGGGCGCATGTTCAACCCCTCTGTCTTCGGCTACCATCTGGCTTTGGCATTCGTTTTGCTAACCATTTATACGAGGCTTTCATCGTGACAGAACAAACCAGCAAACCAGAACCGACCCTGTTTTCCCTGTTATCCAGAGATACCGCCATCGCAGCTGCTGCCATTTCCGTATGGGCTGCCGCCGACACATGGCATTTGGTCACGGGCATTTGGTTTGCTCAAGCCATTAGCATTGTGAATGCGATCTTCGTGGGATACGTGCTCGGCGCACTGTTTCACGAGTGGGGTCACTACACCGGAGCAAAGTTGTCCGGCGCGAGCGCGCCCAGAGTCAAACCTAAGGGCACCTCGCTGTTTCGATTTAACTTCGATATGGCCGCAAACTCTCAGCGGCAGTTTCATTGGATGAGTTTCGGCGGCTGGGTGTTTCATTGGGGCTTGCTGCTGCTCTTGGTTGCGGCCATTCCTTTTGACAGCTTGGGCCGCATCGCCTTAGTCAGTTCGGTCTTTGGCTTCATCATCTACGCAACCGTCATTGAAACGGGTATTTTGCGCCAGACATTGGGTGGCTCGGATCCTGCGGAGACCCTAGGCCAACTGTCTGCCAAGACCTTCCAGCAAGCGGGCATTGCCGGATCTCTGAGCGGCCTATTCGCCCTGGCAGCGTTAAGCTAAACCAGTCGCTGTTGATGCATCCGTGGATCAGGCGTCCATGACGTCGCCCTCGGTGTTCCGTCTGGCTACCCATCTGCGGGCCCTGAAGATTGCCCTCGTGGTCGGCACCATTCTCGCGGCCATCAACCATGGCGACGCCATCCTCGATGCGAGCATGACCACCACCGCCTGGGTAAAAGTTCTGATGACGTTTTGCGTGCCTTACGGTGTGTCTTGGTACTCGGCGGTGAAGGCCGAAAGTCCAGGCTCCGCTAAGGGCTGATACCGGCTTCTGTGCGTGGATCGCCGGCCACCCGAACATGCCGCATCGTTCGCGGCACGGAGTAGTCGTAGGGGCGAGCACGATGCAACACGCAGCGGTTATCCCACATCACCACATCTCCCGGACGCCAGCTATGAGCGAAAACACGCGGCGGCTGGCAGGCGAAATCTGTCAGCTGACTCAGCAATGACTCGGATTCCTCTTCATTCAAGCCGGGTATGGCGTGGGCATGCCGGCCAATAAATAACGCTGGGCGCCCTGTCACCGGGTGGACTTTGATCAGCGGACGCAGGGGAATGTCTTGATTACTGAGTCCGTAAGATGCGCCGCTACTGGCCTTATGACCTACCTTGGCTTGGCTGTAGTAGAGCGAATGATGGGCTGCCAAACCGGCTATTTTTTCACGAGTCCCAGAGTCCAGCGCATCAAAGGCTGCACGCATGTCTGCCCATTCGGTCTGCCCGCCCACGTCTGGCACCACATCAGCCGCCAAAATAGACGCTCGGGCCGACAGCGGCATGTAGGTACTGTCCGTATGCCACCCTTCATTACCCTTGAGAATTTGAAAGTGATCGCTGCTCGGATCAACCGAGCTACCATCTGATTTGCGATTGCTGATGGGTACCGCCTTGCGATTCGTCATCAGCTCTTCCAGTGGGCCAATACGTTCGCCCAGGGCAATATGCGCTGCCTCTTCAATATGCTGCGCGGGAAAGACGAGCACCGCGTGTTCATACCAAGCCGCTTCAATGGCCTGCCATTGATCATCGTCCAACGCGTTAAGGTTTACACCGGTCACCGTTGCACCCAGCGTCGCCTGTATCGGTTCAATATTCACGCCTCTGGCTCCCCGTCTAGCTGGTGCCGATAGACAGCAAATTTTCAACCGGCTGGTACAGCTCTTCCAGATAGGTCACGTCCTCAGCGGCCAGTTCGATGGCTGCTGCCGAGACCAAGTCATCCAGCTGACTGACTTTAGAGACCCCGACAATGGGAGACGTCACTTCCGGTTTGTTGATCAACCATGCCACCGCAATTTGTGCCGGCGAGCATTCGTACTTGCTGGCCACTTCAATCACACGCTCGGCAATCGGGAACACATGATCACCGTGATACAGGCTTTCGGTACGCGCCCGGTCCTTACCTTGGGAACGATTGGTACTGCCACCACTAAAACCGCCTTGGTAGGAGCCCGCCAGGATACCCCGCGCCAGAGGCGACCAGGGCGTCAGCCCGACCTGGGTGCTGGCGCAATACGGGTTCATTTCGCGCTCTTCTTCCCGGTAGACCAAATTGTGATGATTTTGCATGGAAACAAATTGAGTCCAGTTGTTCATCTTGGCGGTGAGCTGCAGCTCCGCGAATTGCCAAGCGAACATGGACGAGCCACCCAAGTACAGGACCTTGCCTTCTTTGACAGCGTCGTGCAGAGCTTCCAACGTTTCTTCAATGGGCGTCTGGGCCGCGCTGGGTATGCCGTGAGGGTGGCGGTGAATCACCAGATGATCGATGTAGTCGTGACCGGAACGTTGCAAGCAGGCATCGATACCTTCGCGGACGTGCTTACGCGAGAGTCCGCTTTGATTCGCACCACGACCCATGGGCATGGCAATTTTGGTAGCCAGCACGTATTCGTCCCGGGGCATCATTTCTTGTAGCAGAGCACCGACGACTTCTTCAGAGGCACCTAGACCATAGATATCGGCGCAATCAAAATAGAACAGTCCGTGATCAATGGCGGCCTTTACGATGGGTCGCGCCTCATCAAGGGTTAATGTCAGATCGGAA
>JBELHZ010000018.1:0-12753 GCA_042091155.1 Gammaproteobacteria bacterium
AAAACTTGGCAACGGCTTCGTACACCCTGCGAGCGGAAAAAATCGAACCCTTTGTCTACTGAGTTTTGCGCTCTCGGCGAGAGTTATCCCGCATCACCAGTTGCAGTGATCACGGCAACCCGCATGACTGAGAAGGCCGTTCGCAAACCGATGCCCCGCGCCTTACGGGACGACCACCCGGCAGGTCGGCTCGGCGATCACTGCACCATCAACGATTCTCGTCATGCCTCGCGGGTTAATTCAGTCTGGGCCGAGCAGAAGAATCAGCTGCATAAACCAAACATAATGTTGCCTAATTCCCACGCATAAACCATTTCCACCTTCGTTGCCTGCGCCCTGCCTCATATCCCACGGTTGTTACCCGATCAACGGATCCGGTTTTGCCGCTACGTTTGTTCCTGCCAAATCGTGCCTGCGGCACGGAGCGTGGCAACCGACGCTGGGTCGTAACCTATCCCAGCCAGCAATTCCTCAGCATGTTGCCCGGCTGTCGGCGGGGGCTTCAGCTTCGGCTGACTACGGCCAAACGTGACATTAGCGCCATGGCGGTGATATGCACCCCAAGCAGGGTGCTCGGTAGGCTGAGTCAAATTCAGGGCTTGGACTTGAGGGTCGTGCCACCAAAACTCGACGGGGCCATAGCGGTCCGCACGTACACAGCCAACACCCTGAGGGGCTAGCTGGGCTTCCCAAAATTCGGCATTTTTACCGGAAAAGATTTCGCTCAAATGACCTACCGTCGTCTCGTCGTTTTTGTTCAGAATGGCAAGATCAACGTCTATTCCGAGCGCAATTAGGCGCTCGGCAAAACGCGTTTTTTCTTTCGCTTCCGGAATAGCCAAAAACACCCACTGATCCTCGGCTGTGGGGTACAGGCGATAACTCGGATGGAGCCCATGCAAGCCTTCATCGGGCATGGTTCGCGGGGGTTTACCGGGATAGGCAAGAAAATCATCGTGATTTGCATAGGCGTTTGCGCCAAACATATCAATTAAGATGCGTTGACCCTTACCCGTTCGCTTACGTGCATTCAAACCCAGGAGCGCTGAGGAGCAAACCACCATGGCCGTGTTTGGATCAGGATTGAGTTCATTGGCTCGCATTAACCGTCTGGTCCAAGTCCGCAGCGCAGAGATGTCTTGTTGCTCCGCTGGAATGCGTTCGCCCATTTGATACAGCACACCACCCATCGCAGCGCCGGGTATCGGATGGGTTGAGGGTCGTTGTGCACCGGGACCGTCGGGACCATAGCCATTCACTTGCAGGTACACGATCTTTGGATTTACCTCGCAGATTTGGTCGTAGCCGATGCCTAATTTTTCGGGGACGCCGGGCCGATAGTTGTGGATCAACACATCTGCTTTCGCTGCAAGTTTGGCTGCGATCGCTTGCCCTTCAGGCGATTTCAGATCCAGGCTGATGCTACGCTTGCCGGCGTTAACGCGAGCAGACCCGACCCCCATCGCCAAGCCCCTGTAGGGGTCTCCATTGACCTGTTCAATTTTTGTGACGTTTGCTCCCATGTCGGCCAAAAAGGACGCTCCCAAGGGTGCAGCGATAATCGTCGCGATTTCTAAAACACGTAGGTCAGCGAGCGGCAGTTCCTCCACGTTTTTTGCTTGTGGACGGGGCCGAGGGTCGGCTTGCCACCGGTCAGACCAACCATTGTCTGGCTGACAAGGTAGTCCGGGCTGAGCCGGCGTCTCAGTCAATCTGGCAAGTGGGCCAAGCTGGATGCTGCCATCGCCTCGATCTATCGCGTGGCCGTTGGCGACTATGTCTGGATCTCGAAGGGCATCTTGGGTGGTCTGATAGGTCGTGGCGACGACGCTGCCGTTCGCGATGCAATCATGTATCCAATCTGCAGCCGAACGATCCTGAAGGCGACGAAGCATACGGTCACGGAACGGCTCGTATTTTTCCGGCGGCAACGCCAGTTGGCTAGGCTCAAAGTCTGGATCAGCGATGATGTCTATTAGATCCGTCACCATGAGAAAGTTATCGAACAAGTGCGGTAACAGATTGCCAAACTGCAGCCAACGGCCGTCGCCGGCTTGTGCTGGGTGATAGTGGAGTGTTGGCATGGGCGGTTCATTCGAAGGCATTTCGGGATACATTGCTCCGAACCGCTCTGGAAACTGGCGCCCAATCATTGCCCCTTGTTCGTAGGGCAGCATGCCTTGCAGCATGCTGGTCTCGACTAACTGACCCGCGCCCTCCGTACCACGGGCGAGCAGCGCGGCCAGAATACCGGACAATGCGGATTGAGCCGTCGCGTGAGTGCCCACTTGGAGCGCCGAATAAACGGGGCCAGCTCTGTCGCAGATGCCAGCAAAGGCTTGCATGCGACCTGAGGCCGCCGCGGCCAAATGTTCGTATCCCGGATAATTCGCCTTAGGACCGTAGCTCCCGAACCCGGAAATATGGCAATAGATCAGATGCGGATGACGCTCGTGCACACTGTCAAAGTCTAAGGCCTGTGCCTCGAGCGCTTGAGAACGCCAGTTGAAGAGGCAAATGTCTGCTCCCGCGAAGAGCCCCTCTAAAACCTTCCGTTGCTCGGCATGCTTGGTATCCAGGGTCAGATTGCGCTTGCCGCGGCGCCACATTGGTGCAGAGGCCAGTTGGTCGGTTCCGTGGCGTTCAGGCTCATCAATGACCAAGACCTCGGCTCCGAAATCAGCCATGATCATGGTCGCTAAGCCGCCGACTGGACCTCGTGTTAGATCGACAACTCGAACGCCTTTTAATACTTCCGACATACCCGTCGACTCCCCCTATTCATGCAAAAGTTCAGGCCTCAGTGTCATCCGTTACAACAATACTGCCTTCAGAGTATTTGTACTCTTTTTTTGATAACCCATGCGAAGAACCCGTCACTGGCTGCGCACTACCCACCCGTTGAGTCTTGACGTTCGTTGCCTATTTGGCAAATCCCTTCAGCCCTCAAAGGCAACTCAAGCCGCGTCAAACGTGCGTCTCACCTCGACCCACCACTGCGTATCGTAATGCTCAATATAGCCGCCTTAGTTGGTGAAGGAGGATAGGCCGCTGTCCAAGCAGAAATAATGCGTTTATCGTCAGTCAATAAATGACGCCCCGGCTGCCATCTCTCGAACACCGTAATAGCAGCCGACAAAGGGTTCGTTTTCTCGCCCGCAGCCCCACGAAAGGTGACCCAGATGACAGTGTTCATTAGACGTCAACCATTGCTTGCACTGGGCTGCACTCGTGGGCGCAAGCGCGTCTAAGAGCGTCGTGAGTGCCGCGGCACACTCGCCCAACACGAGACCCGAGGAATAGACATTCACCACAACGGATTGACGCGAATTGGCTGGCTCAGTGACGGTTAACAAATGCTCCGGTAACCGCTCGCCCGGAATGTTGCAAATATCAAGCAGACGATCAATCGCATCCCGCATCGGCTGGGAAAGACCGGTCTGAGACTGACGGACAACCTCGGGAACGCGAAACGCGGAATGAGCCGGATAAAACCCGTAGTGAGAGACGATTGGTGCTGCCCCCGATTGCCATTTATACGCCAAATACAGTGGCCGCGGCCCCCCTTGAGGCCAATTTGGATCCCACCAAAGCGCGTCGGAGTCCTCCACAGCAGGCGATTCAAAGTAGATTTTTGTCACCGGTGACGACCCTGACGAATCGCTTGCGGATGGCAGAGCCCAAGGCTCTTGCGTCACCAAGGGCATGGCCCCTTCCAAACCGAAGTGAATCAGCTCCGCGCGGGCAAATGCTGTCGACAGCTGGCGATAAAACCTTGTGTCCAATCCACATTGACTGAGCAAATTTTCGATTGCACTCCAGCCGCCAGCCCACTGCAGATCGTCTCGGTGGAACGTAATCAGAGCGCGCCCGCCAGCCAGCCCGCTCTCATTCACCTTGATAGAGCGCTCGAATCCATAAGGAACGCCCACCGCCGCGGCAAATTCAGCGAGAAAATGAACCGAACCGCGATGCTTCACAATGGCAGGCAAGCAACACCGGGCACGATCTTGCGCTGACGATTATCAAACTCCGCACTGACCAAGAAACTCGCGCTCGCAGGCTCAAGCATGGGCGCACGCGCTACCACAGTTGCCTCAACCGGCGAAGTATCAGCATAAACCTTCATTGTAATTTGCGAGCCCGGGGAGAGCGCAGCGAAGCTTGCCTGCTTAGCTGTCATGCTCAGTTTTAACTGATCCACGTTGATCAGCCGAATGACAGCCTGTTCCCCGCTCCACTCGCCAGCGCTGATCAAAACCTCTGCCACCACGCCGGAAAAGGGCGCACGCAGGCTTAAATAGTCGACCTCGGCAGCTATTTTCTGGCGCTCTAATTGGGCAACGGCCAGCTCACTCAATAAGCGATCCACCTCGCTTTTGGCCAACAACCCTTCATCAATTAGACCCTGATTGCGTTGCACCGCGCGCGCTGCAAATCGCTCACGCGTCACCGCCAAATCGAGTGACGCCCGCGCTACTTCCTGTTTTAGCGTCAGTAGCACATCGCCTTGAGCAACCCGCTGACCCGCCACGACGGCGACATTATCGACGATCCCTGCAAGGCTGGTTGCCAATTCAGCGTCCCGACTTGGGCGCACAATACAGCTCGCGATGGCGAGGGGTCCCATCGAGGAGGCGTCATCGAATCCCGTGGCCTCGTCGGCTTGCGCCAGGTTTGTGGTCAGAAGGTGCCAGGCACAGACCACTGCAGCTACAAATCGCACGGTGCTGCCCCTTGGATCATCGACGGTACCTGCTGACGGCGTATAGACTTTTTAATCGCTTTTGCTCTTTTTTAATATATTCGCGCTGCTTGCGTCGATGCCGGGCCATCTGCCATTGACGCCACGCCATAATCATATGCGTCCCGCTCGGCCGCCAAGCAGATGGCAGTGCTGTAATCAGAAGCGTCATGATACCCCGTTGATCGCGTGTTTGCTGCGAAGTCGGATCAGAGTCGGACACCAATGGAAGTCCTGCACTTGACGGCCCAACACCGCCTCCCCCACTGTGAGCATCCAACAGCGGATCGTCCAGAGACAGCAAGGAACCCACCACACCGGGATCTCCTTGGCGCCCAGCTCGGCCGAAAAACTGGTGATCGTTACGCGCCAGATCGTGCCGATCAAGCAAAATCACCTCCAGTCCGCCCGCGGCCTTCACCAAAGGACTCAGCTTAATGTCCGTGCCACGCCCCGCCATTGCGGTAGCAACCGTAACAGCGTCGGTTTGGCCGGCGGCAGCAATAATCGCGGCTTCCTCAGCAACGGTTTTTGCATTGAGAAGCCTGTGCGTGATCTGGTTTTGACCCAGCTGAGCTGACACTTCAAGGGAACGCGCAACGGAGCCGGCCCCAATCAGAATTGCCCGCCCGGCCTGTTGCACGCTTTGGACATAGAGAATCAACCACTGCAACTGCTCGTCGGCGTCTCTTGCCACCCGCAGCGGTTGTTTTGACAAAGCTACCGGGCGGTGTGTTGGCAATACCCGACTGCCTACGCGATAAATTTTTCGCAGTTCACCTCGCACGCCCTGCAACGTGCCAGACATTCCACCAAGATATCGAAACGTGGCAAAGAACTCTGGATAGCTCAACATGGCCTGAGTACGCGAACCGGCGGTAGGGGCCACCCCTTCTTTTATCTCAATGATTTGATGCAATCCTTGCTCCCACCGACGATCCGGAGAAGGACGCCCGGTGGAAAGATCAATCACCTGAATCTGACCATCGACGACGACATAGTCTCGGTTAAGAAGAAAGTTCCAGAAGGCCGACACACCAAGGTCTAAGGCGTGCAACAGTACAGAGCGACTGAAACGCGATTCGTATCGCTCATGCAATTGCGCCTCCAGCCGGGCTCGGATGTGGCTGACTAGGCGTTGCTGACGCCCATCGCCCATGATCTCATGGACGGCAACGTCACTGAGCAACACGACGATTTCCTCGTACAACGCCAGATGCTCTGTATCTAGCGGTATTTGTTCCGACAGGACAAAGGGAACGGTGGCCTCATCGATCAACAGCGCGTCAATTTCATCGACAATCGCCATGTCTCTCAGCGCGTTATCGAGCGGTGTCGCTGGGGGGTCGTCTGCCCAGAGGGGACGATTTGCCTGCTCTTTCTCTTGTCGCACCTGCTGGCGAATGCGATCAAATATTGCCACTCTCGGCGCCATGTAGAGCACATTCGCCGCAAAAAGCGGCAAACGTTCGGTCTCTGACTGGGATTCCAGCAGAACCTCACTGCTCAACCCCAAGGCTAAGAAACAGTTTGAAAACTCGTTTTGGTCGCGCGCCGCTAGGTAGTCGTTCACGGTGTATATGCTCACTCGACGTCCGCCACAGCCTGCAACCGCGGCCGCCATCGCAGCCGCCAACGACTTGCCCTCACCGGTTCTCAGCTGACAGGCAAACCCAGAGAGCAACAAGAGAACCGCTTGTATCTGTACCGGATGCGCACGTAACCCGAGCTGCTGGTCAAACAGCTCGCGCAGTTCCACCAGCAAATCAAGCACCACCGATAAAGACGGCGCGTGAGGTGCACGTCGCAAATCTGCAATCACGTCCGCTCTTGGTCGGCGCGCAAGCGCTTGTTCATGCCGCCGGACCACCTGCAACGCCAACTTAGACGCGCGTCGAGCACTCATCGGCGCCAACCAGCCTCGCTGATTGCGATACAAAGCCTTCATCGGTTGACCTAAGATCACTCTCTTACGCCTTTAAAAAGCTCAAAAACTGGCTTTCGAAAAAGCGCCACAGCTGATTGCCTAACGGCTCCGGCGGGTGGCTGACCCGCACATACAACCGCTCTTTGAATGCCCTAACGGAAAAATTTGGGACCTCCAGAGTCACGGCCACCACCGGTCGCATCGTAGCGATGCGGTCCATCTCACGTTCGTCTTGTGCAAACTGACCGCCTCCCGCCAGGGTGAAACCAACATCAGCCAGTTCGTTCACCGCAGCAGGCAGCACTCGCATGCGGATGCCCTCGATATAGGAGCGCTTTCCATCGCTGGTGCGAAGCTCAATATTTTCGACGGATGTGCGCAACCGATCCGCCACGCTTTCCGTGACGTAACCGCGAACCTGTATCAATTCATCGTTGCGAATGAAGCCAATGTGATCTCCCCGGCTGACGTAATCGGCTCCCTCCGCGACCGACCTATACCAATGCAGTTCACCGGCCACCGCTGCCTGCACCTCGAGTTGATCGAGGCGCTGTCGTGTTCTCCTGAGCTCCGCTTCTGTAGCGGAGATGATTGCGTCGAGCTTTGGCAGGTCAGCGCTGGCGCCAAAAACCGCCTGACGCTGACTCTGATAACGGTCCACTCGTGACACGAGAATCTTCTCTCGCAGCGGTAAATCAGGATTTGTCAGCCGAATCAGCGGCTCGCCTATGTCCACGACGATGCCGGCCTCGACCAGAGGAGCCTCAAGTTGCCCTGTATCCGTCGCCCTGATTATGCTGCTGTCTCTCGGCAACACCAGTGCTTCGAAATTCGTCGTCGAGGCCAAGGGCAGCCACCCCAGCAGCAAAACCGCCAAACCCAGAGCGCCCAGAGTTACCCCAAAAAATCGCTCCGCGCGTAAATGAAACACCGATTTGCGCCAACCAGTGCGCATGGATTTCACGAAGGGCACCACCAGACCCATGACGACAAAGAGCCCAACCAGCAAAGTTCCGACCAAGGGAATTATCCCCGTTAAATAGACCGATATCCCAACGATAATAATCACGCGATAGGCAAACGACGCCACGGAATAGGCGATGAGCCTGCCGCGCACCGAAAACATGTGCTCTTGCGCAGGGTCACGCTGCCAACCGAGCAAGGTTCTACCCAAAAAGTAGCCAAACATATCGTTGGCACGCCGGCTTAAATTGGGTATTTCCCACGCGTCTGACAAGACGTAGTAAGCATCGAATCTGACGAGCGGATTTCCATTAAACAGCAGACTGGAGATTCCGCCTACGATAACGACATTGGCCGCGAGTGCTCGCACAATACCCGGCTCAGCCACAACCCAGACAACCATGGCGAGC
This sequence comes from Gammaproteobacteria bacterium, assembly GCA_042091155.1. GTDB lineage: Bacteria > Pseudomonadota > Gammaproteobacteria > Pseudomonadales > Azotimanducaceae > UBA4421. Next base: position 8,045 of record JBELHZ010000018.1, read on the forward strand.
GCTGCGATGACCAATTCCGTTGCGATACCCGCAAAACCCACTGCCATGCGTTGATAACGTTTGGCAAACATTGAGGCGTCCGTTGCATCGACATAGGGGACAGGAAAAAAAACCAAAAACATGAGCCCTACCTCATGAACATGACCACCCCAGCGCCGCACGAGCACAGCATGGGCAAGCTCGTGGAAAACTTTGATGACTGGGTAGCTGAGCGCCATCAACAGCAGGTTTTCCCGCAGCAACGCACCATCCAAAGCGTTATTTCGAAATTCATCCCACCAGCCAACCATCAGTGCCACGGCCAAGAGCACCGTAAGGACATACCCCACGAGCAAAACGGGATGCGTAACAAGTGTTTCTAACCAACGGTTGCGGGACAAGAATCGGTCTGGGTCCCACATGGGTACCTTGATGCTCAGAGGCATCACCAACTTTTGCGCCATTAACTTCCAGCGCGCTTTACGAGCTTCTCGCCCAGCGACGATGCCTTGGCGTTCTGAGCCCTCTAACTCAATGAGCTCCAGTCGGATAAGCTGATCAATCAGGTCAATCAAATCCGTCTGGCGAGGCATTGGCTGGATCTGTTGATCTACCATTCGTTGCCAAATACTTTGCAGACTCTGCGAACCATCAAAACGGCGAATAACTTCCCACGCGTGACGACTGAAGCGATGACAACGCCCGCTGTATTGGTCTTGAATCAGGAAGACAGGCTCGCCCCGATAGACATGCCTCGCGGTTCGCGTTTGCGCAGACAGGCGGGGTTTCAACTGCGCCAGCAGGTGCCAATCCCGGTGATACAGTCGAGCTTCGCTCATCGAAGACCAAACCAACGCCACAACCAGCGGTCTACCACGTGGCTAAGTTGCCGCGTCCAAACCGCCAGAGCGGAGGCCTTTCCAATATCGAGACGCGCCACACCGACCATGCCTGGCTGGAACTGATCCGCAACACCAAGGCCGCGCAGCTGAGCCTCCGCCAACAAAAAGCTGCCACCGCCTTCTGCAACCAGCTGAGGTTTGAGAGCCACGACTTCGAAAGCATAGGTGGCGCCACTACGCGCATTCAAAAATAACTCGCCCCGATCGCCTACCCGAACATCGGCCAAACGGTATTCGGGCACTTTGAGCTCAACTGTAAAATCGTCCAACGTCGCCAACACAAAAAGCTCATCGCCACTGCGCACCGGATCACCCAGCCGCTGGGACAGGTCACCACTGATCACCAACGCGTCAATGGGCGCACGGACCTTCAATCGCTCTAACTGCTGGTCGACCAACTCCAATTCAGCCTTCGCTTCGTTAAGCCGCGCCTGCATTACGGCCATATCCGTTTGTGAACCCAGCGCAACCGCCTGGAGATATTCGCTCTGTAGGCGACTGAAGCGCGAAAACCGCTGTAGGCGTTCTAACGTCAGATCGCTGCTATCAAGTTCCGCGAGCATCTGGCCTGCGACAACTCGATCACCTTCCTTGGCCCCCGCGTCCCGCAAATATCCGTCCATCAATGCAGAAACTTGCTGCCGCTGTTGGGGAAGAAGCTCCGCGCTTACCGAGAGTTCCTCGTTGATTTGCACAACAGCGCTGACCGCCCCAAGCACCAGCAGCGCCGCAACCAGCAGCTTCGTCCCTAAAAACGCCTTCCCGAACACACTAGAAAACAGTGCCCCTAAATCGTCTTTCACCCCGCCAACAAAGGACCTCGCCAGCTTTTTACGCGCTAACAACGCTGGCGCCACAAGAGACAGTGCCTGCTCTAGCTGAACGGTATTGTCGTCGGTTAAAGGTTCTTCGTGAAGGAAAACCAAGGCTCCATGAGAAGCCGACGCTGGCGCCGTCAGTTCAAATCCCGTCGTGCCAGCTTGGTCGCTGAACACAGGTAATGAACTGATGTGCAGCGGCGAAAACTCCCGATTGAACGTCTGTTGAGCAATGCGGATAACCCCAGCATCTCGGTCATCGCCTTCAACGACCGCTACTTGTTGATCCATGGCCTCTTGGGCTGCATCACTAGCAAGTACCAGCAAGTGGCGCTTGCTTTCGAATTGGCCAATCCCGGACACCTGTTCGACGAACAATTGACCACCGCGGTCCAAAAACAGGATTGAGCGCTGTGCCCTTATCACACTGTTGAAGCTCACCAGCAGTGCCTGACACGCTGCGGCGTAATCCGGGGCTTGCAGCACTCGTCCGGCCACTGCGTGTCCTAACTCATGGCCTCGGCCTAAGTCCTGAGTCGCGGCACCAGCGACTCCGGCATCAAAACCACGCCACATTGCCGACCATTCATCGCTGGTCTCCGAGTCTTGCCACACCGCTGAAACCAGTAGTTGGCTCTGGTGTAAGTAGATGGTTACCAGCGTAAATCCTTCCCCTAGGACTACCTCCTGACCTGACAGGAGGCCGGCGTCATTGATTTCTCTTTGCTGGAAAAGCGTATCCACAGCAGCCAGATGATGATCGATAAAGCGAGGCTCGTTGTGAGGCAAAAGCGCTAGTGGTTCGCTTTCCTTCGCTCGGGCAACCGCCGTTGTAAACACGACAGCCTCAAACAACCCAGCCCAACGACCCTGCTGTTCGTCTAACAGCTGCTGTATGAGCTCGGCGTTCTGCATTTCACGGCTCAATGAAACCTCGGCCGGTCATTACCGCTTCGATCTGACCCGTCGGCGTTTAACCGACTGAGTTTTGCCGCAAGCGAGCGAAGCCCTAAACGGCGGGAATACCAGCCCTTCTGCGCTGCCGCAAGACCCGCGACCAGCCCAATTGTCTCGGCAGTTGAATTCAGATCTTCTTCTTCAACAACGACGTTGCTCTCATCTTCAGCCACTTGGTTGTTTAACGACTCGCGTGAAGGCCCGGCTGCGGCCTCGTCGTCAGCTGCCGGCTCGTCGTCAGCTGCGGGCGCTGGTTCGATACGGGTCTCCGCTTCGTCAGGAAAGGCGGCCTCATCAAGGCGATCGTCAACAGAGCGTTGCAGCTGCAGTCCGTCCGCCGCGAGCACATTCGATAGCGCGGCTGGATCAACCACCAAGGCGTCTTCCGGCGCTCGTACCTGCACAGAGGCTGGCAGGTTGTGAATATCAGTCTGCAATCGAACAGCCCCGTCAACGACTTCGGCAAAGGTTCCAGAACCCAACAGCTTTGATTGTGTGGTTCGGAACACGTCGTGATTAGGCGTCGGAGAGCGCAGTTGAACCAAACTCTCTACACCATCGGCATCAATCTGCAACAGTACTTCCTGATAATCGCCAAACAGCAAGTCATCACCGAGATTGCCGCCCAGCACATCCCCACGGTGACCTGCGATGACGATATCGCTGTCCAAGCCGCTTCGCAGCTGATCAACACCGCCTCGGCCTATTTCATCCGAGAGCACCCAGAGACTATCGGTATCACGTGTGATCACACCGTGATCCCCTAGAATAATATCGTTACCGGCACCGGCATCAACGGCATCGTTACCATAGGAACCAAAAATCACATCTCGATCGGACCCGCCGTACACCTCATCATCACCGCCCCGCTCAAGGTACAGGTCATCTACGGTCAGGTATCGCCCGAAGCTGTCCGAACGAATAGTGCCGAGATCTGCGAGGATAATTGTCTCGCCCGCTCCATTGCTGATGTGGTCAGCACCATCGCCACCGACGATCTGATCATCACCCCCGGCGGAGGTAATGCGATCGTCCGCATCAAAGGATTCGGCCTCAAACAACGATAAGATCGTACTGCGCACCCCGCCGACCCAGTCAATATCAGCCAAATCGCCAATCAGTATGTCGTCGCCATCCCCGCTGTCGATCACATCATGGCCCATACCCGCCAGAACGATGTTGTCGCCGTGTCCTGAATCAATGACGTCGTCGTCAGCGAAATCTTCATCGAGCAACAATGGCTGTAGACTCACCGGCTGGCCGTCAGACCATTGCAGAACACCGAGGTCACCCACAATGATATCTGCGCCAGCACCACTGAGAATGGTGTCGCTTCCCGTACCACCGAAAACGGTGTTTTCCCCGTTACCTGCATTGATCGTGTCGTCGCTTTGAGCCGAAACCACACCTGCGGCGATGTCGGTTGGCACAAAGGAAACCAATACGCCCTCGTCGTTTCGCTTCATGGTCACTTGATCACCGGCAATGACGTCATCCCCGTCGCCACTGATAATGGTATCCCGTTCAACGCCCCCCACAATAATGTTCGACCCACCGAGAGAAGACAGAGTGTCGGCATCACCATCGGTAAGCTGGCTGTCGATTGTTACCATATCCGTCACAATTGCAGCCGCATTAAAGACCGCTTCCACATGATCGCCGGCAATAATATCGTTGCCAATGCCGCTGCTTATCCGATCCGAACCGGCGCCGCCAACGGCCAGGTTTAAACCATCGCCCAACTCAATGTTGTCACTGCCACCAACGATCTCGCCTGCCAAGCTGCGCGTTTGCACTTCTAAACTGACCATGCTCTGTAGGTTGCCATCCGATCGCCATACAAACTCGGCGAAGTCGCCTGCAACCACATCGATACCTGAACCTCCAGTGATGACATCGCCACCGGCACCGCCCAACGCCACATTGTTGTCCGACGTGCGATCCGTCTGGGTAAAATACGCATCCAGACTCAAACCAAGATCGTTCTCGACAGTCGCTTCCACGAGCCGTTCGCCCAGCCCTATGTTCACCTCGTCGCTGCGCGGAATCACCG
>JBELHZ010000018.1:12853-43794 GCA_042091155.1 Gammaproteobacteria bacterium
TCGTCACCTCGTCTGCGCCGGCACCGCCCAACGCCACATTGTTGTCCGACGTGCGATCCGTCTGGGTAAAGTACGCATCCAGACTCAAACCAAGATCGTTCTCGACAGTCGCGTCCACGAGCCGTTCGCCCAGCCCTATGTTCACCTCGTCGCTGCGCGGAATCACCGACAGCATCAGTGTGTCTCCGGCTCCGGCTCGGCTCTCGTCGTAAGCAAACGTCTCCGCAGACGTCAGCACGCCCGAACTCGTCCACACAAACCGGCCGACATCGCCAAACGCATAGTCCCTGCCCAGACCCGCGTACACCACATCGCTGCCAACACCGCCCGCGATCAGGTTGTCGCCGGAACCGGCGTTGAGAAGATCGTCTCCGCCATCGCTGTTCAGGGTGTCCGTCGTTTCAAGCAGCGTCACGACGCCGCTGTCCGTAAAGTCCAGCAATACATGGTCGCCGGCCAACACGTCATCGCCTTCACCCGACAGCACGCGATCTGCCCCCGCGCCACCAATCACAAAATTGTCCCCGTGACCGGCGTCGATGATGTCATCGCCGCCGACCACCGCGCCCGCGCTGTCTCGGGTCGACACATCCTTGCTCTCAAAAGCTGTAATCACACCGGCGTCAGTCCACGTGAACGCACCAAAGTCACCGGCCAGCCAGTCGACACCGCTGCCGCTCGTCACCTCGTCTGCGCCGGCACCGCCCAACGCCACATTGTTGTCCGACGTGCGGAGGTCACCGGCAAAATAATCCGCCTGCAAGGTCAATCCGCTCAGCGAGGCGACCGCAGTTAAATCGCGCTCACCTGGCTGCAGCCCTGCAGCCACAAGTGCAGGATCGGATATCACCGACGTATAAATGAGATCGGTTGCCTCACCATGATCAATAGCCCAGTCGAGAGTGACGGCATGGGTCAACACGGCGGTGTCACTCCAGACGAATTCTGCTTGGTCGCCCGCCACGACGTCACGGCCTAAACCGCTGAGCAATGTGTCCGACCCATAGCCCCCAGCAAGTACGTTGTCGCCTGCGCCGGCAACAATGACATCGTCACCGCCGGGCAGCGTCGAGGAATCGTCTATGGTGACTAATGAAACTGGTCGATAATCCAAAGAACGAACAAAGCGCGCATGATCACCAACCAGCAAATCACGACCAACACCCGCTCGTATGTCATCGCCCCCCGCACCGCCGATAGCCATGTTGTTGCCGTTGCCAAGATCGATCATGTCGCCCGCCGCTGAGTCAGCGTAGAACACATCGAAGGTGGTAACGTCGGAAAACGCGATGGTTCCGTGGTCACCAATGGCCAGATCATCATCGAACTCGCTACTGACGCCCTCATACATCGTAATGTCGTCGGATCCGCCACCGCCAATGACGATATCTGCACCTCGGCCTGTATCTATCTCATCATCTCCGTCAGCGCTGCTGGCATATGCTGTGACAAGGTCCAACGTTGTTGCGTCGGTGTCTTCGCCGAGTTGAAAATCGAAGCGACCAAAATCGCCCAGCACCAAGTCATCAGCAAACTGCAGAGATCCATCAACGTCTGCGGTAATGCTGTCTGCTCCAGCGCCGCCCACCAAAATATCGGCACCGTTGCCCCCAGACAGGATATCCGCAACGCCCAGATCCATGTCCTGAGTTTCGAAAATGTTAAGCAGTTGGCTGTTAAACCCGACGAGGCGGCCCCAAAGCCAGCCATGAGTTTCTACGATGCGCGCATAGTCACCCACCAGCCAATCAACGCCATCACCACCTTCCAACCGGTCGCTGCCTGCCGCCAAAAGCTCCCCGGAACCACTTGCCCTTGTGGCTTCACTTGCCGAAGGCAATGTCAGCAGAACTCGGGGCAGCCGTTCGCCGGTCAGTTCATTCTGGGGTAACTGATCAATACGGGCGTTACTGATCAAGTTCAGTCCCTGATCTCCCAGCAAGGTATCGTTGCCCGCATTACCAATCAGTTCGTCGTCGCCACCACCGCCAAGCAAAAGATCCTGACCGCTGCCGCCGCGCAGCGTATCGTCTCCAGCACCCCCATAAAGCACCACGCCACCGCTACTAGCAGAGGCATCGAGCGTATCGTTGCCGCTGTCAACGAAGGCTGTCGCAAAACTACTGTGCTCTCCGGTACTGGGTAAATATCGATTGGCATCTTGATCGGTATCACCGAAGAAAATGAAGCTGCTGGTGCGCAAGGACGAGCCAACAATGCTGAACGTGTCACCGCCCAAAACCCCGTCCACCAAACGATTGCCGCCACCATGCACTGCAAACAATGGTGCTTCTCGAATCACATCCGCCCCGCTGGCGCTGATGTTTTGATCGCTGGCCAGACTTGTGGACAACTGACTAACGTTCAATTCGGAACCGTCCACAGAAAGCGAATTCAGCGCATAACGCCCGTCTATGGCATCACTGACGCCCACGAAATTGATCACGTCGCCTTCTCGGAACCCTTCGTCAAACCAGTCTTGGCCGTCAGCGGTTACTCGTGCGAACCCTGTCGACGCATCGAAGACAAAATTCAGCGTCAGCCCGGTCAATTCTGCCTGACTGATGTCCACATCGATTTGATCGTTGCCAGAGCCCATCAAAATTTCAGCAAATTCAATGCCGTAATAGCTGATCCCTGGGGGAATGCTGCCGGTTACGTTACCGGCCTGATCTTCAATATCGACACCAACGGCGCCCATACCCAGCCCTGTGATTGAGTTCGTTGTTACGCTGACGGACTCGTCGTTCACACTGGAGTCGTTATAGAGAAAGAGCCGATCCGTTTCGCTCGTCTCATTTTTCACCACTTCGTCCGACTGGGCAGCAAACGCTCGTTCATAGGGCAACATCACCGCAGGGTTCAAACTTCGATCTGCATCCGTGGGTCCGCCCTCGATGACTAACGGCCCTTGCACCTTGTTGGCGTAGTGTCCCGCTTGCGGGAACTGCATCGTGAGGGATTCGGCCGTGGTCAGGACGAAGTTGCTATCTGCCGCCAGTTCAACTGTTTTCAGCGTATTCCAGTCATCGACCGTAAACGTTACGGCCGGGTTGTAGCCACTTACCGCCACGTTGGTATAGCTACCATCTGTATTGCCGTCGTGGGGCAACGCCAGTGTCAAGAAACTGCCTTGGATTTCGTTCACTTTGATGTAAGCGGTTTCAGCAAGGCCCGCCACACCAGAAATCTGCACATAGCTGCCTTTGCGAATTCCTTCCGGACCCCACTGTACGCCCCCCTCAGCATGCAGTAACAATTGATTGCGGCCGTCTCCTGACACGGACAGTGACAGCGTTTCTGAAGCGTCAGCTACCACAGATACTTCGTTATTCAGCGGGTTTTCGCTGACCGATAAGCGTGTCGTGGTTACGTTGGCGTATTCGCCAGCGAGGTCAACGGAATAATCGCCGCCGATGGTCAGCGTGTTTCCGTCTGCCGAAATCTCGCGAACCAAGTATTGTTCGTCAGAAGCGTTATCCACACGAACATCCAACCCGGTAAGACGAATGTAATCGTTGACTTGATAGCCATCCCAGCCGTCCGACCGCGTCAGAGACAACTGAGAATAGTTTGTTTCGCTTACCGTCAACGTTGCAACAGACAGCACTTGGTTGGTGGTCTGACGCATGAACACATCACCAGCGATCTGCGGTGTATTGGTGCCATCGGTTAGGATGTCGATGGTGACATCCGCGCTCGGCGCTCTGGAGAGACGCAGCTGATAGCTGTCATTGACCGCCGCCACACCATCAGCAGCAGCCACAACACGCGTGCTGCCGTCCGATTCGATCACGACGACATTGCTGCTGTCGTTGTCGTACACATCGACACCGATTTCTTTGCTGGCGCCCGCGAAACGGCTTTGCACGTGATCCGACGTCAAATCGATGCTCAACAGTTGGGTGGACAGATTTTTCGGCAGCTGATCGTCCACAGCCAGCAAATAGACCGTCTGCACACTGTCCCAATTGCTGTCATCAAAGGTGAGACTCAAACGTTCCCAAGATGCGGCATCGGTCTGAACGGTATCGTTGAGATTGGTGACCGCAATGACTCCGACCTCACCCAGCCCCAGCTCCAGTAACTGATTGGTAATTGTCGCGCTGACCGTCTCGCCAGCATCCGGCGCCACAGACAGTCTCAGATCAATGGAATCGACGATCCGGTCATCAGCATCCCCTTCAAGCACGATGTTGCTCGCATTGGTCTCAGAAATGACTACCGTGCCGCTGTCGTTATCAACAATACGCAGCTCGATATCGGAGATGAGCGCAAAATTCAGTACCTCAACAACGTTATTCTGAGGATCGTACGCCGTGGCGGCGTGATTGATCATTACCGTTCGGTCCCCTTCGACAGCCGTGTCATCGACGGCTCGCACGAAGACGGTCTGTGCGCTCCAACCGTCATTGCCATCGGCCACAAAGGTCAAGGTGATTGCGTCGCGATAGGTGCCATCAATCGTGTGGGCCAGCTGGGCAGTATCGGCATCGGCGAAGCCGCGTCGGTCCTGACTCGAGGATCGGGCAGCAGAAACCGTGACAACAACCTGGGTTCCAGCCGCCACCTGGGTTTCCGGCACAGACAAACTCACCGTGTAACTGTCGGCAGTTGCATCGCCCTCCACCACCGCAGTAGAGCCATCTGTCGGCGTTACAATGATTGCACCGGACTTGGCTGAGGCTGAACTGACCGCAATACCGTTGATGAGAAGGCCGTCAAAGCTGCTGTCATCAGAAGAAATGTTGTGGCCGACAACGCCCGACGCGCCGCCAGAGGACTGACTCACTACGCGATCGGTAACATCTCCGCCGACCACAAACGTATCTTCTCCAACATTACCAATCAGCGTTGTCGCAACGCCGGATCGCGTGGACAGCACATAGAATGTGTCGTCTCCTTCCAGACCGTCGATCTCAATCGCCTCCTCAGCACCGCTGACGCTGATATTCAGCCCGGCGCCGTAGACACCATTTCGACTGATGACGAAGTTATCGTCTGCCTCCGACCCAATCACTGAAATGCTGTCGAAGCCCGCACCGCCATCGATACTGATCGGAGCCGCGATGTTGTACTGAATCACGTCGTCGCCTGCACCGGCGTCCAAGATCATGTTTTGTTCTGCAACAAAGGCGCGCACGAGGAAGTTATCGTTGCCGTCCTCGCCTTCCATGCGCAGCACCGCTTTATTGGAGTAAATAAAGAACGAATCTGCATCCTCTCCACCGTACATGACCATGGGAGCGGCATTGCCGAAACTCACGTAGCCCTTAGTGATTCGGGTCGTGTTAATTTCATCGCCAGCCAGAATATTGCTGGAGCTGTAGCGCCCGCTGGCCTGGTCAAAGTCGGTAGGGTCGCTCGGGTTAGAGCCAAAGACTTGGCCGACTTGGAACGTGTCCAATCCTTGGCCACCGTCCAGGGTGAAGATGGCGGAAGTTTCGTCCACGAGAAACACATCGTTGCCAGCGTACCCGTTTACGGTAACACGGCCGTTGATTGTCTCATCATAATTTATCCGCTCCACCGCATCGCTGTAGGCACCGACCTCATAGTCGCCATGCAAATGCGCGATAAAGTTGCGTCGCACCAAAAAGATATCGTCTTCATTTGTCGAGTAACCGGTGAACTCGCCAGGTTGGGCAAATTCACTGTAGCCAAGGCCTTCGAGGAACAGCGTATCGACACCGTCGTTGGACTCACCACTGTCGAGGACGCTCAGAATGTAATCGCTTTCGAATCCGGCCTGGTCGATGTCACTCAGCAATACCCGGACTGTGTCTGACCCGCCCTCGCCATCGAGGTGTAAATGGCCAAGGCGCGAGTTGAGATGATAGACAGTAATTTGGTCGTCGCCCGTTCCGCCAGAAAATCGGGCATCGCCCACCAAACTGGTCGCCAGCAAATTCAAGCTGTCGTTACCCGCGCCGAGATCGATGACGATATTGGCCACCATGGCTCTGGCTTGATCTGACGTTACCGCGCCTGATATCGGAGCCTGAGTTTCTAACCGTTGATCGTAAAGCTCAAAGCTGTCGTCTCCATCACCGGAAACTAGAGTAATGTCGCCGCCAGCGATTAGCGCACCGCGCAGGGTGAATTGGGTTACTGCATTACTCGTGAAACTGAACTGGCTTGCTGCGGAAACTAACGCGTCCGCCGCTATGGTGAACTCACTATCGCCTTCTGAAAGCGCAAACGCGATAGAACCGACCGCAGTGCTAATGGTTCCATTGATCGTTATCGTATCGCGTTGATTTCCGCCCGTGAGCGAGAAATTATTGTGAACCGTTAGGGCTGCCGCCGCTTGCACCAGCAGGAGGTTGGTGCCTGCACCCAACGTGAGATCCAGGTCACCCTCAGTCACCTCGAGCTCAGCCTGTTGTCCTAAGGTAACGCTGTCATCGCCATCGCCTAACGCAACCAGCAAATTACCCACCGAGCGCAGGAAACCGTCAAGATTGACCTGAGCCGAATCTGCGCTGCTTAGCGTTAGCGTGGTTTGAGCGGTGATCTGTCCGCCGTCTTGAACCTGTAACTGATCGGAACCCGCTCCGAGGTCGATTGCCACCGACTCTGATGTCGATACCAGGTTACCTGTGTCGTCAATCTGAACGACGTCATCGCCGACACCCATCTGAATCAGTACATGTTCTGTGCTGGCGATCAGATTACCGCGAACCGTGAGACGATCGTCTTCGCCGCCACCTTGAACGTTGAGCTGCCCGCTTGCTGAAATTTCTGCGTCGGTAGTGATGAGCAATTCGTCAGCGCCCTCGCCAAGAGCGATGTTGATGTCTCCAAGGCTGGTGCTGAGGGCTCCTTCAATGGTCACCGAATCTGCACCGGCGGAAAGATCCATAGCAAGATCCCCGCCATCCGCCCACCAGCTACCAGTCAGGACCACCGTGTCAACGCCGGTTGTACCCAAGAACGTGATGTCTGCAGCCGTGAGGCTGTTCGCACTGGTTTCATTGCCATGCGTCAACGACACACTTGCAGCACTAACGAAGTCTAAGCGTATTTCCCCATCCGCCGTCCAGTCACCAAGGATGGTCACGTCGTGATCTCCAGAACCCGAACCGATCAATGCGATATTGCCCTCATAGGCGCGCATCGATCCGTTCAGGAACGCTGCGGTACTCTGAGCGTCAGGATCTGCGGTTCCGCTGGGTTGATAGTCCAACACCATCTCGATGCTGTCTCTTGCGCGCATGTCAACCTGAGCATCGAGGGCCAGAGTGTCGCCGCTTCGCAGGACGATGTTGCCATGGGAAATCGTCTCCCCGCCGCCAGTCGCGTAGACCGAGGTACTACCGGCGTCGGTCAAATTGCCCTCGACATCAACCCCTGCGTAGATTTTTACGTCGCCATCGATCGTGATGGTGTCGCCGTCGCCAGCCTCGTCATTGGCATGCAGATAGATGGCGCTGGCGAAAATGTCTGTGCTGATCGAGATTGGCGAATTTGCTGCCAGCCAGAAAATCTCCTGAGTGTCGACCCCGCTCTCGTCTACCGACACCCCACCATAGCTTTCGAGATAGGCGCTGCCGTTTATCGAGGATGCTTCCAGCTCAATGCTTCGCCCATCCCGGTCTTCCTGCGGCAGCAAAAGTCGAAGGGGTGCAACTGCGGAACCAATATCATCACTGGCAAACAGATTTACCCGGCCACTGAGCACCATGGACGCGTCACCATCCACAACGGAGTATTCAAAAATATTGCCGGCCGGCGTGGACAAAAACGCGCGTTGGGACGCCACAACCGAGCGCAGATTCAGATCACCGACAACCTCGCTGAGGTAAATATTATCGCCGCTGACCGAGAGAAACCCGTCCTCTGCAAGATCAACATCCAAGTTCGCGCCGACGCCACTGCCTGCGTCGCCGGTCAAGCGACCAATGTCCAACCCAGCGTTGACGATAAGACTGTCGGCGGCCACATCGACCACAACGTATTCTTGGTCCCAACTCGTCGCGCGAGTCACCGGACTGACGGACAGATTTTCTGAAACATCTACTACGTTGGCTAGCGCTTGAAGATACGCTGTGGTGCCAGCGCTGATTGACCTTACGTTTAGATTACCGTTGACGGCGTTCAACGACACAACACCGGTTTCGGCTTTCGCATACACGAAGCCCGAGCTGCTGATCTCAATCGCGTCGATGGTGCCGTTTTCTGCGTATTCGCCGATATTATGCTGGGCCTCCAGCACAATATTCACAGCCTGAAGTTTTACCAAACCGTGATCAAGCACATCGACAATGGAACCAAAGTCATTGGACAAATGGATTGAGCCCGACTGAGAAAATCCATTTTCTAACAGAAAATCGTTGACCACTGACCAACCGGCGGTGTATCCGCTGTGATGACCCAGCCAATCCGCACTTGTACCGCCCACTAAGGCGACATGGATATCATTGTTGGCTCGCATCACGACCCCGGCGGGATCCGAATCTGCTGTATTGATCAACTGCAAAAAGAGAGGCGTATCGATACCCCCAATACCGCCGCTGCCACCCTCAAGAATCACGCGCTCCGCCCGAACGTGAATGCCGGCATCGGCGCCAAGGGCCTTGGTAATCAGGCCTTCCTTGGTTTTGATCCGCGCTTCACCAAGCACATCGAGAAAGCCCACTGAGTCCAGTTGCGTACCCAGCGTTAGCGTACCCTCAGAGCCGATGTCGACGCTGCCATCGGCTACAACCCTCAGCACTCCGGATTCAGCGGCAATATCAACATCCTCGCGCTGTTCCACTGCGATATAAGTCACCGATATTGCTTGCACGAGCTCAATCATGCGCGGTTGCCCGCTCACCTCTTCTTCATCCGTAAAGGTGCGACTGCCAGACAATGAGACGGCATTGCCGTTTATGGCAGTGATCTCCAGCTCTTCGGAACCGCCATTACTGGTGTCGCCGCCAATGACAATGCGCTGCCCTATCTCATAGCCAATGTCCGCAAAGTTCTGGCCATCATGGCGGGTCAAGGTACCGTTGGTGCCGCCTGCGCTGGCGAAAGACGCTTGAAACGTTTCAACAATCGGTGCGGCGACAACCTGACCGATAGTCAACTCAACGCCAAATTCCTCAACTGGAGTCGCGACACCGCTAATCGTCATGGCACTGGCAGCAACCGATTCAACGACACCATAGCTTTGACCAAGGATTTCGTTTTCGCTGTCGCCCATTACCTTGATGAAATCACCAACCGCAAAGCGTGCCGCAAAGTCTGCCTCGCTTCCGCTCTGGGTTAACACCAGATTGTCACCGTCTGCCGAAGCATCAACGGTAGCGCTCAGCACGCTGCCTATCAGATAGGCCACATCTTGGCGCTCGGCCACGGCCAGCGCCAATCGCTCGTCCTTCGTAAAATCCCCATCGTTGGCGATCAGCGTTACTGTTCCTGGCTCACCGATTGAACCTCCGCGCTGATCCTCCCCACTTCCGGTTGCTGTGAGGGTCAGAACCACATCTCCACGGCCAGCAATAAGATTTGCAGCTTCAATGGTCGTCTGGGTCGTCGTGGTTTGCTTGAGAGCCCCGGCTCCCATCATGTTGAGCAGCTGCTCTTCGGTCCAGACGTGCACATCAGGCAATTCGGCTATCTCTTGGTCACTCAGCTGATAACTGAACGCCAAATCTCGCACCGACAGGTCTCCACTCACACCATCTCGACCAAAATAATCGACCAGCGATTCGTGCGTAGCATGATAGGCGTCATTGCGCGCACTGTTGAGCGTGGCAATCGCGCTATCAATATCCGCTTCTGACATCGCTTGCTCGCCATAAAGCGTCCGATAAGCCAATTCCTCGGCACTCGACATCTCAATCACCGCGTCGGCATCGTAGGCGACAGTACTGCGCAGGTAATAGGCCTGCCCTGAGGCGAGGGTGCCAGAGCTGCTATCGATTCGGTCATTGTTCACGTCGTCAGCCGCGAAACTGACCGCTGCATTGACATCGTTTTGTGCGACGCTCAGGTAGTAGCTAACGCCCGCAGAATCCGCAGGCGTTAAGCTAACTTCCGCGGTGACGGGTGCAGTATTGTCTTGGGTGAAAAACTCGTAATGTTGCCGAGCGGTAGCGTCCAGTGCTGTCCAAGCGTCGGAAGAAATAAGCGAGCCGTCATCGCTTCTCCAGATTTCAGTATGGCTTGCCAGCAATTCCAAAGCGCTTGGTTCGGAAACGGAATCCGCCACCAAGGATGCCCCCCCGGCACGAACGAACCGGAAGCCGTCCTCACTTTGATCCTGTTTGTTGTATCGGGTGTAGCTCGCTTGTGTCTGAGAGTCCAAGCTGAGGTAAGTTTCCATTGACGCCAGACTGCTATCGGCAGCCACGAAAACAGTCGTGACCTCTGTATTTTGCAGCAGGCTCAGGTCTGAGCCTGTGTAGCCTGCCGTATTTAGGGATGCTTGGAAGTTCACCGGCAGATACAGGTAGTAACCGTCAACATCTGCCCCAACGAGGTAGAGGCTGCCATCTCGGGCCGTCCCAAGACTTGCGTCTGCGCCTGACAGTCTGATATCCCAATAGTCGTTGTAGCGCTTTTCTTCGTTCGTCACTTTGGCAGCTTCGATCGAGGCGATTTTCTCGTTTGCTCCCGTATCCGCCGTGAGTCCCAATTGCCCCCAAACCGTGCCAGAAAGCTCCGCCACCGTTCGCTCATCGGTGACGGATTCGCCATTCACATCAAACAGGCTGCCGCCACTAACCGACAGCACAACCCCGTCGTTTAATGAATGCAGCTGATCGACTCGAACATCTCCGCCGGCTTCCGCCAGCGCTATTTTGTCTTGAGCTACCACTTTAAGTGAATCACGAAGCCCATCGCCCATGGAAAGATTCAATAAACCATCGCCGCCGCTCTCGTAGATGCCTCCTGCGGCTGCATAAAGATTGATTGCCCCACCCGCAATACCCGTTGCTGACGTAGAGACAATATCTCCTCGGACGGCAAGACTGATGTCACCACCCGCCTCAAGACCGTCAATACCGTTTACGCTCACCAAATTGACCCCGGCGCTGGCAATGACCACCGAGAGATCGCCTCCCGTCCGTATCGCAAGATCAAGCGGATCGCCATCCACCGGCGCAGTCATCCCCATGGCGTTTTGCATCGCAACCACGGTGGTCTGATCACCGTCATTAGCCTCAATTGAAAAACTGGAGCTGCCACCAACGCTGCCCGCAGCGGACAGGCTGATGTCACTAGAGACAATGTTTTGTGTATCCAGAGCAGCGACGTATTGCTCGTCGAAGCGCGCTAACCGACTGTATTCGCTCAGTTGGGTAATATCGCCGCCGGACGTTATCCTGACGGCCCCATTTGGTGCCTTGAGATCACCATCAAGCAAAACTGAGCCCGTGCCATGCTGCGTAATCGTGATATCGCCTGAGTCATATCCGGTGAAGGTCACCTGAATGGGTTTATCCGCCTCAATCGAATGGCTTTGAACGGTTTCGCTAAAGGTCGTCTTCGTCCAGCGCTGGTAATAGGTTGTCTTACCCCACCAGGTACTCTTCTTCCAGTTGGCAGTCTGGACATATTGGGGTTCTTCTGTCTGCCGCGTTTCAGACGCCGGACTGTTGTATTCGGATCCATCGCTGCTGTTCAGGGAGAAATAATTACTGCCCTCAACTAATCCAATATTCAGCGTTTCCGAATTGGAATAAGCTCTTGCTTTCGCATCCGTGAAACTGATGTCGATACCTAACCAGTTCGACGTACCCCACTCTTCCGTGCCTACCGTCCGATTTTGAGTCACCACGGCCCAGCCGTAACGCTGGCCGTTCTGCGGTGTATAGGTTGCGGAACCTAACCCAACCACCGTTTCATTATCGAATTCCGGTGACGCGTAGGCCGTGTAGGCGGAGCCGTTAAGAAGGATAACTCCTTCACCGCGGAATGACGCGTTTGCGTCTCCCAGCATAACGTCGTAGTTGGTGTGGTTTGCGACATTAATACGACCGTAGCCGCCTAAGGCCTCAAGCTTGCCGCTGCGCGTGGCGACCACCTGACCGTCAAGTTCGATCTTTCCGCCTTTGACCCGAATGTCATCAATTTCAAAGCGCTGCTCAGCTTTGTTGAAGTAAACGCGAGCAAATGTCGTGGACGCGCTATCTAGGAATACCCGATTGCGATTACTGGCATTGATTTCTGCGTTCACCGAGCTGTCCAACGTGATGTTGTAGTTGGCAAACCCCGCTCGGACGTAACCATCAACGTTGATGTAGTTCGCCGAAATTTTGATTTCATCCGCCCGCAGGTTCGGATCAGTAGGAACATTCGCCAAATAAGCGGCGTAGTCAGACGCAGAAATGGGAGCCCCCCACCCCGCGCTCCCGGCATTGTTGCCGCTGCGAACCGCCGTAGATGGCTCTCCTACGATGTCGTACTTGATGCCACCACTGATCGTAACGGAACCACTGGCTTGCGCATCGATCGAACCGACTGTGACATTGCCCTGCACCACAAAGTCCGAATTGACGCCCTCAACTAAGACGCTGACCGATTCGCTAGGAGCGTAGAGGGCGTTACCAGACGAATCCGCACGCATGAATAACTCAGGGGTGGGGCCACTGAAACTGTCGAAGCTACTGAGCCAATCATCTAGCACTGCCAGCGTGATGCTCGGTGGTGGCAGTTCGCCCTGAGGAACCGTTTCTGCCTCCTCTAACGTCACGCTGCCCGAGTACTGGGCCTTCGCCAAAGCTGGCGCATCGGCGAACGCGTCGCCGTTGATGTAGACGCCTTTAATCGAATCCGGCACCGTAATACCGTTGGTTCGAAGGCGCGCCGGCGTATTGTTAATGACTTCCACATCAACCGACGTTGGGGCAATCATCGAGCCCTCAGACACACCGGTCACAGAAGTAGCGCGTATGTCGATATAGCCCGTTTGTACAAAAATAGGTGATACATCGATGTAGGCGACATCCGGGGACAACGGGATAATTTCGTCACCTCGGATCTCAGCCAAGCCGCGCTCAAGCAGCTCTGCCTCAATCTGAGCCAGCTGATTTTGGTAGAAGGTTTTCGCTTCGTCGTTCACCGCTTCCGCAAGACTCGCCTTCGCGCTCTGTCGATCGTCAAACAACTCCGTTTCTACGGCTTCCGTTGAAAAACTGTAGGCAAAGGGTGGATTGTCTTCATCGTAGACTTGCCAATTATCGTTGGCATCCTTGCCCACGTACTGCGTTACATCTAACGCAAACTGCTGTGCTCCACCCGCGATGAGTACAGAGCCATTATTCGCAATCACGTCGCCTTCGCTGTTGATGGCGTTGCCCGCGACGTCGAGCGGATTACCGTAGTCATCCAGAGAAAGCTCAAAAGTGATTTTTCGCGCGCGGTCATGGCCAGTTTCAACTGTGCCGTCCACGACCACAAAACCATTGCCACCCGAGGAGCTCTCCTCTTTGACCATGTCGGCCCCGGCCGCTACCGCTGCAATCCAGCTATTCGACTTTGCCTTGGCGTTCATCGCCCCGATACCAAGCCTGTCCGCCCAAAGAAAGGCACTGCCGCTGGTTAAAATCTTGGCATTCGGGTGAACGGTTACTTTGTTCGTCGGCGCTAACGACGCCTTCGCATCAAGGTTATCAATTGGAATTGCACTGCCGGCGAAAGAATCTAATTTGGCCTCGATATCGTAAAGATCGTAATACAGTGCCTCGTTCAACCCAGCGAACAGTTGAACATCTCGGACAGAAGTTAGGTCACCGAATATTTCCACTCGATTGTCCGGATTCACCGTAACGTCGGTTGAATAAATACCGATGGTGCCTGCTCCGTAAATCTCGGAATTCACCTTTGTTTGGATATCGCCCTTTCCATTCACCGAGAATCGAGTGCGCCCCTCGGTAAAAACCTCGGAACCACTGCCAAGGGTTGTCACCGCCTGATAATCACTGCCAGTCAGCACATCGATAGAGACACCTGCCCCCGCTAACGCGCCGCCTGTTGCGAAATTGGCCATATAGTCAATGTCAAAACTGTTGAGAGCCGTTACGGTGAGTTCACCTGTGCTTTGTTCAGCCTGCTGCCAGTTTAAAATACTCAGGGTAATGGCATTGTTTTCGCCAATCTTTGCCTGGGTATCTAGATCCATCGTTAAGGAGCCAACACCCCCTGAAGCCGCGGCCACGCCTCCTGTCGTTGCATCAACATTGGCCTCAGAACTCGAGCTGTTTACCTTCAGCACTGATGCCGCAGCAGCAATGTTCAATGCACCGGCATTGATCGTGACGTTGTCCCCTGTCGCCGCGAGTGTCTCAGCATCGATGGTATGCTCATCGACGCTGCCAGAGCCACCAATGACACCCCCACTGAAAACATTGCTGTATCCATTAACCTTGTTGATGCTATTGGCAGAAACAACGACGCCATCGTTGCCACTGATCGTTAATGTTTTACTGGTTTCGCTAGACCACGCTGAAGCATCGGCGTTATTTGTCGGCACGGAACCGACCACCGCTTGCACCGAGCTGTCAATCGACGTCTTCGTCTCAAGCCCCGCTCCGGCGAAAACGCCACCCGATCCGGCCGTCGCTCGGGATATCAACTCGGGTGCGCTACTGGCGGCGACTTCCACGGATTTTGCGGTTACATTGCCTGAACCCCCCAAGTAGGCTTCGCTGCGAAATTGCGCCCGGACCCGGGAGATTGCCGCGCCTGCGGCGACCAAACCGCCCGCGTAAGCCGAGGAGTCAATGTCCGCGGAAAAAGCCGCGCCGCTACCAATCGTAATGTCATCGTCAATGACGATGGCCTCATCGCTATCAATCCCCGCACGGACAATCATTTCCCGGTAATTACCCGCCGTTGAATCGTCGAAGGTCAGCAACTCGGTTTGCGTCGCTGTTACTCCGACCAGCGCACCCGCAGAGCCTGTGGCTTCTGCGCTGAAGCTATCGCCGCTGCTTGGCTTAACGATCTCAGCATCCACAGTCAGCGAACCTGCAGTGATGGCGGCATGCCCAATGGTTGCTGTTACCCAAGGCAAGTAGTTCATGGTGGCGACAGAGGCCGCTACCGCCGCATATCCTGCAGCAACCCCAGACATCACGGTATTTATCTTGGGCGTTGCCTGCGCAGTAACACTGACGTTGCCCTGTATATTGAGCACAACATCAGCAGCTACGTTTGCCGACGTATTGGCGCGGTAGGTGATGGTTGAGCCTTGGCCGGCACCAGCGCCAATGCCAGCAGCCACAGCAAACATGTCCGCGCTAAACGTATCAGTGGATTTTGCCGTTACCGCTAACGAGCCAACGGTCTCAGTACCACCATCATTCAAACCAACCTTGGCATGGTTAGCGACAACAGCCTCGGTTTGACCGGTCACCGCAATACTGCCAATCGCGGCGCCGGCGGCTACCGTCCCCACTTGAATGCCCTTGCCTCGGACTTTATGGTCTCGGTCGGCTTCTGCTGCAACTTTCACGTCATCAGCGCGGGCAACGCTTACACCTGAATTGGCGTCAGCGCCATTTAGCAGAAAATCTCCATTCGATTCGGTGACGCCCAAATAGGCCATTTGCTCGCTGCGGTCATTGACGATGGCGACTTGAGCGCCAAGTCCGACCATACCGCCCACGGCTCCCCCGACAGCATAGACATCGGTTGTCTCGTGAGCGTCTGCTTTCAGAGTGAGATCGCCAGTCGCGGTGATTTGCGTATTTTTCTCGATGTAGGCGTAAGTCCCACCGCCGAGGGTAGCAATGCCCACTGCACCACCCACCGCAGCGGTACCGCCAAGCGCCGCACCACCAATTAGGCTGTTAACGCGAACGTCTTCCTCTGCTGCCAGGCTGACGTCATAACCCGAGATCACGGCGCTCTCGCCGATAAAGACCCGGGTTCCGCCAAGCCCGGATGAACTGGCGCTGCCGGTGTCACTAATATCCATCGTGACCGTGGATCCACCGATGGCTGCATTGCCTTGACTGGCGACACCATCGCTGGACTCCGACTGGAGTCCACCGGTATCTGCGGAGCTCACGCCAAGCACCTCACTAACGGCGCTTTGTGCGTCGCCGGCGCCACTGTCGTTGAGATCTTGAGCTTGGCGATTGGATCCCACCGTTACCACCGAAACCGCGCCGGCAATGCCAACACCCCCGCCGCTAAAGGCGAGAACATTGGACGTGACTCGCACGTCAGTGGAGGCATCCATGTCCACGTCACCCGAAACCGTCAATCGCGCATGATCACCAACATAGGCGTTTGTGCGGGCATCAATGGTAATGACGTCTACTGAAGCACCGGCCCCTACGCCACCAAGACTGATCGCACCTGTTACCGCAGAGAGGCCCTCTGGATAGCTTTCGTTTACCTTGACATCGGCGTGGGCGTCGAGATCAAAGGACTGCGCGTTGATGCTCGTGTAGTCTGTTTCGCTTCCGTTTTCGATGTAGGCCGATGTTTGGTCGGTAATTTCCGCAACGAAGACAGAGCCGGCTACAGCGCCGGCGCCCACGGATGTTGTACCCACAACACTGCGTAGCTCGTCGTCGGTCTCTGCACTGATCGTCACACTGCCACCGTCTGCTCTGATCACGGAACTACTGATGCCAGCCTTGGTGGTACGGTCCAGCGAGACCACTGCAACAGAAGCACCGACGCCCACTGCACCTCCTCCGATTGCCCCGCTGCCCATGGTGATCAGCGACGAGGAGTTCGCCTCGAGATTGAGGTTGGCCGACAGGGTCATATCGATATCAGACACAAAGGCTTCGGTGGTGGTGGTTGATTTGACGACCACGCCAGCACCGGCTAAGCCTGCGTAAAAGCCCGCAGCCCCGGCTACCGCGACGCTGTCAACTTCCTCATAACTGTGAGCACCGATGACGGCACTCGTGTAATCGTGATCGTTGTTGGCGCCACCGGATCCGTCGTTATCAAGCCACGCTTTAACATGACGCGAGAAGACGTTGTGATCCACTGCCGCACCGACTCCTGCCGTCGAGAAGCCAACGCCAAGGGCTCCGCCGTAGGATTTTGAATACGTGCGATGCAACGCTTGCACGTAAAGCGCGCCAGACCCGTCGCTTTGATTAATGTTGGCGCCTTGAACATAGGCCTGTGTACCGACGCCAAGAGCGTCATTGCCGATCACGTTGAAAGACAAATTGAGGCCAAAGCCTCCGGCTAAGCCGCCACCGCCGGCCACCGCAATTTGCTCGGCAATTTCAACTTCCGAGGATGCCACCACAACCAAGCCCGAACGAGTAACGTCTTGAAAATCTCCAGCGCCTTCGTCCCAACCCCTTGTGCTGACATTACCAACATTTCCGGTGTCGACCGCGCCGCCTTTTACCGATGCTTGAGTACTGTTCGTAAAATCGTTAACCACCACGGACCCGGCGGCACCCACCGTTCCGCCCAAGCCCAACGTGCCCACATAGTTGTTCAGCCGATCATGTGACCGCGCCTCAACGTGCACAGCGCCAGCACTGGTCACAGTCGAGTTGAGTATCTGCGCCTCAACCTTGGTTTTTACCAAATTGACAGACGACGATCCCGCCACCCCAACAGAGCTGCCGCCCGAAATACCGGCCGCAACAACGCCAATCGTATTTGCAGATATCGCTTGTACCGCCACGGCACCGCCGTTAGAGGTCACCCTCGAATCGGCGATACTTGCGTAGATTGTGGTCTCGAGTTCGTTATAGGCAACCGCCCCACCGATTGCTCCGGTGCCCCCAGCCGATATTTGCCCTGCACCAGCGTAGATTGTTGACGTATCGGTACTGGTGACGCTGACGCCATTCGCGCTCGTAATGACGCTGCCACTAGAGATCAGGGCGTTCGCCTGACGGTTCATAAAGTTGAGAGAAGCGGTGCCGCTCCCAGCGTAGGTGCCGCCTCCGGCGATGGACAGGGCAAACGAGTTGATCGTTCCCGAGGATCCGGTCTGCAATGTTAGCGAATTGACCGTTAGGTTGGCGCCACTGACCTGGGTTTGGACCAGATTGCTGTTACCTTCGCCGCCGGTGCCACCGATTCCATCATCGTCCGGCGTGCCGCCTAAGAAGTTAAGTGCGACCGCGATGCTTGCCCCAACCGTGGACCCGTAGGAACCGCCACCCGCAAAAGCAGACAGGCTGGCATTATTGAAAGCCTCAACCGTTACGTCGCCCGCGCTTTCACCATCACTGTTCTTCGAAATGGTTGCGTCATTAATCAGCGCCTGGGTGGCATTGCGCACCCAGTTAAGATTTACGCTGCCGCCAAACCCACCGGTGCCGCCTCCGCCGACGCCGATGCTGAATGACCAGATCTGCGCATCGAGATCCACGGGGTTGCTGTCGGTACCGCGAGTATCAAAGCGTGCAACATCGTCCATGCCATCCAGCAGAGTATTGGCTGAAATCAACAGGCTGCCAGCGCCTTGATAGACGCGGGTATCGGACCCAATAACCGCCGCAGTGACTGCATTGGCAAGGTCGTTTATCGCAACCCCGGCGCCGGCGGCGAAAGCACTCGATGACGCAGCCCCACCAAAGGCAAGGTTGAACAGCTTGGGTGTAAAATTCGCAATTACCTCGACTGCATTGTTGTCGACATCGCCAGCAAGGGATCCCGTTGTTGTGAGAGTCGTTGTGACGCCGTCGGCGCCGATCTTAGCGACGATGTTTTGATCAACAAAATTAATAGACGCTGAACCGGCGACGCCAACACCCGAGCCGCTGCCCGCGCCTCCCACCGATATCGACAGCATGTCCGCCACAGAGTCCGCACGAACGCTAACGGCTCGCGCAGTCAGCAGCACTCCTTCGATACGCGCCGTTATATTTGCCGCCGAATTCTCGCTGGTCTGGCGTTCATCGGCAGAGCTGTCCGTGAAATCGACGTTCCGATCGCCCATATCATCCAGACCGGTAATGGGAGCACCGCCAATGAAGTTATAGCTTACCGCGGCGCCTAAACCCGCGGTGCTGCCGTAGGCTAACGCGACCGCAACGGACAAAATATCAGGCCGATCAAGCGCCAGCACACGCACATCACCTTCGGTGGCCGAAATCGTATGACCGCCAGATCCCGTGATTTCAGCAACCACGCTGGTACGGATCGAGTTTACTGAAACCGCCGCGCCCGCCGCGAAACCGCTGCCAGAACCACTGCCTGCCACGACGACATTCAGTATCTGCCGAGACGAATCAGCATCATCCGCCAGCACCACACCGCCCCCTTGCAGCGAGGACAGGTCTTCCGGCACGCTGAAGGTGGCAGTAACGTTGATATCACCGTTAGATGCTGTTGCGCCTGAGTCAGCAATTTGCGCTAGGGTTTCACTGGTAATGGTTGCGACGCCAACGCTGGCACCAAAACCACTAGACGAGCCGATAGCAACGCTGCCCGCAATCGTCACAATTTGACTGCGATCTGTCGCCGTAACGGTTATCGAATCTGCGGAGACGGATGAACTGTTGCGAACCCCGGCATACGTAAACGCGCCGATTTCACTGTGCGCGACAGAACCCGAAAGGCCGTAACTGGCACCGCTGACAGCAACCCCGATGGAGACGTTAATCAGACGCAGCGTCGACGCTGCAGTGACGCTCAACGTACCGCCGGCGTTTACCGTCGAGCTATCGATAACGGCAACGGAACCGCCGCTTTGACCATCTGCCCGCACGATCTGCGTTGCAACCGCAGCACCCAGAACCAGGTCCGTGCCGCGAGCCACGCCGCCGGCAACCAACAGGCTGTCCACCGTTAGATCTGATGCGACTGCGACATCGCCGGCCGCTGTGATCGTGGAACCCGACACGGTTGCCATCACCAATTGCTCGTTGCGCATGACAGCAGCACTACCGGCGATGGTTACCGAACGCGAGGAGCCCAAACCAAAACCGACCATATAGCTGTCGTTTTTGGTTTGCGCTTCGACCTTCACGTCGTTGAGGTCTTCTACGACGGAATCCAACACAGACGCGGTGACGCTACCGGCGTGAGTCGCGTAAGCAAAACCAATGCCCACACCGGCTTTACCGCCAAAGCCCACAGCCCCAGCGACTGAGACGAAGAAAACGGATTGGCTTGCTGCAACCGTGAGGTCGTTGGTGGGGGTCACATTATCCGCCTGCAAATCGAGGAAGCTGTTGCGCAGCGTTGCGCTTTCTTCCAACCCCATTACCGCAAAACTGACTGAGCCTGCCAACGAAATACCCGCTGCTTCCCCGGTTACAACTGACGCAGTCCCGGCAACCGCGATCATCGATAGCGTATTAGTCGTGGACACCGTTACATCGCCCCAGACGCGAAGCGGATTATCGACCGTTCCAAGGTCGGCAACTCTGGCATTGAGCTGACCGAAATTTTCGGCATAGGCGACGCCGGCACCTATACCTTTTCCGCCTGCCCATGCAGCGGCCCCTGCAATGGAGAGCAAGGACACGGTATCCGTCGCGGTGACCGACAGTCCACCGGCGCTTGTACCAACGACGTTTGATGCGATGTTGGCAACCACCGCTTCTGTGAGCTCGTTCTTGCGAAGCCAAGACACAGACCCGGTAATCGAGGCGCCGGACGCACCAGAGGAAACACTTAAACCCACTGCCGCACTGACCATCAGTCCGGTTCGGGTTGCGTCAACAAGAATGTCGCCGCTATCGAGTACTCCAATATCTCTGAGACCCGCGATGGTAGAGCCCGTGGCGAGGTTGACTGCGACGGCACCGGCTATCCCAGTCGACGAATCTCCAGAGGACAAGGCAAAGCCTCCGGTCCCCAGATGCTGCTCGGTACTGTTCTCTGCGTTAACCGAGACATCGCCTGCGGTAAACGATTGAAAGCCCTGAACTTGAGCCAGACTGTGGTCTTCGTTGTCGATAAGTCCGAAAGAACCTGCTAGCCCACGTTGAGTGGAAGCCCCCGTGGATGAACCTCCGCTTCCGCCCGGGGCCTGACCGGTTGCACCAGCCGCAGCAGGCGCTGCTCTGGTGCCCGTGACCGAAACCACCAAATGGAGCCCGGCATTCGATGCGGACACGTTGACCCCACCCTCTAGGTTGACGGCGCCGCCAGTGGCTGGATCCACCGCTGCCACGGACACACCCATCGTACCGCGGCTATCGCTGCCTAAAAACGCGACGGTGTCGCGGCCGATTTCCTGCCACCCGATACTGGCACCGACGCTATTTCCGCCGCCGCGAGCCACTGTGCCAACGACGATCACAGGAGCGGACTTGTCGTAAGCGGAAACCGTGAGCGCATCGCTCAAACCGCTGGTCAACACATAGTTGCCCTGTCCGACCAACGCGTGCGTTGTATTCTCAATGTACTGATTGAGCACTGACCCCAGAAACGTATTCTTCCCTCCGCTTGAAGTGCCAGCTCCGGCGGAAATCGCTATCCCACCGTTGTTCGCCTGAACCTCCAGACTCGCAGCGGCGATGTTGACCCCATCGGCAATTTTCGCCACGGCGTCTGAAGCCAGCGTCACCCCGGAATAACTGAAACCCGCGCTGGATTTACCGCTCTCACTGGCCGGTACCAAGTTGCCGTTGTATTTCAAATGGTCGTTGCGAGAGTCCGCTGTGACTTCCACACCGGCGGCCGCACTACTGTTCAAACCCGCAATGACGACGCCCTCAGCAATACTGGTCCGCGCTTCCTGATCGGCTGTATTGATACTGATTGCACCAGCGAACCCTCGTTCGGCGCCTTTTGTGCCTGCCCCAGCCCAGCTTGAAATCCAGCTGAAAGACGCCAGATCTGCCACTTTGTCGACAATACCACCGATCACCGGGGCGAGGCCGGTCCACGATGGGTCTGCGAGCGGCTCAAAGGAAGCCAACTGGGAAACGTTGGCAGTATAAAGCGTAGTGCCCGCACCGACGTATCGATAGCGCTGCCCCTGAGAATCCTCGACAATGTAGCCCGGCAGTAGCTCGTACTCTTTTTCTTCCTCCACTTTATGGTCATAGGATGAGGCGTAATGGGATGTCCAGTTCGCTGCATCCGAGTAGTCAGCGGTCATCAGGTTCTGAGCTGCAACAGAACCAGAATAAGAAAACGAAAATCCGTCAAGATTGGTGCCGGGACCGCTGACCACCCTAACGATGTCATTGTCGCGTAGGCTAACCGACTGCATGGCCGCAATGCGATCCACCGAGACGTTCAGTTTTTGCCACAGAGAGTCGTTATCGTAGTTTGTCTGGGCGAGGTCGAGCGAGTCACTTGCGTCGCCAATGTACCGATAAACGGTGCCGACCACCGCCGCATCGTTTTCACCCTGATAGCCAGAATCGATCAGGACCAAATCCCCATTTTCGATTTTGACCGACTCGCTGGTACCAGAACTGGTCAGCAGATCAAAGGCTAGATGGGTTACCGCTCCGGTCAGAGGTGTCCAATCATCGCCGGAAAACGACTCGGCATCCAGATCAAGCAGGGCCAACCCGTCCCCGGCGTAACGAAAAAACTCCCCATTATCCGCTGCAACGATTTCATTGGGACGCACCCCAACTTGGCCCTGAGATTCGTAGTGTGTCACTAAGGTAGACGCTTCGTACTGGGCGGTTTCGAGTAACTTTAGAATGCTTTCGTCAAAAAACTCGCTCCACGATGGGCCACTGAGCGAACTCGTGCCCACTCGTACGTCGCCATCGGTTTGGACATTCGCCCCTGCACCAAGGTTGGCATGGGCCTTGTTGTCCAGTTGGCCCCACGAAAACGCAACGGCGACCGCAGCTTTTGCAGGGTCCGGCGGCGGAGTAGGCTGTTGCGAATTTCCAGATGCCGTCGCCGACGGCGGCTGCGTGGACACCGCTGCCTTGGTATCACTTTCTGCTTCGGAGAGCACGCGTAACGTCGGTTTCGCATTGACGTTTGCGTTAACCACGACGTCTCCGCCTACGTTTATGTCCATCGCTGAATCGTCAGCAAGGACCGCGGTCGCGTGATTGATGTCGTCATGCAGCCCTACCGCCGCCGCCAACTGCACCTTAGGCACAGACTTGTCATTTTTCGGAAATTTTGAGTCTAGTATGGCCACTGCAACCTCTGCAGCGTTTCCAGAGTAAACGTTGTACGCGTTTTCAGCAGGCTGTAAGGGGCGTTTAACCTTTTTCCCTAATCCGTTGCCTGAGTCTGACTTAGAAGTCATGCCAAGCCCGTCATCATTCTTTAACGACTCAAGATCTGCTTGGACCGTAAAATTGCCGCCCACGACGAGCTGGCTGCTGGACCGATCGCCCACTACCTCGGCATAGGATTCGCTGGATTCCAGCGCAACCGCAATAGAGAGCGCCAAGGGGCTGTTTACCTGCAGCGGACTCGCATTGGCAATGACACTGAACTTGTCTATTTGATCGGCTTGGACTACCAGGTCACCGCCCACATAACCAAAGTCCCCAACGGCGTAGGTGGCCTTGGTGTTACTGGTGGAGACACCGACCGCGACCGCAGCCGCGTTTCTCGTCTCAACCTTGGCTGTGGCAATTAGGGTCGCTTGCGTTTTGGCGTAGATCGTGGCGTTACCGGCGACAAATAGCCCCCCGTCCATCTCTACCGAGGTCTCTGCGTCTAATTCGGCTACCGCCGCCGCAAAGTAGAAGCCCCCTGGCTTCGCTTTTGCCGTTGCCAGGTTAACGGCGTCAGCGGAAAAATTATCAGCCACAATGAGAGATTGTTCATCAACCACAACGCTGGCCGCCGTTGATGTATTGGCAACGCCTACAATCATCGAAAAATCGTCGAGGATAGCTAGGATCTCGCCCCAGCCGGTGTTTTCCGAATTCAGCGGCGAATCGCCACTGAGACTGCCATCGGGGTCGCGATCCTCCATCATGATTAAGTTGTCAACGGACGCATCAATATCCACATTTCCAGCGTAAATATGGGTATTGCTCAGCGAAATATTGGCACGAGATATGTCTCGATTGTAAAACCCGAACCCGGTGAAATCTCCGATGTCCTGGGCAGAAATACTCACCGTGCCTGCCACCGCCCCTGCCGACTTGGCATCCGCTGTCATTGCAACCAGCAGGTCTCGCTGAGCCTGCGTCTCTACTGCTGTTTGCAGCACCGATGCAACGGCAGCTCTGGAGATATCACCATTTTCCTGATCCGTCGGATCGACCGGCGCGGCGATCAGGGTAACGTTCTCCATGGTGATGTTGCGTGCCAAGAAAGTGATATCGCCGGCGGACTGATTGTCACTCGCTCTGGAGTCGATGATAACGGCATCAGTACTGTCTTGACCGCCAACAGAGAGATCATCAGAAACGAAGCGTTGGTTCAGCGTTCCATCGGTTACCAGATCACGGTTCAGCTGCATCTCAGTTGCAGCATAGGTGATTGACGAAGCCTCACCTGCGCTCCAGTCTACTGTCTGCGACTGCAGCGACAACAAGGGCTTATCAGCGTCCAGTAACTGCAGAGCGACACCTTCAACCTCTGAGGCATTGATGGTCAAATTGCGGGGATCCCCGGTGAGCGCCGTTTCAATCAGGCCGGCGGCGCCCACGGCCATTTGAATGCCGCCGTCAATCGTAGAGATCTTCGAAGCGATCCCGGTTTCGCTGGCGATCTGCCCTGAAACGAAATCCAGCGAAAACCCATCTTGCGCGACAATGCTGTACGTTGGATCGGTCGCGCCATCCGAAGTCACCTCGATGTAGGTGCCCCAGGCGCCACCCAACAATGCCTGGTGCTCCGCCAGCGATGTGACAATGATCTCGGTGCCATCATCAACAATAAACGCATAGGCAAACAGCGCTTTTTGACTAATGGCGACGCTGTCGCCTGCACCAGACGTGGTGACCGTGGCGCCTTCGCCAACGACGACGCGGCTAGCTTGCGTGAGAGCGGCAAGGTCAACTGTTGCCGCACTTAAGGCCGTTAGGCTAATCGTTTCAATACTTTCGAAGTTGACCCAATCGCTCATCGAGCCGTTGAAGCTCATGATCTGCCGGCCGCTATCAACAGAAGTTTCTACGCTTGAGACATCGATGCTTGAGACGAGCACGTCGTCCCCGGAGCCCGCATTGATCAAAGCCTGGCCAGTAGCGGCATAGCGGAAACGGTCCGCCCCGGCGGTTCCCGTTAACTCGTCAGTACCCCCACCGCCGTCTATCCGCGCCGAGCCAAACTCCAGCGCGTTCCCTAAGTAAGTGTCAGCAGCAGCGGTGGTTGCAAGATCACTCAAACCAATGAGATCAAGCATGCCGGAATCCGCCGCCGACACGACAGAATCAATCGCTATTCCACCCGTATCGATAAAGAAGCGCCCGTCTTGCAGCAGGCTGTCTCCCAAGTCTTCTTCACCGTCGCCGTCAAGGTCTGTGGCCTGCAACAAAAACAACACATCTTGCAGTGTGTCTGCGCCATTCAGACTGACCTGCAGGTGTTCGTCACCCATCACGAACGCAAAATCGTAGCCCAGCCCTCGCTGGACTTCGCCGCCACCAAAAACAGCAATCTGCAGCGATTCGTCCACAGCGCTAAACCCGCTCGCATCCAATAGCTCGTTGCCCGAGGTGCCGATCAAGGACGCCGTTTCAAAACCCGCGTAAGCGCTGGTGGACAGCACGTTATCGTCCCCAAGTTTGCGCAGCACTTGTGCACTGGCAAAGCTCACCTTGCCAACATCACCGCCTTCAACCAACGCTACCCGCAGGACATCTTGTCCAATACCACCGTCTAAGGTGTCGTCACCGCCATATCCATCGACCACATCGTCGCCGCTATCACCGCTGAGCACATCGTCGCCGTCGGAGCCGACAATAATGTCATGCCCCATGCCACCGCCTAGAAATATCCCGCCGGTAAACTGACCATCAGTCACTGCTGCTGCGGAAAGGTAGTCACTTAACTGGGAACCGCCGAGCTCAACGGCTTCAACGTCAATCAAATAGTCGCGCGACATCTCACTACTTTGATAGTCCGCAAGTGTTGCCACCCCACCGGTAACACCGACGAGCGCAACCTCTGGTAAAGAAGCATCGATTAATCCAGCGTATTGGCCGGTGAAATACACCCGAAAGGTGCCGCCGTTTTCGTCTTCCACCTCGCTTGGCAGCCATCTGACGGAGACGTCGCTTTTCTCCACATCGCTCAGCCGAACAATGCCTTGCTGAATCTCATCGGCTAGGCGTGAGCGATCGGCATTCGTGTCGTTCGCTGCAAGTACCGTCCGCGCGAGTTGCTCTGAGCCAAAGCTTAGATTGAACTGTCCTGACGCTGCATCGACCACGACAATATCGTGATAGCCAAAACTGTCCGCATGCCGAAGGACGGAAAAATTCGCAATACTCGGCAGCGCTTCAGCGCTCGTCGCAAGCTGCGTGGCACTCGCTTGCGCGGCACCCGCCTGCCCGGCACCAAGATTGGCGGTTACCGACGGAAGATCTGTGGACTCAGCGTTGAACCCTCCCACGAATAGCAGCTGAAGCGTATCCCCTGTCGCGACGACGCGCACCGTGTCCTGAGCGTAACCCGCATCAGCAAGATAACTCTGCAGTTCGCCCGCCTGCGCCGTTGAAAACGTCGTCGACTCAACGGCCAGCGGAGCAAGATCGACGCCATCAATACTCAGCGTCAAGTTGCCGGAAACGCCACTACCCGTATCGGTTAGCGAAACATCATTGTAGGCGATGGCCTCTTCGCCAGCCAATAAGTCACCAAGAGCACCAAAACCAACAACACCTTCGACCAGGGTATCGGTAGCGCCGTCTGCTGCTCCGGAGGCATCGCCGCCATATATTCGGTCGGATCCACCACCACCGGTCAACGCGTCGGCGCCATCCAAGCCGACCAACAAGTCGGCCCCATCACCGCCGAAGAGCTGATCATCCTGCCCGGAGCCCGTGATGCTGTCGTCGCCGCCGCTGCCTCGCGCAATGACACCCATTTGGGTTAAAGCGCTGGCATTGATGACGTCGCTACCCGTATGACCTTGGACCACAACAGACTCCACCGTCGACGCGATCACATCGCCTAACACAGAGCTACCGTCAGACACCTGGGCCGTTAGGCCGGTTTGCGACGCATCGCTGGTCAACAAAAGTCCATTTCGGGAGTACGCCATGAAAAACTCGACAACGTCCTCACCGCCGCCGCCCACCAGACTATCAGCCTGTGCGGTTGTGCTACTGACATCGAGCGTGGACAGCAGTCGATCGTCGCCCGCGCCCCCGGTAATGCTGTCATAGCCGGCGCCACCAAACAGATAATCCGCGTTGGGTGTGCCAACAATCGTATCGTTACCCGCTCCGGCGCTAACCACCAGAGCAAGAGACCCCGACACATCGCTGCCGGTAATCGACATATCGAACGCAACGTCTGAGGCGGCGTACAGCGCCAGAGATTCAAGGCCACCGATGCTGATTTCTGTATCGCCAGGCAGAGTTACGTCATTGTCCGTGATGACTGCGGACGCGCTAGCGTAGTCAACAATAACCAGCTGATCGACATCGTCCACACTGTCAGTAGCGTCTGCAAACGAGCTGATCAGACTGTCGCCTGCGATCATGAGGTAGTCGTCTGATTTGGAGCCAATAAAGTGCTTGAATCCGGTGATCTCGCCGGCACCATCCAAGGTCGCAGCAACATCCAGTCCTGCCGAAAGATCTAAGGACAAAGGCGCACCAAAGGACGAATAGTCGATAACTTGGCTACCGCTGGCGTCGCCAACCAGGGCGTCGACACCACTGATGATCAGTCGTTCGTCTACGACAGAATTTACGTCGCCAAATCGAATCACGCCCTGTTGAACGACCTGCCAAACACCGCCACTGAGCGCGGAGGATAATGTGTCGTGATCGTCAGCATCGGTGCCTTCGATCGCCAAATTTACCAGCGTGATCGAATCGGCGTTAAACCAAACATCGCTGCCGACAGACCCTTGCGCGGAATTTTCCCCGATCACCCAGTCAGCATCAAAATCGCCGTGGATTTCTAGGGCATCACCATTGCCGCTGCCGGTGAACGTCACCGCCAAGTCATTGCTGGCGTCTCCATCAAGGCCAGCTGCCGTGCGCCAGGTGACATAGCTTTCATCGATGATAACGGAGGTTGAGTAACTGGCCCCATCAACCACTGACAACGAAATAGCGTTGGTATCGACGATATTTTGTTCTACCAGCACATCGCCTTGATCGTTGGCCAGCTGAAACACCGTTTGGGTTTCATCAACGCGCAGGGTGATCGATTCGATGTTGTCCAACTCTCCTGCGCCGATGGCGGCAGTAAATGGGTCGGCGGATAGCAGTATCCTGGGTTCTAGGGATTCGCCGCGATAGTGAAACGCATCGGCCGCGAGTTTGCGAAGTAGCCGCCGTCCTCGGCGATGTAGTCGATTACGTTTGGCCAAGCCGAGCAACGCAGACAAAACCGAGCGTTTTGGCCCTTTCCGCGCGATTGGAACGCCTCCGTCGCTATTCATGAACCCCGCGAACTGCTGCGTGATCGACTAAGTAACTGATAATTCTCTCCTCTGTCTCTGCGGATAAACCCGTAAATTACGCTTCTACTGAGGCCTCTGGTTGCTCGACAGATGCGTCGCTGCCGGCGACGCCTTTTTCTCTGGCTCGATCTGCCAACTGATTGATGTTGCCCAATGAGCTCAGATGAGCGTGTATTGCCCGCAGCTCACCACTGCGGGCCAGGCCCAGCAACTGTTCATCCTCCAGTTTGCCAAGAGATGCTTCGTTGACGACTTTGAGTCCGCCCAAGGTACGCTTGCCGGCATCCCCTCCGAGATCAATCTGCGCGGTGCCGTCCATCAGCAGGTCTAACTCTTTCAGCTTCGCGCAAAACGCCTTGGTTACGGAAAACTGTCGTTCATAATCTTGCAAAAATTCGATGATTCGGGTGAGGTAATCCGTGGTTTCTCCTTCACTGTCGAAGAGCCGCTCTCCTCGCCCCTCGTCGTTCAAACCCTCATAGCTCTCGTCCACGCAGACCGTCAAATCCTCCCCGCCGTCCACCGCGGCAAAAACAAAAGGGTATCGTCTGATAAACGCGGGCACGTAACGGCCGTCCCACTTATCGTCTGCGGTCACCATCAAATTCTGATCATCAGCCAACCCTGTGAGCACGACAGGCACCACAGAGTCTCCGCTCTCAACAAACACAACGGGCATCTCTTCACTGGCCCGCAGGAACTCGGCGACAACAATCGGAAACGAGTTAACGTTTTTCGCGAACGCGAGGTGTTTGATTTTCTGAATACTCTTGTCCCGATGGGCGACTCGGTTGACTGGGACGATGTCGCTGTAAATCAGCTGTTGCATAGAAAATTCTCCGAGTTGTTATGAACTGTATGAATGATATCCACGGTCCTTGAGTTACTGCAGCCTCTGCAGATCTTGAGCCGTCAGGACTCCCGCCACATGAAGTAAGCGCAAAGCCGTCAGCTGATAATTGCCAACGGCTTTCACCAAACGGGCTTGGGATTCGACGGAAGAGCGAAGCGCCTGAAAGTACTTCAGCTCGTCTACCGTACCAGCGTCCAACTGACCTTTGCGCAGTGCGGCGAGCTCGTTTCCGGCGGCAACGGCAGATTGGTAGCCGCGTATCTGATCCGCACCGGACGACAGCTTGTCAAGATGAAGATCAAGGAGCTGTTTGACATCGCGCTCCGCTAACTCGCGCTCGAGCTGGGCCGTTCGCAGTTCTCCGGCAGCGCGCTGTGCGCGCCTTAACGAGGCTCCCCCACTGTAAATGTCCCAGTGCGCGCGCAAATAGACCGATGAGCCCTCGATCGTGGCTCCGCCGCCGAACAACGTATCGTCTTTCGCGTCGCGATTGTATTCCGCCCCGAGATAAAGTCTTGGTTTATTGGCGCTGCGCGCGCTTTTGTGTCCCAGCTTCGCCATTTCACGTCTCAACTCGGCCGACAGCAATTGTGGACTGCTTGCCAGGGCCTGTTGCCACCACTCCTCTGAGGTGCCCAAAGAGTCGAACGCTACCCAATCGTCTGTAAGCGAGAGCTCCAGCTTTACCCGGTCGCCGACGATCATTTCTACACGCCGCTGCGTCTCATTCAGCTTCTGTTGCGCCTCGCTTTTTCTCGCCCGAGCATTGTCCAAACCCGCTTGAGCATCCAGGTAATCCACCCGAGCGGCTTCACCTTGCTCGAACCGCTTACTTTGTAGCAACGCTAACCGGGCCAGTGCCTCGACATCCGAAGTCGCAAGGCGCAGATCGGCAACAGCCATCTCCCGATGCAGCAAGCCCTCGGCAAGACGTAACAAGAGATTTTGATATTCAGCTCGCAGATCTTGGGCGAAGACCTTTTGCTCTACGCCAGCCCGAAGATACCACTGCCAGCTCTGACGATCGTAGACAACCTGCTCAAGCCGCAGCAATGACGTGCGGCTAACGAAATCGCTTTCTCCCCCTTGATATACCGCGTTCTCTGACTCAACCACAGTCTGGTCGGTCACGCGCTGGTAGTGGGTCAGCATAAGCTGAGGCTCAAGAACGGCCCGGGCTTCATCGTCCAAATAACTCGACTGTTCAAAAACAGATTGGGCTCGGAGATAGTGGGCATCGTACTTCTCGGCTGAGCTGATGGCGCCTACCACGTCCACCACAACGGCATTTGCTTGCACCCACAATGTTAGCCCTATGACAAATATAATCCAGCGAAACCAGCCTTCCATACGTTCACTCTTCGTCAATACCCTTACTCCCAAGGCTTGCGGGAACTCGCCCTCGCGTCAACCCTTAGTTTACACAAGATCTCCCTCGAACCCACCCGAGACGCCGTTTAAACAGCCGAACTGAGGTCGACCGGGCGCAAAGAGAGGGCAGAGAGCGGCAGAGAGCGGCAGAGAGCGGCAGAGAGGGACGCCCGATCGTGCCTAAACAGAGAATTATTCAGGCGCAACTGCCTTACCTAGCGTTGAGATAAATCTGTCACGTCAAACCCTGTAGCACCGAGATTTAAGCCAAACACCTATTCCCACTCAATA
>JBELHZ010000019.1:0-41661 GCA_042091155.1 Gammaproteobacteria bacterium
TGTATTAGGAAATGACACCAAAATTGGGCGTTGAACCCTGCTCGGCACCGGGCGGATCGCCACAAACGTGTTGAAACACCAAAACGCCTCGATGTGGGCTTGATCACAAAATCGCTGTTATATCACCTCAAATTTGAATATAAGCTTCTTTGATCCATAAACATTGGGTTAGGTGATACCCAACACGCACGCTTGGGCAAGGAGATATGTCATGGAGAAGGCAAACGTTCAAAATCAGACGGATTTTGATGTGCTGATTGTTGGCGCAGGAATTTCTGGGGTCGGTGAAGCCTATCATCTGCAGCAACAATGCCCCGATAAGAGCTACTGCATCCTCGAAATGAAAGACACCTTCGGTGGTACCTGGGAGACTCACAAATACCCTGGTATCCGCTCGGACTCGGACCTCTACACCTTCGGCTATCGATTCAAACCGTGGACAGGGGTACCCATTGCCAGCGCCGAGGCCATCCTCACCTATATGGGCGAGGTCATCGAAGAAAATAACATCGGTCAGCATATCCGTTACGGGCACCGTATCACCCAATGCGACTGGTCCAGCGCCGAGAACAAATGGACGGTAACGGCAACACGGACAGCAGACGATAGCGAGATTGTTTTTACCTGTAACTTCCTGTGGATGTGCCAAGGTTATTACGACCATGAAAACCCCAACATCCCCAACTGGCCGAATATGGATCAGTACCAAGGGCAGTTGATTCATGCCCAGCTGTGGGACCCAAAAACGGATTACGCAGGCAAAAAGGTGGTGGTTATTGGTTCCGGTGCTACCGCCGCAACGGTTATTCCGGAGTTCGCCAAGGAGGCCGAGCACGTCACCATGCTGCAACGCTCGCCCACCTATTTTTTCTGCAGCGAGAATCGGAACGAACTGGCCGACCGCCTGCGTGAAATTGGTATCGACGAACCGACCATTCACCGAGTGGTTCGGGCACAAATTCTTTACGATCAAGACGTGCTGACCAAACGCTGCAAGAACGAACCCGATGCCGTTTTCGAGGAACTTAAGGCGCTGATACGAGGCTATGCCGGCGAAGACTTTGAATTCGAACCGCACTTCACGCCGAGCTACAGGCCTTGGCAGCAACGGTTGGCTTTTTGCCCAGATGGCGATGTTTTCCAAGCCGCCGCTGCCGGCAAACTCAGCGTCGTAACCGATACCATCGACACCTTTACCGAGCACGGCATACGCACGGCATCAGGCGAAGAACTCCAAGCCGATATCGTCTGCGTTTGCACCGGTTTTCACCTGTCGGTCATGGGTGATATTCCTTTCAGCGTCGATGGTAAGCCAGTGGACTGGCACGACACCGTGAACTACCGGGGCATGATGTTTACCGGCGTACCCAATTTGGCTTGGGTTTTTGGTTATTTCCGTGCTAGCTGGACCCTGAGAGTCGACCTGCTGGGCGATTTTGTCTGCGGCCTGCTGAATCATATGGACGACATTGGTGCACGCCGCATCGAAGTCGCTCTGCGCGAAGAAGATGGCGACATGGCGATCCTGCCTTGGATCGAAGAGGACAACTTCAACCCGAACTATCTGACGCGCGATATGGACAAGCTACCCCAACGGGGCGCGAAACCCGAATGGCGGCATAACCAAGACTACTGGCGCGAAAAAGACGAGATCCCGACCACAGATCTGAACGGTTCAGAATTCATCTACGATGGCGTCCGCCGTGATGGAAAAAATGACGGGCTAAAGGCACAGAGCGCTTAACCTGCGACCGAGGATCGAGCCGCCAAAATATAATACGAAATAACCAACCGGCTCGATGCACATGCCGGTTGGAAACAGCTGACTAGACGATGTTCAGCTCGTCACGATTACGCCAAATATTCGCATACTGCTGCAATAGGTAAGGCCGCTCAGCTGACGGCATGGCATGCAGCTCCGCCGTCAGATGTTGTACCGCCGGATGATTTTCGAGCTCTTGCGTTGGCCCGTTTTCCAACACCATCTTGGCGTACCGGTGCGTTGGATAAAGCCTGGTATTCGCCACAATGCTTTGATCGAGTTGGGCTGCCAGCTCTTCTGCACTGGATGCCTGAGAAATCGGTTCACCAAAGGTCAGTCGCACCCGGCCTTTGTGTCCCATCAATCCTTTCACCATGCTTTCCAAATCTTCCTGAGGCGATTTTTCATACCCACCCTGCTCATCAATAACCGCAAGCTCATGGGCCTTGCTCGTCCCACAGGGATCCAGCTCGTAAGACACGGATACGGGTACCGCCGGTGCCACCTGAAGCATCCGCTGCATGGGCAAATCAGCAGCGTTTTTATCGCGGTAGGCCAACAACAGCATTTTCAGCAAAGCCGGATCCGTGCGGTCAAAACCGTCCTTGGCCCGGCCCTGACGCTGGGCAATCCAGACTGAGATTCCTTGTTGCAGCGACTGCTGCACATAGCGACTGGTGCGACTGAGAGCCCGATACTGAGCCCGCGCGCCCGCCACACTGCGCTCCACAACAAAACTCTTATTCAACCGCATCAAATCTGCGGCTAGGGTATTACTCAGCAAATTATCGCCAACCGCCATCCGACAGGTATCGTGACCCGCTTCCTGCAACAGATAGTTGAGCAGGCTCGAGTCCATCAAGATATCACGGTGGTTCGAGATGAACAGATAGTGATCGTTAGGGCTTAGACGATCTAAGCCACTGACGGATAACCGATCGATGCTCCGATCAATGACCGTTTCAAAAAGCCCGGCAACCACATTCTGACAGTCTCGTATGGATTTAAGGTTCCGCGTTTTCAGTCGAAGAACCGACCGGGTTAACCAACGACCCAGCGAGCGATTTCCCAGCCAGCCAGGCATAACCAATTGACTTGCCGCCTGCGCAAGCTCGCGGGAAGCAACCAACCTCGCCAGTACATCAGGTACTTCGTGGTCGTAGTATGGGCGTATGGCATCAAATTCCGACATGCTGTTTTCCATCGTTAGACCTGTTCAAGCTTTATCTCGGCCACCTCAGATCGGCACGCCGTTCAGGCCCGTGTTCATGGCACTGACACAGATCCACAGACCCATGAGCAATAACAGCATAAATACGCCGCGCTTTAAGGCCTGTTCAGACACGACTGGCGGAAACCGCCGACCGAGCCAGGCACCTAAGATCACTACCGGTGCACCCAAGGCTCCATAGAATAATACCGAAGCCGACAGGCTGCCTTCGAAAAAAACGATGATCGTTCGCATGGCCGTCGCCAGAAAGAAATAGCTGAGCAGGGTGGCTCGAATGACTGCCACCGGCAAAGGTTGGCTGTAAGCAAACCAGCCCAACAAAGGCCCACTGGCAGAAAACAGCCCGCCCAAAATGCCGCCAATCGCGCCCATACACCACGTGAACGGACCCCGAGATTCCTGGGGCCAGCTGCGGGGTCTAATAGCCATGGACAGGCCGCCAACCGAAATAAAGACACCCAAACACAGCTCCAGAACCCACAGTCGATTACCGTCGAGATACAGCATAAGCCCGTAACCTAGCAACAGGCCCGGAACAATGCCGATGGCCAGCCACATCAACATGGGGCGATGCACGTGCTGGGTATGACCACCGAGAGAGAGCGACGCATTCAACATACTGAGCAAACTTACCATGGCAGCCAGCGTGGGAATGTCGAGTAGCCGCAAACCGCCAATGACGGCAACGGCAATCATGCCCAGAGCAAAGCCTGCTACTGCCTGAACGTAGCTACCCACAAACAGCACGAGCAATATCAAAAGAAGGGACGAATCGAACATCGGCGCAGTCTGCCACAGACCGCGAGAGCACATGGATTTAGTTGTCCCAGTCAGGGCGCTGCAACGAATTTCTAGGCAAAACCGTCATCTGTTAGGGTAGGCGATCGTTTCTCGAGGATGGGTATATGGATCTCGCTCTCAACAACAAAGTCGCCTTGGTAACAGGCAGTCACCGAGGCACCGGCCAGATCATTGCCAAAACGCTACTGCACGAGGGTGCCAACGTATTGGTTCATGGCATGACCCAGCAGCAGGCAGAAGACTCGGTCAGCGCCCTCGGCGCAGGCGTACCCGTCTGGGGCGATATCGTTACCCGCGAAGGGTCGGACGAGTTGCTCGCCCAATGCGAGGGGTTCGATACATCCATTCTGGTCAATAACTTCGGCGCAGCGGATGCAGGTACCTGGCAAACTCAGGACGAAGACGCTTGGCTGCTGGCTTACCAAAAAAATGTGCTTTCGGCCCAACGGCTGATTACCGGTATGTTGCCCAAGATGAGCAACATGCCATGGGCGCGAATCATCAACCTAGGCACCGTGGGTTCCACCAGTCCTAACGCCCGAATGCCCGGTTATTACGCGGCCAAGGGTGCGTTGGCGAACATGACCATTGGCCTAGCCAAGGAAGTGGCTGGCACCGACATACGGGTCAATCTGGTGTCACCGGGCATGATTCATACGCCAGAAGTGGAACAAAACTACATGCGCATGGCAGCCAAGAAAAATTGGGGGGATACATGGGAAGAGGTCGAGGCCCATGTGGCTAAAGACATTCCCATTCGGCGGATCAGCCGCCGGGAAGAGGTTGCTGGCTTAGTCGCGTTTCTGTGCAGCCCAATGGCTGATGCAATTCATGGGCAGAACATCCGCATCGATGGCGGCC
This sequence comes from Gammaproteobacteria bacterium, assembly GCA_042091155.1. Taxonomy (GTDB): domain Bacteria; phylum Pseudomonadota; class Gammaproteobacteria; order Pseudomonadales; family Azotimanducaceae; genus UBA4421. The sequence continues at coordinate 4,656 of JBELHZ010000019.1, forward strand.
AACTGGGAGTCGTCAACTGATGGACAAAACCCCGCTTCAATATCTCTCCCTGCGGATGGCCGGAGTCGTCGTGACCTTGGCCGTGCTTTTCGTGATTGATCTCAACGTCGATGACGAGATCAACCAGCTGTGGCTGCCGCTGCTTTTGGCCGCCGGTGCCTATCTGATGACCCTGTCGGTTATGGCCGTGGCGATTGCGGTGGGCACCTTGGCTTTGTTGCATACAGACTTAGCGGCCGCTTTTTGGGTGCCGGCAACCGCCTACCCCGTGCTGGTGGCCATCAGCGCCCTGATCATCGGCTGGATACTGCTACAGCGTTTCCGTCAGCGTATCGAGGACACCCACGAAGAACGGTGGGCAAATCGCGGCAACGAGTCTGACGAGTGAGCGGTAAGGGCATCCTATTCGACTTCGACGGCACCTTGGTACCCAATCTCGACTTAGCGGATATGCGCCGACAAATCGCCGCCATGGCCACCACCGCCGGCGTACCGGACGCCGTGCATGCGGATCTGTATATCGTCGAAATTATTGAGGCATCCCACGCGTGGCTCAATGCCCAAGAACGTATCGGCACAACCCTTGCCAATCAATACGCAGCAGCCAGCCACCAGCGTATCCATGATATCGAGATGGAGGCGGCAGGAAAAACACGTTTGTTTGATGACGCCCGGCGGGTGCTTGTACAACTGCGCAGCGCGGGCTACAGACTCGGCATCGTCACCCGAAACTGCCGCGAGGCGGTCATCACCATGTTCCCAGACATGAATGAGTACATTGACAGTTTGCACGCTCGAGACGATGTCGAGCACCTAAAACCCGACCCCAGACACCTGCAGGCCAATCTCGATGCTCTGGGTGCCGATCCCGACGTATCGGTCATGGTGGGCGATGGGGCATTGGATATGCAAGCGGGCAGAGAATTGAATATGCGCTGCATTGGTGTCCTGACCGGCAGCAACGACGCTGACGCGTTAGGCGCAGCTGGTGCGGACGAAGTTCTGGCAGATTATCGAGGACTTGTTAGGCTGCTGACCTAAACACCAATTGAGGAGACCCTATGTCTGGCACTGTCACCCAACTGTTTCGCTACCCAGTCAAAAGTATGGGTGGGCATGCGCTCAGCAGCACATCTCTGACGGTCAAGGGCATCCCCGGCGACCGCGCTTGGGCACTGAAAGATGAGGAGCGCGGGGGCATCAAGGGCGGCAAGCGCTTTCCAGGGCTCCTCAGTATGAACGCCAGCTTTGTCAGCGAGCCCACAGCCCAACAAGTGTCCCCAGAGGTCAGTATCGCCTTGGCAGACGGTCGACAGATTTCTTCTTCAGACCACCGCGTCAACGAGGTGCTCAGCGCCGAGGTTGGTGCACCGGTCAGCCTTTGGCCGTTGCTTCCCGAAGACCAACTCGATCACTACCGTCGTCCGGCGATGGAAGAAGGCGTCGATCCAGAAGCCTATTTCCGGGAAGTATTCGCGCGCACCGAAGACGAGCCGCTACCCGACCTTTCCGTCTTTCCGGAAGAACTGTTTATCTACGAATCCTCACCGGGCACCTACTTCGACGCCTTCCCCATTTTGCTTATGAGCGAGGCAAGCCTAAACTTCTTCGCGACGACCATGACCGAAAAAGGCGAACATTCCCGGTTCGATCTGCGGCGTTTTCGACCCAACCTGGTGGTCGAGACACCTGAAGACGGCTTCCCCGAAAATTCCTGGGTCGGGCGGCGAGGCCGGATTGGGTCCGCTGTCGTCAAAATCGAAGTCGCGTGCCCACGCTGCGTCATGACCACCCACGGCTTCGACGATCTCCCGAAAGACCCCAAGATCATGCGTCACTTGGTCAAGGAGAACAGTGGCAATCTCGGTGTTTACCTCAGCATTGAAGAACCCGGCGTGATTGCCCTTGGCGATGTCATTCAGTGGCTGGATGCCTGATCGGCTCAGATCAAGGCAAAAAAAAGCGCGCTGGCCGAAACCAACACGCCTTTGTCCGACACGTACGGCGGACTAGTTGCTGCCGGTGGGCACTTCGCTAAATGACATACCCTTATCCATACGCGGTTCTTGAGGCATACCCAACACCCGCTCGGCAATGATGTTGGCCATGATCTCGTCGGTGCCGCCGGCAATCCGGCCACCGGGAGCACCCATGTAAGTAAGCTGCAACAATCCGGCTTCCTTAGACAGATTTTCGTCCCAAATCGCGCCGCTCATTTCCAGTAGATCCATGCAGAATGACGCCATCTCCTGAGTCTTCGGCGCCCCAACGAGCTTACCAATCGAATTTTCAGGCCCTGGAATCGCGCCCCGTGACATGGCGGTCATCGAGCGATAGCCGGTAAATCGCAGACCAGACTCCTGCACATACCAGTCCGCTAACTTGGCGCGAACCGCACTGTCTTCAATGGCCGGCTTATCATCAATCATGACTTCACTGGCAATACGGTAGGCCACGTCTACGTTGACGCCGGCGCCGCCACCACCAATGGCCGCACGCTCGTTCATCAGAGTCGTCAGCGCAACCTGCCAACCTTGGCCAACCTCGCCTAAACGCTGGCTGTCCGGAATCCGAACATCCGTGAAATACACTTCGTTGAAGTTCGCGCCACCGGTGAGCTGCTTGATCGGCTTGATTTCCACGCCCGGAGACTTCATGTCGAGAAAGAAATAGCTCAGACCCTTGTGCTTCGCCACGTTCGGGTCGGTTCGAACCACCAAGATGCCGAAGTCGGAATAATGTGCGCCAGAGGTCCAGATTTTTTGACCATTGATCACCCAATCATCTCCGTCGCGCTCGGCCTTGGTGCGCAGCGCAGCCAGATCCGAACCCCCTGCAGGTTCGGAAAACAGCTGACACCAGATTTCTTCGCCGCTGGCCAATTTAGGCAGAAAGCGTTCATGGTGCTCAGGTCGGCCCCAGGTCATCAAGGTCGGCGCAGCCATGCCTTGGCCAATGACAAACACACCACCCGGTACGCTGTGCTTGGCTTCTTCCTGATTCCAAATCACTTGCTCGATCGCGCTGGCCTCACGACCGCCATATTTTTTATCCCAGCGTATGCATGCCCACCCTGCGTCGTATTTACGCTTTTGCCAAAGCTTGGCCGCAGCGATATCGTCTAGGCCGGCCAACTCTTCCTGACTCGGAACATTGTCTTTCAGCCAAGCTGCTGCTTCGGCGCGAAAGGCGGCTTCTTCTTGTGTGTCGTTAAAATCCATCGTTCATCCTCAATAAAATTCTGTGTCCACCCATCTGGCGAACGTCGGTTTTAGGCAGCGTTGTTTTGTTCGTAAGCGGTAATCAAACGATCTTGCCAGTACCCTTCACTGCCTACGTTCACGCCCAGCAACTTCGCTCGGCGGTAATAGAACTGACAGTCAAATTCCCAGGTAAATCCCATGCCGCCGTGGGTCTGTACATTCTCTTCAGCAGCAAAAACGGCAGCCTTAATGGCACCTACTCGCGCTGTCGCCGCAGCCAGGGGCAGCTCTGCGCTGTCTGTGTTCAAGGCCCAAGCACCGTAGTAGCAGTTGCTACGTGCCAAGGTGTTTTTGACGTACATGTTCGCAAGCTTGTGCTTGATCGCCTGATAAGAGGCGATGGCGCGGCCAAAGGCGTAACGGCCCATGGCGTAATCTCGCGCCTGGATCATCGCGGCATCGGCCAAGCCAACTTGTTCCCAGGCAAAGAGTACGGCAGCCCGGTCAAGCAACCGCTCGGTCGCCCCCCAACCCGCGCCTTCACCGCCCAGCAATTCTGCCTTGGCGTTATCAAACTCCACAACCGCATGTCCGCGGGAAAAATCCAGAGTGCGTACAGCGTCCCGAGAAACTCCGTCTTGATCCAGTTCAACCAGATACCAGCTGGCCCCGTCGCCGGAGTCCGAGGCAGCAACCACGACCGCAAAATCTGCGGCGCGCCCGTCGGCCACGGGCAGCTTACGCCCGCTCAAGCCGCCATCCGTTGCACGCGTCTTTAAGCTTTTGACACTGGGACGACCATTGCCCTCAGACAGTGCGAAGGTGCCAATGGCTTCACCGGCGGCCAACATGGGCAGCCACTTTTCTTTCTGCTCTTGACTGCCACAGGCCATCAGGGCTTCAGTCGCTAGGTATACGGACGAACTGAAGGGCACTGGCGCCACGGCACGGCCTAGCTCTTCAGCGATGACAACCAACTCCAAGTAAGACAGGCCCAAGCCACCGTACTCTTCGGGTATCACGGTTGCAGTCCAACCCATCTCCACGATTTTTTGCCACAGCTGCGCATCGTGATCCGATTCGCCCTCCAGCACCGCGCGCACAGCAGCGGGCGGACAATGGTTAGCGAGAAAGCCTCGCGCCTGTTCGCGCAGCAACTCTTGTTCTTCACCAAATTCGAAATTCATACATCCCCTCCATAGCGTTATTCGGTCTCCCTCCTCAGAATATAGCAGAGGTACTGGTCACGCTTCGACGAACATTCGCGCGTTGTTTTAGACAGCCAATAGCAGCAAGGAAGGCATAGCGGGCGAGAATTTAGGCTAAACTGCTGTCTATGATTCGAGCTGCCACAGAAAACACATCACCCAAGGATTTCCGCAATCTCGGATACGTGCGGGTATGCGCAGCCACACCGACCCTCGCCATCGGCGATGCCGCCGCGAATGCCGATGCCATTTTCGCTCAGGCAGATGCACTCGCAGATCAAGGCGTTTCGCTGGCAGTCTTCCCCGAGCTGTGTCTGACAGGCTACTCGGCTGAAGATCTGTTTTTCTCCGAGGCCTTACTCCAACAGACGCGACGCGCGCTGATTCTACTGCAGCGTACCCGAGTACCGCTGCTGGTCGTTGGCGCTCCATGGCGCCTCGCCGATGGCCGATTGGTCAATTGTGCCGTCATGATCGGCGATGGCCGGGTGCTGGGCATGGTGCCGAAGTCCTTCCTACCAAACTACAGCGAATACTATGAGCAGCGTTGGTTCGTCTCGGGTAATGGTGTCAACGAAACCGAAGTCGACCCAGACCTCGGCACATTTCATGTCCGCGTCGATCAGCTGTTCGAACTCGGCGACTGCTGTATCGGCGCTGAAATCTGCGAAGATTTGTGGGCACCCATCAGTCCCGGCACGCACGCAGCTCTGGCTGGGGCCAACATTGTCTGCAACCTGTCGGCGAGTAACGAACTCATCAGCAAGGCCGACTACCGGCGCGACTTGGTGCGCATGACCAGCGCCAGTAATTTTTGCGGCTACCTCTATGCCAGTGCCAGCGCGCTGGAGTCTACCAAGGACGTGGTATTTGGGGGCCATTGCCTGATTGCCGAAGCTGGCCAAATGCTCGCGGAAAACGACCGCTTTGAATTTACAGCACAAAGCCTGATCGCCGACATTGACCTACAACGACTTAACCACGATCGCGCCCAGAACAGTACGTTTGCGCAAACCCTCCGGCCACGCCCCTATCGGAAGGTCAGCATCGACACGACACAGCCACGCTTGGAGACAGTGCAACGCCACTACACTAAGCAGCCCTTTGTGCCCGAAGACGAAGACGAATTTGCTGCCAGAGCTCAGGAGATTTTGCTCATTCAATCCACAGGTTTGGCCAGGCGCATGCTCGCGGCCAAAACCCAGCGCTTAGTGATCGGGCTGTCCGGAGGACTGGACTCTACACTGGCGTTCCTCGTGGCAAGAGATGCTCTGGCGAAACTGTCGCTGCCGGCCAATCATTTGAATGCGCTCACCCTACCGGGCCCGGGAACCACTCAAGGCACCCTAACCAATGCGCACCGATTGGCTCAAAACGCAGGGGTGTCGCTAGAAGAAATCGACATCAATGCATCTGTGGCTCAACACTTGGACGATTTAGATCACCAGGGTGCACACGACGTCGTATTTGAAAACGCCCAAGCCCGAGAACGTACTCAGATTCTCTTTAACTACGCCAACAAAGTCGGCGCAATCGTCGTCGGTACCGGCGACTTAAGTGAGCTAGCGCTGGGTTGGGCGACGTTCAACGCAGATCAAATGGCGAACTACAACGTAAACGCCAGTGTGCCGAAAACATTGATGGCCTACTTAGTTCGATGGTATGCACAGCATCGTGCCGAACCCGAATTGGCCGCCGTATTGATCGACGTCCTGAACACGCCCATCAGCCCGGAACTGATTCCGCCCCAAGACGGCGAGATCAGCCAGCGCACCGAAGAGGTCGTCGGACCTTACGAACTGCACGATTTCTTTCTCTATCACTGGCTACGCTTCGGTGCATCACCGACCAAGATCTTTTATCTGGCCTGCGACAGTTTTGCCGACCACCATGCGCCTGAGACCATCCAGCACTGGTTGGCGCAGTTTTTTCGCCGTTTCATGACCCAGCAATTCAAGCGTACGACGCTGCCACCGGGCCCCAAGGTCGGCAGTGTCAGTTTGTCCCCCCGCGGGGACTGGCGCATGCCAGACGAAGCCGGATTCAGCCAACTGGTAGACGAAGTCGAGTCGCTGCTAAACCCACCATCAGATTCTTAACGTTGAGAGATACTGCAATGTCTATTTTGCGATCTGTTCTCACCACCGGCCTGTGCATCGCGCTGGCCAGTACCGCACACGCCAGCAGCAACCATTGTGGTGATGAAGGTGTGTGGATTGAAATTCTCGGCGCGGGCAGCGGCGAGCTGTATGACGGCCAAGCCTCGCCCAGCTATTTGATCTGGCATGACGATGTCGCCCGGGTGCTCGTCGACGCCGGCTCTGGATCGCAAATCGGCTTTGAAAAATCCGGGGCAAGTTTTGAATCCATTGAAGCCATCGCACTGACCCAACTCAGACCTGATCACAGTGGCGATTTACCCGCCTACATCAGCGCAGCCCAAAGCGACACGCGCGACATGCGCCTAACTGTTATGGGCCCGAGCGGCGACGGCAATGGTCATATCTCGACCCGAGAGCTAATGCAGCGCCTGTTCGGCGCGGAAGGTGCCTACCCCTATCTGGCCAACGCGATCAAGCCCAGAGCCAGCTTGGGATACCGAGTGCGCAGTGTGGACATTCCCGCAACCGGCTCGAAGCGCTGGGCCCAGTATCAGACCGAACACGTCAAAATGTCGGCCATTCCCGTCCACCACGGTGACGTCCCAGCCTTGGCCTGGCGCATCGAAATTGCCGATCAGATCGTGGTGATTACCGGAGCTTTCAACAACTCAAAAAATGTTGTCGCAACCTTTGCAAAGGATGCTGACGCCCTGGTGGTCAGCCATGCCATTCCGGAGAATTCTCGCGGCGCACTAAGAGAACTGTACGCCAGACCCTCCCAACTGGGCCGGGTGGCGGCTCAAGCGGATGCAAGAATGATGATCTTGGGCCACCGCAACAGCAGAACACGAGGTCGGGAGAGTATTAGCCGCAGCGCCATGGAAGAACAGTACGGTGGCGCGATTTTGTTCGCCAATGACGGCGAGTGCTGGGGGCTGTAAGCCCCCGACCAAGCTACTGCGCACCAGCCCGCAAGTAGTCTACAGCTAAGCGCGACATCGCATGCACCCCAAGTGGCAGGGCCCCCTCATCCACATAAAAATAGGGCGAATGGTTGGGGATCGCCTTGCTGGCTGGCAGATCAGCGGGTCGCCCGCCAATAAAGAAGAAAAAGCCCGGCACCTGCTCTTGAAAGAACGAAAAGTCTTCAGCGCCGGTAATACGCGCTGGCTCAGACACATGTTCCGTACCATAGATTGCCTCTAAGGTGGGGCTCAGCTGACCCGTCAGCACTGCATCGTTGAAGGTTACCGGTACACCCGGATCAATATCGATAGTGGCGGTGGCTCCCTGCGATTCGGCAACCTGGGTAACAACGCGACGAATTTTTTCATGCACCTGCGCACGCACCTCAGGATCGAAGGTTCGAATCGTACCGCTTAAACGCGCGGTTTCCGGCACGATATTGTTGCGCACGCCGGCTTCAAATTGACCCACAGTCACCACCACTGGATGTTGAGTAATATCCACTTGCCGACTGACGATGGTTTGCAATCCATTGACGATTTGCGCTCCGACAACAATGGGATCTACGCCAGCCCAAGGCCGCGCACCGTGCGTCTGGCTACCCATAATTTCCACATCAAAACGTTGGGCGCTTGCCATCAAACCCAGCGGACGAACGCTCGCATGCCCAACTTCTTCGCCCTGAGAAATATGCAGTCCAACCACCGCATCCACTGCTGGGTTCTGCAAAGCGCCTTCAGCAATCATCATCTTCGCGCCCCCGTCTTCGCCCTTGGGCGGACCTTCCTCAGCAGGCTGAAAGAGAAATTTAACGGTACCCGGCAGGTCTTCTTTCACCGCCGCCAGAACTTCGGCGGCCCCCATCAAAATAGCGACATGATTGTCGTGGCCGCAGGCGTGCATCACACCAACCTCACGGCCTTGGTACTCACCTCGCGCCGTTGATGCATAGGGCAAGCCGGTTTTTTCTGTCACCGGCAATCCATCCATATCCGCGCGCAACGCGATGACAGGGCCAGGCTTGCCGCCCTTGAGTACACCCACAACCCCGGTATGCGCCACGCCGGTCTGCACGTCGATTCCCAGACTGCGAAGGTGTTCGGCTACTAGGGCCGAGGTGCGAAATTCACGATTGGATAGCTCGGGATTGGCGTGTATGTCACGTCGCCACGCAACAACACGTTCGGTAACGGCGTCGACTTGATCGGCGATGGCCTCGTTCAGCGAGTCAGCATAAACAGAAGCCATCCAACCCGACGACATCACTGTGATAAAAATACAAATCGCTCTCATCATAATCTCCCAACGATAAAATAAACCTACTGCTTAAACAGTTCGGCGAAAAAGGATGCCACCTCGGCCGCTACCAGCCGCGCTCCTCTTTCAACTGAGTGAATCCCAGCCGGTCCTGCAGGGTTGTGACGAAGTCGGGGTAGCGCAGGGGTAAGCTGGCCAAGTCAAACTGGCCGGCAATTTCGCTCCGTTCTTCGTGCTCCAACAAAAACTTAAAGGCTTGGATGAGTACCCACTCATGGGTATTGGTGCCCTTGCACAGTGTCTGATAAAACGAAGGCTCCAGGGTCACCGAGTGAAAACTCTCGGCACTACCCTCCAAGACAACTTCGTAGACATTGATACCCACCAGATTCACACTGATCACTGTTTTCTCTTCGCAGCATATGGACAGCTCTCATCATGACCGAAACCGCAGCCGACACCAAAGTGCTTTGCCAGCAATTGCAGACGATTTGGCACAAACAAATACCACTGTCCAAGGCCATGCAAATGCAGATCACAGACTTTGATGGTGAGATGCTGACCACTCAGGCGTCATTGGAACCCAACGTCAACGTGCATGGCACGGCCTTCGCAGGCAGTCTTTACGCCATTCAAGCGCTAACAGGGTGGGGCATGATGCACCTGCAGCTGAAGCTGAATGCATTGGATGCGTCCATCGTCATCGCCAGCGGTCAGATCAACTACGCGAAACCGGTTGGCGAAGACATCGCTGTGCGCTGCCGCTTTGGCGAACATCAGACCGAGATGGAGAAACTCAAAGGTACCGGCAAGGGGCGATTCCCTCTGACCTGTGACGTGTTACTGGCCGATGGCTCGCCGGCCGGTGAATTCAGCGGTGTTTATGCCGTACGCTTGAACCGCTGACTTAACCAAGCGGCCATTCGTATGCACAGGGCCACCAAGCCCAAGGCGGCCATTACTTCAGCCCATCGTGAGCCCGACTCCAATGCAACCCCAATGAACGTTTGCATGAAAATGAGCCAGACATAATGGATGCCGATGCTATGTAACCGCTTCCACCCCGCGCCAAGCCTGCGACGAGCCGCATCCGTACTGGTCAACGCCATCGCCCACATCAGAGCGAAAGCCGCGCCGGCAAAAACACCGGTTATCCAATCCAAGGGCTCGCCGGACGTGATCAAAAAGGCAGAAACATATCCAAAGTGAATGGTGAGACTGGCAGCCGCAGCCAACCCGATGTAACGACGCTGTATCAGCAGCGGCCTGCCCCAGCCATTAAGCTGCACGAAAGGACGGGCAACGTAGGCCAATAACAGCAGGCCAAAGCCCACGCGGGCGGTGACCCGGAGCATATAACCAATGTGTTCGCTCAAGCTCTCCGGGCTAGAAGCACTCGGTGCTACGGCATAGGCAATAGCAATGACGATCAGCGTCAGCGCGACGACACTCAGTCCCCGCATTTTTGTTGTCAGCTGCATCTGCCCTCCGCAGTCATCAAGGTGCTCGAAACTCCAACTTACTGGTTAAACCCAAAACAGGCTCAGCCACACCGTTACGAATCTGGGGTTTGAATTGCCAGCTGGCGACGGCGCGCAATGCGGCAGCATCAAACAGACCGGGAGGTTCGCTACCGATCACGCGAAGGTTCCCCACCTTACCTTCGTCACTCACATCGTATGCAACGGTGACCAGTCCACTGACGCCTGCGGATTTCAATTTTGCGGGATACACCGGCGCACTGCCGCTCACCAGCTGCAGGGGTTGGTGCGAGGTAGGTTGCAGGGCGCAAGCACTGAGAAAGCTGATGGCAACTAGGCCCACGGACAGCGCAACAATCCGATGCATCGCATCAAAATATTTGTGAACCTTCAAATCGATCCGCATGCCACTGCTCCTGTGCCCTATAATGAGAGGCCTCCAACCAACAATCTACCGGTAATGCTGATGTCACAACAACCAAATCCAAATTCTGTGAACCAGGACAATTCGGCAGCTAAGCCAGACAACCCCAAGGAACAAGATAGCCTGAGCCTTATGCAGATGTTTGGCAGCGCCTTAGCCGCCATGGTGGGAGTGCAGTCGAAAGAAAAACGAGAAAGAGATTTCGCCAAGGGTAAGGCCAGCCACTTCATCATCGTCGGCGTCGTGCTCACAGCCATGTTTGTTTTGACCATGGCCGGCGTGGTCACGTTGGTGATGAACGTCGCAACCTAGGTGCATTCCGAAACAATCCGCTCCATCGATGCCCTACTACGTTCAAAAGACTGAAACAAAGCGAACTGTTCCTTCGCTCGCTGCAAGTTTTCGCCGTGCTGAGGCACCGAAAAATACCGATCACCACTCAAGTGATCGGTTAGAAATCTCAGGCCTAGCATAAAGGCCAAATAGGAGGGTGCGGCAATCAGATGTTCGTTGCCCAGAGGGACTGAACCACGCCCAGAGAGAAAGCCCTGAACACAGGCCCGATAGTCAGCCGCATCAACCCCACCTCGGCTAAAGGCTACAGACCGAACCAGATCACCGAAATCCCAGGCCCAGTGACCGTTCATATTGTTGTCCAGATCAATGACCGACAGTACACGCTCGCCCTGTGCGTCAAACAGCACATTGTTAATTTTGCAGTCGCCGTGAATAACCGCGTTGGGCTGCATCAGAGCACTTGGCCACTGACGATGGGACTGGGCAAGCGCAATCCACGGCATCGCCTCTGCGCGCTCAGCCTGAGTTGCCGTCGCCAACACCTGATCAAACTGACGCAAATAGGCTGCCATGCTCAAAAAGCCGGGAATCGTCTCAACCAGTTGTTCAGCCTCTAAACCAGTCGTCGCTCGCTGATAGGCACCGAAGGCTTTCGCCGCCTGCCGGATTTGCTCCCGGTTTTGGGGTGGGTCGCAGGTTTTTGAACCCTCGATAAAACGCCAAAGACGCCAAGAGTACGTTGCGCCGTCTGATGCTTGAACGAAAATCGACTCGCCCAACCGCGTTGGTATCAACTCGGGTAGGCGATATTCGGCAACAAAAGCAGACGCGGTGGACAGTCGTTCAATCACCATGCGAGTTTGTTGCATCAATAAGTCGATGTCGCGATACACAGCCGCATTCACGCACTGCAGCACATAGCGATCCGCTGGTTTTTCTTGATCACTGAGCAGAAACGTTTGATGGATGTGACCGTTACCCAAGGGCGCAAGTCCTGGAGACTCAAGCCATGCGGCGGCTGCCCCGTGAGCCAGCACCAACCATTGTTCTTCATTCTTCAATCTGGGAACTTCCGCTGCCATCTACTGCCACCGTGTCCAAGGCGAGATGCCAGTAGGTCAGGGGAGCGGCGACATATTCTCCATAGGAGACGTCCAGTGCCGACAAGCGGTGTCGAGCATCGACCAAGGTACAGGCGTCTGACTCCAGAGACAGCAGCACATCTGCGCCTTGCGCTAGCGCCGCCAAGACGGCAGATAACTCGCCCTTGGGTTTGTCGTCTGGCCAACCCGCCATCAGATCTTTCACTCGAGTCGCCGAGTCGGGGAGTGTCAATTCATCCAACCGTCGCGCTGCCAGACTCTCGGGCGGCAAGAAATCGGCCACCCGGCTCAGAGGCGTATCGACTTGGTAAGGCCGCGCCTTGGGCATCTCAGAGCCTGCGAGTCTGGCTCGTAACGCTTGCTCGCCTAGCAAACGTCCGTACCATTTCACCGGCTCGAGTAAGGAGAGTAATGAAATCTGATCTGCACTAAAGCCCATCTCGTGCAGGTTGCGCCGCGCGGTCAACTCTGGGTCTTCTGGTAAGCTCAACCAGCAAGCCTGCAGGCGCCGGTACATGCTATCAACGTCCGTGCAGCTTGCCGCAGACCAAAGGCGTTCAGCCACCGCAGGCAACCGACTCCAAAGGCGCGTGGCGAGCACTGCCGGATCAACCAGCTCTGCCCACAAACAGGCTTCGCCGCCCATAACCTTTACTTCGCTGGCAAAATCCAAACTTCCCGCACGCCACTGTTTGGTCCACTCAATGCCATCGGCGACATGACGCAAACGTGGGTCATCTTGCAACGCGTCTTCCTGTTTGAGCCACTGACTTTGCAGCACCTCAGGATCGAAGCCATAGTAAATGTCCGCAGAATAGTGCAGATCTAAATAGTAAGGCGCGGATACCAGCGTAGGTTTTGACAGAGCCAAAGCACGATCTCGGGTGGTCGCTCCCCGCCAGTTTTGCACCACGCAGTCCGGCATATCCGGGTGCAAAACCTCATCCCAGCCAATCGGCTGCTTACCCAGCTTGCGCACCATGGCGCAAACACGCACGACAAACGCATTTTGCAGATCATGAGTGGTCATGCCGTGATCTTCTAAGTAGGTCGCAATTGTTGGATCTCTGAGCCACCAGGCTGGGCTCACTTCGTCGCCGCCGACATGCACATAGTCGTCGGGAAAAACCTCCGCCAGCTCGCCAAGAAGGATCGCAATGGCGTTGTAGACCTTTTCATCCAGCGGATTCAAGCATGCCTCGTGAACCCCAAAGCGACGACTGGGAATCGTGGGTTCACTACCCCACTCGGGATAGGCCGTAAGCCATGAAGTCACATGTCCTGGCATATCCAACTCGGGAATCACGCGAACACCGCGGTCAGCCGCGTAACGAACGAAGTCGTGCAGTTCATCTTTACAATAGTGCTCGTCGCTGGCCAATTTGGGAAAAGCCGCACTGGGGAAACGGAATGCTTGGTCGTCTGACAGGTGCAAGTGCAGCACATTCATTTTCAACGCTGCCAGCCCGTCAATCACAGACATAAGCGACTGCACAGGAAAAAAATGCCGAGCCACATCGAGCAACAGCCCACGCCAAGGGAAGCGGGGATTGTCATCAATAGTCAGGCCCGCAAGCAGTTGTCCATGTCGTGCCAGCTGTGCCAGGGTCGCCAGTCCACGCAAAGCCCCCCAGACGGTGTTAGAGGAGAGGGCGATGACACCCTCGGCTAGGCTAAGGCAATAGGATTCGTCCATGGACACGGACGGCGAGGCCTCAAGTTCGTTCGCTGAAATATCTATCTCGACAAGACCCAAGGTATGGCCACCAAGCACCTGAGCTGCGTATGCACGCACCCTCGGGTCATCAACGCCCAATAATCGGAAAGTGGTCGGTTCACGATCGGCTCGCGTTGCAACAGATTCTTCAACGGTTACGACGTGCGCGGGCCAAGGCATGCAGACCAATGTGTGCTTATTCGTTTCATCCATGCGGTCAATCATGCACCAAGCGGCGCGATTTCAATATGTGTGAGGCGATGCAAATGGAAACGCATGCTTCGCAGAGCTAAGGCAAGTGCTCTGACACACAACAAAAGACCACGGCATTCGACCAAGAACCACACTTTTCCCTCGGCGATCTGGCTAAGATTGCGTTAAGCTGCGCGCCTGTTTGACTCAACCCACGGAATATCTCTTGGACATTAAAGAACGCATGCAGTCGGTGCTGAAAGCCGAAGCGGAAGCCATCAGTGCTATCAACATCAACGATGACTACGTCGGTGCTGTTGAAGTCATGATGAGCTGCAAGGGTAAGATTCTGACCACGGGTATCGGTAAGGCCGGACACATTGCCAAGAAATTCGCAGCGACACTGTGCTCAACGGCGACACCCGCAGACTTCATCCACCCGGCGGAGGCCGCTCACGGCGATCTTGGCCTGGTGGGTGCGAATGACGTCATGATCGCGTTTTCAACCAGCGGCAAAAGCCGAGAGGTGCTGGAAATTTTAGAGATGTCGCGCCATCTGGGTGTGGACAAAATTATCGGCGTGACCTCTCATCTGGATTCAGAGCTGCGTCAGCATTCCGATCTGATATTGGATATGGGCACCATTACCGAGCCCTGCCCACTGGGACTCACGCCCAGTGCCTCTATGGCTGTCATGCTTGCCATTAGCGACGCTCTGGCACTGTCGCTGTTGGAACAAAAAGGCGTCACCCGCGAAGACTACGGTTTGCGCCACCACGGTGGTTACTTGGGCCGTGCTGCCCGGGCCGACAACGAACCCCACTGAGCTCCGCACGGCCCGCTTCTCTATGTGCGCTGGGCCGCGATTTCTTGTTCTGTCCAGCCAACCATTTTCAGCTGATTGGTATTGAGCACAGGCACCTTGGGCCATGTGTAGTTATCGCGTTCAGGCGCCTGAACGATATTGGGGAACGCGTCGGCATCGATAAAGCGGTCTGACCAGTTGGTGGTCGATGTGCGTTTATCGACAGCCTGCTTCCTCCTTTCGATGACCGCAGGGTTGGACTTCGACCGAGGCATCATGCAAACCAAACTCGCTGCGCGAAGCAGCCGATCATTGAAACTCGGTGTCTGCAAACTTGGCGCACTACAGTGAATGGTACGAGAGTCCCACAGCAGCATATCGCCGGCTTCCATATGACACATGACCGGCTGATTTTCGGTCAGATTGGGATCGTCATTGGGAAAGCGAAAGTGATCGATGCTCGGATGAATTCGCCCTAGGCGCTCGGCGTACTGCTCAGGAATGTGTTCAAAAAGCCGATGGCTGCCCGGCACGATCACATTACCCCCGGTTTCCGGTGATGTCGGCAAGAGATTCACAAGCCCCTGAATACAATGCTTGCCCGGCCGGCCAATCGGATGCTGGTCAATATGCAGCCAACTGTTGCCGGCATTGGTTTTCCAAGATTCGTTATAGGTCCACGGTCGCCAGATGGTAACGCCATCAAAACTCACCAGCAGATCATCATCATCGTCCCAAACCTGAGCAAAGCAGGCTTTTACATTGGGTACGTCTCGGATAAACCACTGGGCCGATGAATGGCCGATGCCATAGCTTGGCAAAATACCGCCGTGCACGGCGGTAGGCCAGCGCTCGTCGCCCCAAGTATCAATGTCGCTCCGATTGATGCCGGTGTCCAACTGCTCAAGATAGTCCCAAAGCAGCGTCAGACTGTGGTCGGCTTCTTCTTGGGTGAGCACGTTCCCGAAAATGACAAATCCGTTGTCACTCAGATATGTCTGAGCCTCTGGATCACCGGTACTGAAGCGAGGCGCGTGCTCGTAACTGATGTTGATATTATTTTGCAAAACGACCCCTCGGTTTTTCCTCGAACCTTTGAGACTACTCGTCTTGCCGGTCGCGTGTCTATTCAGGGTACATGGCATAACGAAAGCCACCGGGAACCCGATGCAGCCCCAAACCTTCAAAAAATTCAGCGGGCCCGGACAGTGGCACCCGCAATTCTCTACCGCCCTTGCTTTCAGCCACGCCAATCGCGTGCCCAACCAACCAACGGCCCACACCATGATGCCGATACGCATCCGAAACCATGACCATGCCCAGCTCGAACAGCGCAGGCTTTCCGTCGGCATATGGCGATTCAGGCGAATGCATGGCGTAACAGCCAATGATTTGTTGCTGGAATTTCGCCACGCGCAGCACGTCGGGCCGGGGCTCCATCGCAAGGTAGATCTCCGCCATTTCCGCCGGCAGTGCGGCGGGATCACCCCGAAACACCTCATAGTCACGTTGGCCTAACGCCATAGCATTGCTACCCGTGTTTTGATCGTCGACCATAAACCCCGAGACGTATGTGCGGGCCTTGGCTGCCCAAGCAAGTGACGGATCATCACGTTTGCCAGCTGTTGGTAATTCGACCAGTCATCGTCGATCTCAAAACAGGCCGGTTCAAAGGTTTGTGCAAAGTCAGCATATAACTGAGGCAGATAGCCACGCACAAACACTAGGCCTTGAGGCGTGAAGTCACTCGCATATAGCGTCGCGCCATGGGCGGCAAACAGCGTCGTTACCTGCCCTTCCTGACGTCTCACGGCGGACAACTGCTCCGCGCGTTGCCGGGTGAATTCCTGACTCAACAGACGATGATGGGCGCAAAATGCCAAGAAGAAACCGAGAGGTAGCATCGCCTTATCTAAGGCCCCTGCCTCGTGCAGATAATCGTCTACTGTCGCTACTACGCTCATCAACTTGCACCCATTAAATGCTGACTGTTCGTCTATGGTGCAAAGCTTGAACGCGCTCGAATACCCCAACCGGATTCCGTACGCTGTAAAATGTAGAGGGAGTTAAAAGACACGTAGGCCTCGCCCTGAGGGTTAAACCGAGTGAACTGGACGGCAAAGTGTACTTTTTCAGCATCCGCTTGGACCGTGGAGATGCTATCCCAGCGACTATGCGACCAGTTAAAACGTTTCGCAAATGCCTCTAAGTCGGTTGCATCGATAAAGCTTTGGCGATCTGCAAAGACTGTCACACCGCCACTGGCAACGCGCACATGTGGGTAGGTTAGCGTGCGAGCAAAGTTTGGCACGTCGCGGCCATTAAATGTCTGCATGAAATCATACATCACGCCCAGAGCCTGTGATTCGGCTTCGCGAACCTCCGCTGGGGCAGAATCCGGAAGCAGATCCAGCGCGATATCAGAGTCCGCCGAAAAACTCGGTGCGGCCATCAGCAAAAGGCTATTCAGTAATAGAACAAAGTACAGACGCATACGCGGCTCCTCTTAAGCGGGCTGGTCGCCAGTCAACGTCACCCGGTGCATTAAACGGTGTTGCGGAAAAAAGTCATTTACCGGTTTGTGTTGGGTTGAACGGTTATCCCAAATCGCGACCGTACCCGGCTGCCAAGACAGACGTACCGTACGCTCTTCCGCCGCAACATGACGGTACAGAAAGTCGAGCAATGCCTCGCTTTCCTTGCTAGGCAACCCAACAATGTGGGTGGTGAATAACGCATTAACGTAAATCGCCTTGCGCCCACTCTCCGGATGCGTGCGTATCAGCGGATGGATCATCGGCGGATTTTCTGCGATGGCTGGAGCCAGCCGTTCTGCCCCGCCGGGCTCCGCGAGACTTTCGCGAAATCCGTGACGAAAATCGTTCACCGCCTGGAGAGGCAGGAGAAACGCCTGCATCTGCGGTGACAGCGCGTCAAAGGCCGCCGTGGCACTCGCCCATAACGTATCTCCGCCAAAGGGAGGAATGATCTGTCCCTGCAGCAGCGTAAAGCTGGGCGGACGCGGCATAAAGGTCATATCCGAATGCCATACTTCGATCTTCGACGGATTCTCGGGCGTGCTCTCAAGAATCTGAACATCCGGCGCCTCGGCAACGGTGGCGTAAGCTGGGTGATCGAGAACCTCGCCAAAAGCCTGAGCAAAGGCAGCAAAGACGCTCGGGATTTGTTCTTGGTCGCGAAAAAACAAGACTTCGTGCTGCACCAACAGCTCGCGCACGGCTCGATAAACGGCATCGCTGGTGGCGATATCCTTCAGGGATACACCAGTAACAAAGGCACCTAAGGAACCTGACGCTTTGCGGATTTGAATCTGATTGATTGAGTCTGCCAACATTGTCTCCAAGCACGTCGCTCCCTGCGAGGCCCGGATTGTATCCAAGCAGCAGGTCAGACACACCTGTGAAATGATAGCGAAGGGTGCGCATCCATGGGTTAGGCTCTGGCAATGGGACGCTACCGACCACCAGAACCAGAGAAAACAGCCGTAATCACCGCTGCGGGCTTCAGCCGTTTGCAGCAGGAGCTGAACTATTTGTGGAAAGAAAAACGCCCGGAGGTCACGTCTCGGGTAGCGGCCGCCGCGGCCCTAGGGGAC
Source organism: Gammaproteobacteria bacterium (assembly GCA_042091155.1). Taxonomy (GTDB): domain Bacteria; phylum Pseudomonadota; class Gammaproteobacteria; order Pseudomonadales; family Azotimanducaceae; genus UBA4421. The sequence goes on from JBELHZ010000019.1 coordinate 23,027, forward strand.
CGGTCGGAGAATGCAGACTACATTTACGGCAAGCGACAGCTCGCCGAAATCGATCGTCGCATTCGATACTTAGACAAACGTATTCGCACCATGCAGGTCGTCGACCGCCTGCCCAGTGACGACAACACAGTCTATTTTGGTGCTTGGGTGACTCTGAAGTCGGCCAACGGCAATCAATACCCGCGTTATCGGCTGGTTGGCCCAGACGAAATTGACGATAAGCCCGAGTACATCAGTATTGATTCACCCATGGCAAAAGTACTGCTTGGTAAAACCCAGGGCGACGAAATCGCCATTCTACAGACGGACACAAGCACCAAGGTACTGAGCTTTGAAAAAACCACAGAGCCCACGCGCTACTGGATCGACAACATTCGTTATGAAGCCGACTGAAACATTCATGTCGCTTCAGGCATCAACAGCTTGCAGCACCGGGCTCAGACTGATGCGCTGTTTCGGCGGGGCCTCTTTCACCGGCGGTGATGCGGAAGAATGATCGACGAAGGCGAGCTGGCACAAACGGGTGGTCAGTGCCAGCCAGTCAGCAGAGGATTCATCAAACGGCGGGATGTCACCCTGAGCATCCAATAAGGCTCTGAGCACAATGACCCCAGGCCGTCGGTCGGTTTGAGCGGGGGAACTCGACACCTCGGGTTCCGATACCTGCTCGTTGACGAGTTGAGCCCCGCTGGGCAGCGACGATGCCAGCCGCGTTCTGAGCAGAGTCAGTTGTGCGTCATCGAGCATTGGGGCCAGTGCTGAGATCTGAAGTGCCAGCACAGCGGTGCAGACACCGTTCTTATCGCCAAAGTAGTGATAAATCATGCGTTTGTTGACACCGGATTCTGCTGCTATCCAATCGACGCGAACACCAGCCTTACCGTGTTGAGCCATGGCTTGTGCTGTGACCTCAATCAGGCGTTGTCGAGTGTTTTCCGGATTGCGCATGGTCTTATGTAACCATTTAGATACTTTGGATTCAAGAACCTCTGCGCACCGCTTAAAGTATCTATATAGTTACTCTAGCTAGTTACTCTAGGCTGCACCGCCTCCTGAACCAATCGACGGTTAATCCAGTTCAAGCCCAAGCAAGTACTGCTTGGCCTCCAATCCACCGCCAAAACCGGTTAACGCGCCGTTAGTGCCCACGACCCGGTGGCAAGGAATAAAAATCGCCAATGGGTTATTGCCATTGGCATTGCCAACCGCGCGCATGGCCTTGGGCGAACCAATGGCCTCGGCAATCTGTTTGTAGGATCGCACTTCGCCGTAGGGAATGGCGCGAAGCGCCTCCAGTACTCGGCTTTGAAACGGCGTGGCGCAGGGTTCCAAGGTCACATCGAAGCATCGCCGCCGATGCTCAAAGTATTCATCCAGTTCTTGTCGGGCTTGTTGAAAATGGGTATCACTGGGCCGCCAACTGTCGTCAGGCGTCGTTCGGGCCTTGTTGCCCGTGGAAAAATACAAACCCGTTAACGCGTGGTCATTGGCAGTCAACATTAACCGACCAACTGGGCTCTGTGTGTAGGTGTAGAAAGTTGTCATGATTCATCCTGTAAGTGTGTACTTACTTATTTCGCCTCGTCATGGCCTCGGAGGCTTTGCGCTGTAAACCGGCCAAACGCCAAATATGCATCAAGGCATAGGCCCGCCAAGGTCGCCAGCAGTCCGCCAGCTTCAAGGCCTGTGTCGGCGTGGTTTTTAGTTGCTTGAGTACAACCCAATCATTGTGTGGAAAAGCATCGACGTCCTTGACGACCCGCAAACGCATGTAGTTTTGCGTCCAAGGACCAATACCCTTGATCGCGCCAAGCCCTTGCACAAATGACTCGCAGGCTTGCCCCTCAAGGAGGGTATGACCGTCGACATCGACCCATTCCGCCAGGGTCGATATGGCCCGGCCGCGATTACCTGGCATACCCAGTTCCGCGATTTCTTGGTGTCTGAGCTGATCCGGAGCGGGAAAGTCGCCTTCGCCGTAGGCCTGGACCATACGGTTAGCCAGTTCGGTACCCCGGGCAACACTCACCTGTTGACCCAGTACCGCACGCACGGCGGTTTCAAATCCGTCCCAGGCTCCAGGCACTCTCAGCCCGGGTGCTTGTGCCACACTTTGCTTCAGATAACGGGACGGCGCACCGAGCAGAGTCCGATCAATCAAGTCGCCGTCCACCCGCACATCAAACAGCCGGACCACCCGGGAAAGCAACTCACAGGCGGGCCCGCAGGTCAGAGGCAGCACTGCCTGTAACCCAGTGTCGTGCTGGGACACCGTCAGCCACACGAGAGGCTTGCCGGCCTGAGAAACTCTGCGACGGTAGCATCGACCCTGAACCTCTTCGATACCCTGCAGTGCTCGCGTGCACAGATAATCAAAAACCCATTCGAAATCGTAAGCACCGGTTACCGGCAAATCGACGCGGATCACCGCAGCCTGAGGTCGACGTCTCGATGCAGGCATATTGTCGCGACGCAACTGGGTCGGTGAGCAGCCAAACAGACGGTGTGTTTCTGCCCGAAGCCCAGCGGCCCCGAGTATACCCGCATGATCCGCAACATCTGCTACCGGGATCTGGGTTTGGGTCAGCAGAGCATGTATCAGCTTGGCAACAAGCCGATCATCAAACGTTGATACTCTCACGGACTGGGTATTCATCACCTTACTATAGCCAATGACACCCTCGCCGGTCGCCGTGGAATCTGCCTCACCCACATTTCATTGCCACAATGTCGATACCATCGAACTTTTACTCGTTAGGGAATTTCTTTAATGTCTGGCTGTTCACAAAAATCTGTCAACGGATAAGAGAGTCAAGACATGAGCGACGCAGCGTGGGAAGAGCCATCGGATTTGATTATCGAGCAAATCGAAATTGGACCGATGCAAAATTACACCTACTTAATTGGCTGCCGCAGCACCCGCGAGGTTGTCTTGGTTGATCCCGCTTGGGATATCGACTCACTGGTCAACCACATCAATGAGAAGGACTACACACTGACCGCTGCATTGGCCACGCACTATCACCCCGACCACATCGGTGGCTCATTCAGCGGCAATCAGGTTGAGGGGTATGCAAAGTTGCTGGAAACCAACCCAGTGAAACTGTACGCCCACAACTTGGAAGCCGATGGCATCAAAAAAGTCACCGAGGTTTCCGAATCGGATATTGCCCGCGTCGAGTCTGGCGACACCTTGCGTGTCGGCAACATTGAAATCGAGTTCTTACATACGCCCGGGCACACCCCCGGAAGCCAATGCTTCAAAGTAAAGAACACCCTGATCAGTGGCGATACGTTATTCATCAACGGCTGCGGCCGGGTGGATTTACCGGGCTCGAACTCCGAAGACATGTACCACAGCATGTGCAAGCTCTGCAGCTTACCGGACGACACCCTGCTGTTACCGGGTCACAACTATGGCCACGTGCCTAATGCGACCATGGGTGAAACCAAAAAAACCAACGCCTACTTACGCATCAACGACCTGGAAACCTGGTCGTCGATCATGGGCCACTGACAGGCGTTAAGACGCCGGAGCACACTATGACAGAGCTGGTTACCTACACTTCTCAGGATCATGTCGCGACCATTACCATCAACCGTGCAGATCGAATGAACGCGCTGAACGAGGAAGTGATTCTTGCCTTGCAAGCCGCCTGGCGTCGGCTGGAAAACAGCGACGACCGCGTTGCCGTGCTCACTGCTGCTGGCGACAAGGCCTTCTCGGTTGGCGCTGATGTCAAAGACGCGCCAAAAGAAATGTGGCAAGGCGTACCCAGCATTGGAGCGCAAACCAACAAGCCCATTATTGCAGCGGTCAAAGGGTGGTGTATCGGAGGCTCCTACGTCATCGTGCAAATGTGCGACTTGGTCGTTGCCGCGGACAATACTCGCTTCAAATATCCCGAAGCCCAACTGGGGTTTACTGGTGGCTTGATTGCCAGCGCTGTCGCGCGCATTCCCCACAAAGTGGCCATGGAGTTTATGCTGTTGGGCGAAGATTTCGACGCCCATCGCGCTCTGGCTGCCGGGATGGTCAACAAAGTGGTCCCAACGGGGGAGGAAGAAAGACAGGCCCAGGCCTGGGCGAGCATTCTGGCCAATTCAGCACCACTCGTCGTGCAAGGCCTAAAAGAATTCAGCATGGCCACATTGAACAAAAGTCCGGCTGAAGCCGGAGCCGTTGCCAGAGACCAACTGCTCGGCATCAAATTCAGTGAGGACGGTGCGGAGGGACGCAAGGCATTCGGTGAAAAGCGCACCCCTGCGTTCAGCGGGACTTAACGACGAACACCCAATCGGTAAACAGCCAACGAGGGACTTACAGAGCCATCGCACCAAAACAAGCGCGAAGTTCCTGCACAAAAAGTGCTGGCTGTTCAAAGGCGGCAAAGTGGCCGCCCCGATCCAGCTCGTTCCAATAGACGATATTCGGATAACGTTGTTCTGCCCAACGACGCGGGGTCGCCACAATTTCCTTGGGGAAAATGCTGCAGCCGGTCGGCAACGTGACCTGCCGGTCAGCGCCACCGCCAAAGGCTGTTCCAAAGCTCTCCCAGTACAATCGCGCTGACGAAGCGCCGGTGCCTGGCAGCCAATAAAACATCACGTTGTCGATGAGTTCCTGCCGAGTAAGGACATTCTCTGGGTGACCCTGACAGTCCGTCCACTCAAAAAACTTTTCGATAATCCAGGCGGCCTGTCCCATCGGTGAATCCACCAGTCCATAACTTAGGGTTTGCGGACGGGTGCTTTGCTGTTTGGAATAACCCGCGCCCCATTCGGCGTAATAACGCGCACCGGCCAAGGCCACCTTGTCCTTGTCATCGGGATTCGCAAGGGCATCTTTCGGCGCTCCGGCATTGGGCATATTGATGTGTATGCCCGCGCACTGACCCAAGTTTTGGAGCCCAATCGCGGTGGTCACGGCAGAACCCCAATCTCCACCCTGAGCGAAGTACCGCGTATATCCCAGCCGCTGCATCAGCGTGTTCCAAGCGGTGGCGATGCGCTCCACACCCCAGCCGGTTCGTGTCGGTTTAGCGGAAAATCCATAGCCTGGTAGCGAGGGACACACCACATGGAATGCGTCTTCTGCCCGCCCGCCAAAAGCCACCGGATCCACCAAGGGCCCAATCACTTTGTGGAATTCCACCACCGATCCGGGCCAGCCATGGGTCATCAGCAAGGGACGCGCCTGTGCTTCGGCGCTTTGCCGATGAATAAAGTGAATGTCGAGGCCGTCAAGCTCGGTCAAAAATTGCGGGAACCCGTTGAAGTACGCCTCACGCTCACGCCACTGATATTCATTTTGCCAGTAGGCACAAAGTTCTTGGGCATAGGCTAAGGGTAAGCCTTGGGTCCAATCCGACGGGGTTTCGGCATCAGGCCAGCGAGTTGCTGCTAACCGTTGTTGCAGCGCATCAAGTTCGCTGTCGGGGGTGCGAATAACAAACGGTTGAATGGTGGATGCTGCCATGACAAACGTCCTCGAAAATCTCAGGAACGGCATCATGGCAGATTATTGGGAAAGCCGGAAAGAGCCTAAACCCGACGGTTGCTGGCCCTTCCCTTGAACGCCCTGCCTCCTAGGACAGGCCTGCCCTTAGGGCAGCAAATGCGCGACCGCGTCTCGCTCTTCGGTCAGCTCGGTTTCTGTCGCGTCCATTTTTTCCTGGCTGAAGGCGTTAACCTCGACACCTTGCACGATGCTCCAATCACCGCCGCTGCAAGTCACTGGGAAGGAGTAGATCAAACCCTCGGCAACACCGTAGCTGCCATCGCTGTAGACACCCATGGACAGCACTGTGTCGCTGCCCAGGGCCCAGTCGCGCATATGATCAATGGCGGCATTTGCTGCGGAGGCGGCGCTGGATGCCCCCCTCGCTTCGATAATGGCTGCACCGCGCTGCTGAACCGTGGGAATGAAGTCCCCGGTATACCACTCCATGTCGACCATGGTCATCGCCTGCTCACCGGCCACACTGGCCCGATGAATGTCCGGATACTGTGTTGCTGAGTGATTACCCCAAATACACAAACCTTCGACATCCGATACATGCTTACCCGCCTTGGCAGCAAGCTGAGCCATCGCCCGGTTGTGGTCCAATCGAGTCATGGCGGTAAAATTGCGCGGATCCAAATTCGGGGCATTGCGCTGGGCAATAAGTGCGTTGGTATTCGCAGGGTTGCCGACAACCAGCACCTTAACGTTTGGCGATGCGTTGTCGTTTAGCGCCTTACCTTGAGCTGAGAAGATCGCAGCGTTGGCTTCCAACAGATCCTTACGCTCCATACCCGGGCCTCGAGGGCGTGAGCCCACCAGCAGTGCATAGTCCGTGTCCTTGAACGCAACATTGGCGTCATCGGTGTAAATCACGTCTTGCAGCAGCGGAAAGGCGCAATCGTCCAGTTCCATGACCACGCCCTTCACCGCGCCCAGCGCTGGGGTGATTTCCAGTAACTGCAGGATAACGGGTTGGTCATTACCCAGCATGGCACCGGATGCCACTCGGAATAAAAGCGCGTAGCCGATTTGGCCCGCAGCGCCGGTAATGGTGACACGTACTGGATCTTTCATGATTTTTCTCTCAACGATGGACTAAGTGGAAATTCAAGCAGCGCGCATTCTAAGGGGTCTGACGGAAAAATGCCGCAAGGAAATCGCGCAGCAACACCGAAACGCCCGAATCGGTGTCGTGCTTCATCAACGTCGAACTACCTCTGAGCAGATGTTCGACATCAAAAACATCGAAGCGCCATGCAATGGGGCTCACCGCCGTCGCCATGCGCCCATCCAGGACATACCCAAAACCGGTCATCACATCCTCAGGTTGACGCTGATGCAGACAAAATTTACTGACCGTTTGGTGATTCGCGCCATAGCACGGCATGGACAATCGCCTAAAAAGGGCGTTCCATAACATTTGATGCACATTCTGATCGGAAATTTCCGCCTGCAATGGCTCAGTTGATGTCATTTTTAAGCTGGGCTACAGCTTCGACACAGACCACCACAGGCTTGATTCCAATGAACATTTTTGAGAATGTTGCCGACCGGTTGAGAAAGCCCTCGGCCGGAGCTCATTTACAGAGCACTTGTCAAACCATATTAAATACGCCCGTGATTGCTCGAAAGTCGCGCAGTCAAGGCACCGTGACCCTCCAAATTGGCCCACAAAGCGATTTGCTTGATGTGGACCTACCCCTGTGAGCTGACGTTTCAACGTCATCACCGGGCGGGATTTACCCAGCCAAGGCTTGGTCACGGAGATAACTGAGACGATCTATGACGCTGACATTTAACGGCAATTTCCCGCAAAAAAACGGGCTGTACGATCCCGCCAACGAAAAAGACGGCTGTGGCGTCGGCTTCGTCTGCGATATTAAAGGCAGACCCAGCCACAAGATTTTGCAGGACGCGTTCGAAATGAACTGCTGCATGGAGCACCGAGGCGGTGTTGGCTACGAAAAAAACACCGGCGACGGCGCAGGTGTGATGACCGGCATGCCCCACAGCTTCTTTAACGCCTTGGCCGAGGAACTGTTCGGACGGGCGTTACCGAAACTCGGCGAGTACGGTGTCGGCAATATTTTTCTGCCCACAGACCCCACCCAACGGGCTCGCTGCAAAGCCATCATCGAACAAGCCGTTGATGACGCAGGCCAAACTTTGATTGGCTGGCGCGAGCTGCCCACGAATCCGGATATTGCCGATGTCGGCAAGGCGGCTCGTGCCGCAATGCCATCCTTTGAGCAGCTTTTCGTCGGAAAGGGCGCCATCGGCGGTATGGAAAACGAATCCTTTGAACGCAAGCTCTATTCCATTCGCAAGCACAGCGCCCACCTGGTACGCGCAGACGAGACCGTCTCTCAATCCCATCTTTTCTACGTGTGCTCCTTGTCGACCAACGTGATCATTTACAAAGGGATGCTGACACCAGATCAGCTGTTTCCATTCTTTGGAGACCTGATGAACCCGGGTTACGAAAGCCATATGGCCATGGTGCATTCGCGTTTCAGCACCAATACGTTCCCATCTTGGGACCGCGCTCAACCCAGTCGCTTCATGAGCCATAACGGCGAAATCAACACGTTATTGGGCAACATCAATGCCATGAATGCCCGCGAAGGCACCGTGGCCTCAGACTACTTCGGCGAAGACATTAAAAAGCTCTTCCCCATCGTGGAACCCGACTGCTCCGATTCCGGCACATTTGATAACGTACTGGAATTCCTGCTGATGTCCGGCCGCACATTGCCCGAAGCACTGTTGATGATGATCCCGGAAGCTTGGCAACAGCACAGCGGCATGTCGGCAGAGAAAAAAGCATTTTACGAGTATCACTCATGTCTGATTGAACCCTGGGATGGCCCGGCTTCCATCGCATTCTCAGACGGATCTTGCATCGGCGCTGTTCTCGACCGAAATGGCCTGCGGCCATCGCGCTATTACATTACCGATGATGATGTTTGCATCATGGCGTCGGAAGTCGGCGTCGTACCCGTGGATCCCGCCAAGGTCATCGAAAAAGGCCGGCTGCAACCCGGGCGTATCTTCCTGATTGATTTCGAACAGGGACGCATGATCCCGGATGAAGAACTGAAGTCCGATCTGGCCAGCCGTCGTCCATATCAAAAGTGGCTTGAAGAACAGCGTATCGAATTGACCGATCTGCCAAGCGTAGCCGGCAAGGCTCTAAACCACGTGACCCTAACTCCGCGCATGCAGGCACTTGGTTATACGCAAGAAACCATGCAATTCATGCTGCTCCCCATGATTAAGGAGCTTCGTGATCCGCTGGGCTCCATGGGCAACGATGCGGCCCTAGCGGTTATGTCTGAAAAGCCGCGGATGCTCTATGACTACTTCAAACAACGCTTTGCACAGGTCACGAATCCGCCTATCGACTCCATTCGTGAAGAAGTCATTATGGCCTTGGATTGCTACATCGGGCCTGAGCAAAACCTGCTGCAAACCGAGGCGAAGAATGCGCATCGTCTGCGCGTGCCTCATCCGATTTTAACCAACGAAGAATTGGCTTCCGTCGCGGCCATGGACCACCGAGGTTGGCGTACCGCGACCATCGACATCACCTACCCTGCCAACTCCGGTAAAACCGGTCTTCAGGACGCTTTAGAGCGCATCAACAGCGAAGCCAGTCAGGCCATTGCCGACGGCTACAGCCTCGTCGTGTTGAGCGACCGAGCGATGGGCACAGATCGCGTTGCTATGAGCGCTCTGCTCGCGGTTGGCAGCGTGCACCAAGCGCTAATCAAAAAAGCCCAGCGCAGCCAGATCGGATTGATCATCGAAACCGGCGAAGCACGGGAAGTCCATCACCACTGTTTGTTGGTGGGTTACGGCGCTGACGCGATCAACCCATACCTCGCCTTCGAAGCACTTTGGGATGCTCAGGAAAAAGGCGCGTTCGACTCAGTCGCCGATGTCAAATCCCCAGACGATGTGGTGCGCAACTACCGTAAGGCGGTAGCCAAGGGCATGCTGAAAGTCATGGCCAAGATGGGTATTTCCACGCTTCAATCCTATAAGGGCGCGCAAATCTTTGAGGCTGTGGGTCTCGCTCACGACGTTGTTGCCCAATCGTTCACTGGCACCGCCAGTCGCGTCGAAGGCGTCTCCATGAGTGTGCTGGCTGAAGAAATGCAGCGGCGTCACGCCATCGGCTATCCTCAGCGGGATCAAGCGACGGTTAGCGTTCTACCGAATCCTGGCGACTTTCACTGGCGACGTCACGGAGATACCCACATGTGGGATCCGACCTCTGTGGCCAGTCTGCAAGCCGCTGCGCGAACCAACAATGAAGACGCCTACTGGACTTTTGCGAAACAGGTGAACGAGGACAATACCCGCAAGGCAACGCTGCGTGGGCTGCTTGACTTTAACTACCCAACGAGTGGTATCACCTTAGACGCAGTCGAGCCCGCAAGCGAGATCGTCAAACGTTTTGCCACAGGCGCTATGAGCTTCGGCTCTATCAGTGCCGAAGCCCACGAGTCCTTAGCCGTGGCCATGAATCGCATGGGCGGCAAATCCAATACCGGCGAAGGCGGTGAAGACGCCAAGCGCTTTATCCCCCTCGCCAATGGCGACTCCAAACGCTCTGCGATTAAGCAGGTGGCCAGTGGTCGGTTTGGCGTCACGATCAACTACCTGAGCAACGCAGACGAACTGCAGATCAAGATCATTCAAGGTGCCAAGCCAGGTGAAGGTGGAGAACTGCCCGGCGGCAAGGTCGACGACTACATTGCCAGCTTGCGACACTCCACACCCGGGGTTGGCCTAATCAGCCCACCGCCACACCACGACATTTACTCCATTGAGGATATGGCCCAGCTCATTCATGACCTGAAAAATGCCAATCCCAAGGCCCGTATCAGCGTCAAACTGGGCGCCGAAATTGGTGTTGGAACTGTCGCGGCTGGCGTGACCAAGGCCCGTGCCGATCACATCGTGATCGCTGGCGATTCCGGCGGCACTGGTGCATCGCCACTGACCTCGATCAAGCACGCAGGTGTGCCGTGGGAGCTTGGCATCGCTGAGACTCATCAGACGCTGGTCATGAATAACTTGCGCTCACGAGTGGTACTGCAAACCGACGGACAGATTAAAACAGGGCGGGACGTCGCGATTGCTGCCCTGCTTGGCGCCGAAGAATACGGTTTTGCGACTGCACCGTTGATTGCCTTGGGCTGCATCATGATGCGCAAGTGTCACCTGAACACCTGCCCGGTTGGCATCGCGACTCAGGATCCCGATCTACGCAAGAAATTCAACGGCCAGCCAGAGCATGTCGTGAATTACCTGTTCATGGTGGCAAACGAACTGCGCCAGATCATGGCTGAGCTGGGTGTCGCAACGGTCAATGAGCTCATCGGCCGCGCCGATCTGCTCAAATCCGACGACGCTATCCAGCACTGGAAATCCGAAGGCATTGATCTGTCTGCCATTCTGGCGCGCCCCGAGATTCCAGACGAATTTCTGGGCAACTACGCAATTCACGAACAAGATCACCAGCTGGATCGCGCCTTGGACAACCGGCTTATTGAATTGGCAGAGCCCGCATTGAAGCGCGGCGAGCGCGTGCGCGCGGAACTGCCCATCATCAACACCAATCGCGTGGTTGGGGCCATGCTGTCTAACCAGATCATCGAACAGATCGGTCCACAGATGCTCCCGGACGGCACCCTGAACTTTAAGCTCAACGGCAGTGCCGGTCAGAGTTTAGGCTGCTTCCTCGCCAAGGGCGTGACCCTTGAAGTGGAAGGCGATGCGAATGATTTCGTTGGTAAGGGCCTATCCGGCGGCCGGGTCATCATCTACCCGCCAAAGAACAGCGTGTTTGCCGCGGAAGAAAATATTTTGCTGGGCAATGTGGCACTTTACGGTGCCACCTCGGGAGACGCCTATTTCCGCGGTATCGCCGCTGAGCGGTTTTGCGTTCGCAACAGCGGTGCCCGCACCGTCGTTGAGGGCGTAGGAGACCACGGCTGCGAATACATGACCGGCGGTCGCGTGGTCATTCTGGGCGAAACCGGCCGCAACTTTGCCGCAGGCATGAGCGGTGGCATCGCCTATATCTGGGATCCGCAGAACCGCTTCGCGGCTAACTGCAATGCCGAGATGGTCGATCTGGATGATTTGGAAACCGATGAAGACGTTGCCGAACTGCGACAGCTCATCGAAAATCATCTGGCTTTCACCGAGTCAACGGTGGCCGCGTCGATATTGGCGAACTGGAACGAGAGCGTGGGTCAATTCGTCAAAGTCATGCCAAAAGACTACAAGCGAGTTCTGCAGCAGCAAGCACAGCAGGTGAGCGCCGGCTAGGGCCCTGAATCAGGACACATGAAGGCCCTTGGGCCAAGACAGAAATATATGAGAACGGTAAGAGTAAGAAAATATGGGTAAACCCACAGGTTTCATGGAGTTCCCGCGACAGGCTGCCCCCTATCGGCCAGCCAAAGAGCGCCTGTTGGATTTCAACGAAATTTATACAGACCACGACATCCAGCGCTTGAGCACCCAAAGTGCGCGCTGCATGGACTGTGGCGTCCCTTTTTGCCAGTCTGAAGAGGGCTGTCCAATTCACAACCTGATCCCAGAATTTAACGATCTGGTGTTCCGAGATGAATGGCGCGAAGCCTTGGATCGTCTGCAAAAAACCAATAATTTCCCCGAATTTACGGGGCGGGTTTGCCCCGCTCCGTGTGAAGGCTCCTGCGTGCTTGGCATTACGGACCCTGCAGTCACCATCAAAAACATTGAGATGGCGATTATCGACCGTGGCTTTGAAGAAGGCTGGGTTACACCCAACATACCCGCCACACGTACCGGTAAGACCATAGCCGTCATCGGTTCAGGTCCCGCGGGCCTTGCGGCGGCGGAGCAACTCAATCGCGTCGGTCATACCGTCACCGTTTACGAGCGCGCCGATCGCGTTGGCGGCTTGCTGATGTATGGCATTCCGAACATGAAGCTCGGCAAGGAAGATGTTGTTGAACGACGCGTGAACCTGCTGCGCGAGGCTGGCATTACGTTTATTACCGGCACCTCAGTGGGTGATGGCAGCAACGACAGCGTTTGTGTCACCGAACTCCAAGGGCAACACGACATCGTGTTGCTCACCACCGGTGCCACCGTGCCACGAGACCTGCCTATAGACGGCAGAGAGTTCAACGGTGTGCACTTCGCCATGGACTTTTTAAGCGCAAACACCAAGAGCCTGCTGGATTCCGATCTGCAGGACGGCAACCACATCTCTGCCCAGGGTAAGAATGTGATTGTGATTGGCGGTGGCGACACCGGCACAGACTGTATCGGCACATCCTTGCGCCACGGGTGCAAAAGCTTGGTGAATTTCGAGCTGTTTCCGAAACCGCCAGAGAGCCGAGACCCGAACAACCCTTGGCCGACTTGGCCAAAAATTTTCCGCGTGGACTACGGTCATGAAGAAGCCACCGAAGTCCAAGGCGAAGACCCACGAGTCTACTCCGTGTCCTCACTGTGCTTTCTGGGTAACGAGCAAGGCGAACTTACCGGTGTGAGAACTGTCGAAGTCGAAATGAGGGACGGCAAGTTCGAAAACGTCCCAGGCTCAGAAAAAGATTGGCCTGCGGATCTGGTCTTCCTAGCCATGGGCTTTTTGGGACCAGAACATACGGCATCAGACGCGCTCGGTCTCGACTACGACGAACGTTCGAACTACAAAGCCGACTACGGTCAGTACAAAACCAACGTAGACAATGTCTTCGTGGCCGGTGATTGCCGACGCGGACAGTCTCTGGTGGTACGGGCAATTAATGAAGGCCGAGAAGCGGCGAGAGAGATCGATCGTCACCTCATGGGCTCAACAGAGCTGCCCTAGAACGTCTTGCTGCGGGCGCTCGGTAGTGCCCTTGGCAAACACGATTCAATAGCGCGGGTGTTGCGATACCCCATCGGCAATATCGTAATAACAACCATGTTCCGACACGAATGTATGCTTTGCGATCTTCCAGGGTAACGGCGAGTCAAACAGCGCCGCGGATACGCCCACCCATTCGTAACCTTCCTTCAGCGGCTGCCAGAACAGGGTAGAGCCGCATCGACCACAGAAACCGCGTTGAACCTCTTGTGACGACTGATACCAAACAACGTGCTCATCGCCACGGAGTCTCATATCACGCTTTCGGACGTTAACGCTGATGAAGAATCCACCCGTTTGTTTGCGGCATTGCTGACAATGGCAAGCCTCTGGCGGGTGCTCGAATTCACCGTCTATGCTAAACGTTACAGCCTTGCACATGCATGAACCCTTGATCGCACTCACGCTCACGTCTCCCAAGATAAGTTCTTAACCACCGTTCACCTCGTACATTCTGTCAGCTGTCAGCCTTCAATCTTGAAGCGTTGTTCGAATACTCCGCTTCACATCCGTCAGCGGACGCACCCATGTATCGCTGGCAACGAGGCCGCTGAGCGCAAGAGAATCTCGAACAAGATACGCGGATTCCAACGAGTCAAAGCTGCCAAGCGTCAGAACGTAAAGAAGATCATCACCGCTTTGATAGCGAAAACTCGCCAGCCTATCCAAGGGAAGAGCGGGTTCGTCTGCCACAAATTCCTTTAACTGCCCTCGTGAGGAGACTGTCAGCAGTTGGATCGTAAACGCGCTGTCTGGCTGTCGAATGAGCCACTCAGCATTGTCGACCGGTCTCGTAGTGAGCACCACCAACGAGGGTTCTTCGACGTCGGCATAGACGGGTAGGATCGTCGCTCCCCAGACCAAGGCAAGCCCGAAGAAAAATCGACTCACGCCAGTTGCTCGCAGAGCAGGTCGCGCAACCTATCGAGACCAACATCATCGCTGATGACCACATCGCCCAAGCTCCGCGCCAAAACGAATTTCAAACGGCCATCGCTGACTTTCTTATCCATACCCATGGCTTCAATCATGGCCTCTAAGTCAAAGTCGTGCCGTCCAAGAGAAACCGGCAGCCCCAAGTTTTCCAGGAGCTGGCGCAAACGCCTCGCGTCAGCCGGTGGGAACCCCGTGTGGGCGACCGAAAGCTCGGCAGCCATAACCATGCCAATGGCCACGGCTTCTCCATGTAACCACTGCCCATAGCCAGCAAGCTTCTCAATGGCATGACCGAAGGTATGACCAAAGTTCAAAATGGCCCGTCTGCCGGACTCACGTTCGTCTTCGCTCACCACTTTTGCCTTGCTGGCACAGGAACGCAATATCACCTGCTGCAGTGCATCGTTTGACCGCTCAAGGAGCGCGGGAACATGGGCTTCCAACCAATCAAAGAACGCAACATCATCAATGACTCCGTATTTGATTACCTCGGCAAGGCCGGCCGCGTACTCCCGATCCGGCAGCGAAGCCAGTACCGACGTATCTGCCAGAACCGCCTTGGGCTGATAGAAGGCACCAATCATATTTTTGCCCGCCGGATGATTGACCGCGGTTTTACCGCCGACGGAAGAATCCACTTGAGCCAGCAGCGTAGTCGGGATCTGTATGAAGTCGACCCCGCGTTGAAACGTTGCGGCCACAAAACCGCAAAGGTCACCGACAACACCGCCGCCAAGCGCGATCAGGCATGTGCTCCGATTGTGACGGGCATTGAGCAAAAACGTCGTAACCGCTTCAAAACTTTCCAACGTTTTGTAGGCCTCACCATCCGGAAGCTGGTATACGTCGACCTGTCGTTGACCTAGGGCATCTAACAGGCCCTGCAAATAAAGTGGCGCTATCGTTTCATTGGTGATGACAGCAACTTGTTGGCCGGGTATGAGCGGCTGCAGCAACTGAGCGAGTTTTTGCGGGTCTTGTACACCCAGATCACCCACATGAATCGGATAACTCCTATCACCCAATTCCACCTGCAATGATTGTTGCTGGGACATCAATTTTTACTCCATTGCGTTAGCGTCATGTTCTGGTCTTTTGATGTTGGGTACCACCGCGCTCAAGTATCTTCAGGATTTTTCGGGTGACGGATCCGGCACCTCTATTGTCGGTGATGACCCGATGATCCGCGATCTGCGCATACAGCGGGCCCCGCGAGCGCTGCAGTTCACGCAGTGTTTTGGCTGGATCGGCGGTTTGCAGCAGCGGGCGTTTGGTGTCGCGACGTGTGCGGGCGATGATTTTTTCGATGGGACTGTCGAGGTGTATTACAGTGCCGCGTTCAGCCAAGTGCCGGCGGTTTTCCTCGCGAAGAATCGCACCGCCACCCGTCGCCAAGACAATACCGTTCTGCTGGGTCAAATCGTCGATAACCGCCGCTTCCCGGTCACGGAAACCCTGTTCTCCTTCCACATCAAAAATCCACGAAATTTCTGCCCCAGCGCGACGCTCAACTTCATGATCGGCATCAAAAAACGGCATCGTCAAAGCGTCGGCAAGCTGTCGGCCTACCGTGCTTTTGCCGACCGCCATTAATCCAACCAAAAAAATGTTTTGCGCATCCATTGAGCAAGTGTAATGGAACGCCCAAGATCTGACTCACAAATATCAATCGTTAAGCACATTTGTTGTGGCAGCGGTCACTGAATCACGCGCGTCACCCTGTCGTACCAATGTGGGCGTAATGAATACCAACAGCTCTTGCTGGTCTTGCCGCGCGATCTTGCGCCTGAACGCTTTTCCCAAAAAAGGAATGTCGCTCAGAATCGGAGTTTTGCGTTCCGAGCTGTTGGCGTCTTCTTGCAGTATTCCACCCAACACCAGAGTTTCGCCGTTACCCACCAAAACACTGGTCTGAATTTCATTGGTATTGATCGAAGGCACACCGTTAAAGATCTGGCCTACGGTGTCTTGCTTTACTTTCAGCTGCATCATGATGTTCTGATCCGGCGTGATTTGGGGTAACACATTCAAAGACAGTACCGCGTTGCGAAAAGAGGTTGAGGTCGCACCGCTGCGACTGGTTTCCTGATAGGGAATTTGGACACCTGACTGAATTGAGGCGGGCGACTGGTCCAGAGTGAGAATTTTGGGCTTCGCCAGCACTCTCGCCTGACCCTGTTCCGCCAGTGATGACAGCTCGGCATCCACAGCCACCCCCGCGCGCAACACACCCAAGGTCAGTGTGGAAGCTGGTGCGCTCACCGCCAATGCTGTGCTTGCGATAAGAGACGTCGAATCCTCCGTTTCGCTTTCAGCCTCGCTTTGATCGTCTGTCGAACTCAAGTCCGCGCGCCACTGCACACCAAGCTGATGATTGAGATTGTCGCTTGCTGTGACAATGCGAGCCTCGATCGCCACCTGCTCCAAGGGCGCGTCCAGGCGCGCAATCAATTCACGGATAGACGCGATACGCGTTGGTAAGTCATTGATGACCACGGCATTCAGGCGTTCATCTACTAAGGCCTCACCTCGCGATGAGAGCAGAGAATGCGTCGACGTCAGATGTTTGAGCAACTGATTTGCCCGCGCATACCGCACACGCAGCACGGCGGTTTCCAGTGGTATCAACTGCTCAACGGTCTGCGCGCTGCTCAACAAGTCCTCTTCGCGCTGAGCGATGGACGCTGCAGGCGCTACATAGCGCACGCCCCGATGTTGCCGCTCTGCCAAACCGGACGCCTGCAGCACTAGGGCCCAGGCATCAGAGGCGAGGACACCGACCAGACTCATGGACAGTGTCCCCTCAACCTCATCGCTTATCAGCACACTGATCCCGCGCTGGTCGGCAAGAAGCGCCAGCAAGCCGCGTATGTCTGCCTCCTCAAGCCGTAGACTCAGCCGTAGGGCGTCGTCGTCAACTTCAGCGCTTTCGACATTAGCCCAAAAAGCCTCTTCAGGCACTCGGCGTTCAACGTCTGAGTATGCCGACGGCAAAACACAACCGATCGTCAGGATCAGGGTGTTTAAGGCCCTTGACCGCCAAATCATTGGTCGCGCCGAGGCGATGCGTTCAACACGATCCCGTCTCCCGCAAACGACGGCGTTGGTCGCAGGTCGAGAACTAACGAGCCTTGGTTGGTCGTTGCTTTCCCCTCAGGCTGAGGACCCTGCAAAACGGCCCGTTGGCGATCCAGAAAAACGAGCCGATACCCTTGGGTCGACAGCCGGTTGTGCACAGCGGCTACGGCAAACGCACCCTGAGCATTGCGAAACACCCCGCGCGGTCTTGGTTGGCCAGAATCTGCAGCGGTCTCGATAACACCAACCAAACGAATGTCTTGCACATCGTCTTCAAGAAATATCCCGGAGGACCCGGTAGCGACAAAGCCAAGACTTTCGCGGGTCAAAGACTGGCAGGTCAGCGAGTGCTCGCCCGCATTCCATATCAACGCGTCCATACCCCGCCATCGACTGGACCGCGCCTGCTCAGTCACGACGAAGTTCGGCCCCAACGCCATACCGATGTTATCAGCAGGCCCGTTACCTTCATAAACGAAAAGGCGAAATTTTAGATCCACTCGGAGACCGGCCGAACCACTGGGTCGCGAATCCACCGGGGTAGTGGTTTCAGCCAACCACTCAACCGAAAACTCATCAATCTGCGTTGCAACAGAGGTCAGCACATCCAGCACCCTCAACACATCGATAAACGTGCCCTGCATCTGCCAGACGAACCCTTGTTGAGTCAGCACCGGCCTGGTTAAACCGTTGATCGATGCGGGAGCCGAAGGCTGTCTGCCGGGCAACCTGCGTGAACCCGTTGATTCGAGCTTCAGGGTACGCAGCCGGTATGCAGCACCAAGATCTACCAGTCCGGCGAGCCAACGGTGCTCAGCCTGTTGGGGATGCCATCGCGGAAATTTCTCTACTACCTGCTGCCAGGCATCCTCGACTCCGATTGGAAGCGCTGCTTGAAGACCGCTGGACGAATCAAGCTCATGTTCCAGCACCCCAGTACGCTGGCCTATGTCGTGCGACTGGTAACACCGGGGAATAACCCCAACGACCACGACCAGCAGCGCAGGGAGCAAGGCAATCAGGAACACCGGTAAAAATCGCTGGCGAACCGGGATCACGCTCAATGAAATCAGACCCTTGGCAATGCCAGCGACAACCCTTTGCCAACTAGCGGTCATTCCAGAGCTCCTTAGCCAGTGTCTCTTTGCTTGAGCTGTCTCTCTTTGAGTTCTCTTTGTTTAATCTGTCTTTGTT
>JBELHZ010000080.1:0-8944 GCA_042091155.1 Gammaproteobacteria bacterium
TGTGCTCTTCCGATCTCGTATTGGATGCCTGCGCAGGCTATGGCGGCGACGGCCTGTTGCTCGCGCAATTGGGCGCCCAGGTGTGTCTGGTGGAACGCGACCGCCTGATTTGGATACTGTTGCACGAGCGTGCTCAGCATATCCCGCGTACCGAGGCGGTCTGTGACCAAGCCAGTAATGTACTGCGAGGCCGCTTTCCTGATGGCGACACATCCCCGACGAAGACCTGGGATGTGGTGTTGCTGGACCCTATGTTTCCTCCGACTGTCAAAAAAGCGCTGCCGAATCGGGGTTTACAGCATTTACGCCAGTTAACCGAGGCCCCCTTGGCCGGAAGACCGGAGGCTGTGGAAGAACTGCCAGAGCTACTTGCGCTGGCCAAGGCCCGATGTTCTGGGCGTGTGGTGGTGAAGCGTCGACTTAAGGACGACGTCACAGGTCGTGTAGACTTTCAGATCAAGGGGAAGAGTGTTCGTTTTGATGTGTATCTGGGGGCGGCGTGACTTCCCCGAGACTGTTCCGTATCACCCGCTGTAACGCCAGATGGACCGACGGTTCGATGATTTGCTGGGCAGCGCGTTCTGCGACTTGGTGCATTAGTGGTGACGCGACAAGGTGTCCCTGTTCGTTTCGGGTCAGATGATGTGCTGCCAGAAGGCGGTCAAGGAATGCGTCGAACAGTCGATCCTCTGAAAATTCTGTACCGGTGATGCCGAACAGTCGGGACAGCTTTTTCGCTGTTGCCAGACTGTGAGCTTTCAGCGCGTCAGCTGGGAGAGGACGCTGGGTTGCGATACAGATCACCACATACATGCGCTGCAGCATTTCCAATACCGAGCTGCCCAATTGCGCCAGCTGTTCGTAAGCCTCGCTGGGCTTGTTCGGAGGTAGGAGCATTTGCTCGACGCGCAAAATAAGACCCTGCGCCGCTAGAGCATCCAGCGCCGCGAAAACATCCGGCTCTTCGTCGGTGGTCAGTTCTTGGGCAACGTAGGGGTAGATCAGTGCAACCTGTTCGATCAGTGCTCTCTCGGCTAGGCCTTGGGTGGAGCGACAAATCAACAGGGCGATCAGCGCGGGTAGGGCAAACAAATGCAGCACGTTGTTGCGATACCACGTCAGCAGGGTAGCTGCACCAGCCGAACAGCTGATCCACGCTTCTTCTGGGTCTTTATCGATAAAGCCTAGGGCGGTCACCTGACGGATCACGCTGTCGGTACCCTCAACGTTTTCCGTCAAGATGCCGTCACCGTAAAGTGCCAAGCTGAGACTTCGATAACACTCAATCTGGTTGGACAGGGTGTGCTCTTGCAGGGTCAGATGAGTTCGTTGCGTGATGGCTAATGCCACCAGATTGACCGGATTGATACTTGCCTGCCGGTTGATGCGTCGCATAATCGCCTTGCCCAGGCCGGCCAGTTGCTCGTCTGCGGACTGTTGGCTGATGTTGGGCTGTTGCAGCCATTCGTCCAGTTTGATGGCGGGTGCCAGATTAACCTGCAGCCGACCAAAGTTTTGACGAATCACCTGAATATTGGTTAATAGGTCCAGCAGCCGTTCTTTTCTTTTGGTGCTGCCCCGCAGTTCGCTGAGGTAGCTGCCGCTTTCGACAACCTTTTCATAGCCGAAGTAGATGGGCACAAAGGCGAGGGGCTTTGGCAACCCACGTCGCTGATTCTCCAGACACAGCTTGAGCAGACCGTACTTCGGTGCCAACAGTCGACCGCTTCGACTTCGACCCCCTTCAGGGAAAAATTCCACACTGTAGCCGTTGGCGAGAACGCGATAGAGATATTCCTCGAATACCGCCGTGTACAGTGGATCGTCGCGAAAGCTGCGGCGCATGAAGAAGGCCCCGCCCTGACGTAGCAGTCTCCCCAACACCGGCATGTTGAGATTATCGCCTGCGGCAATGTGGGGCAGCATGATGCCGTTCACATAAAGGGAGTAACTCAGCACCAAATAGTCGATGTGACTGCGATGAGTCGGTACATAGACCAGCGTATGGGTCTCGTTCAGGGTTCGCAGGGTATCCAAGCCTTGTACGCTGACGCCGTCATAGATCCGCCGCCAAAACCAAGTCAGAAAAATCAAAAAGCCGCGAACCGTACTGTAGGTCAAATCCGACGCGATGGTTCTGGCGATCTTGAGTGCCTTTTTATGCAACTTCGTCTGACGAGCGCTGCGATCAGCAGCATTCTCGGCGTGCAGGGTGCCGAGGGTTTTGCGGACCCGGCTGGCTCGAACGACCTGGTCTAACAAGGTACGGCGGTGGGATTGGTCAGGGCCGAGGGTGACGAACTCCATCGCCTTAAAGCGCATGCGCAGCAGTCGCGCGGCTCTGCGTACGGCGAAGTCTGCGCCTCTTTGATGATTGGCCAGTTCCGCCAAGGACACGGGTTTACCAAAGCAGACGTGAACATCGCCACGGTTGAATACAAGCCCAAGCAGGCGTTTGAAGCCCGCGGTGGTCGAGCGCTGCTCGGAAGTCAGGGTGCGTAAGAAACTGTCCTTAGCAGACCAAGGACGTCCCCAAAAGACGCAGACGGGAACGATCAGAACCCTGGTCTGCACACTGGCGGGTGCTTCGATCAGCTGGGTTAGCTGGGTTGGTATGTTGCGCATGGTGATTCGGCCGGCAAAGCCCTTGGCGAGGGCGAGCCCACTTGTTGGCAGCTTCCAGGCATCGATCGAAATCGGTTCAAGGGGTGAATTGGGCCATGGGTCTTGTTCTTCATCGCGAATGGATGCGATGGCTTTTTCGATAATCAGTGCATCGGTCAAGGATTGGCCGCGTTGCACATAGACAATTGAAGGAGGGGTCTGATGGGCTTCAGTCGATTCGCCAGACCGTCGCAGCATCCGATCGCCACTGAGCGAGGGCTGGATGCCCGCCGTAACCGTTTTGTGCCACAGGGCACGATTTAATGAGTGACGTTGACTACTCTTGCGCATGATCAAAACTCGACCTCAGCCGCTCAAATCGGGGGTTCCATCAAGGTTTAGGAATATCCCCTGTAAAGAGGTCGTCTTCAGAAAATGTCTCGCCTTCACCACCGCCAACTTCCCAGATGCCGTCTAGCTTCGCGCGCGTTAGATCACTGTTTTGATCTTTGTCCGCGATAACGGTCGGTCTGATAAAAACCACCAAATTGGTTTTGACCTGTTTTTTGACCCTCGACTTGAACAGATTGCCGACGACCGGAATGCTGCCCAATAGCGGGACGCGGTTCTCGCTGCGGTTGGCGTTGTCTTGAATCAGGCCGCCCAAGACGATGGTCTCTCCTGACGAGGCCAGTACTGTGGTTTCGATGGAACGTTTTGAGGTGACCACGTCAGCAAAGGTAGAGCTGCCCACCGTGCTGTCTAAAACGTTTGAGATGTTTTGTGCAACCTCCATACGGACTTCTCGGTTGTCGTATACGTGGGGTGTCACCGTGAGCTCAATGCCGACGTCTTCGCGGGTTACGGTGGTGAACGGGTTGTTAGATCCATCACCCGTCGTGGTGAACGAACCCGAGCGAAAGGGTATTTCTTCGCCAACGACAATTTTAGCTTCGGTGTTGTCGAGGGTTACGATGCTCGGTGTCGATAGCAGGTTAGCGTTGCTCAGGCTTGCCAGAGCGCTTACCACCGCACCAAAGGAAACCCCGTCAAGGTCGACCTGAGCCACCGCAAGAGTAGGTTTTGTCACGCTCCCCAAGGCCGTTACCGGTGCGTTATTTACCGTGCCGTCTTCGTTGATCATGGCGCTTAACAATGATGAAACCGTGCTGCCCATGGCGGTATTCACCAGGGGAACGTTTTCGCCACTTGAGTCCAGTGACGCCAGTTCAACCCCGGCCTCGAAGTCGTCGTTCATACTGATCTCGACAATGGCCGCTTCGATCAACACCTGGGCTCGAGGCGTATCCAGGCGCTGTACGATGTTGAGCACCTCGTTCATTGCCGTCGGGTCTGCCCGCACGACGATGGCGTTCAGACTGGTATCGGGTTGAATGGTAATGCTGCCACTGTTGCCAGTATTTGATTGGTTATCTTGCTGACTGATCAGGCTGTTCAAAATATTGGCCACGTTTTCCGCGTCGGCGTGATTCAACATCACCACTTGGGTGGCATCGGTTGTGGTCGTCGGGCGATCCAATTTTTCGATGATCTGCAGTAACTCGGCGATGGAAGCGGTCTGTCCCCTCAGTACCAGGGAATTGTTGCGCTCGTTGGCAATGATCTGAATGCGCTGGGGGCCCTGAGCATTGGGCCCCAGTTGATCCGGCGCGACTTTTTGCAGGATGTCCACCACATTACCCACCCAAGCTTCTTTTAAGGGCACCATCACGATGTCGTTGGTTTGCGCCACGTCGATATCAGCGATGATGTTCTTCAAGCGCGAGATATTGTCGGCGTGGTCGGACAGGATGATCACGTTGGGTTGACTGACACTGCCAATATGACCGTACTGGGGGATCAGGGGTCTGAGAATTTTCAGCAGGTCTTCGGATTTTACGTTCTGCACGGCAATGATTTCCGTGACCAGTTCTTCCGGGGCCGCATTAAGTGCGTTGTCCTGTGCCCCCGGGGTTTGCTTGCCGGTGGCACTTTGCTGAATACGAATCACGTTGCCGGAGGGAACAGCGGTATAGTTTTGCAGTCTCAACACGCTGAGAAACAGTTCGTAAACACCCTGCCTGCCCAAGGGGGTCTCAGACACCACGTTGACTTGACCCTTGAGCTTGGGGTCGATGACGAAGGTTTTGCCGGTGATTTTGGAGACCTGGGCAACAAATTCCTGGATATCCGCGTTGCGTGTGGCCATTTGCCAGGTTTGCTCTTCCTCCGCGCTGCCTTCCGCATGGGTGGTTGGTAGCGCAAGGGCCAGAAACAGAGCGATCAGTAACGCTAGGGCGATGCAACTGTTCGGGTACGGGGCATGGCGGTTTGGTATGGCGGTCATAAAAGAAACTCGATTATTGACGGAGTGTTTCAGGTATTCGGGTGGTAATGGTCAGCGTTTGGCCATTGCGAAGCAACTCTAGGGTGACGCTGCCCGAGCTTGCTAGGTTGGCCAATGCCATCCGATCGACATTGATGTCACCTAACGGACGGCCGTTGACGGACAGTACAACATCTCCAGGTTGTAAGCCTGACTGAGTCAAATAAGGGTTGCCCGCGGTATTGCTGACCCGATAACCGCCGCCTTTGTTCTGGCTGACGCCCAATCGCTCCAGCGCGGTGTCAGGGTCTTGAGCGAGCTCGGTATTGAGTTGCTGAAGCAGCGGTTTCTGTGATTCCCGTGGCGCTGTTTGATTTGTCCCTATGCTGGCTGGCCGCCCGGGCTGTGCGGATTGATGGGGTGTCGCTTGGAATGTCGTTTTAAAGGCGAGTGCCTCCCGTACCCCTGCGCGCTGCAGAATAACCTGCGCGGCCTCTATTTCTGACAGACGGGCATTGCCCGGTAACAGGTCTCCGGGGCCATACAGTTTGCCCGGCTTACCGCGTTGGGAAATGATGGCACTGGACTGCTCCGGGGTGCTGCTGACAAAGACAGCTTCCAGCGTCAACGGCAGACGCGTTGGTACTGCCGGCGCGGATGACCGCGTCAGGTTGGCGGGATCGGTGTTGCCAAACAGGTTGCGCTCGGTCAGTTCCGCCACGGTCGGTGCCGGTGGCAGTGAACGTGAGTCCGCTGGGCGTGCAGTTGGCGATTGCGACGGCAGGGCTGAACTTGTTCCGTCTCCAACCACGACCAGGATTGTGCTGGCAATGGCGTAGGCAATGCCCAGGCCACAAAGCCATTGCAGCAAAGTCAGAGCTCGTGGGAGCCAGAGCTGTATCGACTGGGACATATGGAGACAGTCTCCGTTACGTAGTTTGGCGCGGGTTGTGGCCCGTCGCGAAGGCGGTAATTGTGATGGCTTGAGAGCAAAATACCAGTACTGTTTCTGCCGTTAGTCGGCAGGCTGAGTCAGTCTGCGCTCCACTTCAAAGATTAACGTGGATTCGCGCTCGCTACCGGACCAAGGGTAATTGGCCAGGCGCAGCATGCTTCGAGTGACGCCAAAGTACATATTGCCATTATTTTTCCAGCGCAAAATCATGAGCAGGACATCGCTTTCATCGTTAGCGACAATCCGTGTTTCCAGTTCGCCCTGTGGGTTGGTATCCACCTTGGCCAGTAGCGGCGGCATAACGGCCCGGTACTGACGGTTAGCGAGGATATAGCGCAGGTCTCCGCCACTCCAGATCAGGCTGGAAGGTTTCTCCATGCGAGCAGCGGGTGGCTGCCAAAGAAATGTCATTTCGTTTAGCGTAAAGGTCCCCGGCAGGAAGATGTCATAGCGCCGCAGTAAGGGGGCCAGCGTGCTTGCGTCCAGTTCCCCAGCGAGGTCGAGCCTGTGCGCGGTGACGCCGAACTCGATCCTCCCGGTGAGTGTGCTGTTGTTATCGGTGAAGGTAAGGTCAAGTCCCGGTCGCCAAAGCGTCGTGCGCCATTGGATTTGGCTCTCAATGCCTAGGGCCGTGACCAGCCGGGCGGAACCCTGCCACAGTGTGCCATTTGGCGCGACCAGGGAAAGCTGGTCGCTGTCGACGACATTGCGCACCAAGTTGGCGGGTAAATTCACCAGCACCCAGAGAAAACCAAGGGCGGCAATGATGGCGATACGGGTTTTCACAAACTCGCCCGGCTACTTTTCGAGCAAGCGTGCCGCTATGCCCTCATAAATCTTGGCTAAGGGTGCAAGGTCGTCGATTGCGACGCACTCATTGATTTTATGAATGGTGGCATTGATCGGACCCAACTCGACAACTTCAACCCGGGCTTCGCCTGATCCATCCCAGGGTGAAATGAAGCGACCGTCTGAGGTGCCGCCGGATGTGGAAAGTTCGGTTTCCAGTCCAGTTTCTTCTTCAATGGCGGCCTGTACCGCTGCGGTTAGCGCGCCGTGGACGGTCAAGAAGGGTGGCCCTGATAGCTGCCATTGAAACTCGCTTTCCAAACCGTGCTGCCGGAAGATTTCCTCAATACGATTGCGTAAGCCAGCCTCGGTCTGCTCGGTATTGAAGCGAATGTTAAACAGTGCGGTGAGCTCTCCGGGCACCACGTTGGTCGCTCCGGTGCCGGATTGGATGTTCGATATTTGCAGGCTGGAAGGCGGGTAGTAGGCGTTGCCCGTGTCCCACACTTCGTCAGCCAAGGCGGCCAAGGCCGGGGCCGCCATGTGAATAGGGTTCGCCACGGATTCCGGATAGGCCACATGGCCTTGGATGCCCTTGACGGTGACTTTGCCATTCAGTGAGCCGCGTCGGCCGCAGCGTACGACATCACCCAGTTGCTCGCTGGAACTGGGTTCGCCGACGATGCAGTAGTCTGGACGAATGCCTCGGCTCGCCAGTTCCCTGATCGCGTGACGAGTGCCATGTATTGCATCACCTTCTTCGTCGCTTGTAATTAAAAAACTCAATGTTCCTATGTGGTTAGGATTCTTTTCTAATAACGATTCGATGGCAAAAATCATGGCCGCGAGGCTGGATTTCATGTCCGCTGCACCACGCCCGTACAGTATGCCGTCGCTAATGGTGGGTTCAAACGGTGGGGTATCCCATTCTTCAACTGGGCCCGATGGCACCACATCCGTGTGGCCCGCGAACATAAGATGAGCACCGTCTGCCATGCTGGGGTCTTGGCCGCGCCATGCCCACAGGTTATGCACGCCGTGGGCGTTAATCTGTTCTGTAACGAAACCCAGGTCTCGCAGTAGCTCGCCGATGAGCTCTTGGCATCCGGCATCTTCAGGCGTCACGGATACCCGCCGGATCAGCGCTTGCGCGAGGTCGAGAATGGCGTGGGCTTGGTGCATCAGTTGTGGCTGTGCAGGGTGTCGTTCAACTCGATGGCCTTACGGTTGGTTCGGCATACCACCTGACCGGTTTGCGCATCGCGAATGAACAGCAGATCCGAGTGCCCGGCCAGTTCCCTGGCCTTGACTTGTCGAACCACGTCACCGTGTTCGTCTTTGACGGTTACCGGTGTGCCAGCGGTAATGTACAGACCCGCTTCGATGGTGCAACGATCTCCCAGCGGGATGCCGGTGCCTGCGTTTGCACCCACCAAACAGTGTTCACCGATACTGATGACGATTTCGCCGCCGCCAGACAG
This sequence comes from Gammaproteobacteria bacterium, assembly GCA_042091155.1. Taxonomy (GTDB): domain Bacteria; phylum Pseudomonadota; class Gammaproteobacteria; order Pseudomonadales; family Azotimanducaceae; genus UBA4421. The sequence continues at coordinate 8,156 of JBELHZ010000080.1, forward strand.
CGTGCCTTGGGTGCTGGAGCTGCCGCCAAGATCCGTTCCGGCGCCAATGGTGACCCCTTGAGAGATACGGCCTTCGACCATGTTCGGGCCCAATGCCGCAGCGTTGAAGTTCACAAAGCCCTCGTGCATGACCGTGGTGCCTTCACCCAAGTAGGCGCCGAGCCGGATGCGGCTGGCATCAGCGATGCGTACGCCTGTCGGAACCACATAGTTCACCATTTTGGGGAACTTATCGACAGAGAAGACCTCCAGGTTGAGGCCTTGTGCGCGAGCGTTGAGCAGCGCCTCGGGCAGTTCTCCTACCTCAATCGGTCCGGCTGAGGTCCAGGCCAGATTCGGCAAATGGGCAAAAATACCGTTCAAATTCAGTGTGTTAGGCAGTGTCAGCCGGTGTGATAGCAGGTGCAGCTTTAAATAAGCTTCCTCGGTGCTGCTGATGTCGTTATCCCCCATCAGTCGTAAGGCGACAAGCTCTTGAACTGATGAATTCGCACGGTGGCTTTTCAGCAAAACCTGGGGAATCAGGCTTGGCGCCGCGGACTGTAAAGCAGCGATGGCTGTATCGTTCAGCGTGCTGATGCCTTCTGGCAGCTCGGCAATGGCGTCAGCCACAGATCCTTCAGGATTCATCACGGGCGCTGGATACAGGCAGTCGAGTACCAGTCCGGCACCGTTGGTGTTGCGGATGCCAACCGCGAAGGCAAATGTTGCAGTCATCGAGTATCTCTTGCTGTCTCAGAAGGAGGCCGCAGTCTACCGTGGGTGTTGCCAGGATTCGAGCTTACCGGC
>JBELHZ010000081.1:0-8915 GCA_042091155.1 Gammaproteobacteria bacterium
TCGAGCCGATCCATTAGCAGATAGCCGAACAAGGCGCAGGGCGTAATCGTTTTTGAGTGAGCCACATGGTGATCAAAGCAGTCTTCTTATTGTTGTTTTTATTCTTATACCGTGAAATCAATGACGCTTTCTGAGCGCGTCCTCTTGATGCCGGTTGTCAGTACCTGACGTGTAAGAGTAAAGCAGGAAATGCCTCAGTCTGCCATCGGCGCGAAGCGTCTTGATTTTGGTCAACGTTACGCCACCTCACATGGGGCGCCGACGTGGCCCAGTCTGTTGAAGGGCACGTTCACCAAGGTTTTGATCTAGGTTAGGTCAGACCCGCAAAGGAATAGGTTCCTGAACTTACGGGTCTGGAGATCCTCTACATCGAGTAGAAGGTCATCTGAAACTTTCCAGTGGTCAAGTTCAATTCGGACTTACACAGGTTTTGTGTTCCATCGGTCAAATCGTCTAACGAGTGAAGTGTCAAGGTAGTGCCACTTCTCGTCCACACCCCTGCTCTCACGGCGAACTCCCTATTACCTGCGTCGTCGATGCCCATGGCACGTCCTGTGAAAGACCCTTGGGTTTTTGAATTGGGGTTAGTCGCCATGTTGTAAGTGAGAAACACGCGACCGTATTTCCCGGCAATCGCCGCTACTGTGATAACACCGCCCTCGTCTGATAACTCGAGATTCATCAACTCACCAGCGACCGAAAAAGTCTCACCTGGAATGGTTATCGTCGGATGATTGTCTGCATTGGTAGCCGCCGCAAACGTGAGCAAAACGGACATAAAAAACAGGTTTTTGATCGTGTTCATCATTCTTCCTTTCTTTTTGTTGTGCGTGGTACGACCACCCAAACAGAGTGACAAGCTACGAATCTAAGCGCAATCGAAAACTGCCCTATAATCCTCTCAACAGCCGCAGTACAGCTCGGCGTGCCCGTTCAGGCTTTGAAAGAGGCGCAGGTGGTAAGGTGGGCTTGGTAGGAGATGCTGTTTGGCTACCGGCGAAGCAGTAGACATCGGTTCGACGCAAATCCCCTAGCGGCAACAGATACTGACGTTTTGCGAGAGGCTCCTCGATAGTGAGGCTAGGACCGTTGCAAAAGTAAAAGCCCCCATAACCCAGTAGATCGCGTTTTGGGGGCTGGCAGGCCTATCGAGCCGTATAAATTTGCTCGCATTCCTGAATATAGTCACTCATGACACGTCGAACATACCCGAATGATTCGTTCCAAGGTGCACCGAAGTTGGCCCCCGCATAATACTCGTCCAACACCTTGCCGAAGTCCGCCGCGGTTGGAAATACCGCTCTCATATGAAGGATATTGGCTTCATGCTTGCCGCCTCCAATTCCTTCGAACACGCCAATGTTCATGTCGTGGCCGGCTGTTCGAACGGCCTTTTCGGTCGATTCCATACCCGCAACAAACTTAGCGACATTCTCTGGTGCCACTTCCACCCGAATCATCCGCTCATAGCCCGGCGCTAGCTTAAACGGTTTGATCGGCTTCCACGTGACACCATATTTTACGCGCCGCAGGTTTGATAACGATGCGTCTGGGGAAAGCATCGGGTCGTATTTGAGCGGAGCCTGCATCGCATCCTCGAGGCTGGCGTAGGCATTCCAAATGAACATTTGTCCGGGGTAGTCGTGGCCACTGCGGGTCAGGCAAAAACCTGCAGCAGTGGTACCAGTTGCCTCAAACGCACGGCTGTTGGATTTCAGTGTATCGATGTAAGCCATGGGGTCATCGCTTTGCACCATCATGGTGATAAAAGCACCATCAGTGGTGCCTTCGTTTTCATGATGTCCGGCGTATGCGCTCGCACCTGCAATCAGCAACAGAGATAAAAGTCCAAACCTCATCAGAAACTCCTTGTTCTTATTGTTCGTGGATCAAACTCTGACATCTCCAGGGACCTAGGGATAGCCCCGCTGGGATGCTTTTAGATGGAATGTTGCATGTGCTTATTCTCAGACAGGTTACTCGGGGCCGCGCACGAGTGTCTTCATGCATCGATAGGCTCCATCGTCACCACACGTTCCCCGCTGCGCGCGACACAGGCAAGCAAAGTACCTGAAATCGGTTCCTACCTGCTGCATGATGGTCGTTTGACGCTGATTCGGTGGCTTGCCCCGCGCTTCTTCCCTGCAGCAGCGAACACTTGGCGCCGACGATTCAGCACCGCTAAAACACACTCAATCACTTCTGGAGTTCCGCAGGTATGTCCGAAGACCAAGGCATAAAAGTCGAGTACGAAGAGCAACTTGTTCGATTGGTGCTAAACCGTCCGAAACAGTTGAATGCGCTGAACGATGACATTCGCCGAGTCATCGCAGCCACCCTCAACGAGCTGATGGAACGGCCGGACATTCGCTTGCTTGTCATATCTGGCGAGGGAAAGTCGTTCTGTTCAGGGGCAGACCTTAAAACAACGTCTTATCCCAAGGTTGAGGGAGACTGGTCGACCCGGCGCAACCGCACCGCAACCTGGCAGCGGGTGCTGGAGCAGTTGGAGCGCATCCCACAGGTCACGGTGGCGTCCATGCGCGGCCATGTTGTTGGCGGCGGCGCGCTGATGGCCACGGCCTGCGATTTCAGAGTGATTTCTGACAATGTTGTCTTGCGTATTCCAGAGTTAGCCCTCGGCATTCCCAACGTGTGGAATGGCACGCCACTGTTGGCACGGGAAGTTGGCTTGCCGACGGCGCGGGACTGGGTGATGACGACACGCAAAGTGTTTTGTGACGAACTGAAGCAAAGTGGTTGGGCGCAACGAGTGGCGATCAATGACACCTTAGAGGATGTCACCGAACAGCTGGTCAATGAGCTCCTCGCGGTTCCCGCCGCGGCGCTCGCGATGACTCGCTCGATGACGTCTGCACTGGGTAGATCCGCATCTGGCATGGGCATGGGCTGGGCTGACGCTGACCTGCAGCAATGGGCGCTCACAGAAGAAGAGTATAAGGACACGGTTCGAGCCTATGCTCGGCAGTTGGTCGATAAGACGCGATAGCATCGGTCCAATGGTGTCATGGCCAGTGTGCTTTAGCGCAGGTCGCGGTCGAGTTTTTCCAACGTCAAACCCACTGCGGTGCCCTCTTCAAATCCGGGCCAATAATTATGCGCCTCTTCGGGCAGTCCTTCTTTCATGGCATAAATCGCTTCCGCGCCATCAGGGTGAACATCTAAAAACGCCAGCATCGACGTATCGCCCTTGAGGTGGTAGCTAAAGTAGGCGGTAGCGAAATGATCCATCACATTGTTCATGCGCACGTTGTCCCACACGGGATCCATGTAGTGGTCTGCGCCCTCACCGGTGGCGCTGTCGAGTATTTCATGAGGCACTGGATAGGGTGCGCCGGCATTGTGCGCAGCATTTTTGTAGGTCAACAGATAGCGGTCGCTGTTGACCGCCCCGTTGTACATTGCTCGCACCCCGTTCTCGTAACCCGACGTCGTATCTTTGTCTCCGGCGAGATAGAACGTGGGCGTCTGAATACCCGCCAGGTCTTGCTGACGCCAAACCCCGTTCGTCATGCCCCAGGGCGCAATAGCGAAACCCGCCTTGATGCGCGGATCCAAATTGGATCTGAAGGTAGGGTTGCTCGTCGTGTGCTCGGCTAATAACCGGTTTGCAGGCGCCATAGATGATGCGACGACTTGGTCGCTGTAGCCGCCACCCAGATTATTGATGAGGCCGTACCCCCCCATGGAGTAACCGACCACACCGGTGTTGTCGGCATCGACCATGCCGAACAGAAAGCTTTCCGTATCGCGAGACAGCCTCGCCATGTCTTCGATGACAAAACGCTGATCCAATGGCCGATGATACAGCGTGCTTGAGAATGCCTGTTGGTCGTCATAGGTGCTGTCCGTGTGATCAATCGACACGGTCACAAACCCCTTGCTCGCCAAGTTCTCGCCAAGATGGCTCATGAGGTAGCGATTGCCAGGATAACCGTGAGAAATCACGACGAGGGGGAACGCCCCCGCGCCGGTTTTAGGATCGGCATCGCGTACGGCCTGACCGAACAGCGTTGCCACAATCTCTGGGTTGCGCGCGATGGCTTGATACGTTCCACCCGGCGACTGTCCGCTGTTGAGCTGCGCTGGATACCACACTTCCACGGTCAGGCTGCGCTCATAACGAACATTGGCGCGACCGGGCTGGGTGTTCAGCACGTCTACGCGACCGACGTCCACCAGCGTGAGCGTCTGCACACCGATGTTGTATTCGCCATAGGCCGCTAGGCTGGGCGCGTCGGGGCGAACGATGTCGATGCGATTAGCCTGCGCAATACCGGCAATAGAATTCATGATGAGCACACCTGCGATCGTGAGAGTTTTAATGGTTTTCGCCGACGTGAACGCGAAATCGAAATCTCGATGAGCCCAAAAGGTATGTGTCATAGTCGTCCCCGGTGCGAAGCTGTCTTGTCAACTGAAGGCTAACTGAATGCCTCAGGCAGAGCATAGGTCTTCTTTCGTATCTTGGGGTTCTCTTCTCCGCTGACGCACACGTTGTTGCCGGTTGGGTGGGGACAGCCACCGTAATGCTGCCTCTCGAACATCGGCTTAGAAGCGTGAATGCTTCTCTTTACGAAATAATCAAATGACAGACAAAAGCAGAACAATGTCCGCTGAAGCAAATATCCCCAAGGCAAAAACACCCCTGTTTGGCGTGCTGAACCCGAAGGTCTCAGATAAGCACCGCGCAGACGCCATTCATGTGCTGCAGTTGAAGCAGCTGGAATGTCAGCTATCCTTTCGCTTATCGGCAGCGGTTCGTGAAGTCCACTAATTACGCATCTCGCGTCAAACGGATGGGCGCTATTGCATGGATCTGCGGTTGCACGATCCTTCTCGCCTTCAGTCAACGAGTCATGAGTGCTTCATCCTGCGCAGACACGGTGACCCCATACTTGATAAGTCAACAGTTATCTTAACGTCACTTGTTTGTTGCAGCTTCAATGATGGTTGGCCGATCCTTCGCCAGTTCATACCTAACGGAGTGAATCTCACCGCTGAATTCGTAGGGCTCATGAGGTCGGTAGATAGCAGACACCGATGCGCCAAGATCCGTACCCACATCAAGCGTCTCAGTAACTGAATATCTGACAATTACGTGATTTTTTATATCCCCCGCACCTACTAACTGGTCATTGATGAAGAGCTTTGCCACGCCACCGAAAGTATCAATGAACGGCCTGAATGGCTGAGTTTGATCATATTCCATGCGCACAGTCACCGCACCGCTGGGCACTTTGATATCGGACTTCACCACATATTCTTCCAAACCAAAAAAATTATAGACGTAATAGAGGTGACCTTCTTTGATAAAGAGAGCATAACCACCCGAGCTTCCTCCCTGAGCAACGATTGCGCCTTCTGCGCCGCCTTCGGGAATGGTGAGATCGGCCGTAATCGTATGCGTGCGTTGGAATACCGGGGGCGCACTACCCTCCGGAACACGTCTGACATCCTGAGTATACGAAAACTGGTACTTGTCGGCGATCACGGACGGTCGCTTAATCAGCGCTCGTTCAACCCACCGATCATCAAGCGGAGCTACATTATATTTCTTCGCTTCCTGCGCAAAAGTTTTCTGGAGAAAGGCAAGTTTCTCCGGATATTCGGAGGCGAGATCCGTGGATTGACTGAAATCCTCGTTCAAGTTGTAGAGTTGCCAAACATCGTTCTGGAAATCTCCAACATTCCCTCGCAAGTTCCACGGGGCAGCGTGGAAGGCAGACGCCATCCACCCTTCGTGGTAAATTGCGCGTTGTCCTTCCGTTTCAAAATACTGGGTGGTATGCCGCTCCTCAGCATCTTGATCATTGAACGAATAGAGCATACTCACCCCTGTAACAGGCACTTGTTCGGTTCCATCGACAACCGTTGGCTCCGGTATTCCCGCCGCCTCATAAATCGTGGGGACAATATCAATGACGTGGTGAAACTGCTCTCTGATTCCACCTTTTTCCTTAATCTTCTCTGGCCATGATACAACCAGACTATTCCGCGTCCCTCCCAGATGGGAGGCAACACGTTTCATCCACTGAAATGGCCCTGAACCGGCCCAAGACCAAGGTACGCCATAGTGAAATTCATGCAGGCGTCCACCCAGTTCATCCAAATGCTCGAGCTGATCTTCAATCGTCGCCGGCAAGCCATTCTGCGTCATCATGTTATTCGACGTGCCAGTCATACTTCCTTCCGGGCTTGGCCCATTGTCGCCAACGATGTATAGAATCAGTGTGTTGTCTCCATTGGGAAGATTGCGAACATGATCGGTCAGACGCCCGATTTGATAATCCGCATGAGATACAAAGCCAGCAAATACCTCCATCTGGCGAGCATAGACCCGCTTGGCGTCGTCGCTCTGCTCGTCCCATGCTGGAATGTCGTCAGGTCTGGGAGTGAGTTTGGTGTTCTGAGGAATGATTCCTCTCTCTTTCTGACGCTCAAAAACCTTTTGCCGATAGGCATCCCAACCCTCATCGAATTTCCCCTTGTATTTTGCGCTCCACTCCGCCGGCGAATGCAATGGTGAGTGCCCCGCGCCCGGAGCAAAATACAGAAAGTAGGGTTTGTCCGGTGTAACCGAATTGTGGTAATTCAGCCAAGAAACCGCCTTGCCGACAAGGTCGTTGGTGAGATGGTAGCCCTCCGTATATTGCACGCCCGCCTCAATGGGACGCGTATTTTCGAACAGCTGAGGCTCATATTGGCTCGTTTCGCCCCCGAGAAAGCCGTACCAATACTCAAACCCCAATCCCGTCGGCCACCTGTCAAAGGGCCCTGCGGCTGTTGTCTCCCAGTCCGGAGTGTTGTGCCACTTGCCAAACGCGGAAGTGCTATATCCGTTTTCCTTGAGCACTTTCGCAACCAATGCGCTATTACGAGGCAGAATCGTGTTGTAACCGGGGAACCCCGAGGACATTTCGGCGATTGTCCCAAAGCCAACCTGATGATGATTTCTTCCCGTCAACAGAGCCGCTCTGGTAGGCGAGCACAAACCGACCGAATGAAAACTATTAAAAAGGATACCTTCGTCAGCAATTGCTTGAATATTCGGTGTTTCCACTAAACCACCACTGACACTCGGCTGACCGAAGCCGAGGTCGTCGAGCATGATCAGAACAATGTTCGGCGCTCCATCAGGGGCTTTGATCGGCTGTGGAAAGTCAGGCTGAGAGTTATGATAGTAAGGCGTGATTTTACCTGTGAATTCAGGCGCAGGAATTGGAAGCTGCGTTCGATCCTGCGCCGAACCATGGATAGGGTAAAGCAAGATCGCCGAAGCGAGCAAGCCGCTGCGTGTTAACGCACGCAAAGTGGACTTCAAATTACTCATTTTTTAGCATGTCCTCTTAAGAGTTTGAACCACTGGGCATGTCTACCCAGACGGGTTCGTTTGCCATCGCCGCCCAACTCTTTTGCTCGATCGCCTTGATCCAGAGCTCAATGTCTTTAGGGCAGACATTTCGAAATTTTGAATTTTCTTCCTCAGCCACGCGCACGAGATCGTCGATCTGTTCCTGCTGATCCAACTGGCCTTCCAGCAAGCCATCCACGGAACCCAGCATTTCGGGGGTCGACAATGTGGTTTCGGGGTTGAACCAGCGCGCCATGGTTTCGATACCGCGATCATTGAAGCCAGTCGCATACATGCCCGGATTGATGGTGCATGCCTCAACACCAGTACCAGCCAGTTCAATCGTTAGGCCTTCGACCATGGCCTCCAACGCCTGTTTGGTTGAACAGTAAATCGCCCCCATCGGCATGGTCACCAGACCGGCTATTGACGAAACGGTCACGATCTTTCCGCGACCACGTTTAACCATCTGAGGCGCAAATCCCTGGATCATCGCCAAGGTACCGAACACATTGGTCTCGAAATTGCGGCGCACATGAGTCATCGGAATTTCTGCAACGGGGCCGGTTTCCATGATCCCTGCATTGTTGACGAGCACATCAATTTCGTACGCGAAGGCCGCCCGGCGATCCTCTTCATTCGTGACATCCAATATGATGATCTCGAGCCCGACATCAAGGACTTCAGCCGCCGCCGCCAATTCGGTCTTTTGCGGCGCGATCTGCACACCGGCGATGACTTTGTGACCTTTCTCGGCAAGCGCTAGAGATGCCCCTTTACCAAAGCCACTGCCAGCGCCGGTGATAAGGATTGTTTTGCTCATAATTACTCTCACCTGCGTTGTTTTTATGATCTAGGACTGAAACACGACAAGCCGCAAACCACGATGCAAGTCGCGCATACGCGATCTCTTCGTAGCCCCTTGACCAGAGACGAGAGACCAGAGACCAGAGACCAGACATACGTAACGCTTTCGGCATTCTCATTCAATTATGAGGATCGGAATTCTTGCAACTTTGAGAGCTGGTACAAACTTACCGCAGTTTTCTACTGCCAAGTGCCTTGTTTTCAATTGACTCCTTGTAACGCGAATTTCGAAAACATGGGTCTCAAACAAGACTCGGTCATCACGCCCAAGTCCGAATATTCGGCGGCCTTAGGATCCGGTCGAGTCAGAACCCATCAACGCAAGCTGAAGTCACAATAGCTGGGGCGAATCTGAAGGAGCGCTACTGGCGGTGAACGGGTACTTGCCTGTGACGACTCATTCACACCGAGATGCTTCACGACCTTTCGGATAACGTCTGGGACGTCAATGCTGGGTATGAACTTCTCCTTGCCGTTACATTTCTTGCGCTCTTCAATCTCTATGGCAAGACACGTTTCAACCGTGGGCCTTAGTCATTAAGCAGACCTTGTTCTCGCCAGACATTAAGAACTGCTCCGCTGACGCAAGCTTTGTCGCCCTCCTTTTGGTGATTGGCCGAGGACAGCCACCGCGGTGAGCGGTTTGTTCGCGGTAATTCATGGTTGACAAGAG
>JBELHZ010000082.1:0-8759 GCA_042091155.1 Gammaproteobacteria bacterium
GACACCGTGCTGCTGGAGGATGCTCAAAGAAGGCGCGTTACTGGTGTTCATCGACTTGAGGCAGGCGGGCACCGAGCCAGCGAGGTGAATACCACGCATGGCACTTGCCAATATGACACCGGTACCCAGCGGCTTGGTCAGCAACAGCACATCCCCGATCTGCCCACCAGCTTTCGTCAAGATGACCTCCGCTGGCGCACCGGTAACGGTTAACGCGATGCTGAGCTCAGCGCCCTCGGCGGAGTGACCTCCCACCAAGGGTGCACCATGGGCATTGAGCACATCCACAGCGCCGCTGAGTAACTGGAAAAGGTCTTCTTCCATCATGTGTTGCGCCATCAGTGGCAGCGTCACCAAGGCAAGCGCCGCGGATGGCCTGGCTCCCATGGCGAACAAATCATTCAAACTGTGGTGCGCGCAGATGCGCCCCAACAGATAGGGATCGTCGATCATGGCCCTAAAACCATCCACGCTCAGCAAGGTCGAGCCAGCTCCGTGATTCAACTGGGCAGCGTCATCGCCGATACCCAGGGCCACATGGTCAGCAGTTTGGTCTGGCAATCGCGCCAGTACCCGGCGTAGCGGGTCCGCTGCGAGTTTTGCCCCGCAGCCGCCACAGCGCATCAGATCCTCGGGCAAATCTGCGGCCAACGCCGGGCTCAGATTGGGCGACACAGATTGCTCTGAGGCCGCCATATCAGGCAGATCGTTGTAGCGCGCCATAAAGCGTCGGTCTATTCGATCCTTTAGCCGCCACAGCAGATTACCTTGCATCGCAAAAGGCCCCTTGGTCGCGATGGCATCCGGATCATCCATGCCGCCAACGCCAATCAACGTTAAAAAAGAACGCTGGGCTTTAAATCGTGACGGTGCGCCAGCAAGAGATTTGCCCTGCACCGCCAAGGCTAGATTTTTGGCCAGCACCGGAGCAGCCCGCACCGCGTAAACGCCAGCTTTTGCTCGCTCTTGGCCTTGCAAGTGAGCCGCGTCGCCGGCAACAAAGACGCTGGAATCGCTGACGCTACGCAGGTCAGCTCCCACGCTTGGAAAGCCTCTGGCATCGCAGGCCAAACCCGATGCTGCCAGCCACTCCGGCGCCTGCACATCCGTCACCCACAACAAATGATCAACACGTCTTTCCCTGCCGTCGAGCAACTGCAGGCGGTAGCCGCTATCGGACAATGCGCTGGCGGTAACGCGCTGGCCTATGTATTCAATCCGTTTTTGGTCAAGCGCCCGTTTTGTCAGCACTTGCGCTCGCTGACTCAAACCCGGCAGCAGCTTGGGCCCGATCAACACAATCTGGGTTTGGGGCGGTAAGCTGGCCCGACAGGCCATGGCCATTTCCACGCCCCCGGCGCCTGCCCCCACGAGACCCAGCGTCGTCGTTTCACGCGCCTCAATGGTGGACTTCAATTCAGGCCAATGCGCCAAAAACCCGGTTATTGGTTTCACGGCGATACCCGCCATACCGTTGAGATTCGGACTGGCACCGCAGTTGATGGACACCAAGTCGTAGCAAAGACCCGGTCGATCCTGCAAATGAATCCGTTTGTTCGCGGTATCCAGGCCCAAGACCTTGGCGCAAAGGAAGCGTGCGCCTGCTGCGCGGCATAGTGGCTCAAGGGCGATGTGAATGTCATGCAGCGTGTAGTGACCGGCGATATAGCCCGGCACCATGCCCGAATAGGGAGAGACATCAGCGTCCGACACCAGGGTAAGACGGACCCCTGGCACGGGGTTCATGGCAAAGTGCCTGAGTACCTGAACATGGCTGTGCCCGCCGCCAACCAGCAATAAATCGCGAACCGCAGGAGTAGTCGATTGCATGGCTGCCTGGTGCCCTGAGAGTTAAATGATGCCCTGTTCTTTGACCCGAGCAATGTCATCAGGGGTATAGCCCAGCTCAGCCAAAATCTCTTCGCTGTGCTGGCCCAGCGCTGGCGCCGGGCCTGCAGGACGTGTATTCAGCCCTTCCACATTGACGGGATGCTTGATCACCGCGGGCATGCCTACGTCGCTGGTTGGCTGAATCGCCATATTATTGGCCACAACCTGAGGGTCGTTGGGCAGCTCATCAATACGAGCCACCAAGGCCACGGGCACTCCGACTTCGGACAGGGCCTGCATCCAGTAATCCGAGGGCTGGGTGATCAGCACATCGCGCATTTCTTGACCAAGCTGGTCGCCGTTTTCTACTCGCTGCTCGGCCGTAAGAAAACGAGGATCTAGCAACAAATCGGGACGCCCCATGATCGTGAACAGCATGTCGACTTCTTCGTCTGTGCGCACCATGGAAAACTGTAGCCAGCGCCCGTCTGCAGCCTCGTACAGTAAGCGGGTGAAAAGATGGTCAGCCAGATGGTGGTAAAGGGTGAAATCTGCCTCAGCGAACACGCCTTGCGCAATACAAGATGCCGACCACATACCGTTTGCCAGCAACGAGGTATGCACATGACTGCCCTTACCCGTCTGTTGTCGTTTGAACAAAGCCGTGAGGATCGACGCATAAAGTGTCACAGACGTTGGGTGGTCGCCCATACCCGGCAGTGCCGGAGCGGGCGCCGCGCCCGGAGCGCGGACAAGGTCCATCAGACCCGATCGAGACCAGTAGGCGACCAAGTCAAAGCCTTCTCGATCTCGTTCTGGGCCTTGTTCACCGTAAGCGGTCAAGGAGGCATAAATTAGCTGGGGATTCACCGCAGCCAAATCCTCATAGGTCAGGCCCCATTCTCGACGCATAGGATGCGTCGTGTTGGTGATGTAGATATCACATTCGCTGACCATTCGGCGCAGGATGGCTCGACCCTCCTCGGTTTTAAGGTTTAGAGCAATCGAGCGTTTGTTGCGGTTATCCATCTCCCAGGTGTAGTTGACGTCGCTGGTAGGCGACGACGGCATCATGGCGAAGTTTCGATAACCGTCACCGGCTACGGGCGGCTCAACCTTGATCACCTGGGCACCGAAGTCCGCCAAAATTGTGGCGGCCACTGGCGCGGCAATCCAGCTGCTCATGTCGATGACTTTCAAATCTGCAAACAGCAATTCGTCGCTCATTGCACCTCTCCCCTATCCTCTACATTCCGTTCGAGCCCTGCATCCCCGCAAGTCCTTCTACTGCGATCCTAGCCTTCCAGCACCGCATTCCACTCGGCAACCTGCTCTACACCGGCCAACAGACTCTCGGTCTCGCCTTCAAGGGTCACGCTGACAATGTGGTCACCTTGACCAATCGCATTCACAACGGCCTGATCGTCGTCGCCTTCAACGGCACCGAAAATGGTGTGCGCGTCATCCAGCCAAGGTGTTGGTACGTGCGTAATAAAAAACTGGGACCCATTGGTACCGGGGCCGGCGTTGGCCATGGAGAATTTTCCGGGGGCGTCATGACGCAGGCTGTCTACGAATTCGTCAGCAAAACGGTAGCCGGGGCCACCGGTGCCCGTACCCTGTGGGCAGCCGCCTTGGATCATGAAATCTTCGATAACGCGGTGAAAGGATAACCCGTCGTAAAAGCCCCGCTGAGCCAAATTGACGAAGTTCGCGACGGTCATCGGCGCTTCGTCTGGGTATAGATTCAAACGAATCGTGCCTTTGTTGGTTTCCATTACTGCTACTAAAGACATGATCTCTCCTAATGTCATCGTGATAAATGTGGTGTGAATCTCGGCAGCCGGAGCGCCGTCATCCAACGCCACACCTTATACCAGTGACGATCCTGAGGCACCCTAAACTGCCCGCCTGCGTGCCCTAAAGGTGGTCGCGAAAAAACCCTAGGACGCGATCTGCGGCAACCTCAAGCTCAGGAGGCAGCTTCCATTCGTGAATTCGTTCCGCCTGAGGCTGCAGCTCGGCCAAGCGCTGAGACGACGCCGCCGGATGGTACGTATCGGCGCCATCTAGAATCAGCATGGGTGCGTCAAGTTCTTGCACCTGGGACTCTGTCATGCACATGAAGGTGAGATCGTTTTCAAACATGCGTCTACGCAGACCGAGCATGGCCTCGGACCCATAACGCTGGGGGTCTGATTGGTGCAACTGATCCGCCCAGCCATCAAACATGGCTAAAAATTCTTGTCGGTTATTGTCCCGGCCAATGGTTTGCATCACCACGCTGGCGACCACCCGCTGGGGCGCCAGTTTGAGCAAGTTCAGGATGTAGGGCCCACCGATACACATGCCCACCACAGCAAAGCGTTCAAAACCTAGGTGGGTCATCAGATCCAGTTGATCTCGAGTGTATGTGTCCCAATCGTGATCACTTTCGATTGGACCAGATGACGCGCCAGCATTGCGTTGATCCATTGAAATCACCTGGAAGTGCGGGCTTAACAATGCCACGGGATTCAGCGGGCTGTGTTGCCACATGCCGCGCTCAGAACGCAGGCCGCCCGGTGCAATCAACAAGATCGGGAACCCTGAACCGTGCACTTCGTAACCTAGGCGAAGGTCGCCCTGAATGTATTCCGCCATGTTTTTCTCCTTTCCCTGTTATTCAATGCCGCCCACAAAAAAGCCAGCTCGAAAGCTGGCTTGGTATCGTCGCACAACATCCTAGTGTGGGTGCAGTACCACCTGCATCTCCGTGTAGCCGTGAACAAAGTTCGACGGTACCAGCGTAGGTTCGCCAATGACTTCAATCATATGGAACCGCTTCTGCACTTCTTCCCAAAGCACCCTAAGCTGCATTTCAGCCAAACGATTGCCCATGCAGCGATGTACGCCAAAGCCAAAGGACAGATGCTGACGCGCACGATCACGGTCGATAATGAATTCATTGGGACGATCGATCGCTCGCTCATCACGATTGCCCGACAGGTACCACATCACAACCTTGTCGCCGGCCTTGATGGTTTGACCGTCCAATTCGTAGTCTTTGTTCGCGATGCGGCGCATATGGGCCAGCGGTGTTTGCCAGCGAATAATCTCGGACACCATGTTAGGAATCACACCGGGGTTATTCCGCAGCTTGGCGTATTCACCTGGGTTTTGATTCAATGCCCACACACCGCCCGTCATGGAGTTTCGCGTGGTGTCATTGCCGCCTACGATCAGCAAGATCAGATTGCCGAGGAATTCTTGCGGTGACATGTTCTTGGTGGCTTCGCCATGCGCGAGCATCGATACCAGATCGTTACCCTCGCCCTTTTCAGCCCGTTCTTGCCACAGACCCATAAAGTATTCCAAGCATTCGTAGAGTTCCGCCTGACGCGCTTCCTCACTTTCTACGATGCCGGACTCTTCGTCCCCGGTTGCCACGTCGGACCATCGGGTCAGCTTGCGCCGATCTTCGAAAGGAAAGTCGAATAATGTCGCTAGCATCTGCGTTGTCAGTTCAATGGACACCTTGTCCACCCAATCGAACTGTTCACCCACGGGCAGGTCATCCAGCACTTTTTGCGTACGACTGCGGATTGTTTCTTCCATCAGCTTCAGGTTTGCCGGAGCAACCGAGCCCTGCACCGTTTTGCGCTGATCGTCGTGAACCGGCGGATCCATGGCAATAAACATAGGCAGCGGGAAATCTTCCTCAGGTTCGATGATAGTGATCGCCGGTTCCGAGGAGAAATCCTGCCAATTCCCGTCGATCTCCATGATGTCTTTGAATCGCGTGACGGACCAGTAAGGGCCGTATTCCGAATCTTTACAGAAATGCACCGGGGCCTCGTCTCGCAATCGGTCAAAGAACGCCATTTTTTTGTCTTCGATCCAGATGCTGCGCTGGGAGACATCGATATCTTCGATGGCCAGATCTTGCGGATCGAAATCCGCCATATTCAAGGTCGGTGCTTCACTCATTAGAATTGGAACTCCGGTAGATCTACGATTAAGCCATCCAGATCGTCACTGACGGTCATCTGACAGGACAGCCGCGAATTTGATGCGCGTTCAGGGTTGAGGTCTAGCATGGAATCCTCTGATTCGTTCGGGCCACCAGCCTTTGCCACCCAAGCGCTGTTAACCATCACGTGGCAGGTCGCGCAAGAACACTCACCGCCGCAGTCTGCATCGATGCCGGGTACTAAGTTGTCCATAGCCGCCTGCATAACAGACTTGCCAACTTCTGCGTCAACCGTGTGTTGCGTACCATCGTGTTCAATAAACGTAATCTTCGGCATCCAACTGCTCCTTTAAGTGTGTGAGTAACCCGACGGACAAATTTAGCGAAAGTCTGACAGTACAACAACACTCACGAGGCCACCAGTCCAAACTCTTTCCGATCGCGAGCGCTAACCCTTCAAAAGCGTACTTCGGTTTACCGGTCCGTCAATACTGCTCGATTTAGACGTTGTCTATCCGCCGCCAATTTGATTAATCCGCCGGGCCAGAGAGGTATCTTTTTCCGTCACTACGTTGCCCGCATCGTGGCTGGTCAGCCCGATGCGCACCGTATTGTAGACATTTGACCAATTGGGATGGTGATCCGCCTGTTCGGCCAATAGCGCGACCCGGGTCATAAAGGCGAAGGCCTCAGAAAAGTCTGTGAACCACCATTCTCGGCTGAGCATGTCGTTTTCGTGTGTCCATCCCTCAGGTATCTGCATTTCGCCTCCAATCCCTAGTGCTGCAGGTCGCCGGCCAGTGCTTCCCAGAACGCCTCAGACTGAAGTACCTTATCGGCCTAATCAACCGTCTTTCGTCATCCCAGTGAGATCCGTATGTCCATAACCACCCACAGAACCAGCAGCACACGCCACAGTACCTTTTATCGTGCCTGCGGTCCCGCAGACGGCCCACTTGTGATCATGACCCATGGCTGGCCCGAGCTCTCCATCAGTTGGCGGCACCAACTGGTGTTTTTAGGCAATCTAGGCTTTCGAGCCATCGCCCCAGATATGCGGGGTTACGGCGGCTCATCGCTGTACGACGAAAAAGGCGCCTACGCCCAGACTGAGGTCGTGCAGGATATGATTGAGCTTATAGACAGTCTGGGGCGGCAAAAGGCGGTCTGGATTGGTCACGACTGGGGTTCACCGGTGGCATGGAATGTCGCCCTACACCACCCAGATCGGGTGAGCGGAGTTGCCAGCCTGTGTGTACCTTACGGATTTTCAGGGCATCCCAGCTCATTAGAGCATGGCATCAACAGGAAGCTGTATCCGGCCGACGAGTATCCAGCGGGCCAGTGGGACTATCAGCTTCACTACTACGAAAATTTCGATCAAGCGCGAGCAGAAATGGAGCAAGACCCGGAGCGCGTGATCAAGCTGCTGTTTCGAAAAGGTGATCCTGCCGGTCAGGGCCAGCCCAGCGCTACCGCATCAACGCGCAAAAACGGCGGCTGGTTTACCCTACTGGGCGGTGTGCCCGATATGCCCATTGACACTGACGTCGTCTCAGTGGACGACGTGGCGGTATATACCCAACATCTGAAAGAGAATGGCTTCTTTGGCCCAACCGCTTGGTATGTGAACGGAGACGCCAATCAGGCCTATCTGGACAGCGCCCCAGACCGTACCCTATCCATGCCAGTGCTCTTTGTGCATGCAACCTACGACTATGTCTGCGACACGACGACCACGGGATTTGCTGATCCTATGCGCACGCTGTGTCCCAACTTAACCGAAGAACGGTTAGCCTGTGGTCACTGGATGGCTCAGGAAAAACCTGCGGAACTCAATGCCATACTGGAGCGCTGGTTGACGGAAGTCGGCGTCTATCCGGCCTGAACGCCCAGCGCCCGCCCCAGCGCCAGCAGATGGTCGGCTACATACCGTTTGCCTAGGGATGTGCCAGGCAACACCTGAAAGGCATGGCAGGCCCCAGGTAGCACCACCAGCTCGGTAGGCACCCCGGCAGCCAGCAAACGCTGGGCGTATTCGATGTTCTCGTCACGAAACAGGTCCAAACCGACAGTGAACATCCACGTCGGGGGTAAACCCTCAACACTGGCTACTCGTGCCGGCACATGAGGTGCTTGCGCGGGATGATCCCCGAGATAACAGGACCATCCGAACTCGTTGCTCTTGCGAGTCCATACAAATTCACCGACCAAGGGGTCGCCGGGTGCAGATTCCGAGCCAGTCAGGTTGTCGAGCATGGGATAGGTCAGATGCTGATGACAGACTGCATAATCTCCGGCATCCCGAGCACGAATTGCCAGGGCCGCCGCAAGGCCACCCCCGGCGCTTTCTCCGCCAATGGCAATACGATCTCTATCGATCCCCAGCGGTTTCGCCTGATCATGCAACCAAGCCAGTGCCGCGTAACAATCATCCAAGGGTTCGGGAACCGGATGTTCCGGCGCCAAACGATACCCAACGGCCAGCACGGTAATGCCCAACTGGGAGGCAATTAACGTGTTCATGGGGTCTGAACGCTCCATCTGCCCGCCAACGTAACCGCCGCCGTGAATGTGCAGATAGGCCGCCTCGGTTTTGCGCGCCTTCGGGGTGTAGAGCAAACAAGGGACATCCCAGTCGGCACCCGAAATGGTGATGGATTCACGCTGCACCCCTGCGACCTCGGCATCACCGAGAGTTGCCACTGCGGCTCCTGCACGGCGAAATTTATCCAGATTTTCACGGGTGAAGTGAAACGCAGGCATTTGCTGCAACAGGGGTCGCAGCTCTGGATCAAGCAAATGTTCAGTGGTCATATGTGTTTCTCGCTCGGCAACACCTAACTATGCCGAAAGGATAGGCAAACCTCGACACTTCGTATCATTGCAATCGCTGTCCGATGCTAACCCACTTGTTCTTGCACAGCCCGCCAAGCGGCATCGAATGCAGCGTCCATCAGGGCAATCGCATGAGAAT
>JBELHZ010000020.1:0-8805 GCA_042091155.1 Gammaproteobacteria bacterium
TATCAGCCCACTGCATGATGTGGCGCTCGAACACGGTGCGGTAATGGGTGAGTTGGCCGGCTGGGAACGACCCAACTGGTATGCCCTGGGTGAACCCGCGTGCTACGAATACACCTACGGCAAACCCAATTGGTTTGACGCCTGTCAGCGCGAATGCGACGCGCTGGCAAACGATGTTGCCTTGTTCGATCAGTCGAGTTATCCAATATTCCACATAAGCGGCCCTGAGGCGCTGGCGTGTCTGCAACACATTTGCGCCAACGATATCGACGTCCCGATTGGCAAAATCGTCTATACCCAATGGTTGAATAACGACGGCGGTATTGAAGCGGATATCACCATCAGCCGAACCGATCACGACACGTTCATGATCGTCAGTGGTTGTGTCAGTGAGCGCAGAGATTGGTTTTGGCTGACCAAGCACAGTGCCGACTTTGACTGCCTCGTTACTCAGGACCAGGACGCAGCGATCATTGGGGTCATGGGCCCGCGTTCGACAGAGCTGCTATCGCGTATCTGCGACGATCCCGCTGCGGCCAACGAGCTAGGCTATTATGGATCCAGCCGGTTTCAGGCCGGCGACTTGACCCTGCGGGCAAATCGCCTGAGCTACGTGGGCGAGAGGGGTTACGAACTGTATCTGCCTCGAAGCCAAGCCACCGCTTTGTGGCAGACGCTTTGGACGAAGGGCCAAGCCCTGAACATCCGCGCAGCGGGCTTTCACGCCATGAATGCCTGCCGTATGGAAAAAGGCTTTAGGCATTGGGGCGATGACATACACGATCACATCACACCCTTGCAGGCCGGACTGGGTTTTGCCACAGCAAAGAACAAGGACGCCTACATCGGCAAGGACGCCATTGATCTGGCGCGCGGCATACAAACGCGACGCTTAGTCAATCTTGCCATCGATAGCGACGATGCCCCCTTTATGCTTCACGACGAGCCAATCTTGAGGAATGGGGCACTCGTTGGCCTCACCACGTCTGCCGCTTGGGGCCATCGCGTGGGCAAGAGCCTCGCCATGGCAGAGCTAAGCCATGCTGACGGTGTCACTGCTGCATGGCTGAACGAGGGCCAATTCGAAGTAGAAATAGCCCTCAAACGCTTCCCGATTACCGTTCAGCTTGGAGCATTTTACGACCCCCGCGGTGAACGGATGCGGTAGGCGGCTACCACAGATCGTACTTTTGCAGCTCGGCTCGGCCCACCACCATGTGATGCACCTCGTCAGGGCCATCGGCAAATCTCAGGTGACGCATGTCGGTATACATGGTCGCTAGC
The DNA here is from genome assembly GCA_042091155.1 of Gammaproteobacteria bacterium. Classification (GTDB taxonomy): domain Bacteria; phylum Pseudomonadota; class Gammaproteobacteria; order Pseudomonadales; family Azotimanducaceae; genus UBA4421. Next base: position 1,285 of record JBELHZ010000020.1, read on the forward strand.
GGGGTCCACTGGGAGATACCGGTTGCACCGTGCATTTGAATCGCGGCATCAATAATGTCGCAGACTTTCTCTGGCACCATCGCCTTAACCGCGCTGACATAGACTCGGGCTTCTTTGTTGCCCAGCACATCCATCGCCTTCGCCGCTTGCAGCACCGCCAGCCGCATCGCATTAATTTCGATACGTGCACGTGAGATGACTTCGATGTTTTTGCCCAGCTTGGCGATGGGCTTGCCAAACGCCACTCGAGTACCCGAACGCTTCACCATGAGTTCCAGCGCTTTTTCGGCTTTGCCGATGGAACGCATACAGTGATGGATACGGCCAGGGCCCAGACGTACCTGAGAAATCTCAAAGCCACGTCCTTCGCCAAGCAGAATGTTCTCCTTAGGCACCCGCACATTGTTAAACCGAATGTGCATGTGGCCCCGCGGCGCGTGGTCTTCGCCAAAGACCTGCATACCCTCAAGAATTTCCACCCCTTCGGTATCCGTTGGCACGAGTATTTGGGACTGTTGCTTGCTGGGTGCGGCGTTAGGGCTGGTCTTCACCATGGTAATCATGATTTTGCAGCGTGGATCGCCGGCGCCACTGATGTAGTACTTTTCGCCGTTGATAACCCAGTCGTCGCCATCAAGCACCGCTTGGGTGCTGATGTTTTTCGCATCCGATGAAGGCAGGGCCGGCTCGGTCATCGCATAGGCGGATCGAATTTCACCGTTCAGCAACGGCTTGAGCCACTGCTCTTTTTGCTCGGGTGTTCCGACGCGCTCGAGCACCTCCATGTTGCCCGTGTCGGGAGCACTGCAGTTCAGCGTCTCAGACGCCAGCGGCACCTTGCCCAATTCTGCCGCGATGTAGGCGTAATCCAGATTGCTTAACCCTTCACCGGTATCCGCGTCGGGCAGAAAGAAATTCCACAGGCCGGACTCCTTGGCTTTGTTCTTGGCGATTTCCAGCAGCTCAAGCTGCCTGGGATGCCAACTCCAGCGATCGGCCTTGTCGTTATTCAGGGCGTAAAACTCTTCAACAATGGGTTCTACGTTTTCTGTGATGTGGCGTTGCACTGCGTCCATCAGAGGCTGGGCCTCGGCGGACATAGCCAATTCAAACAGATCGCTGTCCAGATCTACGGCGTCACTCATTCTTCTCTCCACTTTTTTGTAACACGACGTTTGTACCCGCAGATTCGAAACAGAACAAGTTAGCGTGCTACATTCTTCAACCGTTCAATAACATTCCTGGGGGGAACCATGATCGATTTTACAATTCCAGAAGAAGCCAAGGCCGTTAGAGACAAGGTCAGAGCCTTTGTTCAAAGCGAATGTCATCCGGCAGAAGAAACCTGCACCGCAGACAACTTTGACGAAACCATGGCCGGCCTGCGCGGCAAGGCCCGGGCTCAGGGTCTTTGGTGTCCCTTCATTCCTGTGGAGCACGGCGGCATGGGGCTGCGACCACTGGCCAATGCCTTGGTGCAAATGGAGCTGGGGGAGAGTCATCTGGGCGCCCTATCCCTCAACACTCAGGGGCCAGACGACGCCACCATGCTCACGCTATTGGAGCACGGGACAGACTTTCAGAAAGAGACGTTTCTTAAGCCCCTGCTGAATGGCGAAAAGCGCATCTGCTATTCCATGACGGAAAAGGCGGCAGGTGCCGACGCCACGGGTATGCAAACCACCGCAGTACTCGAAGGGGATGAATGGGTGCTCAACGGCGAAAAGTGGTTCAGCTCTTCCGCCAGCGTGGCCGATATCGCAGTGGTGATGGCAAAAACCGATCCGGACGCGCCGCGTCACGAGCAGTACAGTACGTTTATTGTCGAATTGCCCAATCCGGGCTACGAGATTGTACGCAACATCGAAACCATGCAGCCGCATACCGCGTTAGGTCTCAAATTGGGCGGCAGTCACTCAGAAATTAAAATCGATAACCTGCGGGTGCCTCGGGAAAACATTCTCGGCGGCCAAGGCCAAGGCTTCAACATGGGTCAACACCGGCTCGCCTATGGTCGACTGCGACATGGCATGCACAATGTGGCCATGGCTCAGCGCGCCTTGGATCTTGCCGCAAAGCATGTGGTTGGGCGCAGCACATTCGGTGAACGGCTCGCCGATCGCCAAGGGGTGCGCTGGATGATGGCCGATTGCGCATCGGAGATTTATAAGGCACGCCTGATGTTGCTACACATTGCCTACAAGGCAGAAAATGGCATGGATCTACGCAACGAAAATGGCATCGCCAAAGTCTTCTTGGCAAACATGGTGCATCAGGTGGTCGATACGGCGTTGCAGCTGCACGGCGCGCTGGGATACAGCCACGACACGCCACTGGCCCGCTGGTATACGGGCATCCGCTCCCAGCGATTGGTCGACGGACCAGACGAAGTGCATCGCTGGCGTACTGGGGCTAACGTCATCAAGGCTTACGAAAAGTATGGCACCACGGCCTCTGCCTGTGGTGGCGAGCTGTTCGACTGAGGCCAAACCTCGCGGCGGGTTGACGGTCAAGCCACTTTGGCTTAGCTCAACCTGCCTCGTTTGCATGCCCATTGCCTTGCCACACATCCCACTGTAGCGTTAACTAAAAGTTAACTATCGAGAGGCTGGGCCATGGACAAACAGCATTGGGCTTACGCACCAACCTTACTGCTTGTTCTGACCGCCTGCGGCGGCGGAGGCAGTAGCAGCGTTGGCACAGCAGAACCTCAGCCAACCAATCGCGCACCCTCTATCACCAGCGATGGTGCCGTTTCCATCAGTGAAAACACCACCTTGGTGCTGAACGTTGCCGCCACGGATCCCGATGGCGACAATTTGAGCTTCACCCTCGCTGGCGAGGATGCCGGGCTGTTCCGCATTACTGAAGACGGCCAATTGAGTTTTGATACGGCACCGGATTTTGAAATCCCTGGCGACAGTGACAGCGATAACGTCTACAGCCTGACCGTTACGGCTTCCGACGGCACCATCGGCACGTCATTAGACATTTCAGCGCAAGTCACCAACGACGAAGACGACGACTTTCAACTCACAGCCAGCGGGTTTGCCACAGGTACCGGCATTCCACTGATTCATGCCTGTGCGGCGTTGGGTGGCAACAACTACTCCCCCCAAGTGAGTTGGCGCAATGTGCCCGACAATACAGACAGCTTTGCGCTCATCATTGATGACGAAACCGCACCCTGCGGCACCGATGCGAATGCCTGCGTGCACTGGAACCTGTTCAATATCGATGCCGCCATCGAGGGCTTGATTGAAGACGTCGACCCAACCACGCTCGTGGATGCAAACGGGGCGAGCAGCGCCGTGGAAGGACTTACCTATGCCGGCACCAACAATTACGAAGGGCCATGCCCACCCGGGGGCAACGAGCATACCTATCACTTCGCTTTGTACGCACTCAGCGATGGTCAGCCGACTATGACCCGGCTGGATGCGCTAACGCGCAGCGAGTTTGAAGAGGCCTATTCGGGGAATATTCTCGGCCAGGCTAACCTGACCGGTACGTTTTCTGATTAGCCCAATCGTTAACGGGCCGCCCGGATCATGGGATGAACCGGAGGTGAGTTTTCGGTTTGAATACGACCCATGATTTCAAACCCATGGCGCTCGTAGAGCGATATGTTCGCTGGGTTTGACGACTCCAGATAGGCGGGCAAGTGCTGCTCGTCGCAACGAGCCAGCGCATATTTCATCAGCTCGGCACCTAGGCCGCGGCCCTGATGGTGAGGGTCCACGCCGATCAGCGGCAAGTACCAGCATGGCTCTTCCGGGTGGTAGCTTTGCATTTGCGCCAACACACTGCCCACCTCTTCACTACGATCCGCAGGGACCACTTGAGCCAGCCCCTCAGACATGCTGTCATCCCCGTCGTCGTGGTCATGACCTGGTGGTATCCAGAGTGCCGCGCCACCAAAGTCGGCAATCTGAAACGCGGTGCCTGCCTCGAATGCTGCACCGCCGAAAGCATCAAACAGAGCAGCCGCATTGGTCAGATAATTGTCTGCCTTAGGCATCATCCAACGCGTTAGGGGGTCCGCAGCAAAGGCTGCGACAATCGTATTCAATCCGGCGGCGCGCTCGGTCAGAGCCACGACTTCTACTGAAGGTCTATCACTCACGTATCTCTCCTTTTATGCATCGTCTCGATGTTCTGAAACGTCAGGCATGTTGACCTCGCCTGCCGAGAATTTAAAGCGTTAAACGCCAACCATTGTCTTTCAACCACTGACGCTTCATGCGGTATTGCGAATCGACTCGCTCCACCTCAGACCAAAAACGCCGGCTGTGGTTCATTTCGAGCAAATGACACAGCTCATGAACCACCACGTAATCCATAATGTGAATGGGCGCGTGAATCAGTCGCCAGTTCAGTTGAATGCTGCCATCGGGCTTACAGCTACCCCACCGTGCTCGGTAATCTTTAATCTGAATGATACTTGGGCTGGCACCTACTTTTTGCTTGTAGACATTGACGCAAAAATGCAGCTCTTCTACCGCGCGAGCGTACAGCCATTGCTCGATCAAGGCCCTCAGTTGTTCAGGCTCACCGCGCATTGCGTCAGGGCCGCGGACGATCAGCTGGCCGGATTCTTCGGCCACACTCATCTGCGTACCCTCGCGCAGCGCCAGTGACATTTGCCGACCCTGAACCAGGATCAGACTGCCATTATCCAAGCGTTCACCGCGCTCCTCTTGGGCCGCGATGGCCTGGCGCTTTTGCTCGGAAACCTCGAGTTTTCGCTCGACCCAATCGCTCTTTTCTGCAACCAGCTCTCGGATACGATCCTGGGCCAAGGACTGAGGCACCCGGACGGACACACCGCTTAAATCCACCTTTATCGCAGCAGTTTTGCGACGAACGGATCGGATAATCGTCACCTCAAAGTTATCGAATACGAGTACTTCTGCCATGCCACCATTGTGAACGTAAATCCTCCGTAGGGGTTATCCTTCTGTGGCGCTTTTTTACGGCAGGCGAGTTACCTGCATCACAACATCCGGTGATTCGATTTGATATCGTCCAAAGACTGCGCTAATTCCTAGTAACGCTCTAGCTCCTGGAGAAGCCCATGTCCGTTACCCGCTATCAGTCTGTATCCACTGGCTTGAAACTGCTCAAGCCCGTGAGCGCGCTGGTTTTGACCTGCGCCATGGTTGCTGGCTGCGGCGGTGGCGGTTCCTCCAGCCCAAGCCGCAGTGTTCCTGTCCCAACACCAATACAAGACGAGGATCCAGATTTCGAGGCCGGAGTTTTTCAATCCGCCAACCTGTTTAAAGACTTTTGCGGCGACCCTCGCCGCAACACTGCCGAAGACGTTTTTCCAGACATGCTCGGCAGCTTTGAAGAGGAAGGCTACTGGCTTCGATCCTGGTCCAACGAAACCTACCTATGGTACGACGAAATCGTCGATGTCGATCCGGCGCTGTACGCCACCTCCGAAGCCGGGGTTGCCGATTATTTTGAGCTGCTTAAGACCACAGAGACCACGCCGTCAGGCAATCCAAAGGATCGATTCCACTACACTCGGGATACCGCAGAATACGAAGCGGAAAGCGAACAAGGCGTGTCCGCAGGATACGGTGCCAGCTACGTCTTGGTCAGCGCGTCGCCCCCGAGAGAACTGGTCATTACGCTGGTCGAAAGCGGCTCACCCGCTGCCGAGGCTGGCCTGAGCCGAGGGGCGAGAATTGTCAGCGTGGATGGCGTTGATCTCATTAACGGCAGTGATGCTGACACACTGAATGCAGGACTGTGGCCGGGACGAATTGACGAAGAACACGACTTCGAAGTCATCGATCCCGGCGCTGACCAGCCGCGCGCCGTTACCATGACCTCGGCCACAATCACCACTGACCCGGTTCCCATGACGCAAATCATCAGCACCGATTCTGGCAGCGTGGGCTATCTGCTGTTTACCGAACACATTCAGACTGCGGAGCAGCAACTGGTGGATTCTTTTGCCGCCATGCGCGAGGCGAATGTCACCGATCTGGTGCTCGACCTGCGTTACAACCGCGGTGGCTACCTGTATCTGGCGAACCAAGTCGCCTACATGACCGCCGGAGCCGGAGTCAGCGGACGCACCTTTGGCGCGCTTCAATTCAACGACAAAAATCCATCCACCAACCCGGTAACTGGACAGACTCTTTCTCCGACTCGATTTATCACCACCACCATCAACACCTCGCCGAACGGAACACCGCTGCCTACCCTAGACCTGCCAATTCAGCGTATTTTCGTGCTGACCACGGCCAGTACCTGTTCCGCCTCAGAGGCCATCATCAACGGCCTTCGCGGCGTCGACGTGGACGTCATTCAAATCGGCACCACCACATGCGGCAAACCTTATGGCTTTTATCCCGAAGACAACTGCGGCACCACGTACTTCACCACTCAGTTTCGCGCCGTGAACGCGGCTGGCTTTGGTGACTATCCCGACGGATTTTCGCCGGAGAACAGCAACGAATCGACCATGGGTGTGACCTTGCCAGGATGCCAGGTAGCCGATGACTATTCGCCTCTGGGCGTTGCTGAAGAGCCCATGCTTGCAGCAGCACTGACCTATCGGCGGGATGGCAGCTGCCCAGCGGTGCCAAGCCAAAATGCGACCTCAAGGGCGGTGGATGCGCCCCAAAAACGTCTTAGGGCACCTGAGCTACTGCTCCCGCCAGCGCACGTGGGAGGCCAAACGTGGATTCAACCACCCGAGTCCTGATTTGTTGCCGTATTCGCCCCAGTGGTCCAACCAAGGGCCCATCTGCCGGTGTGGCGTCCATTCTTGGTTTATGCCAATGTCTGCCACCTACATCACGCTGAGGCCATCGTTATGAAGACGCCCAACAAATCCATATTGCTCGTCGAAGACCACCAAGAGCTGGCTGAGACCGTTGGCGCATACTTGGAAGCCAGTGGTTACATCGTTGATTACGCCAGTGACGGCCTAACGGCCATGCACCTTGGTGTGACTAATATTTATGAAGCCATCGTACTCGACGTCATGTTGCCCGGTGTCGACGGATTAACGGTATGCCAGCGGCTTCGCGACGACGCTAATGTCACCACACCGATCATCATGCTGACGGCTCGGGATCAACTCAGCGATAAGCTAAAAGGATTTGAGTCCGGTGCCGACGACTACCTGATCAAACCTTTTGACATGCCCGAACTGGAAGCGCGGCTTGAGGCCGTCATTCGACGCAGCCAGCACTTAGAGAAGGAATATCACGTCAGCGGGCTAACGCTGAATCTGGATACGATGGAAGTTGTTCGGGACGAACAGCCGCTTACCCTCTCGCGCACCTTGTTCAATATCTTGCATGTACTGATACGGGAATCACCCAAGGTCGTCACGCGAGCCGCTCTGGAGCGTGAACTTTGGGGCGACGAGCCGCCAGACAGTGACACCTTACGCAGCCACATCTACAACCTGAGACGCATCATTGATCGCCCTTTTGAAGAGCCCTTGCTGCAAACCCGACAGGGCCAGGGTTACTGTCTGCGCAAAGCCTCAGC
>JBELHZ010000020.1:8905-41799 GCA_042091155.1 Gammaproteobacteria bacterium
ACAGATTTGCGTATTCTGGACAATCCGGCGCTGTTTTCGGCTGCCGAGTCCGGCCAAGTAACGGCACTGTTCCTGCTCACTCCCGAGCAATGGCAGATTCATGGGATTGCGCCTCGGAAAATCGCCTTTATCTTGCGAAGTCTGGACGCCGTCAGCGAGCAACTGGCTGAGCGAGGCATCGAAACGAAAATCATTCTAAGCAGCCGCTTTGAGGATGCACCCCAGAAGGTGCTGGAAGTGGCCGCGTCGATTCAGGCGACCAGCGTCTTTTGGAACGACGAAATTGCCGTTGATGAGCAACGACGCGATGACGCCGTCGCACGTACATTGTCCGAGGCTGGCATTAATGTCGAGCGACATCACGCCTTTACCAGTCTTCCTCCGGGCAGCGTGCGCAAACCCGATGCGTCGCCGTATTCAGTCTTCACGCCCTTCAAAAAGCGCTGGATCAGCATTTGCGTTGATCGCGGCATACACACATTCCCCAAGCCCGAATCCCAAGGACCCAAGGCGCCAGCAACCAAGGCACCGGACACGGTCGGTGATGTCGCTAAATCGCTGGGGAGCGAAAACTGGCCGGCAGGCGAAAGTGAGGGTCTAAAACTCTTGGATCGCTTCACCGATGCCGCGATTCTCGAGTACGACAACCAACGAGATTTACCCGATCTGGAAGGCACCAGCAAACTGTCGCCTCATTTGGCAGCGGGCACCCTATCTGCCAATCACTGCATTAAGGCGGCCTATGCCTGCAACGGCCATCGCTTGAGCGGCGGCAACCCAAATATCGATACCTGGATCAGCGAGTTGATCTGGCGCGAATTTTACAACCACATCTTGGTCGAGCATCCGCGACTGGCCATGGGCCGAGCGTTCAGACCCGAAACCGATCTGCTGCCATGGAATCACAGCCGCGAGCAGCTCGAGCGTTGGCAACGAGGCGAAACCGGCTTTCCCTTTGTCGACGCAGGTATGCGCCAGCTCAACGCCACCGGCTGGATGCATAACCGGCTACGCATGGTGACCGCTCAGTTTTTAGCAAAACACCTCTTCCTCGACTGGCGTCTGGGCGAGGCTTATTTCATGAGTCAATTGGTCGACGGGGATTTTGCCGCCAATAACGGTGGCTGGCAGTGGAGTGCATCAACGGGCACGGACGCCGTGCCGTATTTCCGCATTTTTAATCCAGTACGGCAGGCCGAGCGCTTCGACCCACAGGGTACCTTCGTGCGCCGCATGATCCCCGAATTGGCCGAGGCCAGCCCTAAGCAAGCCTTGGAACCGTGGAAGTTCGGCGGTGTGGGAAACTATCCGGCACCCATGATTGACCTGAGCGAAGCGAGGGATCGAACCTTGGCCGTTTGGAAGCTTGCCCGGGCCAAGTAGCGCTCAGGCATCGAAGAACTCGATCGTGACTTCAGTACCCTTGCCCACATTGCTTTGTACGTGAATCGGCCAATCGAACTGGTGAACCAAACGCCTGACGATGGATAACCCCAATCCATGCCCCATGCTTGTGGCTCGGCTGCGCTCGCCGCGATAGAACGGCTCAAAGGCATGCTGCAGTTCATCGGGACTCATGCCGATGCCTGTATCAATTACGCTGATGGCGTTTTTGCTAATGCGCACGACTATCGAACCCTGCTGGGTGTAGTTGATGGCATTGCGCAGCAGATTGCTCAAAATGATTTGAATCACACGCGACGGAGCCTTGACCCAAAGCTGAGTTTGTTCATCGAGGGTTAGTGCCAAACCGCGTTCTTCGGCCATGGGCGCGAGCTGCTCAATAAAATTCGGAATCAAGTCGTTTAGGCACCGAATCTCATCAATGCGCTCCACTTCCTCGCCACGTGCCAGAAGCAACAAAGTTTCAATCAGGCCTTCCATATCCTCGACGGTACGCCGCATCCGCGCGAAGGCTTTCAGATCGTCGTCCGATCGGTCGGTTTTGCGCTGCAGCAAATCCAACGAACCTTTAAACACGGCGATTGGTGTTCGAAGCTCGTGACTGGCGTCTCGCGTAAAGATGCGCTCACGCTCGATAAACGTATCCAAGCGCTCCGCAAAGCTATCGATGGCATCGATCATCACGTCCACCTCCACATTCGCCAGGGCACGCAAATCACCCAGATCGACGGCAGGCTGGTTGTAGCCACCGAAGCGAAAGTCTTCAAGATAATCCGCCAACTGAACGATGGGCGAGATGGCTCTGTGAGACAGCCGATAGGTCAAAAATGAAAAGCCATAGACCAAGAGCAAGGCCATCGCCAACGGCAGAATGCCGAAGTAAAAAGCCAGCTGAGAAACGTCCTCGCTCGCAAAGGTTAGGTACAGGGTTGGTCCATCACCGGAAGGCTGGGTACTCACAAACAGGGTCGGGGTCTCCTGACCCAGAGTCACCCGACCCATAAACCCCGTCGGATGCACGAGCATTTGCTCCGGGGGTTCCTCATGCAGAGGCGTCGATGCTGTCTGCAGGGCTTCTTCGGTTTCCCTCACCGGTGATTCGACAAGATAGCCACGCATGTTCGCAGTATTCGGCAGCGGTTGATTGGGGTTTTCTTGGTACAGCTGCCAAAAGTGGGCGGCTTCGTTCTCCAAGGCTTCGGTAATCAGAAAGTCTTCGATGATCGTATTGGTGATGTAAATGCCCGCGGCTACGGCGGCACTGATCAGCGCGACTTGCAACGCCACTACCCGCCCTAGCTTGGTCATGAGCCTGGTTCGTCGAATGTTCAAACTGGGCCCCCGTAAGCCATTGATCGTTCGATAACAGTTTCCCGTCTCTCCAATTTGAGCCTGTTAAAGAAGCTCGCGTGGGGCGCGATCATGCCACAAGCGTCAGTCGGTCGTTAACCGAGTTTTTGCCCAAGTGAATACGGCGAAGAAGAGCACAATCCATACCGCAGCTAAAACCATCAGTCCGCTCATGGAGGGGATCACTACGGCGCCGAAACGTTCACCGGTCAAATAGGACAGGGGGGATCCACAACCAACCAATAGGGCACCGAACAACGGGCGATTCACCAGAAAAATCAGACTGTGACGAATACTCAGGCCTACCGCGAGCCAGAGCATGACGATCCAAGCGGGAGCGAGGGTGAATCCTAACGGTAACGCCACGGCGGCGCTGCCGTAATCCAGTACACCGGTATGCAGCCAAAGCGTATCGAGACAGAGGCCTGTCACGCCAAGCACCAGAACGTAGGGAGAATCGTGGCGAAGCTCTTTCTGCCACAGGCTGACCAAAAACATCATCAACAGCGCCGGCAAACCAAAAACCACGCCGCCGAGAACGCAGCACAGCCACGCCCCCTTGAGCATCAACGCATTGGCTACTTTGTAGCGGCCGGGCACCGAAAACATCGAGCGTTGCAATCGATCAGCCGCCTTGCCTTTGATCGGCATTACCCACGTCTACCGAATAGTCCGATTCGTTGGTTGCCCCGGTTCGACGTGTCAGCTCTGGCAGCTTTTCCAGCACGCGCTCCGCTGCGTCAATGCCACTGCGAAACCCATCTTCATGGCCGCCCATACCCCAATAAGCGCCGCAATAGAATGTCCGCGCGTTGCCATTGATCTCAATGCGGCGTTGCTGCGCTTCATAGGCATCGGCCCCCAACACAGGGTGCCGGTACTTTCGTTCCGTCCATATGCGCTTGGGTGCCTGCAAAGGATTTAATGTAATAAAAAACTGTGGCCCGCGAATGCCTTGCACCCGATTCATCCAATACGTTGTCTCGGAGCGACCTGTTGCTTCGTCAATCCGCGCATTCCAGCTCGACCAATTTTTGGGGTCTCTGGGCATGTAGCTCGCATCGCCGTGCAGGATGACCTGGTTGTCTACGTATTTTATTGCGCCGAGCACATCGGTCTCAGCCTCACTGGGCTTAACCAGTGCGTCCAGAGCTTGGTCGCTGTGACAGGCCATGATGACCGCGTCGAACTCTTGGGTTTCTGTCGCCGTTTCGATGGTCACACCATCCCGGTGGCGGCGAACACTGTGCACCTTGGCGTTGCAGCGAATATCACCGGGAAACTGTTCGGCGAAGGCCTCAAGATATTGAGAGGCTCCACCGCTCACAACCTGCCATAACGATTGGGCAGGATGCTGGAAAATCTTTTGATCCTGAACGATGGAGGCAAGGTGCTGTAGCGGTGTATCCAACGCACTGCTTTGGCTCTGGGCCCACAGGGCTGCGCAGAGGGGTGCCATATGGCCGTTTACGAAACGGTCGCTGTAATTGTGCTCGCGGAAGTAATCGCCAGCTTTCACCGAACTCATATGTTCCGCCGCCTTCGGTGCTTCCATGTGGAAGCGCTGCCAATCCCAAAGCAAACGCCAATGTTTGAGGGACAGAACCAGCCCGCCAGAAGAAAAGAAGGTACGCCAACCGATGGTGCTGTATTCCAACTCATCGTGGTCTGCGCGCACGCTGAAGGTCATATCCGTGCGTTGGGTAGGCACGCCGATCTCCGTCAGCCAGTCACAAAAGCTCGCGTGGCCCGACGGGTGAAATGCGACAAAGCCCGTATCAATGGTATAGACCTTGTCTTCGATCCAAACTGAGTGCGAGTCCGTGTGGCCGCCCAAGCGCCGTTCCGACTCGAACAGGGTGACGTCGACCGTATCGGCCAATCGGTGAGCCGCGGCGACACCGGATATGCCGCCACCCACAATGGCGACGCGACGCGCGTCCATGCGGGGCTTCAACCTGTTAAATCCATCGTTCATGCGATTTTCTCTGTGACCTGCCTGCTAAATGAGACATCCCATAGCGAGCAGGCTTTCCCTTTGACAAGGCAGTCGGCTCTACGGTGTTTCATCGATTCACCATCCGACCTCCTCGCGAGAAGGAGAAACAATCTAAGCTTGGGCGCTTTGAGCCGTCATCTTTTGACACACCACGTGAAGTCGTCGTGAACTTCTCAAGCCACTGCTTCACCGATCCTTCACGACAACATCAATACGCTCTTTCGATGAAAGCACTACCCCTTATTCTATTTGTTATAATTTTTTTAATGGGCTGTGCGTCCACGCCTGATCGCCACAAAGCCTACCCAGCCGCTTATAAAGTCGCGCTGACCGACTTCCCTGGCAGCCCCGACGTTTCGCCGGAAACAATCAGCGCGTTTACGCTCTTCCTGTCCGAACTTGGCTCTCAGCAGACGGGTTCTCGCGCCAGTCGACTCTACGCATCAGACCTTCATTTCAGCGATGCGCTTATGTTGACGCGGGATCGCGCCCGGGTCGTCGAGCACTTCCAAGGGCTGGTCGATGCCGGCACCGCTGTGCAGGTCGACATTTTACAGACCCTTGTCAGCGGCGCCGACGTGTATCTCATTTGGTCCATGCGAGCAGAATTCACACCAGTCCGAAAGCCCGTGATCAGCGAGACCATAGGCATCACGCACCTGCGCTTTGATAAAGCCGGACGCGTGGTGTTGCATCAGGACTTTTGGGATACCGGATTAGGGTTCTATCAGCACATCCCTGTGCTAGGTCAGGTTGTTAAATCCATCAATCGCCGATTTTCAATGGAGGACTCTGGCGAGTGATAGGGGCTATTGGGTACGCGGCGCTGTGCGTCGCGCTGCTAAGTGTTTTGGCTTGGCGTTTATCGAGCCATTATCGTTGCGCCAGCATTGCCGACATTTTCTGGCCTTTGCACCACCTGCTTGCCGCCTTAGTTTTACTGATCATGCTGCCCGCCAGCGGCACCGCGATGTCGTTCTTCGTCATGGGGTTGCTGGTGATGTGGGCCATTCGCTTAGCCACCCACCTGACCATTAGACAGGTGGGCGCGCCAGAAGACCGTCGCTATCATGCCATTCGTCAACGCATCGGCGAGAACTTTGACCGAAAAAGCCTTTATCTGATCTTCATCCCTCAATCCCTGATGGCGTGGTTTATCACCCTGCTGCTGATCCCAATCCTGAGCGCGCCGGCTTGGGGTGTGTTCGCCTACGCAGGGCTGGGACTGGCGGCGGCGGGGTTGATCTGGGAGATCACGGCAGATATTCAACTCACTGGTTTTTTGAAGGGCCCCACGTCTTCTCAGGTGCTCGATACAGGCCTTTGGTCAATCTGCCGGCACCCCAACTACTTCGGTGAGTGGCTGTTTTGGCTGGGGCTGGCATTGACCGCTTTCCATCTGAGCGGCAGCTTCGCTTTCTTAATCGGGCTGCCGGTGCTGTTGCTCACGTTTCTGCTGCTGCGATTTACCGGCGTGGTTCGCACCGAAAGCGATATCTCCGGCAAGCGTCCTGAATACAGAACCTACCAGCAACGGGTACCTGCTTTTTTTCCCGACCCTAGGCAACTATGGCGCGCGCTTGCTGGCTTCATATCTCAATGGCCAAAACGACGTGGCAAACAGATGGGTTGGTGGGTGATGTTCCTAACGCTTGGCCTGGGCACCTTGGAACCATCCCATGCAGAAACTGATACGACCCAGACGTGGTTTTTCGACGTCAAAATCGACGGCAAGGATGTCGGCTTCCATGAGTTCGTCATCCGTCAAGACGACGACGGCTTTGATGTCCGGGCGAGAGCGGAGTTTCGCTACACCATTTTCGGCGTCACAGTATTTTCCTACGAGCATGAGGTCAGCGAGCATTACGACCCGAACATGTGTCTGCAACGTATCGCCAGCGAGACCAAGACCAATGGGGACGTGCAACGCCTCGAAGGCTCGAGCAAACACAACGGTTTTTTCTTGCAGCCAGACGCAGAGAGCCCCATCAATGCGAACTGTTTGATTACATTCGCCTACTGGTCACCAAGCCTGCTGTCCCGACAACAGCTGCTGAACGGCCAAACCGGTGATCTGGTCGAGATATCCGTTACCCCACGCAATTCTTCAGTCCCAGACATGCCCCTGATCTCCTATGCACTTACCGGTGACATGATCAATATTGTCCTCGGCTACGATACTCAGGGGCGCTGGCGAACTTTGGAATCCACGCTGGGCAATGGCCGCCTACTTTCCTACCACCTGCGCCCTCAAAGCACCTCAAACAGGCCCCGCTAAGGCCAGAAAATTGCAGTCAAACTCGGGGTTTCACTTGTCAAGTTAAAATGTACACTCTCCGATAGAAAAATTAACAAGGGGAGAATCATCGTGAAATCTATCTGGACTTCTACGGTCCTTAGCTTCTTGCTAGCCGGCGTCTCTTTGTCGGCCATTGCGGAAGAAGGCCGTCGAATCGAGGAAGTAATCGTGACGGCGGAAAAGGTCGAAGCCTCCGTGTCTGACACATCCATTTCCATCACCGCCATCGGCAGTGAAATGCTCGAAGACATGGGCATTCAATCTGCCAATGAATTCGTCAACTACATACCTGCCACTACCCGAGACGATTACGACATTCGTATTCGAGGCGTTGGCCGGAATTTTCGCGCCTTGGGTGGCGACCCCGGCGTTGCTACATACTACAACGGCGTTTACTCCGAAGACTCACTGATCGCGTTAACAGAGAACGCTTTGTTCGACGTTGAACGTATTGAGGTGCTTCGTGGCCCACAGGGGACGCTATATGGCCGAAATTCGATCGGCGGCGCGATCAACTACATTCTGAAAAAGCCTACCAAGACACCTTATGGTTTGGTGAGAGCTCAGTTTGGTTCTAACGACAACCAAGAATACTATGTCGTTGGATCAGGTCCGATCACGGATGATCTCGGAGTTCGTATTGTTGCCTCAAATCGCACAACAGACCCAGCACTACGAAGTGTGTCAGGCGGAGCGGGAGCTGACAGCGTCGATGACGCAAACACATCGATCTCCTTCGCATGGCAGGTGAGTGACACGATCAAGGTTGACGCTCGCTTTAACGACAGAAACTCAGATCGAATTATCGGTAGTGACGTGCTCATCAACGAAGGTTGGGGCTCCTACCGCGGAACTCGCATGACGGATGTCTATGCCCAAGGCGTTCGCTTAGTTGATGCAACGACTCCTGGGGCGCAGCTCTTCACTAGCCCCTACACCGGGGCAACCGCATATGGCGCTATCAATCGCCCAGGCGTTGACCTTGCCCCACAGCGGCCCAACGCCGCCTTCGGCCAATCTCCTTATCTCAACAGCCCGAACGATCTGGACGAAGTGCGCCATGAGTTGCTGACGAGTGGCTACAACCGTGAAGGTTTTGATCAGAGAGGTGCTTCCATGACAATTACGTGGGACGCCCGAGAAGACCTAACCGTCAAATACGTTCATGGCTACAGTGACTTCGCTTACACCTTCGACTACGACTACGACGACTCTGACAGCCAGATCCTTGATTACGGCGTAGACGTTCTGGAAGACATTTACAGCTTTTCCCACGAACTCCAGTTTCTGTGGGACGTCAATGACAATTTCTTCCTCTCTACAGGCTTGTATTACTTCAAAAGCTCGCGGAACCAAGATTATGGACTGCACGACCGTGCTTCTCAGGGACGTATCCAAAACGCAGCGAACTACGACCCTAACCTCGCCGCTTTGCTGGGGTTTGCAGGTGTAGTCTCTACGCCACTGAACATGCAGAGTGCGCCAATGAACAGATTGGTTCTGGGTACTTGGCAGGGCGACACCTTTGGTGACGATTATGCCTACCACCATGACAACACCAACAAGACCGAGCAAACGGCCATCTACTCGCAAGGCGAATATCGCTTCAACGATGAATGGGCATTGACGGTTGGTTTACGCTGGGCCGAAGACGAAAAAGCGGTTAGCGAAAACCGTGGCGGCCTCTACGAAGCGAACGATGTTTGGTGGGACCTTTTTGACGGACCACTTTTTGGAGGAGCGGGGCTTGCGCTGCGAGATCCAAATATAATTGGCCCAGCGCTGGGATTACCAGCCGCGGCCTTTGCTGGATTTACCGATCTTGCGTGGACGAACTTTTACCTCGGCGCGGGCTTACCAACTGGTAATCCAAATCAACCTTTAGCACCGACTTGCGCGCTTGACGCTCAAAGCTGTGCTAATCCACTGCGTTTGGCTGGTATTCCGCTGGCTTTCGTCTCCTTAGCCGAAGACGAACAGACTTGGAGCGAAACCAACTGGCGAGTCAATCTTGATTGGACACCAAACGAAGACACGCTGGTTTATGGCTATGTCACGACTGGCTACCGCTCAGGCGGCTATGGCCTTGGCATTCTCGATGCGCGAGCCGGCGGCCCTGGCGGCACTCCGGTCGGTATTTTGTCGTATGACAAAGAAACTGTTACCGCCTACGAGCTAGGCTACAAAGGCACGTTGCTTGAAGACACGGTTCAGCTGTTCGCTGCAATCTATACCTATCAGTATGACGACTACCAAGATCAGGTAGACGTCTATGACGCCGTTCAAGGGACATCTAGAGATATTCCAGTTAACACTGGAGAAACGTCCAACTCTGGTTTCGAGGTGGAAGGCACCTGGCTAGCCACTGACAATCTGACGGTCAACGCTAACTACAGTTACACGAAAACGGAGTACAAGGACGACGTGCAGCTGCTCGAAGACGAAAATCATCTAGCACCTGAGCCTTTGTTCGGTAGCACTAGCTTTAACATCAATGGCAACTCGCTAAAGGGCATCCCCGATCATAAGTTCACAGCGTGGGCTTCTTATGAATGGATACTACCCAGTGACTCAACCGTTACATTAAACGGGGCGTATTCCTACACAGGTGAATACAACAACGACTCCATCGAGCGAGATTATGACAAGATGCCCGAGCGTCACCGTGTCGATATGAGCTTGATCTGGCGCTCGGCGGACATGAAGAGCCGCGTACGATTGTTCCTTGATAACCTCACAGACGAAACCAACTTCCGTGAATTGGGGCAGGCAAACCACGAGAGCAACTTCCGCATGCAGGGAACCCTGCTCGGCGAAAGAACGTTTGGTATCGACATTCAGCGCGAATTCGGTGGCTAACCTAACCGTAGAACTAAAAAACCCCGCTAAGGCGGGGTTTTTTTTGCATGTCTCATCACGCAGATGCATAGCTTGCGCTGTATCAGTCAGGCAGCAGTTCATCGTCTTTTTGCAAGGCACCATTGGCCATCAATGCGCCCACAGCTACCTCGTCATAACCTAGCCATTCTCCAAGTACCTGCGAATTGTGTTCTCCCCGATGCGGCGCTGGACCGCGGACACCACTGCTGGCATCAGAAAAACGATAGGGCGACTGGGTAAGCGGTCGCGTACCACCGGCTCGGTCATCCATTTGCACAATCGCGCCTCGTGAGACCAAGGTCGGCTGTTCCATAACATCCGCTGGCGCACGCACCTTGCCCCAGGCCAGATTCATCCTGTGTAAGGCTTCTTCCACCTGATCCCAAGTCTCAAGCGCGAGCATGTACTCAGCGACAATGGCGCGGCGCGTGCTGATTTTCTCCGCCAGCGGTGTGTCTTTGTTTGTTGGGTCACTCACGCCCATCAGCTGCGTCAGTTGCATCCACAAAAAGCGAAAATCTGCCGACAACAGTATCGGGCCCGCACCGGTTGGCCAAACATCGTTTGGCAGCGCGGCGGTGTCTTCCGCATCTTCCATGGCGTAATGCACCTGATCGTCGGTAGCGAACGTCGCGTCGATCATGGCGATATCGATGTGCTGGCCCTTCTCCGTACGCTGACGCATGATCACCGCGGACAGCAGACCCACCAAACCGTGCAAACTGGCATTGGTATCCGCCACAGACAGCGGCAGATCCGTTACCGTTATATCGCCCCGATCCGCCTGACGCTGCATCAGACCCGCTTCCGCGTGAATGATCGGGGCATAGGCGGGTCGATGAGACTCGGGCCCGCCTTGGCCAAAACCCGAGATCGACAGCATGATCAAACCTGGGTTAACCGCCTGTAGCGTCTCGTAACCCAAACCCAAACGGGGCATCACATCCGGCCGATAGTTTTCGATGAGAATGTCTGCTTCTGCCACTAGGGATTTCACCAAATCTACGGCTCCCGGAGCCCGCAGATCCATGGAAATGTTGCGCTTGCCGGCATTCTGCTGATGGTAGTAACCGGGCAGACCGGCAATCTTGCGACCCCACAAGCGGGTAACATCACCGTCTGGTGGCTCGACCTTCACCACGTCAGCGCCTAGATCACTCAGCATGCGACCGGCAAACGGGCCCGCCAGCACTCTGGAAAAATCCAGAACTTTCAGGCCATGCAGTGGATAGTGCGCATCGGATTTTTCTCTGGTCATCTTCCCCATTCCTCAAACTACTCCAAGCCCTTATGCTCTCACGACATGACTCACGATAGGGAATGACCGTGGCAAAAAGTGCAACGCCCAAAGAGACCGAATTTCCAAGCGAACCGGCGCTAATCGCCGATCCGGAAACCCGCGGAAAATCCCTGGACGAACTAGGCTGGGCCCATGGTGACCCGGCTGGGCTGAACGAGACACGGGACTACCTCGCAGCGAACAACGGTATTCGCGGACTGGAACGACTGCAGCCAACCGATATTGAAGACGCCGTGCGCATCTTCTATCGGGATGGCTTCGTGGTGGTAGAAAACGTGCTGGATGAGAAACAGCTGAGAGGCCTTAACGAGGCGTCTGAGCGGGTGATTCGCGACATATTAGCCAAGGACAAGAATCGCCAAGGCAATCGCGGCAACCACCGATACTCTTTTGGCTCCGCCAGCATCACTGGTCAGCTGCTGCACGAACCCGCCTGGGCCATGCTGGTAGACCTGCCCACCTTGACCCCCATCATCACCGCGCTGTTTGGCAGCCGCGATTACATCCTGCGGGGCGCTGGCGGTGACTTTTGTTTGCCCGGTGCCGACACCTATCAACCCCTGCATTCGGACATGAACGACCGCGTAGAATTTGCGGGTCAAACCTTTGGCTCC
This sequence comes from Gammaproteobacteria bacterium, assembly GCA_042091155.1. GTDB lineage: Bacteria > Pseudomonadota > Gammaproteobacteria > Pseudomonadales > Azotimanducaceae > UBA4421. The sequence goes on from JBELHZ010000020.1 coordinate 20,752, forward strand.
TTTCATGACCCCAGCGGAAGACTCAATTACCGAGACCTGCCCTGCCCCTATGTTTGCTGCAACTTTTTGGCCTGCGACTTCACAGAGATTAATGGCCCCACCCGGCAAATTCCGGGCACACAGCACAGCCAGCAAAAAATCCCAAAGCTGAGGGAAGAGCCTGAGTGGATGAAGCTCAGTACCGTCTGCCCAGCGCCGGCGGGCAGTGTGCTGATACGCGACACCCGAGCGTGGCACGGCGGCACACCCAACCTGTCCGATCAGGTGAGGGCCATGCCCAATGCGGAGTTTCATGCGCCGTGGTATCGCGAGCCCATGCGCACCAGTATGCCGAGAGAGATCTACGATACCCTCAGCGAGCACGGCCAATACATTGCTCGCTACGTGGTTGCCGAGACCGGACAGCCACTAAAGACTGGCATACGGGATGATTTAGGCACCACGCCTCCGGCATTCAGAAAACGAGATTCAGCGGCAACAGATAACCTCATCGCCGACTAATGAATCTCTGCCGCCTCGCCCTGGGCTTGGCGCAGTTTTTCGATATCGAAGTCTGGCCGTTGAGCTGCGGAGATAATGACCGCCTCGCGCCGTGCGAGTTGCTCCGCCGCTGCCTTGATTTGACCCATCAGATCCGCAGGAATGACCACCGCACCGTGCTGATCCGCGTGAATAATGTCGCCGTCGGTCACCCGCATACCTGCTACGTCCACGGGTCTGGCGTAATCCACCACATGCACAAAGGCGTGGGAGGGCAAAACGCTGGCCGCCAGCATTTGAAAGCCCGGTGCGATATCCGGTACATCGCGGACACCGCCATCGGTGATGACACCTTGGCAGCCAAAACCTTTGTGAATGCTGGAGTTCACTTCACCCCAAAGACAGCCGTAACCGTTATTGCCGTCCAGATCCTGAATCACGGCAATGCTCGGCTTCGGACCTCGGTCGATGTACTCGTAGTAGCCATCAGACAGCGCCCGGGCTTCTTTGCCGGACAGATCGGACGGGTGTGCCGCGCGGATCGTCGCGGTGCGCGCATAGCCCACCATGGGTGGCAGCTCCGGGCGGGTACACACCAGCTGAGATGTGGTGAAACCGTAGCCGCGCCGTTTGGGCAGCAGCAGTTCCAGTGCATTACACACCGTTGGGGTGTCCACCGTTTGCAATGTCTTGATCAGCGCTTCGTCTAATTCTGCGTTCATATCGTTATCTCGCTGTGCCGTGATGCCAACCGTGTCAAGTTGGGTTATGTCTGTGCTTTCGCTACTCTCTAAGCCAAGCATAGGCGTCATTATTGACCCAGCAAACGGGGTAGAGGAAGGGAGAATTTTACCGTGTCAGATCATCAACCAAACCGCGCAGACGTTCTGCGCACACTGACTGCAGCAGGACAGCCCTACGAGCTGATCGAAACCACTGTGCTCGGCAGGGACTGCCGGTTTTTCAAAAACGCACCGGCCACTTTGCGCGAGCTGTTCGCCGACAGCGCCAGTGACGCAGAGTTCTTGGTATACGAAGACGAGCGCCTCACCTTCGCTGAGACTCTGAACGAATCCGCTCAAATCGCCCAGTTGCTGATACGCGACTATGGCATCGCACCAGGCGATCGCGTGGCCATTTCCATGCGCAATTATCCTGAATGGGTGCTGACGTTTATGGCCATCACCTCCATTGGTGGCATCGCCGTTGCCATGAACTCACTGTGGCGGCCGGATGAAATGGCCTACGGCTTGATCGACAGTGGTGCCAAGGTGTTGATCGCCGACGATGAACGGCTGGTGCGATTCGCACAAATCGCAGAACCACTGGACATTCGCACCATTGCTGTTCGCACCAATGCCCACACCGACAGTCCAGAACTCAGCGCGCTACTGGCGTCCCAGGCAGAAGCCCACGGCGTGTTGGCCATGCCTGAGCAACGACCGGAACCTGAGGACGACGCGACCATTTTGTATACTTCAGGATCCACCGGTCACCCCAAGGGTGTGGTGTCATGTCATAGGAATATTTTGGCGGCACTGTTGAGCTGGGAATTGGATCAAACCTGCGGCGCCGCCATGCTGCCGGAACCACCGCCACCACCGGCGCAGCAAGCGGCGACTCTTCTCGCGGTTCCGCTGTTTCATGCCACCGGTTCCCACGCCGTCTATCTGGCCAGCTACCGCCACCAGCGCAAGTTGGTCGCCATGTACAAATGGGATGCGGCCATCGCAGCACAGCTTATCGAGGCGGAAAAAATCAGCTCCTTTATAGCGCCGGCAGCCATGACCGGCGACTTGGTTCAAGAAGCCACCCGCACCCAGCGAGATCTCAGCACCTTGGCATCGGTGGGAGGCGGCGGCGCACCACGGGCACCAGAGCAGGTACGCAGTATCGAAAAATCTTTTGAGAACGCCCTGCCCGGCACCGGCTGGGGTATGACCGAAACCAACGCCATTGGTACCGGTATTGGCGGCGCCGACTATCTTGAGCACCCCGAGAGTTCGGGCCGCTGCAGTGCGGTAATGGAGCTGAAAGTCATCGACGAGCAAGGCAACGAGCTGCCCGCCAACGCGCGCGGCGAACTGCTGATTCGCGGCGCCGGGGTGTTTCGCGGCTACTGGAATCGGCCTGATGCAAACGCAGAAACGTTTTTGCCCGGAGGGTGGATGCGCACCGGCGACGTCGCCTATCTCGACGACGAAGGGTATTTGTACATCGTTGATCGAATCAAAGACTTGGTCATTCGTGGCGGTGAGAACATCGGCTGCGGCGAAGTCGAAGCCGCCCTGCTGGAACATCCGTTGATTCAAGAGGCGTCGGTTTACGCCCTTCCCGACGAGCGCCTTGGCGAAGAAGTCGGGACCACACTGTATGTATCCGCCGCCATAGAAGAAGACGAGCTGTCAGACTTTTTGCAAACGCGACTCGCCAAATTCAAGATTCCTCGCCACATCTCTCAGCAGCAACAGCCGCTGCCCAGGACCGCGTCGGGAAAAATCCTCAAACGTGATCTGCGCGAAGAAGCCTGCCAGCGCCTAGGGCTAGCCTGATGATCCGCTGCGTGTTGTTAGCCGTCTGCACACTGCTGGTGTCCTGCGGCGAGGGGGAGCCTCAAACCATGATCCATAGCCTTGTCAAAGAAACCCAGCACGGCAGTTTGCGTGGTGCCTGGGCCGATCCCTCACGCGACGTTCAGGTGTTTCGCGGCATACCCTTTGCGCAGCCGCCGGTGGGAGAACTGCGCTGGCGACCACCGGCACCACTGACCTCATGGACGGGTATCAAGAGTGCTCAGACCTTTGCAGACGCTTGCTATCAGGAATTTAGCGAAGACGCCTTCGTCTGGAGTCGCGGCGAATTCGACCGCAGCGAGGACTGCCTCTACCTGAACGTTTGGGTGCCGGTTGACCAAACAGAGCCCTTGCCAGTCATGGTGTGGTTCCACGGAGGGGCCCATACCGGTGGCTTCGCTCACGTGCCGTTGTTCGATGGCACTGAATTGGCCCGCAAAGGGGTACTGGTGGTCACCGTGAACTATCGGTTGGGGCCCTGGGGCTTTTTGGCCCATCCAGCATTGCGTTCGGAATCCGAACACGACAGCAGCGGTAACTACGGTCTGCTGGACAAGTTAGCCTCGTTGCAATGGGTGCAAAATAACATCAAGGCCTTTGGCGGCGATGCATCCAATGTGACGATCTTTGGTCAGTCTGCGGGCTCCATGAGCGTTTGCGCGCTGATGGCCTCGCCACTGAGTGATGGCCTGTTCCATAAGGCCATTGGTCAGTCCGCCGCCTGCTTCAATCGTTACGGCCGCGATCCCAGCGGCGAAGAACGAGGCAGCAAGCTGGCGGCATTTTTGCTGCCAGACAAAGCAGAGATCAGCGCAGAGGACTTACGCGGGATTGATAATGACGCGCTCCTCAACGCCGCGACAGCAAGCGGGTGGGATCAAGGCGGGGGATTGATTGCCGTGGACGGCTGGGTGCTGCCCGACGCTCCGGCAAAGACATTCGCCTCAGGCACTCAAGCCCCTGTGCCGGTATTACTGGGATCTTTGGCCAATGAAGGGGTGGAGCTGCTACCCATGAACGCCGACCTCACCGAAGCGGATTTCGATACCTATTTGAACAAGACATTCGGAGATCTGGCCCAACCCATTCAGCGGGCTTATCAAACCGAGCTATCCCAGAGCCCGGCCCTTGCTCTCCGCAGCATCAACACCGACCTGTTTATGGCACTGCCCATGCGACGCTGGGCTGGACACCAAGCGAACATTGGAGCCCCAAGCTATTTGTACTATATGGACTATGTGCCGCCGGCCTATCAGATGTACCGAGCCGATCAGCCTGACTTGAATCTACCAGACGGTCCGCGCAGCGCCGGTGCCTATCACTCCGGAGAGCTGGCCTATGTTTTCAATAACGTGGGCAAGGTCGGCGATTTTTGGAATCAAGACGACGCTTTGATGGCCGAACGCATTACCGACTACTGGACCCAGTTTGCCCGAACAGGTAATCCGAATATTGCCGGTCAGCCTGAATGGGATCCCTATTCGCCGGAAACACACAACACACTGACGCTGAACGTAGAAGGCCTACAAATCCCTGGGGCACTGCGTGAAAAAGTCGATTTGCTGGACCGGTTCATGAACAAGCAGAGCAGCAAAAACTCGCAGTAGGCTGCGCTTCGCGCTTCCAACTATTTCGGTGGCCTGTAAACTGGTGCGATGAGTAAAAACAAAGAAGACACCGGCACTGAGGATATCAACTTCGAAGCTGCCATGGCCGAGCTGGAAGCGCTGGTCGCGCAAATGGAAGAAGGCGATCTGAGCTTGGACGATTCGCTCAAGGCCTTTGAGCGTGGGGTCATGCTGACCCGTCAATGCCAGCAAGCCCTAAGTCAGGCGGAACTGCGGGTGCAGGCCCTTACCGACGCCAATACGCTAGAAGATCTGACCCAAGAGGATTCATGACCGACCCCTTTGAGCCCATCAAAGCCTCCATTGCAGTAACCCTCGACAGCTTGCTACCCATCCACTCCCCCATCGCTCAGCCCATGGTGGACGCCATGCGCCACGCGGTTTTGGGCGGGGGTAAACGCATGCGTCCGCTGATGACATGCGCAGCCTGCGAAGCATTCAGCGGCGACTACCGCGTCGCGCTGCCCGCAGCCTGCGGCTTCGAGTTCATCCACGCCTACTCGCTGATTCACGACGACCTACCCGCCATGGACGACGACGAACTGCGTCATGGCCAAGCGGCAACGCATATCGCATTCGGCGAAGCCAATGCCATTTTGGCTGGCGACAGCCTGCACTCGCTCGCGTTTCAGGCGCTGGCCGAAGCCCCGGGACTCAGCGCTGGTGCAAAGCTGCGCAGCATTGCACTGTTGTCACAGGCCGCCGGCTGGCCAGGTATGGCAGGAGGCCAATGTTTGGATATTGAAGCCGAAGGAAAGGAACTCACGTTGGCGGAGCTGGAACAATTGCATGCGGCCAAAACCGGTGCACTGATCCAATCCGCCTTGGTCGTGGGTGGCTACAGTGCCGAAGTCGACCCCGACGATCCAAGGCTGGAACTGCTGAAGCAGTTTGGTGCCCGTATTGGACTGGCCTTTCAGGTGGTAGACGACATACTCGACGTGACTGAAACTTCCGAGACCCTAGGTAAGCCCGCCGGGTCTGACGAAGCACTCGCTAAGAATACCTTCCCGAAACTCATGGGGCTCGAAGCCGCCCAGATGCGGGCCAATGAGTTACTGGAAGAGTCTCTGGGTTTGCTGGAGACAGCAGGCTTGGCCACGGTCATGCTCACCGAGTTGGCACAGCGCGCGGTCAAGCGCAGCTATTAATCACGCATCACGGTAGAGCCAGCGCGGCTAATGCCAGTACTAGCGCCGTTAGCCCGCCTGCCAGCATGTCGTCGGCCATAATGCCCAGACCACTGTGAAGTTTGCGGTCCAAGGCACCAATGGGCCCAGGCTTGAAAATGTCCGCGAGTCGGAACAGTAGGAAGGCCGCCAAACACCAGCCGAGAGACTGCGGCACCCAGATCAGTGCCAACCACATACCTGCTACCTCATCCGCCACGATTTGCGGCTCATCTTCGATACCCAGTTCCTCGATAAGTCGATTACACAGCCACCAACTGAGCAAAAAATAGAGGAGAACAATGGCCAGTTGAATCGGCCATGCGAGACCGCTGAGAAAAAACCACCAGAACACCACGGCCCCGGCTGACCCCCAGGTGCCCGGGGCCGGGCGCAAAAGTCCCAAGCCTGCAGCGGTCAGCCAAAACACCGTGGGCTGAAACAACATCTGAGGCGTTAGCATGGATGACTTAGAATTCATGGAGGCACGATCCTCACTGGGTGGACGAGATACGCTCGAGCATGCCGGGAAACAGCGGCTCTTCCGGCGGCCGGTGTCCCCAAATACTGGTTTGGCTGAAATGTCCGGCCGGCTCAGCAGCCTGCATATCCATGAGACGCCCACCCGAACCAAATTCGATTTCAAAACCTGAGGGTGTGCGGACGTAGAACGAGGTCATCATGTCGTTCGGGTGTCGGCCCAAGGTCATGGCCATGGGCTCTTTCGCCGCCAGCGCGCGATCATAGGCAAGACCCACGCTGTCTACCGAGTCCGCTTCCAGCATCATGTGGTGCATGCCGCGGTGCCCGGGGACCTGAGTCAGGGCGAGGGTATGGTGACGCGGGTTGCAGTGCATAAACCGTATGCGGGCGCCGGCTTCCACATCGTCGGAATGTCGAAAGCCCAATACGTTGAGGAAAAAATCACTGGCGGCCTGCATATCCGGCACCATCAGAACCAGATGACCCAGACCATTATCACCGGTGACAAAGTTGACCTCGTGGGCTGACTCAAACGGTGTATCCGCCTCACGTCTTGAAAACGATATCTCGTGCCGAAAACCCGCTGGATCACGAAACCACCCCAAGGCGCTGACACCACGTTCGTCCGCAACCTGTGCCTCTGCGGTGTGAAGATCAACGCCGTTATCGCCCAAGGCCGAGCACACGGCATCGAAGCCTAGTTGATCGCCAACATCCCAGCCGATGTACTCCAGCGCATTGGTTGCGCCGGCATGGACAGCAATACGCCAGACCGCATCATCCATGCGTAGCCGAACCACGTCTTCGGCTGGATCGGAAACATCCTGCAAACCCAGAATTTCCGTCGCAAAGTCGTGCCATATTTCAGCTGCCGGCGATGAAATGCCTACATAGCTCAGCGATTTGATCATAAATCCTCCTGTCCGGCGGACAGAATAGTCCAGATGCGGACGTTAAGGAACGCGTCCCTCGTGCACACCATCACCGACGCTAGCTGGTGCTTTCGCCGGCACCGAAGTGGTCGAAACCCCGACCGTTCAACGGTTCGCCATCCAGACGCAATCCTAATTCTGGGGTGAGGTAGCCAATACGATGCGCACCGGCCAGCGGCAAATCGCTGGCCAACAACAACTCATAGTCGTCGCCGCCAAAGAGAGCATCATCAAGTTGCGCGCCCAAGGCCACAGGTATCGCAGCTGAATCCAGCGCAGCACCACAACCGCTGGCGCGACACAGATGCTCAAGGTCTTGGGCGAGCCCGTCGGAAATATCCAGTCCACCGGCAGCCGATATCAGCAGCGATGACACATCAAAGCGCGCCCGAGGCCGATAGTAAGCTGCTTGCAGCGGCGTTAGTGCGTCAGGCTCGACAGGCATCATTTGCTCGGTGCGCACACAGGCGGCGGCGGCACCAAGCGGACCGGTCACGAACAAACTGAGGCCCGGGCTGCCACCCGAGCGCAGCAGCAGTCGCTGAGGCTCTACCTCGCCGTGGACACTGACGGCAATGTTCAGCGGGCCACGGGTCAGGTTCCCGCCACAAACGTAGACGCCCAGCTCTCTGGCCGCCGTGGCCATGCCTTGGGCGAGTGCTTCAACCCAAGCGCTTCCTAGGGCCGCTTGGGACTCGTCCATGGAGAGTGAGACCAAGCAATAACGCGGTACCGCTCCCATGGCCGCCAAATCCGAGAAAGACACCATCAGCGAGCGGTAACCAATGAGCTGCGGTGGCGCTGCGGCAGGAAAATGTACGTCGGGTAGCAGGGTGTCGATGGAAGCAACTTGAGACAGCCCTGCCGTCGCCGCGATCACTGCCGCATCGTCCCCGGGACCGAGGGTAATCCAATCGCCTGCAGCCCGATCACCGAGACCGGCAACGATGGCATCAATTAATGCGAATTCGCCAAGCATCGAGCTCACCGCCCCCGATTGGCAGCCACTTCAATGGTCCGCACGTCTTGAGCCAGACGATCCAAAACACCGTTCACGTACTTGTGTGCATCCTGGGCCCCAAAGGTTTTGGTCAACTCCACGTACTCATTGATGACCACAGAATAAGGCACATCGATGCGATGGTTCAGCTCCGTCGCAGCCAGCCGCAGAATGCCCCGTTCGACCACGTCCAGCTGTTCACCGGTACGGTCCAACAGCGGTGCCAATTGGTCGTCCAGTTCCGCGATGTGGTTGACCATAAGCGTCAGAACATCGGCAAAGAACTCCGCATCGGCCTTATCCAAGGCTTTCTCTCCGAACTCACGACGCAACTGCAGTACCGCGGTTTCATTGACCTGCCATTGATAGGCCGCCTGAGTCAGCGCACGCCGGGCCTTACGGCGGGCCCACATGTTGGTTTTATTTTTCGGCGCGGGTGTTTGTTCTGACATGTTCTTCCTGAAACGAATTAGCGAGCGTTAGCACCAGCGGCGGGTACTAAACGCAACTGCAGATCATCACCAATCAAGGTGCAATCCAATACGTTGGCGGCATGGGCCTGAGCCAATTCCGCTATGGTAACGTCTGCGACTGACATACTGTCACGACCCAAGACCTTTGGCGCGATAAAACACACCCATTCATCCCACAGGGGGTCTTTGCGACTGGATCGCAAAAAGCTGCCCAAAATTTTCGGGCCGGCCTCAATCAACACGTCATTGCATCCGCGCTCGGCTAAGGCCTCGAGCAGGCCGGCCAGGTCTCGCGGGCCGTTGGCCAACGCCATGTACTCCACCTCACCACGCGTTGGCGACGCGTAGTGAGCACCAGCATCCAGCCCGTGAACCACCAAGGTGCCATCAGAAAAAATCTGGCTGTCCGGCGAGGCCCTTAATGTGCTGTCCAGAACGACGCGCAGCGGTTGGACTAAGTGTCCTTGCAACAGCTCGGGATCTCGCACGTTGAGCTGCGGGTCATCAGCCATCACGGTACCCGCACCGGTAATTACCGCATCACTCTGGGCACGCAGTTCTTGAACAACCTGTCGGGCTGGCTGACCGGTAATCCATTGGCTTTCACCCGATGCCAGCGCTACAGCTCCATCCAAACTACTGGCGGACTTCAGCACGACCCGGGGCCGTTTCTTGAGAATGCGGGAGACGAATCCGGCAATCATCTGCTGCGCTTCCGGCAGGCCGAGAACGCGTACCTCAATACCCGCATCTCGCAGCATCTGGCAGCCCGCGCCTGCAACCAGCGGATGCGGATCTTCAACGCCAATCACCACGCGCTGCGCGCCCGCATCGATCAGGGTTTGCGCACAGGCGGGGGTTCGCCCGACAAAGGCACAGGGTTCGAGACTGACAAATACCGTAGCGCCTGCAATGTCACCACCGGCATCCGCAATCGCATTCACTTCTGCATGACCCTGCCCGGCGGTCTGGTGATAGCCGCGACCAATCACTTGGCCGTCTCGCACAATCATGCAGCCCACCGGCGGATTGGGGGCACAACTGTTACGCCCTAAGGCCGCAAGCTCCAAGGTGGCTTTGACAAAAAGGGTATCGGATTGGCGCGTCATGGCACCTGTGCTCACGAGTTCACCGGCTTGCGAGTACTCGCCAGTTTGTTAATTTCTTCAGCAAATTCGCTGATGTCTTGAAAGTCACGATAGACCGACGCGAAACGCACGTAGGCGACTGGGTCCAATGCCCGCAGTTCGGCCATCACAGCTTCCCCAACCTGTAACGCGGGCAATTCCCGCTCGCCGGTCGAACGCAGCTTGTGCTTGATATGGTTAACGGATGTTTCGATCTCATCAACGCTGACCGGGCGCTTCTCCAAGGCTTTGGATAACCCGTACCGAAGCTTGTCTTCGTCAAATGGCTCGCGGCGACCGTCCCGCTTGATCAAATGAGGCATGACCAATTCGGCGGTTTCAAAGGTCGTAAACCGTTCGCCGCAGCTCAGACATTCCCGGCGGCGGCGCACCGCGTCGCCTTCGGCCACGAGGCGCGAATCGATTACCTTGGTATCAAGGTCACTACAAAAAGGGCAATGCATCTGTCGAGCTCCTCGAAGGCGAGCCCATAGCTCACGCCTTCAATCCATTCAGGCGCTCTTAGGATACACCGGGAAGCGTGCGCAGAGTTCAATGACCTTTGCTTGGATCGCCTTGTTGGTTTCTTCGTTTTCGATGTCGTCCAAAATGTCTGCGATCCAGCCCGCCAGCTCAAGACACTCGGCTTCTTTAAAGCCGCGACGCGTTACTGCAGGGGATCCGATACGGATACCACTGGTCACGAACGGCGAGCGCGGGTCGTTGGGCACGGCATTTTTATTCACGGTGATATTCGCCGCCCCCAAGGCTGCATCGGCGGCCTTACCGGTAATGTCCTTGTCCACCAGATCCAGCAGAAACAGATGGTTGTCGGTACCACCGGAGACGATGGAGTAGCCGCGGTCCATCAGACCCTTGGCCATAGCGCGCGCGTTGGCCAGTGTCTGCGCCTGATAGTCATTGAATTCTGGCGTCATGGCTTCTTTGAACGCCACGGCCTTGGCCGCGATCACATGCATCAAGGGCCCGCCTTGACTGCCGGGGAAAAGGGCCGAATTCAGCTTCTTTTCAATATCAGGGTTTGAGCGCGCTAGGATGATACCGCCGCGAGGGCCGCACAACGTTTTGTGCGTGGTAGACGTGACCACGTCAGCGTAGGGCACTGGGTTGGGGTATTCACCCGCTGCCACCAGTCCCGCCACGTGGGCCATATCGACCAAAAAGTATGCGCCCACGGAATCTGCAATCTCTCGAAACTTCTGCCAGTCCAGACGTCGCGAATAGGCTGAAAAGCCAGCCACAATCATTTTCGGTTGATGCTCTTGTGCCAGACGAGCCACTTCGTCGTAATCCACTTCACCGGTTTCTACGTTGATGCCGTACTGCACGGGGTTGTAAAGCTTGCCGGAGAAATTCACGGACGCACCGTGCGTTAGGTGGCCACCATCCGCAAGGCTCATGCCCAGCACGGTATCGCCACCCTGAAGCAGTGCCAGATAGACCGCCGCATTTGCCTGTGATCCGGAATGCGGCTGCACGTTGGCATAGTCCGCGCCAAAGAGTGTCTTCGCTCGTTCGATGGCCAACACTTCGGCCTTGTCCACATGTTCACAGCCGCCGTAGTAGCGCTTACCAGGATAACCTTCCGCATACTTGTTCGTCAGCACACTGCCTTGAGCTTCCATGGAGCGAGGGCTGGCGTAATTCTCTGACGCGATGAGCTCGATATGTTCTTCCTGACGGCGCGTTTCCGCGTTGATGACTTCCGCCAATTCCGCGTCGAACTCAGCAATGGTTTCGTTACCTACAAACATGGGCTTCTCTTCACTGTCAGAAAATGGGATGTGTTGCGCGGAGCGCAGTATAAACCAAGTCGCCAGCGAGGGGGCCTGAAAGAACTGCGACTTAAACTAAAACTCTGTTCATTTCTCTCGGTGGTCGACTGCCGCCCGGACATTGGCCCGTTTTTTTGATCTCGGCCTGCACACAAAAGTGGCACCACTGGCGCAGGCCCGTATACTCCCCGCTTTTAGACTTCAGGAGCGTTCATGGCTCAGTACGTTTACACCATGCAGGGCGTGACCAAGATCGTCCCACCCCAGCGGACTATTTTGCAAAACATCAACTTATCATTCTATCCCGGTGCTAAAATCGGCGTTTTGGGCCTGAACGGTTCGGGTAAATCCAGCCTGCTGCGCATCATGGCCGGCGAAGACACCGAGATCGATGGTGAGGCGCGAGCACAAAAAGACATTCGCGTTGGCTACCTGCCTCAGGAACCGGGCCTAGACGATGACTTGGATGTTCGGGGCAACGTCGAGCTTGGGGTCGCCCCCATCATGGCAATCCTAAAAGAGTACAACGACATTTCCGATCGGTTTGCCGAGCCGATGGACGACGATGAAATGACCAAGCTGCTGGAACGCCAGGGTGACTTAGCCACTGAAATTGATGCGGTGGAAGGCTGGGAAATTGATCGCACCCTTGATATTGCCGCAGACGCCCTGCGACTGCCTGCGTGGGACACACCTGTTGTCAGTCTTTCCGGTGGTGAGCGCCGCCGCGTCGCGCTCTGCGCCCTACTGCTGTCAAAGCCCGACATGCTGTTGCTGGACGAACCCACCAACCACCTAGACGCTGAAAGTGTCTCTTGGCTGGAACGCTTCCTCGACGAATACCCGGGCACGGTTGTGGCGGTGACTCACGATCGCTATTTCCTCGATAACGTTGCCAGCTGGATTCTCGAACTGGACCGAGGACGCGGACTGCCTTACGAAGGCAACTATTCCACATGGCTGGAAGCCAAAGAGAAGCGTTTGGAGCAAGAAGCATCCACCGACGAAGCGCGTCAGCGAACCATTAAATCCGAACTGGAATGGGTACGCTCAAACCCTAAGGCGCGTCAGGCCAAAAGCAAATCGCGTATGGCCCGCTTTGACGAGTTGGTCGCCGAAGAGAGCGAGGTGCGTCGTGAGACCACCGAACTGTTCATTCCTACCGGTGAGCGATTGGGCGAAAAAGTCATCGAGATCAATAATTTGAGTAAGGGATTCGGTGACCGTCTGCTCATTGATAACTTCAGCGCCATCATCCCCCGAGGTGCCATCGTTGGCATCATCGGCGGGAACGGTGCCGGCAAGTCGACTTTCTTCAAAATGCTGACCGGGCAAGAAACACCGGACAGCGGATCCATCGACAAAGGTTCGACGGTGGATCTGGCCTACGTGGATCAAAGCCGCGACACGTTGGCTGACGACAAAACCGTATGGGAAGAAGTCTCCGACGGCTTGGATATTATGCGTATCGGTAAACACGAAATTGCCAGCCGCCAGTACTGCGGCCGATTCAACTTCAAAGGCACGGACCAACAAAAATTTGTTGGCACCTTGTCCGGCGGCGAACGCAACCGCGTGCACTTAGCCAAACTTCTGCGCCGTGGCGCGAACGTGCTGCTGCTGGACGAACCCACCAACGATTTGGATGTGGAAACCCTGCGAGCGCTGGAAGAAGCACTGCTGAGCTACGCCGGTAGCGCACTGGTGATTTCACACGATCGCTGGTTCTTGGATCGTATCGCTACGCATATCATCGCTTTCACCGGCGACAGCGACGTGACGTTTTTCGAGGGTAACTACACCGAATATGAGGTGGATCGGAAGAAGCGGTTGGGTGACGCACAACCCACACGAGTGCAGTACAAGCCAATTCACCGCTGATGAGTCCAAGCGGTCAGAGCGACTGAAGTACCTCAAGCGCGGCGGCGAGCGTTTTCACGCCGTGCACTTTCATCTGGCCCAGGGGTTCCTTAGGTCGATTAGCAAACGGTACGATTGCGTACTTAAAGCCGTGCTTGGCAGCTTCACGCAAACGTTCCTGACCGTTGGCCACCGGACGCAGCTCGCCGGTCAAACCCAACTCGCCGAAGACGATCAACTCTCGCGAGAGCACGCGATCGCGAAACGAACCCAGTACAGCCAACAGCAAAGCGAGATCTGCACCGGTTTCCGTAATGCGAACGCCACCGACCACATTGGCGAATACATCCTGATCGCTCAACGCGATACCGCAGTGGCGATGCAGTACCGCCAAGTGCATGGCCAGCCGCTGCTGATCAAGACCAACAGCAACGCGCTTTGGGTGCCCCCCGGCCACGTCATCGACGAGAGCCTGCAGCTCTACCAACAGCGGCCTAGTACCTTCCCAGGTCACCGTCGCAATACTGCCGGGGGAATCCACGTCGCCCCGCTGCAGAAAAATCGCCGAGGGGTTCGCCACTTCTTTCATGCCCAAATCGGTCATGGCAAAAATGCCTAACTCGTTCACCGCGCCAAAGCGGTTCTTGTGCCCGCGCAGTGTTCGGTACCGGCTGCCGGCCGGGCTGTCGAGCATCATGAAACAGTCGATCATATGCTCAAGGACCTTGGGGCCAGCGATGCCACCCTCCTTGGTGATATGACCCACGAGGACGATGACGATATCTTGCTGCTTAGCCAGACGCGTAAAAAACGATGCGGTCTCGCGGACTTGGGCCACGGAGCCCGGGGTGGAATCAACTGATTCCATCTGCATCACCTGAATCGAATCGAGAATGACAATTTTGGGCCGCTGGGTTTGGACTAGGTTGGCGATCACTTCCGCCCGGGTTTCTGCCGCGACGCTTAGGCCGTCCATGGGCAGCTGCAGTCGCTGGGCACGCAAGGCGAGCTGCTGCAACGATTCTTCTCCGGTGACGTAGAGCACACCATGATGTTGGGCCAAGGCGGTGGAAGCCTGCAGCAACAGGGTGCTCTTACCCGCACCAGGATCGCCGCCAATGAGCACAACCGAGCCCGGCACAAAGCCACCCCCGAGCACACGATCCAGCTCGGTGAACCCGGTGCCGATCCGTTCGGCGTCTACCGCTTCAATATCACTCAGTTTTTTTACTTCGGCGGTAACACCTGCATAGCCTACCGCGGCGGAAGAAACCGGCGTGATGTTGACCCGACTGAGGGTATTCCACGCACTACAGGTACCACATTGACCCTGCCATTTGCCGTGCTCGGCACCGCAGTCGTCGCATACGTAGGCGGACTTGGTTTTTGCTTTTGCCATAGGGGTCAGGCCGGTTGCAGGCTAGTGCCCATAGTCGTTGTACATCTCGTGGGCCAAATCCTCGAACTTGGTGAGGTTGCCCGTAAACTTCAAACGTACTTTGCCAATGGGTCCATTACGCTGCTTGCCGATGATGATTTCGGCAATACCTAAGTCTTCGGTATTTTCGTTATAGACCTCGTCCCGATAGATAAACAGAATCACGTCCGCGTCTTGCTCAATAGCGCCAGATTCGCGCAAATCGCTGTTCATCGGACGCTTATCCGGCCGGGATTCGAGCTGTCGATTCAGCTGGGACAGCGCCACTACCGGGCACTTCATTTCTTTCGCCAAGGCCTTAAGCGACCGCGAAATTTCCGAGATCTCGGTGGCGCGATTTTCGCTGTCCTTGGCGGTGCGCATCAACTGCAGGTAATCCACCATGACCATATCCAGTCCACCGGTCTCACGGGCAACACGTCGAGCGCGAGACCGCACTTCTCCCGGTGTTAACGCTGCGGTGTCGTCGATGTAAAGCTTTTTGTCTTTGAGCTGACTGACGGCACTGGCGAAGCGATCCCAGTCCTCGTCTTTCAGGTCACCGGTACGCAGCCGGGTTTGGTCGATACGACCCAGGCTGGACAACATACGCATCACGATTTGGTCCGAGGGCATCTCCATACTGAACACCAGTACCGAGCCGCCGGTCATCACAGCGTGTTCCACCATGTTGACGGCAAAGGCTGTTTTACCCATGGATGGCCGGGCAGCAACAATCACCAGATCCGAGCCCTGCCAGCCCGTCGTCATGCGATCTAAATCGGTGAAGCCGGATGGAAGTCCGGTCAGCGCGCCCTTGGAACCGTGCAAAAATTCGACCTTTTCTACCGCCTTGATCAGCAAGGGGGCGACTTTTTCCGGACCACTATCTTTCAGGCGATTCTCGGCAATTTGGAATACCGACTGTTCCGCCAGTTCCAGCAGGGTATCGGTATCACGGCCGTCCGGCGTAAAGGCCGAGTCGGCAATTTGGTTTGCCGCGCCGATCAGCTGGCGCAGAACCGAGCGCTCACGCACGATTTTTCCGTAGGCCAACACGTTACTGGCACCGGGGGTTGATTCCGCCAGCTCCGCCAGGTAGCTGATGCCGCCTGCTTTTTCTAACAAGCCCTTAGATGACAGCCGCTCAGATACGGTGACCGCATCCAAGGGCGCGTCGTCCGACGCCAATTCGTTCATGGCGTCGAAAATGATTTGATGCTGTGTGCGATAAAAGTCCGTGGCCGCCACCACTTCGATCAGATCGAACCACGCTTGATCGTCCAACATCAGACCGCCCAGTACCGATTGCTCCGCCTCTACCGAGTGCGGTGGTACTTTGAGGGCAGAAACCGGGTTGTCGGGAGCGTATTCGGACATATCGTTAAATGCTTGGGTATCACGTGAATTGATGGCGGCTTGGAAGATTCCTCCTATCCCGCGACGTTTGCAATACCTCCAGGTCGCCAGCGTGTTTTGCACTGGCAGAAAAGCAGAGGAATGCTGGAAGCAGGCGAAAAAAAAGCGGGATACTTCCCGCTTTTTGTCACAAGGCTCGCGCTCTAGCTACGCTTCGACCACGGCAACCTTGATGTTCACCGTCACGTCAGAATGCATCTGCAGAGCGATATCGAATTCACCCAGCGTGCGAATTGCGCCTTCTGGCATTCGCACCTCGCTGCGCTCCACTTCGTGGCCTTCGGCAACCAGTGCATCCGCAATGTTTTGCGTACCAACCGATCCATAGAGTCGGCCTTCTTCGCCGGCTTTCATCATGATGGTCACAATATGCTCTTGCAGCTTCTCTGCTCGGCTCTGTGCTACTGCCAGCTTTTCGCCTGCGTCCTTCTCCAGCTCAGCGCGACGTGCTTCAAAGACTTCACGGTTCGCCGCGTTGGCTTGAATCGCCTTGCGCTGTGGAATCAAAAAATTACGAGCAAACCCTGGCTTGACCGAGACTTCGTCGCCCAAGTCGCCGAGGTTGTTCAAACGTTCCAATAAAATCACATTCATGGTTATTCCTCCGCCCGCTATTTGTGTTGGTCGGTATAGGGAATCAATGCCAGATAACGCGCACGCTTCACTTGCTTGGCAAGATTGCGTTGAAAGCGCGCCGATGCGCCGGTGATGCGGCTGGGCACGATTTTCCCGGTTTCACCAACGAATTGGCGCAGGGAGTCGAGGTCTTTGTAGTCGACTTCTAAATCTTTAAATTGAACCTGTGGTCTTCTTCCGCCTCTCATTACGCATTCTCCTCAGCAGTATCCGCTTGGGGGGCCTCTTCGGCTGGTGCTTCGCTCGCGGGCTCAGCGGCCGGTGCACGTGAGGCAGTTTCTTCTTGTCGGCGCCGATCGCGCTCACGATCTTTTTCCTGCTCACGCAGTTCTTCTTCGTAAAGCTTGGAGTTGCCGGTTTCCGCCGCGTCGCGACGAATGATTAGATTACGGATCACCGCGTCGTTGAAACGGAATGTGCTTTCCAGTTCTTCGATGGCTTCCTGGCCCACTTCCACATTCATCAGAATGTAGTGTGCTTTGTGGATTTTGGCGATGGGGTAAGCGAGCTGACGTCGGCCCCAATCTTCCGTGCGGTGAACGACACCGTTACCGCGCTCGATGATGCCCTGGTACCGTTCGATCATACCGGGTACCTGATCGCTTTGATCAGGATGCACTAAAAAAACAACTTCATAATGTCGCATTACGCTTCCCTATGGTTAAAGCCCTCAGACTGCATGGGCAACCTGTAGAGCAAGGATTGATTGCAGGCCTTCGCCTGTCCCGCTTATTGAGCGGACGCGCATTCTAGGGGTCTCAGAGTGCCGGCGCAAGGACGTTTTCCCCGGGGTCGGCCTACATCGGCCGGCTTATTTCGGGCTGCGTCTCTGCCGAACCGCCTCGTACAGCAAAATACCTGTGGCAACGCTGACGTTGAGGCTTTCGACTTTGCCAAGCATGGGAATACTCACCAGTTTGTCGCACAGGCTGCGGGTGAGTCTGCGCAGGCCTGAGCCTTCACTGCCCATGACCAGAGCCGTTCCGGTGGAACTGTCTAACGACTGCCAGACCTCGTCGCCCTCCGCGTCAGCACCATACAACCACACGCCCTGATCGCGCAGCCAAGACAGGGTTCGAGCAAGGTTGGTGACCTGCACGATAAACAGGTCTTCAGCACCACCCTGAGCGGTTTTCAGCGCCACGGCACTTAACGGTGCGCTGTTGCGTTTTGGTACGATCACGACATCAACCCCGGCAGCATTGGCGGTACGCAGGCAGGCGCCAAAGTTTCTGGGATCGGTCACACTGTCGAGCACCAACACCAAGGGAGCAGGGCCGAGCTCTGGCCAACGGGACACAAGCTCCTGCTCGTCCGCCAGCGTGCGGATATGACACTCGAGCAACACGCCTTGATGCGCGCTCTCAAAAGCCCGGCGTTTGAACCACGCGTCCTCTACTACCTGATAACGAATGCCTGCCTCGCGAGCCATGCCAATCAATTCGTTGTAACGCGCATCCCGCCGCCCCTTCATGAGATACAACGTACGCGCGAGGGCCGGTGTATCACGCAGCGCGGCTCGCACAGCCTGAATGCCAATTATTTCATCCATTGTTCTTTCTCTTGCGCTTTACCGCCTTGGGCGTTGTTTGCTTCTTCTTTTTCGACGGTTTGTTCGGCTGGCTGCCGGCTGTTTCTGGGCTGCCAGTTCCAGCGGCCTTCCCTTTTGCGCCGCCTTTATTTCTCGCGCTAGATGACTTGCCGCGGCGTTTGTTAGACGCAGGAAAAAGCTGCAGCTCTATTTTGCCCTGGGGTGGCTCCACATTCGCCACAAAAACACTCAGGGCATCGCCCAGAGTGAAACGTTTGCCACTGCGGTCACCCACCAAACTTTGCCGGCGAGGATCGTAGCGGAAATAGTCTGCACCCAAATCCGAGATGTGCAGCAGGCCTTGGACATAAAAGCCGTCCAAATCAATAAACAGTCCAAATTCGGTCACGCCAGCGATGGTACCTGGCAATTCTTCTCCCACCTGCTGCTTCACCAAATCGCACTTCAGCCACGCTTCCACCGTCCAACCGGCAGACTCGGCCCGACGCTCGTTGGTTGAGCAGTGTTCGCCCAGTGCGACCAGTTGTTCCATCGACGGCACCCAGCCAGCTCGATTGGTTTTCCCCTGCAGGATGGATTTGATCGCACGATGGACCAGCAGATCAGGGTAGCGGCGAATGGGGCTGGTGAAGTGCATGTAACGCTCCAAACCCAAACCAAAATGGCCTGCATTATTCGGTCCGTAAACCGCCTGCTTCATGCTACGCAGCACCAGCTGTTGATAGAGCCAACCTCTATCCTTAGTCGCAATATCCCGCAGCAACGTTTGATAGGTCTTGGAGCTGGGGACACCCGCCGGGAGCCGCAGACCAATGGACATCAGATCTTGTCGCAGGGTCTCTAACTTGAGCATGTCCGGGGCTTCGTGCAGGCGGTAAAGCGATCGACTGTCGTTGGCCTCGATAAAGGCCGCCGCGCACACATTGGCATTGATCATGGCTTCTTCGATGATCTGATGTGCCTGCAGACGCGCTACCTCTTGCACCCCGGTCACGTGGCCTTGCTGAATGTCGATAACACCCTCGCGGCTATCAAAATCCAATCCGCCTCGCTCATCCTTGGCATTACGAAACGCGGCATGAACGTCGGCAAGGGCCGCAATCGACTCACGGACGGCTTTCAGATTTTCTTGAGCACAAGGCAGCGGCGCATCGTTATCCAAGTGAGCCTGCACCTCTTCATAGGTCAGGCGGCCATGGGAGCGAATCAACGCATCGTAAAAGGTGTAGGCGCGGACGATGCCCTTTTTCGACACCTGCATGTCACAAACCAGGGCCAATCGAAAGACGTCGGGTTTAAGTGAGCACAGTTCGTTGGATATGGCCTCGGGCAGCATGGGCACCACATGCCCGGGCAGATACACCGACGTAGTGCGTTCTGCCGCTTCCATGTCCAGTGCCGAGCGGGGTTTGACGTAGTTCGCCACATCGGCAATCGCTACCACCAAGCGCCAGCCCTTCTGACCGCCCAGCGACTGAGCGAATACCGCATCATCAAAATCTTTGGCGGTCGCGCCATCGATCGTCACCAGGGGCGTTTTCGTCAGATCCTGCCGGTCTCCGTGTTGCTGGGGCTGCACTTGGTTAGGCAGCCGAGAGGCAGCCCGCGTGACCGCCTCGGGCCAGTCCCGCGGAATCTCTAGGCTTTCAAGCGTCGCGTCGATTGCTTGTTCGACCACCGACGCGTTCGGCAACACGTCGATGACACGGCCGATCAGTCCGTGGCGGTCTTGATCAATGATTTCCAGCCGCACGGCATCGCCATGTTTTGCGCCGGCAACGCCATCGGGTAAATGCATCCGCCCTTCGAAGCTTCTGGCCAAGGGATCAACCGAGGGGAACCGACCTCGCAGATTCAAGATCCCAACCGCGGCTTGGGCGCTACGCTGACTGATGGACTCTACCTTGGCGCTGGATTGGTCGCCCTCGTGGACGATACGATAGATCACCTCGTCGCCGGGCCGAACCGCAAGACTCTCTCTGCTGGCACCCGATGACCTGAGAACGGGAAAACCACTCAACGTCAGCTTGCCTCCATAACCCTGCACCACACCGCTGACCGAATTCTGAGCAGGTTCAGGCTCACCCTGATCGGCATCGAAACTTTCCTCTGGGCGAGAGCTCGCCAAGGTGTACTTTCGTCCGTCCAGCTCAACAACATGCCCCTGACGCACCAGACCCTTAAGAACCTGTCGCGCCCGCTTGATGTCGTGAGGCGTGGTCGCCTGAAGCGCTGAGGTGATGGATTTCCAAGAATGCGCTCGCTCATCCGCCAGCACCTTGAGCAGCACTTTGGCGTTGAGACGCGTTGACCGCACAGGAGCAGTCGGCGATGTTTTTTCGCCGGGAAGTTTCGTCAAGATTGACACCTTGTGTGTGAGTTAAGTAAAGTCCGCGACCCTATCAGACCGCGTATGCCCAGGTGGTGAAATTGGTAGACACGCTAGCTTCAGGTGCTAGTGGGGGCAACCCCGTGGAGGTTCAAGTCCTCTCCTGGGCACCAT
>JBELHZ010000021.1:0-41012 GCA_042091155.1 Gammaproteobacteria bacterium
GGGTTTGTAGGCATTTGGCTTGGTAGGGGAAGGTGGGCTGTGTCCAAGGTTGACCGTCGATGGTGGTATCCATTTGATCGTGTCCGGCATCGATGGCCGCGTTGTTGGCAAGCAGGGCGGGTATGTACACTCGGCCCACCTCGCTCAACAGCTCGCCCAGATGCTCTGGAATACCATCCGGCTCGATCCAGCCATCATCCTCGGCGGGCTGACCGCTCAAGTCATCGACGATGTCGGTCCACGCATGCACCCGAGGCGCCAGGTCCAAGCACAGTTTCATTGGGGTGGGATCAAATTTTGCCAGCTGAGTGAGCTGGGCATAGATACCGAAGTCGGCACTGCTTGGTCGATCGCCTAAAACAAAGCGGTGACGTTGGAGTAACTGGTCGAAGATCGTCAGAAAGCGCAGGTAACTGGCCTCGATTACCGGTGCGGTGGTGTCGTTGGAACCCACCACATAAAGACGAGAGATTTGGCGCTCGGAAATGTAGGTGCCGTACTGGCTTAACGCTTCCTCTGAGGCTCCGTTGTTAGACCAGCGCGGCAGGATCTTTCCTGCGGTGGTGATGTCGTCTTGGTAGTACCAACGATAATGGAACATGGCCTTGGTTAGCCATTCGTCGCCATAGTCCTCTAGTAGGTCATTAATGAAGGCCAAGACTGGGTTCTGGGGTATGGCTGCCCGGCCCATGAAGTCCTCTTCGAAACGTCGAATCAGTGGCGTGGAGTCGACGACTGCCTCCATTTCTCCTTGGTCGTTTGGCAGATAAAAGGTCGGCAGCAGCTGCACTTTGGCCTCGGGTAAATTCATCTGCGAAGCCTGATCGCCAATGAGCAGCTGATAGCCTATGCGGCGGAAGCGCAAATAGGCCAGCATTTTTCGGGTGTACGGTGAGCCGGGTACACCCTTAAAGATCAATGGTTCCGCTGAGGTCATGTTGTTGCTCCCTTTTCGCTGCCCTGTCGCTTTATTCTGGGAGGGCCGCTAAATAATGACTGACATTAGTTTTTAACATAGTATGGGTCCGATTGTCAGGCAAGGGGGTGTCATGAAAAAGTTATTCGCGAGCGTAGTTGTGTTGGCTGTCGCCGCTGCCGTTGTTTGGCAAAACAAAGTGGATTTGTTGGTTTGGGCGCTGCCCACGGTGCAGGGCATGCTGCAACCCACTGCGGCGAATCGTCCGATTGAGTGGCAGGTGGGTCCCGCTCAGGCGCAGGTACCCGTTAACCAGCGGCCGCCCAACATTATTTTGGTGATGACCGATGATATGGGATTCAACGACATTTCTCTCTATAACGGTGGTGCGGCAGACGGCACGTTGATGACGCCAAACATCGATGCGCTGGCGCATCAGGGCGTTAGCTTTACCAACGGCTATGCCGCAAACGCGGTCTGTGCCCCGTCGCGGGCTTCGATGCTGACCGGGCGGTACTCCACTCGCTTTGGTTTCGAGTTCACGCCGGTGTTCAAAATCGGTCCGATTATTTTCAACTGGATGCAGCAGGACCGTGATGGCGAGGAGCCGCCGGCAGTGATTGATATGGCAGGCGCCGACCAGCTGCCGGAAATGGCAGATCTGGGGATGCCATCCGAGCAAATCACCATTGCGGAAGTGTTGAAACAGCGCGGCTATCACAACGTGCATATCGGAAAATGGCATTTGGGCGCAACAGGCGATATGCGGCCAGAGCAGCAGGGTTTTGACGAGTCTTTGTATATGGCGGGCATGCTGTATTTGCCGGAAGACCACCCCAATGTGGTGAATGCCAAAAGGCTCGATCAAAACATCGAAAAGATGGTCTGGGCTTCCTCCCAGTACAAGGCGCAATTTAACGGCGGCGAAGCGTTTGAGCCCGACGGTTATTTGACTGACTACTACAGCCGCGAGGCGGTAAACGTCATTGAGAACAACAAAAACCGTCCGTTCTTTATGTTCCTCTCCCACTGGGGGATTCATAACCCGCTGCAGGCGACCCGGGAAGACTATGACGCGCTAGCCCATATCGAAGACCACCATCTGCGCGTGTACGCGGCCATGATCCGTGCCGTAGACCGGTCCATTGGCATGGTGACTCAGGCGCTTGAAGACAATGGCTTGGCCGACAACACGCTGATTTTGTTTACCAGTGATAACGGCGGGGCTCAGTACATTGGTTTGCCCGATGTAAACAAGCCGTTTCGGGGCTGGAAGCTCAATCACTTTGAGGGTGGTACCCATGTACCCTATATGGCCAAGTGGCCGGCAATCATTCCAGCGGGAAGTGAGTTGGCCGCACCGGTACATCATGTGGATCTGTTTCACACCATCGCCGCGGCGGCACAGGCACCGGTGCCCACGGATCGTGTGATGGATGGCGTCGATCTGCTGCCCTTCGTGACTGGCGATGCGCAGGGTGTGCCTCACGAGACCTTGTTCTGGCGCCAAGGACATCATCAGTCTGTCCGTCACAAAGACTGGAAGCTGATTCGAGCAGAGAATCTCACCAAGAGCGGCGTCCGTGAAGAGGCCGTTTGGCTGTTCGATCTCGCGGCGGATCCCACGGAACAGATCAATCAGGCCGGCGCGCGACCGGATATGGTGACCCAGCTGAAGGAATTGCTCGCCGCGCATAATGCGGAACAAGCGGAACCGATCTGGCCAAGCGTTGTGGATTCGCCTCAGCTGATCGACAAAGACGCCACTCGGGCCTATGTCGAGGGTGACGAGTACATTTACTTCCCGAATTGAAGGTTGAGCTGAGTCAGCGACCGGTGCATGCCGGATCAAAGTGCGGCGCGGGCGGTTAGCCTTGCGAGCATTTCTCAGGGGGCGATCTCGCGCTACTATGGCGGCTTACTAAGTTGCACGAGCAAGCGGTGTCAGAAGAAGCGTCTCAGGAAAGTTATTTTGGTCTGCCCACCGCTTGGTTTGAGCGGCCGGACGATGAAAGCGATGATGTGTTCTACGAGCAGCCTCGTATGGTGGCCCATGTTGATGAGGCGACACTGTCTGCGCTCACGAATTTTTATCGGGCCTTCGTTCCCGCCGGTGCCGATGTCTTAGATCTTATGTCCTCTTGGATTTCGCATCTGCCGGAAGACTTGGCCCTGTCCCGGGTGGCTGGGTTGGGGATGAACGCCCAGGAGCTGGCGGCGAATACCCAGCTTACCGAATGGTGTGTGCAAAATTTGAATCAGAATCCGGCGTTGCCTTATGACGACGATGCCTTTGACCGCGCAATGATTGTGGTGTCCATTCAATACCTGACGCAGCCCGTGGATGTGCTGCAGTCGGCGTTTCGTGTGCTGAAACCCGGCGGTGCCATCGCCATCGCCCTGTCGCACCGCCTTTTCCCGACCAAGGCCATTGCTGCCTTTCAGGGCATGCAGCGTGATGACAAAATGAAGTTGGTGGGGTACTGCCTGCAGCAAAGTGGCTTTACGGACATCGAGTTCCACGATCAGTCGCCCCCGGACGCGGATCCTCTGTGGGTTTTGACGGCGAGCAAGCCGGCTTCTGTGGCTGCTTGATGGTTCGGCGTATCACACAATTGAAATGATCCTTGGAGTATCCCTATGGAAATCGTTCCTGCTTCGCTAAAAGACCCTCGTATTCAGACCACGATGGTCCGTGTGGCCGATAATCTGACGTTTGAGGTTGACTCCTGTGGAGACGGCGATGCCTTGGCCTTGTGCCTACATGGCTTTCCTGAGCACAGTTTTTCCTGGCGTCATCAACTGCCGATGTTGGCGGATACAGGCTTTACCGCCTGGGCACCCAATCTGCGTGGATATGGCAACAGCACCCGTCCCGAGGGGCTGCAGGCCTATCGACTGGACGAGTTGGTGGAGGATGTGGCCCGATTGATTGAAGCCAGTGGCAAGTCTGAGGTGACTCTCATTGCCCACGACTGGGGTGCCGTGATCGCTTGGCAGTTTGCGCTGCGCAAACGCTTACCGCTGCAGCGTTTGATCATTTGCAATGTGCCGCACCCTCAGGCCATGCAGGACGCTTTTGGCTGGACGCAGTTGAAAAAAAGCTGGTACATCCTGTTCTTTCAACTGCCGTGGTTGCCCGAATATCTGTTGGGCAAGGACCGGGCCGAGCCCATTGCAGAAATGTTTCGCAAGACCTCTGCCAACGCTGCCCAATTCCCTACCGAGGTGCGCGAGGTATATCGCCGCAACGCGGCTCAGCCCGGTGCGCTGACTGCCATGGTGAATTTTTACCGCGCCTTGCTGCGTGGCGAACGCAGCAGGCCTCGAGTCGATCCCCGCACACCGATTGACGTACCCACACTGATGGTCTGGGGCGAGGACGATGTGGCGTTGGATAAATCCACTACCTTGACCACGGCTGACTACGTGAGCGACTTTACGATCCGCTACCTGCCCGGTGTGTCCCACTGGGTGCAACAAGAACAGCCTGAAGCCGTAAACAATATGATCAAGGCCTTCATTGAGGGAAACCCGGTGCCAGAATATCGGCCCGGTTAACGTTGACGGATACAGGGATGCGAAAATGACGGAAGCAGCGCGCGGTACCGCAGAGCTCACTCAGGCGTTTGAGGCGTTGGCGGACCGAAACATTGATCTATCGCCACAAATTTACGAGCGCTTCTTTCAGCTGCGTCCCGACGCGGAGGGGCTGATGCAGCAGGCGGATGCCAACATGCGTGGACGCATGTTGGATCAAACATTCGAGTTACTGATGGACCCAGACTTGCTTGGGCCCGAAAGCTATTTTCGCTGGGAGGTCACCAATCACGTGTCCGCTTACGGTGTGTCTGCGGACATGTATGGCCCGTACTTTCAAGCGATGGGCGAAGCACTTGCGCCCGCCTTGGGAGCGGTGTGGACCCAGCAAATCGCTTCAGCTTGGCAGGTTCGGGTGGCAGATCTGTTGCAGGACTTGGATCGGGCATCAGCCTAGGCGCGACCGCACTCCTTGTTAGACAATACGCCAGGGTTTTAGGGCGTGGTGGTGTTTTGGTGAACATAAGGTCGACGCTCGCAGTGACGGTGTATTCGCACCCGCGAATAGGTTAACTTCAGTCTCTGACAGAAAGGGAGATTGGGATGATGAATAAAGTTCTCGCACTTCTCGGCGCGCTCGTTTTGGCAGTGATTGCCTACACCGCGTTGAGTCCGCAGTCCGCTAACGAAGAAGCGGCCACCGTTGATGTGGCTACCGTGGGATCTGCCGTTGAGCCGACCATGGGTTTCATTGATGACGAGCGTATTAAGAACGCGGCATCGGAACCCGGCAATTGGTTGTCCTTCGGTCGCACATACGAAGAGCAGCGACACTCGCCGCTCACGCAAATTAACAAGGAAACTGTGGGTCAGTTGGGTCTTGCCTGGTACAAGGACATGAACACCAACCGCGCGCAGGAAGCGACGCCTATCGTCGTAGACGGCACCATGTTTTTTTCCAGCACCTGGAGCAAAGTCTTTGCGGTAGACGCCATAACGGGCGACACCAAGTGGTCTTATGACCCAGAAGTCCCGGGCGAATGGGCGCGACGAGCCTGCTGTGACGTGGTCAACCGCGGCGTCGCGGTCTACAAGGGCCGAGTCTATGTCGGCACGTTAGACGGCCGTCTGGTCGCGCTGGATGCTGGGACGGGCTCTGTTGTGTGGGAAGTCGATACGCTGATCGACCGCACGCGATTTTACACGATCACCGGCGCGCCTCGCGTGGCAAACGGTAAGGTATTTATTGGTAATGGCGGTGCTGAATTCGGCGTGCGCGGCTATGTGACCGCATACGATGCGGAGTCCGGCGAAGAAGTCTGGCGCTTCTTCACGGTGCCCGGCGATCCTTCTCTGCCCTTTGAGCACCCTGAAATGGAGCTTGCGGCTGAAACATGGAAAGGCGGCAGCTGGTGGGAATTCGGCGGTGGCGGCACCGTATGGAACTCCATCGTCTACGACCCCGATTTCAACACAGTATACCTTGGCGTCGGTAACGGCTCCCCGTGGACACGTGTGATTCGTTCCCCCGGCGGCGGCGACAACCTGTTCTTGTCCTCCATCGTCGCGCTGGATGCGGATACCGGATCGATGAAGTGGTATTACCAGACGACTCCGGGCGACAACTGGGACTACACCGCGGTGCAAGACATCGCGCTAGCGGATATGGAAGTCGATGGTGAGATGCGCAAAGTCTTGCTGCAGGCGCCGAAAAACGGATTCTTCTACGTGTTGGATCGTGCTGACGGTAAGCTGCTGCGGGCCAATCCTTATGCCACAGTGACCTGGGCTAGCCACGTCGATATGGAAACGGGTCGTCCGGTTGAGAACCCTGACCTCGATTACGAAAAGCAAGAACAGTGGGTTCTGCCCGGACCATTGGGTGCGCATAACTGGCAGGCCATGTCGGTGGATGAAGAAGCCGGTGTGGTTTACATACCGGCCCAAGACAATCCGCTGATTTACGGTTTGAGCGATGAATGGAAGCAATCGGGGATTTATAAGCGTAATCCAAATGGCTGGAACACCGGACTGGAATTCGGGCGTATCACTCAGTTGGTTGTCGATAACATTGCTGATCAGCCAACGCCCAAGGGCTATCTGAAAGCCTTCGATCCGCTGACCGGGAAAGACAAGTGGGTGGTTGAAATTCCTCACTACTGGAACGGTGGTGTGCTGTCTTCTGCGGGTGGCTTGGTATTCCAAGGGGACGCGTTGGGCATGTTGACGGCTTACGACAAGGACAATGGCGAAGCGCTATGGCAGTTCAACACCTACACATCCATGTTGGCACCGCCCATCACGTTTGAGATCGACGGCGTCCAATATCTGTCGATTCTGACCGGCACCGGTGGTGGCGATCTGTTTGGTGGCGAGCCTCTGCCGCCTGTATCTGAGCACGCTTCGCTGACCTACAACAACTACGGTCGTCTGTTGGTGTTCAAGGTGGGCGGCGCGGAAGAGCTGCCAGTCCCAACGGTGCGAGATCGTACGATTCCGGTACAGGCCAATTTGACGGCATCCAACGACCAAATTGCCGCAGGCGAACGCCACTACAACAACTACTGCGCGGTATGTCATGGCTTGGCTGTGCGGTCCGGTGGATCGATTCCCGATCTGCGACGCATGAGCGAAGGCACCCATACGGTGTTCAACCAAATCGTGCAGGATGGCCTGCTCGCGGCCAACGGCATGGCGGCTTTTAGTGACGTGGTGTCAGACGAAGACACCACTCATATCCACCCCTACGTGCGTGCGAGAGCCGAGCAAGATCGGCTAGCGGCAGCAGGCGAGGGTGGCGGCCAGCTGACCTGGCAGTAACGATCGGGTGAGAGGGAACACCGGGCAACCCGGTGTTCCTTTCGATTGGTGCATCAACCTCTTTGTGGCGTTGAACCTAGGCTTTGGGCGGTAGGGTAGGCGGCGCAACTTCTCTCAGTTCAAACATAGGGCGAAAACCATCGTCTCCGCCGATGCGGTCGGTGCCCTCATAGTCGCTTTCGCGCTGAGCTTCTTTGTCTTTTTCTCGCATCGCATTGTTGGTCAGTGTGCCGTTCATGACATCACCTTCCTCCATTTTGCCCAGCGCGGCTTGGGCCTCTTCGGCAGCCTGCTCGGTGAAAGGCACATGGTAAGCGCGCGGGGTGCCCTGGGGGATGCCGGCCTCGTCCAGTTCGCGTACCCAGAAGAAGATGCCGCCGGCGTCCTTAGTGACCTTATTCGGCTCGTCAATGGTAATCCACAGCACTCGAAAGGCTTCGGGCATATCTTCTGACGTCGCCCAGCCCAACATGCTCTGATGCCCCAGCCAAGTGACTGAGTAAAAGGCGCTGACTAAAACGACGAGACCGACTTTTAGCGAGCGTTTTCCTTCAAGCGTCATGCATAAGGCCAGCAGCAAGGCGGCAACCAAGGCGTAGGCTAGGCCGAGAGTAAGCAGAGAGGACATCATGACTTGCTCGCTGCCAGGGTCAGAAGCTGTTTCGGTCGTTGATTGGTATTGGTGACCGCGCCGTTCTCGTCCATGGTGAATCGCACCGCGGTCTTCTCGTCGCCGCTACCGGTCAGCTCCACGGTGTCGTAGTACACCAGACTGACGCTGGGGTTGAGTTTTTCCACCTTGACCGTCACCGGTAGCGGTGCGGAATAGTTGGATTTGTAGTGCAGCAGATTCACCACGTATTCGCCGGACTGAGTAGCTCGCACGGTGACGGTTTCCTGATTGATAGGATTGTTCACCTTGACGCCATTGACGTTGATCTGGTCTGCAAAAACACCCCGATCGTCGCGGTCTAGGTGCATCAGACCGCTGTCCCGGTTGTGGTACCAGACCAATCCGCCTCGCGGGTCTTCCACCAAGGCATCCACGTCATCCGGGTGTTCGTCTGCCCAGCGTATGGTGATCAACACCTCGGCCTTGCTTTCAATATCGCCGGTTTTTTCCGGCGTGCTGATCAGCATGAAGGCAATGGCGAACATAAAGGCGAAACCCAACAGGGTATTGAACAGCAGGTCGGTAAAGACGTCTTGTTCGTTGTTTTGCTGAAAAAAACGATGTTTCACAGTCAGCTTAGCCGTCGACAGATTGGGTTGCGCCCAGCAGCGACAAGCGGTTGACCAGATTGGCTAGGGCGGAATCCAATAAGTAGTACTGCAGTTTCAGTAAGGTGCTTGTGACCAGTCCTGCCAGCGTGGTGTAGAGGGCTACGGCCATGCCACCGCTCATGGCGGCCAACAGTTGCTGCATCAATGACGGATCAAATTGGTCGATCTCACCGATTGGCAACAGCATCAAAATAAAGCCAATGACCGTGCCGGTGAGCCCTAGCTTGAGCAGCAAATCAGCGACAAAGTGGCCGGCAGCATGCGTATTGGTGAGTTCATCGCCAACGGTATCGAGCAAATGCTGACGATCGGCGACATTCGCCGTCGTTGTGTTGAGCGCAAGCGCCACATAGCTGTCCCCCAGATCTGATGCCACGGGTTGTGAGTTTTCGACGGATCGGCACAGCGTACTTTCGCGATCTAAGGCTCTGGCTCGAAACAGCCAGTGCAGGGTAGCCAGCGCGTACAGCGTCAGAATCACCCAACTGATCATGCTGCGGTCAGAGCTCAGGGCAAGCTGCAGTAAGCCGGTATTGGCCAAAATAAAGAAACCGAACAAAATTAGGCCCAAGACGATAAGAGCACTTAAAAACACATGTTCGTCGGACTTGTTTAGCACGTGAAAATCCTTTTGCTGTCACGGTGTGAATGAGATCCCCTGGGATCTAGTCTTGATAGCTTGCGTCCAGCCGGTCGGCCAAACGGCGCATGGACGGCCATGCGGTTGCACTTAATCCTTCCCAAGATGCGGGATTGTTGAAGGTGGTTTCCATCATGTCGATGGCCCCTTGATTGGGCATGTTCAGGGTGCCGTTCATGGCGCCGACCTGAATCTTGCAGGCGCGTTCGATGTAGTAGAGCCGCATAAAGCATGCCCCCACGCTGCCACCTAGGGCTAGAGTGCCGTGATTGCGCAGCATCATGAGGTGTTTGCTGCCAAGGTCAGCCACCACGCGCTCGCGTTCGTCTAGGTCTAGGGCGACTCCTTCCCAGTCGTGATAGGCGGTGTCGTGGTAGACGAAGAGGGCGTGTTGGGTAATGGGTAGTAGACCTTCCTGCATGGCGGACACGGCCACCCCGCAGTCGGTGTGCAGGTGCATGACGGCTGCCGCGTCGTGGCGGGCCATATGAACGGCGCTGTGAATGGTGAATCCCGCTGCGTTGACCTCGTAGCCGTTGCTCAACACCACATTGCCGTCGAGGTCGACTTTCACCAGATTGGAGGCGGTCACTTCGCTGAACTGGAAGCCGTAGGGGTTCAGCAAGAAATGATCGTCGGGTCCGGGCACACGAGCAGAGAGATGGGTGAAGACCATATCGTCCCAACCATAGTGTGCGACCAAGCGGTAGGCGGCGGCCAGATCTTGGCGAATTGCCCACTCTTCGGCCGACACAGCGGAACGAATGTCCATATTTTGCACAACGGCTTCACTCATGATGATCTCCCCAGATTACACGCAAGATGAAAACGAAAATCGGGCGAAGGACCGCGCGTTTCCGAGATCAGAACGTATACCGACAGTGGTGGTTGAGTCCAGTGCGAGATGCCTTCACGTTGGTGTTCTGTGCGTTATCTTGACGGCTTGGGAAAGGCCAATTCTGCCTCAGATTACGCAAAAAAAAGGCCACCCTGAGGTGGCCTTGAACTAGTTAAGACGAGGCGCTTAGTAAGCGCCCATTAAGTAGGTGAGTTCCAAGCCGCCCAAACGTGGGGAGGTGACGCCGGCAGTTTGACGGAAGTGCTCGCCTTCACCGTGTCTGAGCACTTGAAGCACAGCAACATCGTCCAAGACGTTGTTAACGAATGCAGCAACGATGATGTTCTGCTTTGCGTTAGTCCAGGTGGCCCGCAGATCCAGTCGGCCATAGGAATCGGCTTTTTCACGATCGTTCTCGAATGGCGAGAAGAAAACCTCATCGGTCCATGAGTAAACGCCGGATAGATCCAGTCTTGCGCCTGCCTCAAGAGGCAAGGAATAGGTCCCGTACCCCGTGAATTTCAACTCTGGAACCTGAAGCAGCTGATTGCCCTTGATGTTTTTACGGTTTTGTTCGCGATTTGGATAGAGAGTGGTAGGAAGCTCAGAACTCGCCGGGTCCAAAATTTCTAGATCCGTAGTGTATTCGCTGGGGGTGAAACTCACGTTACCACCTACCGTCAGATTATCGGTCGCCAGCCAGAGTACCTCGGTTTCAATGCCCAACACCTCGGCTCCATCAGCCTCGAGCACAGAAGTGCTGGTACCACCCAAGCTGGTAACCTCGGTGGCCACGGTATGAATGTTGTCGTAATCATACAGATAGAACGAACCGTTGATTTGCAGCGTGTTGTCGAGGAATTGAGTCTTGTAGCCGATCTCGTAAGCGATGAGCTCTTCCGGATCGTATGAGGCGGTGTTGCTGAAGAACACGAGGTTGTATCCCCCTGATCGGTATCCCGATGTTGCGGAAAAATACATTAAGACTTCGTCGCTAATTTCCCAATCGAGATTGATGCGGCCAGTAATTTTTTCATCCTCTCGCTCGAATGGGCGATAAACACTCACGGCGATGGGTACGCCCCCATTGACGACGAGTTCAGTGGGAATCGGTTGGCCGTACTGATCCAGCACGAGATCACCATTGACGTCTGTTTGAAACCCACCGTTGGCAACATTGTATTGGTACAACGCATTTGTGGTGACCGTGTCTATCGGTGACGCGAAATCATCAGTAATGAAACGAGCAAGAACCTCATTTGTGCTGAACGTTTCAGCATATCGCCATACGTTTTCCTCGGCGAGAACCTCATCGACAGCGTAGCGTAGACCCACAGTCAAGCTCAGGTTTTCTGCGAAATCCCAGACACCTTGGGTATAGGCGGCGAAGGAGTCACGTTTTGTTTGAGTGGCGTAGAGAAAATCGGTGCCAATGGTGTTTGGGCCATTGATTACGTTCAAGTTTGCATTGGTGCCTTGGTCTCCTTCCCACAGGCTCAAAAGAAGATTGTCGTTACGTCCGCTATCTAAAATTGTTAAGTTCTCTGCGGTATTCTCAACGGAGTAGTTCCTTGCACAGGTTGGCTCCGGATTGTCGACCTGACAGCTGTTTTTCGCACTGAAGAGCGTAACGCCCTCAGCCTGCGCGTTCAGGATGGCTGTAAGCGGTGTTCCGGCTGGAACAGTGAGCCCTGTGCTTGCTAAGACAGCGGAACCCACGGGGCCAATGGCAATGGACGGGTCGTAAGACCGGGCATCTAGCATTCGCCGTTGATTTTCTGGAACCGAGGTATAGAAATCGCCGCGCTGATCGATGGTCGCATCGTAAAAGAACACGCCTGAGGTGATGGAAAGTTCGTCACTGATTTCCCAAAACGCTTGCAGCTCGTGAGAACTGTAGTCGGCCTCGTGGTTTACGTAGAACTGTCGGTCGTAGTACTGGCTAGCGGTATTGTCATCGTCGGTAACGCGCTGGTAAGACAACTGATTAAAGCCATAGATGTATTTAAGGGTTAGCCTTTCAGAAAAATCCCAAGTAGCCGTAAGCTGCGTACCTTGTTGGTCAAAAATCTCGCTGTTTAAGCCGTTGGTTGCAGCGCAAACGTCGTCTCCGCTGATGTCTCCAGGAAACACACACTCATTGTATTCGGCCAGGCTCTGTGCGCTGGTCTCATTGAATCCATCCAGAGATGCGATGGGGTTTTGAAAACCATTGTAATCGGCGTAGTCCAAACCCGCGCGGTTAGCTTGGGCTTCACGCGTTATGTCAGTCGTTGGGTCCGTAAACATGCGTATTTCGGAGGATGGATCGTAGAAGTCATTGGCCAGTGGATTGGTCTGATCTTGGTCGATAAACCGGTAGCCAGGGATTAAATTCGTGTCTCTTTGATTGCGTCCCGCTTCGTTTAACACCACCAAGCCGCCGCCATTGGCACCACCAAAGGAGCGGTCAATTTCCATCCAGTTTTGGCGTACGTCGACAGTAAAGTCGTCGGTGGGCTGCCATTTTAGCTGCACGGCAATGTTTTCTGTCCCGATACCGTCTATGTCTTCGTGCCCGCCGATATCGCGCACAAAGCCGTCACGTTCGCGCCAGCTGAAGTTCATGCGTCCTTGCAATTTACCCTCGACCAGTGGCCCCGAGACCATGCCGTAATATTCTTGAGTCCCAACATCTCCGTGAATGGTTTTGAAGGCAGCTTCAAACACATCGGTGGGTTGCTTGTAGAGAATGTTGATGGCGCCACCGACGGCGTTTCGCCCGTACAGCGTACCTTGGGGTCCGCGTAACACCTCAATACGTTCTACGTCCCAGAAGGTCGCTGCAGTAGCGGTGAGTAGATCCTCGGAGTACACGCCGTTCATGTAGGTTGCAACACCCGGGTCGCCACCTAGGGCGCGGAAGTTTCGGCCAACTCCCCGAACTGTCGCGTCGTAGGGTTGAATGGTGGTCGCTGGCACAAAGTTCTGTAAGTCCTCTTGGTTACGAATACCAAAGTCGTCAAGGAAGTCACCGGTAAAGGCCGTGATGGAAATGGACGTATCCTGAATCGACGCTTCTTGCCGCTCGGCGGTGACAATGACCTCTTCAATCTGACGTCCCTCTGCGTGTGCGCCTGAGGCGCTCAAAGCCATCATGATGCTCAAGCCAGTCGCCATACCCGATTTGTATAAGAGTGCTGTTCGCATAATCTCCCCTCTCTTATTATCTGTGTCGCTCCTCGCGACGGAATGTAATGTGCGCAACCCTTGTTCCCGAAGGTGCAACACGGTCGTACTGTGCTAAATATGTTTCAGAAAACAGCGGCCGATAGATAAGGTGTGGCTTGCAGAGGATGAACGGTAGATTCAAAGAGATAGTTTGAAATTATTTGTAACAAAAGCGCTGGTCTTGGCGGGCAAGATTGATTTGACTGGAGTTGGGCCAGTGCTCAGGCTCTTGCACCAATGACTCATGATTTGAAAATCGAGCAGGCGCCGAAGCTGACAGCTGCGGAGCTGGTGCACTATGAAGAACGCGGCTTTGTCCTGCGGCAGGATGTCTTTGATTCGCGGGAGTGCGCGGTCTTTCGCTCCGCTGCCCAGCGAGTGGAGTCTAAAATGCTCGCACTCGCTGATGGCGCTGCGCACGCCATGCGATACACAGATTATCGTCTCGACGGGAACCGTTTTGTCGATGTCGAACATGTCACCGTGCAGTTTGAACATGGCGCCAACGTCCGGCAGTTGCGAGTGGTCGAACCGGTCAATGATGTGGAGCCCGTGTTCGATCATCTGATTGACGATGCTCGTTTGTGCGAGCCGATGAAACAACTGGTGCCCAGCGATCGGCTTGGGTTGTGGACCGCCAAGCTGAACTTCAAGCATTCGCGCGTGGGCTCTGGGTTCGGTTGGCACCAAGACGCGCCGTATTGGATTCACGACAGTGATCATGTGGACAGGCTGCCCAACGTCATGGTGATGTTTGATGACGCCGCTCGCAGCAATGGCTGCTTTCGGGTTATCGATGGCAGTCACAAGGCAGGTTGTTTACCGGGCTGTTCTGACGGTCGCCAGTTAGCGGGTTTTTATACCCATCCGGATGCTTTTGATGAGGACGCTCAAGTGCTGATCGAATGTCCCGCCGGTTCGGTGGTGTTCTTTGACCCGCATATTGTTCATGGGTCGGGTGTCAATGCGAGCGGCTTACCGCGGCGGGCGATGATTATCACGTATCAGCCTAGTGGCTTCGCAACACTGAAAAGCGGCACGATACGAAACATCGGCGAATAGTCTAGAGCCAGACTTTTAGCACGCCGATCACGATGCCGCCCACAGCAAGGGTGGTGCTGAAAGACCAAACCATAAAACGGTCCATGCGGCGGGTCAGTGCGTCAAAGCGCCTGTCGACCTGATCAAAGCGTTTATCGATTTGTTCAAATCGCCTATCGACCTGTTCAAACCGTCTGCCGATCTGAATCTGCATCGCCTCAAATCGCTTGTCGATTTGCTCGAAGCGCTTGTCGATTTGCTCGAAGCGTTTTTCGACCTGCTCGAAGCGTTTATCGACCTGCTCAAAGCGTCTATTGGTTTGATCCAACAACAGCTCGAAGCGCCTGTTCATTTCCGAGAAACCTTGCCTTGTTAGCTCAATATGGTGAGCAAGGCTCTCTTCGATTCTGACGATTCGTTCAAGGAGTTGGTTTTCGGTTGTGTCAGCCAGTGCCATAGCGACCTCTGTCGGTGATGACGTTCAGTGCATTCTCAATGGGTTTCTATGCCGATGCTACCGCCTTTAAGCCTCTAAAAGAGTGCGATATCTCTCAAATTCCCATTGGCGTCGGCATTAACGAACCCATTCGCCGCTCACCATGACCGCTTCAATGCCTCGGGTGTGCTGAATATCTGCTAGCGGATTGTTTCGTAGCAGCACCAGATCAGCACGCATGCCTGGGCTTATTTGCCCGATTTCGTTCTCGATATTAAAAAAGGTGGCTGGCGTTACGGTGGCGGCAAAGAGCGCCTGCTGGGGTGTCATACCACCTTGGACGAGTAGTTCCAGTTCTGTATGCAAACTGTAGCCCGGTATGCCGAGACCAATGGGGGTGTCGGTTCCCGCGCCAATGGGCACTCCCCGGGCCTTTAGACGTTCAATCAAAAACAAGCTCCAGCGGGCGAAGGTGGGGTCCACCGGCTGGATCTGGGTTAACCCCGCAATCCTTGCTTGCCAGGCATCTTGGGTGACTTGGGGCAGTGCAGAGACAGCAGCTGGCCAGTCGTCGCGCTCAAAGGGTTTTAAATGCGTCACGGTGTTCAGCCGCAGGGTCGGCACTTGAATCGTATTGATCAGCGTGTCGAGTACTTGATTGCAGCGTTCCTCATCATAGGCGGCGATGGCCGGTAATCGTTGGTCGCTGTGCAAACCGGCCCGCAGGGTGTGTCCCAGACCCTCGGTAAAACCATTGATGCGTTGCTGTCTTTGGTCGAGCAACTCTTGCCAGTTGGACGCACAGGCCAGCTCGATGTTGCGCAAATGTTCCATAGATCCAGCCTTGGGGCCGGCGGTATCCGCGGTCATCATCAGTGGCACATGAGAGGCGATCGGCATATCCCGTTGTACCGCCGCATCGGCCAAGGCGGCATAGGTCTCAGGCTGAATGAGTTCGTAAATTTTGATGAAATCTGCGCCAGCGTCCTGCAGCGCGCCAACAGTGGCGTCGGCGTCGCCGGGCTCGGGTACGCCGGTGCCCAGTGCCGGTCGCGAAGGATCTGTGCCGTCGTAGACGACGAATTTACCGTCCAGTAGCGGGCCTGAAATATAGATGTTGGGTTTGGGCAGCGGCAGGGTGCGCCGCAGCTCGGCCAGTTGCTCAATGTCGCCGCCGGTATCTCGCACGCTGGTAATACCGTAGTCCAAAAACATGTCCGCCATGTGGTCCGTGAGATTGGCGTCGTAGACAAAGTGCACGTGCATGTCCCAAAGCCCGGGAATCAAAAAGCGTTCCTGCCCATCAAAGCGCTGCGCATCTGGGCTCAATGCCACCGTCTGTGACTCGTCCGCGACGACGGTGATCACACCGTCTTCGATCAATACCTGACGGTTTTCCAGCAGGCCATTGACCGGATCCGCGACATTGACGTTCTCGATCAAAAGCTGCGTTGGCGGAGCATCGCTGCTACAGCTGGAGATCCCCCCGCTGACCAGCACCCAAAGGAACAGTCCGGCCATCTGCCAACGTGGTGAGCGGGATGATCCGTGCCGCAAGGGAACTGGGTCTAAGGGTCGGTGTGCTTGCATTTGTGGTCTCAAGGGGCGATGTGTTTATCGACATTAATGGGGTGTCGGTTAACGGTCAAACGACGGTTTTGCGGGCTGGGCGAAATGACTCGGGTTCTTGAGGTTGAGGTATAGTCCGTCGCAGAGGGAAGTAGAAATAATAGGAGAGGATCAGATGAGCGTTAAGCATTACGACTGGACGGCGTATCACGCTGGCGTGCGGGGGAACAAAGTCGCCATTGTTGATTTGGATACTCAAGAAGAGGTGACCTATGGCTCGTTAGATGATCGAGCGAATCGATTGGGCGAATGGATGCAATCCAAGGGGTTGGTTAAGGGCGACAGAGTGGCCGTGCTGACCCCCAATTGCCCTGAGGTTTTCGAGGTGGAATTTGCCTGTTCGAAAGTCGGTGCCATTTGTATTCCCTTGAACTGGCGTCTCACCGTGCCCGAGCTGCAATACATACTGAGCGACTCGACACCCAGCCTGTTGATTTACGATGCCTCGTTCGCAGAAGCGGCAACACGATTGATCGATCTTTGCCAGATACCCAATCATTTGGAGGTAGATGCCAACGATGCGGGTTCGAGCTACCGTCAGGCACTCCAGTCAGTGACGGGAAACTATCAGCCCATAGAGTGTACCCATGACGATGTGGCGATGATCATGTACACGTCGGGTACGACGGGTCACCCGAAGGGCGCAATGATTACCTTTGGCATGAACTTTTACAACGCGGTGAACCTTGGCATTCCATCGAACATCAACGCCGATACCGTTCAGTTGGTGGTGCTGCCTCTGTTTCATACAGGGGGCATGAATTGCTATGCCAATCCCATATTGCATGCCGGCGGCCGTATCTTACTGATGCGTGATTTCGAACCGGGCAGAGCGCTCGGGGTGCTGGGCGATCCCGCCTTGGGCGTGACGCATTTCTTCGGCGTGCCCGCGCCGTATCAATTCATGATGCAGCATCCTGATTTCCCCACGACGGATTTGAGCCGCATTGTTACTGCCGGCGTGGGCGGTGCCCCGTGTGCAGAGGCGATACTGCTTGGCTGGATTGACCGTGGTGTGCCGCTGATACAGGGGTGGGGTATGACCGAAACCAGTCCCGGAGGCACGCTTTTGGATGCCGCTGATGTGCTGCGTAAAATTGGTTCGGCAGGCAAGCCGCTCTTGCACACCCAGGTGAAGATCATTGATGACGACGGCGCAACCCTGCCCTGGGGCGACGTCGGTGAGTTACTGATTCGCGGCCCCAAC
Source organism: Gammaproteobacteria bacterium (assembly GCA_042091155.1). Lineage (GTDB taxonomy): Bacteria > Pseudomonadota > Gammaproteobacteria > Pseudomonadales > Azotimanducaceae > UBA4421. The sequence goes on from JBELHZ010000021.1 coordinate 17,562, forward strand.
ATCACACCCGGATATTGGAACAAGCCCGAGGCAACGGCGGATTCGTTTGTGGATGGCTGGCTGAAAACCGGAGATGCCGCACGTTTCGACGACGAAGGTTTTATTTACATTGTTGATCGCTGGAAAGATATGTATATCTCTGGGGGTGAAAACGTCTATCCGGCGGAAGTCGAGAACGTACTGTACCGGCTGGATCAGGTCGCAGAGGCAGCCATTATCGGCGTGCCTGACGACCGTTGGGGCGAGGCAGGTAAGGCGGTGCTGGTACTGAAGCCCGGAAAGGCGTTGGACGCAGATGCCGTTATCGCGCATTGCCTGGCCAATTTGGCCAAATTCAAAGTGCCTGCGAGCGTGGAGTTTATCGACGCTCTGCCGCGTAATGCCACGGGCAAGGTGTTAAAACGAACCCTGCGTGAGCAGTATGTTGATGAAAATGCGCCGGCAATTAGCTAGCGCCGAACACTGGGTTGTTAGCGACGCTGCGTAGCAGCCCCAGTCATGGAAACCGTGAGAGGAATAAGACATGAGCGAAACCTTCGAAGAAACTTCCCAAGCCGATATGCAGGGGATATTAGACAGCCAGCGCAAGGCCTACCTTGCCGAGGGTGTCGTCAGCGCAGCGACGCGCATTGACCGGCTGGAGAGAGCGATACAGGCGGTGAAAAAACACCAAAAAGACTTCGTCGAGGCGATGAACGAGGATTTCGGTCATCGCAGTGAACACCAGTCGATGTTCACCGACATCGCCTCCTCCATCGGTCCGCTGCGACATGCTCAGCAACACCTCAAGCACTGGGTGAAGAAAGACAAGCGTAAGGTCACGCCGGGCATTTTGGCGCTCTTGGGGGCCAAGTCCTGGGTGGAATACCAGCCGTTGGGCGTTGTTGGTGTGATCAGTCCGTGGAATTTCCCGGTCAATCTGACCTTTACGCCGCTGGCGGGTATCTTGTCCGCAGGTAATCGCTGCATGATCAAACCCAGCGAATACACGCCTGCAACCTCTGCCGCAATGGCCATCGCCTTTGCTGAAGCCTTTGACGAAGAGGAAATTGCCGTGGTGACCGGCGGGCCGCAAACGGGTTCTGATTTCTCGGGTTTGGCCTTTGATCATCTGCTGTTCACGGGGGCAACCTCTGTGGCCAAACATGTGATGAGAGCGGCATCGGCAAATCTGGTGCCGGTGACCTTGGAACTGGGCGGCAAATCACCGGTGATTATTTCGTCAAAGGCGGAAATGGACTCCACGACGGATGCGCTGATGGCGGGCAAGATGCTCAATGCCGGACAAATCTGTCTGGCGCCTGACTATGTGTTTGTGCCTCGGGAGCGTATGGGCGAATTTGTCGATTCCAGCAAACGGGCGGTGGCGAAAATGTTCCCGACTCTGCTGGACAATCCCGATTACACGTCGGTGGTTAATGCCAAACACTTTGAACGCATCAGCGGTTATGTTGATGAAGCGAAAGAGCGGGGCGTGGAAGTGGTTGAGATCAATCCAGCCAATGAAGACTTTCGTCAACAGTCGGCGCATAAGATACCGCCCACCTTGCTGATTGATCCGCCGGAAGATTCGGCGGTAATGCAGGAGGAAATCTTCGGGCCGGTGATGCCAATCAAGCCCTACGACACCATCGATGAAACCGTCGACTACGTGAACGCTCACGATCGCCCCTTGGGCCTGTATTACTTCGGCAACGACAAGCAGGAAACCGAGCAGGTGTTAAACCACACGACGTCAGGTGGTGTGACGGTCAATGACGTCATCATGCACATCGCCCAGGAAAATCTGCCCTTCGGCGGCGTGGGGCCTTCCGGCATGGGTGCCTATCACGGCGAAGACGGCTTCCGAACCTTTAGTCATGCCAAGGCGGTGTTTAAGCAGGCCACATTCAACCCTGCGGAAAAGCTGGGTCTACGCCCCCCTTACGGTGAAAAGCTGATGAGTGTTTTGAAATCTCAAATGAAGTAGCGAGCCGATCAGGCGTCAAAGGGAGTTGTCAGGCAGTGCTTGGCAACCCCTTTTGCGCATCGGGCTAGGCTGGATTTTGTGGCATGGCGGGTACACCCTCGGGAATGTCCACCCAATTTTGCTTGGTATCACACCACACATGAAACTGCGGCTGGAACGTGCTGTTGTCGTCCAGGGTGCCGGTTTTTAGGTACACCATATCTGGCGAGCTTTGCACCGCGGAATAAATGGGCGATCCACAGTCACCGCAAAAAAAACGTTTCACGGTGTTGCCGCTGTCGGTATCCGGGTCGATGTAGAGTTTGGGCTCGCCAGAAATATGCAGTTCGTTGAGCGGCACGCCGGCCAAGGTCGAGAAGGCGCTGCCGGCTTGGCGCTGGCAATTCTTGCAGTGGCAAACCCCGGTCATGGCGGGTTGGTTGTCGATACTGTAGCTGATGGTGCCGCAAAGGCATTGTCCGGTGACTGACATAGGTCTCTCCCCTAATCATTGTTTGCTTCGATACGTGAACCTAAGGCTCCCCAACAATTCTTCAGGATTGATGGCGAGCGCTTTCACGCAGAATATGCCACGAGGGCGTGCAGTCAACGGTTTTTGTCTGGTCCGGATCGGTTAGCATCACACCATGGATGTTACCGTCACTCACACTGATTGCCCGCACTGGATTCGCCGTGCTAAGCGTTGAACGCGTCTGCCTCGACGGCAATGAGGCCACAGCCTTTGATCATGCTTTTACGCCCGGGGAGATGACCGTCGTTTTGGGTGGAAACCTGTCGGGAAAAACCAATTTGTGCCGGCTGCTAGCGGGTCTGCCAACTCAGGCATGCGGTGATGTCAGCTACAACGCACAGCCTCTGACCCGCCTACCGCCCCAGCGACGCAGCGTGGCGGTGGTGTTTCAGGCATTCGTTAATTATCCGAATTGGACCGTTGCACAAAACATTGCCTCGCCCATGATTGCCCAAGGTCTTGCCCGCGAGGAGCAGGAGCAAAGGATACACACTCTGGCGCAGACCTTAGGAATCGGTGACTTTCTGGATCGAAGCCCTGACGAGTTGTCTGGCGGGCAACAGCAGCGATTGGCCATTGCCCGGGCCTTGGCCCAACAAGCCGATGTGCTGGTGCTGGACGAGCCGCTGGTTAATCTCGACTACAAATTGCGAGAGGCACTGATTCTAGAGCTCAAGGCGCTCCTGTCCGAGACTCAGGCGACAGTGATCTATACCAGCAGCGATCCGCGCGATGCCTTTGCACTTGGCGACCAGGTCCTGCTGTTGAAACAGAATCAAAAACTGCAGGCGGGCACACCGTTACAGGTATACCAGCATCCGGCCAACCTCGCGGCGGCGCATTTGATGAGCGACCCCGGGGTAAACCGTCTGCCATTGATCAAACAGGATGATGCCGGTACCTGTCGCGCCGTGAGACCCGAACATATACGTTTGGGCTCTGAACCCCCGCCGCCGGCAGATGTCGAGCTGAACTTCGATATGCAGGTAGACAGCGTCGAACGCAGTGGTGACGAGACCTTTTTGCACGGTAGGGTTGCCAATCCCCAACACCCGGACGCCACCGAGCATTGGGTGGTGAGACGTTCGGGTATGCATGCCGTTGACGTGGGTCAGGTTGTGGCCTTGCATGTACGACGCGATGACATACTGACTCTGGTGGTGGACTGATATGGCGCGTATCCGACTGGAAGATGTGGGTTTCACCTATCCCGGTGCCGACTCCGCGACTTTGGCGCCGCTGTCCATGGACATTTCCGACGGCGAAGCCTTTTCCTTACTGGGTGCGTCAGGCGCAGGCAAAACGACGCTGTTGAATTTGCTGTCGGGTATTTTGCAGCCCACCCAAGGCCGCATCTATTTTGACGATGTCGAGGTAACAGAATTGCCTGGCCGCGCCCGGCACCTGGCTCAAGTCTTTCAATTTCCAGTGTTGTACCAGTCCATGACCGTTGGTGAAAATTTGGCCTTCCCGCTGACTACCCGCGGTTCCAACAGAAATCGCTCAGACATTGAATCGCGAGTGCAGGCGGTCGCGGATGAGCTCAACATTGAGGGCATTCTGAATCGTCCTGCGAACGGAATTTCGCTGTTTGAAAAACAGCTGGTCGCCATTGGTCGTGCCTTAGTCCGCCCCGACGTTTCCATGGTGCTGTTGGACGAACCGTTGACTGCCGTGGAGCCCAGCGTGAAGTGGCGTCTGCGGCAGACGCTTAAGCAGGCGCAGAAAGACTTGGGTGTGACCATGGTTTATGTCACCCACGACCAGACAGAGGCACTGACGTTTGCCGAGCGAGTCGCCGTATTGGCCCATGGCGAAATTCTTCAAACCGGCAGTCCAGAAGATGTCTACCAGAATCCGGCGCATGAGTTTGTAGGGCATTTTTTGGGCAGTCCCGGTATGAATTTCCTACCCGTTGCCGAGCTGCCGGAGACCCTGCAGCAGAGCGTGAGGCGTCAAGGAGATCCAGAACGCCTGGGGTTCCGTCCAGAGAGCGCCAAACTAGCCGCGGCGGGCACATTTGATTTGACTGGCGTGGTGAGCAGTCAACGCGTATTGGGTACTCAGCAAGGCGACGTGATTTCCATGTATGGATTGCAGTGCGGGGCTCATTCTGTGTTCGTTCGCTCATCGGCAGCTCAGGCCGTTGGTGATTCGGTCAGCATTAATTTGAGACATTGGGTGGGTTTTCGCGATGGGATACGAGTAGGACGGCATGGCGCAGAATAAGGTCAAAGACAATCGCGCGTGGATCGGTGTGTTGCCCGTGCTTCTCATCGTCGCTTTTAGCGGCGTGATACCCCTGATGACGGTAGTGAACTATTCTGTGCAGGACATTCTGGATTTCAACACTCGGTTCTTTGTCGGGCTGGAGTGGTATCGCGAAACCTTGGCGGACCCGCGTTTTGTGGATGCTTTTCTGCGTCAGATCGGTTTCAGCGCTGCGGTACTGCTTGTCGAAATCCCCCTAGGGATCGTTATTGCTCGGGGTATGCCCACGGACGGGTTACGCGCTTCATTGCTGCTGGTGCTACTTGCGACACCGCTGCTGATTCCTTGGAATGTCGTGGGCACCATTTGGCAAATATACGCCCGCCCTGATATTGGCTTGTTAGGCGTAACGCTTAACGAACTGGGTATTGCCTTTAATTACACGTCGGAACCCCTGCACGCGTGGCTGACGCTACTCGCCATGGACATTTGGCACTGGACCTCGCTGGTGGCTCTGTTGGCTTTTGCGGGCCTGACATCGGTGCCCGCTGCCTGTTATCAAGCTGCAGAACTCGACGGTGCCAGCAAGTGGCAGGTGTTTCGATTTGTCGAGCTGCCGCGGCTGAAGGGGGTGCTGGTGATTGCCGTACTGCTGCGCTTAATGGACAGCTTTATGATTTACACCGAGCCCTTCGTGCTTACCGGCGGCGGGCCGGGCAATACCACCACATTCCTCAGTCAATACTTGGCAACCATGGCCGTAGGGCAGTTTGATCTGGGGCCAGCGGCAGCGTTTTCCGTGATCTACTTTCTGTTTATTTTGCTTTTCAGTTGGCTGTTTTACACCAGCGTGATGCGTAACGAGGATGGGTCATGAACCGCCGCAGTCGAATCAGTCGGTGGGTGTTGCTGGGTTATTGTGTCTATCTGATACTGCCGCTGTACTGGCTGTTGACCATGGCGCTGCGCAGCAACGCTGATATTGCAGGCACCTTTGAGCTGCTGCCCAGCAGCCCGACGCTGGCGAATTTTGCGGAGGTTTTGACCAATCCCGTTTGGTATCAGGGTTTCGCCAATTCTCTGAGTTACGTTGTGCTCAATACCCTCATCTCGGTAAGCGTGGCGCTGCCAGCTGCCTATGTGTTTTCTCGCTATCGTTTCCTCGGCGATCGGCAGCTCTTTTTTTGGCTGCTGACCAACCGGATGGCACCGCCAGCGGTGTTTTTGCTGCCTTTTTTCCAGCTGTATTCTTCCATTGGTTTGTTCGATACGCCCTTGGCCGTGGCTCTTGCACACTGCCTGTTTACGGTGCCGTTGTCGGTCTGGATTTTGGAAGGCTTCATGTCGGGTGTGCCAACCGAAATTGATGATATGGCGCGCATTGACGGGCACAGTTTTTGGTTCTTTTTCACCCGGATATTTTTGCCCATCAATCGTAGCGCCATCGGCGTGACGGTGTTTTTCTGCTTCATGTTTAGCTGGGTAGAGTTGCTGTTGGCGCGCACCTTGACGGGCAGTGAGGCGAAACCCATTGTGGTTGTTATGACGCGCACGGTGAGCGCCTCGGGTATGGACTGGGGGGTGCTGGCCGCAGCGGGGGTGTTCACCGTGTTACCCGGCATACTCGTGGTCTGGTTCGTACGCCAGCATTTGGTCAAGGGCTTTGCCCTTGGTCGTGTTTAGAGCGATTGGCGGCATGATCTACAGTATTGTTTTTGATTCTTTCGATCTGGCGAAAAGGTATTGTTCATGAACTGGATGGCTTGGACCCTGCCGACGGGCCTGTTTTTTGCGGCCATAGCCTCCGCCTTGTCTTTTTTGATTGCGCTGGAGCTGAAAAAGCCGACGACGCTTGCGAAGGGCTGGTTGCCCATGGCGACGACTCGCGGAGACCGTTTCTTTGTCAGTCTCTTGGGTGCAGCCTTTATCCACTTGCTTTGGTTGGGGCTCACCGGTTGGCCGGTGCTTTATGCCAGTGGGCTGGCGATGCTGTGGCTTGTTGTTGTGATGGCCAAGGGCTAAGGGCTAAGGGCTAAGGACTAAGGACCAAGGGCTAAGGACTTAGTGCTAGGAAAGAATGGACGTGAAAGGAGAGAGAATAGTGAGCATGGGAGATAGTGCCGTGATGAATAACATCGTTAGGGGAATCACGGTTGTCTGCATTGTTGCGGGTCTTGTCGCTTGCGGGCAGACAAATGAAGAGGCCGCTGGACCGAGTATTAGCGCCGACGCTTATGCGGCCAATGCCGCGCGCTGGGTTGACGGCGAGTTTCAGCCTTCTACCCTTGATCGCGATGACCAATTGGCCGAAATGGCCTGGTTTCATGCTGCGGCCGAACCGTTTCGCGGTATGACCATCAATGTGGTTTCTGAAACACTGACCACCCATCAGTACGAAAGTGAAACCCTGACCCAAGCGTTTTACGACATCACCGGCATCCGCGTGAATCACGATTTGATTCAAGAAGGCGATGTGATCGAAAAGCTCCAAACTCAGATGCAGTCCGGTGAAAATATTTTCGACGCCTACGTCAACGATTCCGATCTGATTGGCACGCACTCGCGCTACGGATACGTGGTGGCACTGAGTGACTTTATGACCGGCGAAGGTGCGGATGTTACGTCGCCGACCTTGGATCTGGATGACTTCATCGGCCTGAGCTTCACCACGGGACCGGATGGCAAGGTGTATCAGTTGCCCGATCAGCAGTTCGCGAACCTGTATTGGTTCCGCCAGGACTGGTTTTCAAACCCGGCTCTGAAAGAACAATTCGCCGAACGCTATGGCTATCCCCTAGGGGTGCCAGTGAATTGGTCAGCCTATGAAGACATCGCCGAGTTTTTCTCCGTCCACGTAAAAGAGATTGATGGTCAGCGGGTCTACGGACACATGGACTATGGCAAGAAAGACCCTTCCTTGGGCTGGCGCTTTACCGACGCCTGGTTGTCCATGGCTGGCGCGGGCGACAAGGGTATCCCAAACGGTCTGCCTGTGGACGAGTGGGGTATTCGTGCGGAACAGTGCCGCCCAGTGGGCAGTTCTGTGGCCCGTGGTGGCGCAACCAATGCACCTGCTGCGGTTTACGCGCTGCAAAAGTACATTGATTGGCTGAAGGCCTACGCGCCGGAACAAGCCCCGGGTATGACCTTCTCTGAGGCCGGCCCGGTGCCAGCCCAAGGCCAGATTGCCCAGCAGATTTTTTGGTATACCACGTTTACAGCAGACATGATCAAGCCGGGATTACCCGTGGTGAATGCTGACGGCACGCCGAAGTGGCGGATGGCACCGTCCCCTCACGGCCCGTATTGGGAAGACGGGATGAAGCTTGGCTATCAGGACACCGGTGCGTGGACTCTGCTGTCTAGTACGCCTGTGGAACGCCGCAAAGCGGCGTGGCTGTACGCCCAGTTCGTGACCGCTAAAACCGTATCACTGAAAAAGACCTTGGTTGGGTTAACGCCATTTCGCGATTCAGACATCCGCTCTCAGGCCATGACCGATATGGCCCCCACTCTTGGCGGCTTGGTGGAATTTTATCGTTCACCTGCTCGCACGGCTTGGACGCCCACAGGCACCAACGTGCCGGATTATCCGAAGCTGGCGCAGCTGTGGTGGGCGAATGTCGCCAACGCGGTCAGTGGTCAGGTGTCGGCTCAGGCGGCCATGGACAGTCTCGCCCAGCAGCAAGATCGTGTGTTGGAGCGGCTGCAAAGACACGGTACCTTGGGTGAGTGTGGCCCGCGCCTGAATGAAGCGCGCGATACCGAGTATTGGTTCAGTCAGCCCGGTGCGCCGAAGCGTGCTTTGGATAACGAGAAACCGCAGGGCGAAACCGTCGATTACGATACCCTGCTTTCGTCATGGACAGCCCAAGACACCGAGACCGCCCAATAGGCAGCATGTCTGCTGTGAGTTGCGCGCGAGCGATTACTTAACGTCTTTGAAAAAATCAATATCCCGGTCTTCGCCTTCGGGGACCGGTACTTCTAGAATGCGCTCGGGCACATCGTCGAACTCCAGGCGCAGAGCGCGAGTCATGGTCGCATGCATTTCATAGGTACAAATTGTATAGGTCAGCTCGATGATCTGGACCTCGGTTAAATGCGTTTGCAGCGCTGCGAAAGTGCCATCACTGACGCGCCCGCCCTGTAGCACCAAGTCATCCGTGTAGGCCAAAACGGCTCGCTCCACGTCGCTGAACAGGTCCGTAGAGGACCAGTGGGCAATGGCCTCAATTTGGGCTTCCGAGAACTTTGCTGCCCGCAATGCCTTGCAGTGCTGTGAGAACACGAACTGACTGCCTCGGCCGTAGCCGGCCCGGGCCTGCCCCAATTCCCGCAGCCGCGGTGAGATTTTACGCTTGCGGTCTCGATAGAACTCAAAGCCCGCCACCATATGCAGCAGACAATCCGGTACGTGGGCGAACACCGTCCACCAGTTGCCTGGCGTGCCTGTCGCGGTACCCGGGTGAGTTACTGGGTCTCTGTCCTTGCCAAACAGCGCGTCGTAAAAGGGCAGCACCGACGGATCGGCTTCTGATCGTGGCACTTGGGGTAGGCGTGGCATGTTCTCTCCTCCTGCATGTAGAGCTTGAGTATAAGCGTCCGTGCGGTGGATTGGGCAAAGGAAAGTGAAGGTTTGCATGCTGGTGCTGCGGCGGCAAATCACTACAATTGCGCGATGAATTTTGTCGAAATCGCCATCCCGTTTTTCATTCTCGCCATGGCCGTTGAGCTGGCCTATGGCGCATGGAAAAAGAACCAAACCTATCGTCTCAACGACGCCGTCGCCAGCTTGATGATGGGTAGCCTGAGCCAGTTAGTCGGCGTGCTGCGACTGAGTTTTGCCGCCGTGGTCTTCGCCGGTGCGGTGGAACTTATGGGTGTTGTCGCTTGGGCCCCGGAACATTGGTGGCATTGGGTGGCAGCCTTTGTGGCCTATGACTTGTGTTATTACTGGAAACATCGGTTCGGGCATGAATGGCGGATCATGTGGGCATCCCACAGTGCGCACCATCAAAGCGAAGAATACAACTTAAGCACCGCGCTGCGGCAAACCAGCACGGATTACATTGGCTTCGTCTTTTACCTCCCCATGTATTTGGCGGGCACGCCGGCCTACGTGATGATCAGTGTCGGGACCCTGAACTTGGTTTACCAGTTTTGGGTGCATACCCAGCATGTTGATCGGCTGGGCGTGTTGGATTACCTGCTGGTCACGCCATCCAATCATCGTGTACACCACGCCAAAAACCCTACCTACATCGATAAAAACTACGGCGGGTTTTTCATTGTTTGGGACCGGTTGTTCGGCACTTTCTGCGATGAGCGCAAGGACGAAAAACCGGTTTACGGCATCACGTACGGACTGCGCAGCTGGAATCCGTTGTGGGCTAACGCCACTGTTTGGTGGCATACCCTGCTCTTGGCGGTGAAGGCACCTCGGTGGCGCGATAAAGTCGCGGTGTGGTTCAAAGGTCCCGGCTGGTTTCCCCAAGGCCTGCGTTCTGCTCATAAAGACTCAGACGGGGAAGACTTTGCCGGCTGGGCGGATCAATACAACCCGTCAGTGCCTCAAAGCACTAAAATCTATGTCTTTGTGCAGTACGTGGTGCTGACGATAGCCGGTTTCGGGCTTACGGCCGCGCAAGGCGATATGGCACGCCCCGGAGTGTTGGCCGTCTTTGGGTTGATTGTCGGATCTATGTACGTTGTTGGCCTCTGGCTTGAGCACCGAGCCTATCGATTTGCGGTCGATTTAGGTCGGGCGGTGTTGTTGCTCAGCGCGGGTCAGTGGATGCCTTGGTTGGCCGGGAACACGGAAGGCGTGACTTCGGTCATGCAGTCCTTAGGCGCGGTTAATGTGTTGCTGCTGGCAGGGCTCTATGCCCTCCAACGGGAGCAGGGCAGTATGACTGCGCTGCCCTAACGGTGGTTTACCCCAAATTTTTGAAGTTTGGGGGTCGTTTCTCGATGAAGGCGGCGATGGCCTCGTGGTGTTCGGGGCTTTTGTAGGCCTCAGCTAATGCCGTCAGCTCCCGCTTCTGAACTTCCCTGATGTCCGGTTCTGCCATGTTGGCGGTGACTAGTTCTTTGACCGCTCCCAACGCCCCCGGTGGGTTCTCGCCAATCTGTTTGGCCAGTTCGGCTGCCCGAGTCAACAAACCGTCGCTGTCCGCCACCAGTTCGTCCACCAGTCCAATGCGCTGGGCCTCGGCTGCATCAATGGTTTCGCCGGTGAGCATCATGCGATTCGCCAAGCCGAAGCCTGCTCGTGCGACCAAGTAGTATGAGCTGGCCAGTTCTGGCACCACACCCATTTTAACGAAGCGCGCACTGAACTTGGCGTCGGGGCTGGCCATGATGAAGTCACAGGGCAGAATCTGTGTCAGTCCAACGCCGACGGCGACTCCGTTTACTGCGGCGATGATCGGTTTTGCCCGTCTGATGAGGCCAACCCAATCCCTAGGCGCACGGTTGTCGCCGCGATCGCCCCCGTCCGCCTGATCTTTAAACAGGTCCTTGATATCGGCACCGGCGCAAAAGCCTCGTCCCGCCCCGGTCAGAATAAAAACATCGACCGTCGGGTCGTCATTGCCAGTCTCGATGGCGTGCTGTAGCTCTGCACCCATCTGATAGGTCCAGGCGTTGAGGCGGTCTGGGCGATTCATGGTGATGGTTAAGACGCCATCATCCAGTGAGGTCAGAATGGTTTCGTAGGCTGATGCGTTCATTGTCTCTCCCCAGAGGCTTACCTGTTGGTCTGTTTTTCGTCTATCTCAGGTCCACTGCGTTCAGCGACCAGTCGTAAACGTAGTCGATGTTTGAGCTGGAGCCAACTGGGAAGTTCAACAGGGCCTCTGCCAAATCAGGCCGCTGTGCGGCGAGATAGGCCAATAAAGCGCGTTCGTCTTCAGCAAAATCCTCTAAGTACCAGTCGAATAAACTGGACAACTGCAGCACGTCTTTATCGTGAAAGGCCAGTGCCCGAGGATGCTGCAAAAACGTTCGCTCGGCCTGGGCGAGGGAATCTTCGGCATTTTCCTGGGTATAGGCGGTGCGGCTGAGGTTTGGGCAACCGATGCTGGCGCAGTTCAGTACAAAGTGAAGGCGGTGGTCTTGCCAGATAGGCCGCAAAATACGGTGTTCGATGTCGTTCAACGACACCGGCTTACCTTCAATGGTGAGGTAGGCTTTGTCCCATGGTCCAAAGGACAGCAGTGGCCCCATGGAGCGGATGCTGTCTTTCTTTGGATGGTCTAGCACCACTTGCACGGTCAGCGCGTTGTACAGATTGACCCAATAGGCCAGCTGTTGGGTTTGATTGAGTTGGGTGGGCTGAAGGTTGCTTAAGGTCGTCAGATACTGGTCTAGGAGTGTTTTTGACGATTCATCAAAGTCGCTGTAAGCCACTCGATTGATACCGTCGTCGCTTGCAACGACATAGCGTGACAGCAACGTCTGCCAGGGTTGGTGGTCGACGGAGACCGTAGATTGGGGGGCGTGAGTTGACCAGTGAGCCCACAGCTGGTCTGTCGATGCGGCCCAAGCGGATGGTGCCGACGTTAGCGCAGTCATGGTCAGTGAAAGCCGAATTAACCAAGCAATGGTCGGTACGAGGAATCGAAGTGCGCCTTTTGGACGTCGTCGTCGCAGCGTATATGGGATCAAACGAGTGAATCTCATGGAGTAGCGCATCCTGTCTAAGTATTGATTGCGCGACTAGTTTGCCCCGTTTGGCGGGCCGTCGACACCGTCAGGTCAAAGTAATTCGACCTGACGGTATCTTGCTACCTAAAACTGATAGCGCATGCCCAACGTTACCGTTCGGCCAGGCTGAGGGGCTAGGTCCTTGATAAAGCTTGTGTGGTAACGCTGCTCGGCGTCACTGAGGTTGTCGCCGCGGAGAAACACCGTGATTTCCTGACCATTGGCCAAGGTCGGCTGCCATTCCAAGTGGGCACCGAGATCGGTAAAGCTCTTGGTGGGCAACTCGTAGCTAGGTATCTCGTCCTGTTCACCAACGCGCATGGCCTCTAGGGTCAGTGCAATGGCACCCCAACGTTGGGTGGCGCTGAGGCCAATTCTGTTGGGCGGTATCAGCGGTAGTTTTTTCTCAGTGGATGTATCCAAGGAGGCGCGAATCACATCAAAAAAACCGCGAAGCTCAAGGCTGCCGTTGGCGACCTCGATAGCGTTCCAGCGGACTTCGCCATCCAATCCTTGGAACGTGGCATCGGCCTGTTCCCAAATAAAGACGGGTAGCTCATCGTCGATCATCCCATTGGGGTTCTGATAGATGAAGTCGCTGAAAGACGCGTAGTAGGCATTGAGGGTTGCCTCGACGTTGTCCCGCGCCCAGCCAAGAATCAGATCCGTGCGGAACACCGTCTCTTTGTCCAGACTAGCGGTGCCAATTTCAAAGCGTCCGGTGGCCAGATGCGGACCATTGCTGAACAACTCTTCTCCCACCGGAGCACGCTCGGCGTAGCCGAAATTCGCGGTCAGGGTGAATTCGTCGTTGATTGGATAGATCGCGCCAGCAGAGCCTGCCAGTGCAGTGAAGTCTTTCTTCGCGGCACCTTCAGGTGTGTGCTTTACGTTTTCCAGCCGCAGCCCCATTTCTAAGGAAATGATGTTTAAGTCCCGCTCGCTGAGCCAGAAAATACCGGCATTTTCCGAGTCGACCGGAGGCACAAAGGCTTCTTCGCCTGAGACTGAAAATTCGCGCTCCGCGAACTGCAGACCCCAGACGTGCTTGGCATCTGCCAAGGCGTGAACAAACTCCAGTCTTGCCTCAAATGCTTCATTTTTAAACAGCGTGGCGACTTCGCCATTGGGTTCGATCTCTGAGTGTTCGTAATCGTTAAATCCGAGTCGCAGGTTTACGCTTTCAATGGTGCTGCCAAAACGGTTCATCGCGCCATTGTTGCCAGAGAACAGTGGTCCTGTGCGGCCCATTTCGATGTCGACGCGAGTTTGTTCCATGTCGAGAATCGGGGTCTCAAAACCTTCCTCGTCTTCATGGTCCTCGTCTTCGTGGTCCTCGTCATTTTCCTCTTCGTCATGATGGCCGTGACCGCCGGGCAGACCGTAAAGCGCATTGAGTTGGCTGACGGCGACGCCCGAGAACCAATTTTCACCGATGAAGCTGAAGCCTATGGCTCCGCCGTCGGTAGAGAAGTGGCTGCCGGGTAAAAAGCCCGGGCTGGCCTCTTCTTCATGGTCCTCACCGTTGGCTTCTTCTGCGGCGATCAAGGCATCGGACTCCGTTTCGCCGGGGATATCGTAATTGGTCGAGCGCCGGTCAAAGCCGTCGAAATGCCAGGCGAATCCTTCACCCTCACCGTCGAGACGGGCGGCCACAGCGTGTTGATCGCCATTGTCGCTGCCTTGAGCGGTAATCTTGCCGCTAAAGGTGTCGCCCAACTGGCCATGAGGGATGCGGCCGGTGTGGACATCGACTACGCCGCCAACCGAACCGTTACCGTAAAGCAAGGTAGCGGGTCCTTTCAGTACTTCGACGCTGTTCGCAATGAAGGGCTCCACGGTGGTGGCGTGATCGCCACTGGTCACAGACACATCCATGCTGCTGAGTCTGTCTTCCATGACCTGAACCCGGGCTCCTCCCAGTCCCTGTATAACCGGGCGGCCAACCGCTGCACCAAAGCTAGCAGAATGAATGCCCGGCTGTTTAGCGAGCACATCGCCAAGGTTGGGGGCGAGGTTGCGGGCGAGGTCATCGCCACTCAGTGAAACGGTGCCCTGTGCTAGGCCCTCCGCAGACAGCGGGTGGGCGCGCACAACGACTTCCTCAATGGCGTTGTCTGACGTTGAATCCTCCGACATGTCATCGGCGGAAAGCGGCGCGGCAGCGAGCGCCGCACTCAGGGCAAGTGAAGCAGTCGCTGCGCTGAGCGCCCTGCGAGGGTAAGAACCAAAAGTAAAAATAGGCATATCAACTCCGTGTGCAAATAGGACTGGCTCCCAGGGCTGCTGGGAGACATCGATCAATATTTAGAGAAACGCGAGTTGTGCTGGGGGAGCCCGTGGGGCTGTTTTGTTGAAACGTGACAGAAATGGGTTGGACGCGGTCCAATTCACTTCATTTGCAACGCCAAAGGCCTTTGGAGCCGATGCATCGGAAATTGCGGTTAGGTTTTTTGCGCTGCCAGAATCACAGACGATACAGTCTTCATCGACTGCCACAGAGGCGGCGTGGTTGTGGTCGACGCCTGAGCCGAAAATCAAGGTGGCACAGCCGATCAGCGTCAGCAGCGTAAGACTCCAATTGCGCCGAGAGAAGCATGCTGCGCTGGGCGAGGTTGTCTCGCTCAGTTGGCGCACACGGTTCTGTCTTGGCATAAAACTCATGCTAGGTGGCACGAACTTATTGTTGGGTCTCGTTGATCCATCGGCCTACCTTACGTTCTAGCAATGGTAAGGGCAATGCGCCGCCTCCCAAAATGACATCATGAAAGGCCCTGATATCGAAGTTGTCGCCAAGGGCCGCCTTGGCTTCGGCCCGCAGGTCTAAAATTTTCAGCATGCCGATTTTGTAGGTTGTCGCTTGTCCCGGCATGACGATGTAACGCTGGATCTCAGAGGTAATGCTTTCCAATGGCTCGGGTGAATTGGCGGCGAAGTAGTTAATGGCCTCCTGCTCCGTCCAGCCCTGAGCGTGCAGGCCGGTATCCACGACTAGTCGTATCGCTCGCCAAATTTCGCCGGTGAGCCGACCGAAGTCCTGGTAAGGGTCCTGATAGGTGCCGGGGATCTCCTTCGCTAGATACTCGGAATACAGACCCCAACCCTCAGAATAGGCGGTAAAGCGGGCTTGGGTCCGAAACTGTGGTACGTCCTCAAGTTCCTGAGCGATGGAGATTTGCATATGGTGGCCGGGCAGACCTTCGTGATACGCGATCACCTCCAGCTGGTTTTTCGGCATCGCTGTCATGTCGGACAGGTGCGCGTAGTAGATGCCAGGGCGAGACCCGTCCGGGGTGCCGGGGTAGTAGTGCTGTGCTGCGCCATCACGTTCGCGAAAGGGTTCTACGCGCTTAACGACTAGGTCCGCCTGAGGCAATAAACCGAAGTAGTTAGGCAGTTCGGCTTTGATGCCATCAATCGCTGCCGTGGCGTCATCGATATAGGCCTGGCGACCCTCATCGGTATTGGGGTAGTAGTTCCATTCGCCATCGCGCACATGTTCGAAGAAGGCGGATAGCGACCCGACAAAGCCTACCTGATCTTTAATCGCCTCCATGTCTTTGCGCAGTCGGGCAACTTCGTCTAAACCGATTTGGTGAATCTCGTCGGCGCTGAGGTCGGTTGTGGTCTGGCTGCGTAAACGGTAGGCATAATAGGCGCCGCCGCCGGGCTGGCTGCCAACACCGGTGGACACTTTCGGGGCGCGGTCTTTTTCATTTTCGGCCCATTGAATGATGTCTTCATAGGCAGGTTGCAGGTAGTTGACCAGGGCGTCCTTGGCTTGCGTCGTGAGTTGCTCCGCAGCGATGGCGTCGATGGTTCCCGCCTCCAGCAGCGTTTGCACTTCTAGGCGCATATCAGCCCAAAGATCACTGTCTTTCTCGGCGTTGCGATCAAAGGGCTTGCCGGTGATGATGCTTTGGGCTTGGGTAATGGTGCCGTCTAGCGCAAAGGAGGGTGATATCACGCCTTTTTCAGCCCCCTTGACCGCGTTGGCGATGGCCTCTTGCATACGGGGCTTCACTGCTTTTACCCGTTTGATGTAAGCAGTCATGTCGTCGGCGTTGTCAACCCGATGAAAGTTAATCAAGAACGTCGGTACAAAACTTTGCACCCCGTTCATCTGATCAAAGACCAGCCCGTCGTAGAAAAATGCCTCGGATTCCTGCATCCGCTGCAGTTGATAGGCCCACAAATCGAAGGACAGCAGCTCATCGTCCGTCAGCTGTTCGGGATCGAACAGCTCTTTCATCTGCGCAACGGATTCGGTTTTCCATGCCAGTTGTTCAGCGAACGCCTCAAGGGTAAACGCGTCTAGCTCATCGTTACGCTCCTTGCGGCCCAAAAACGTCAGCTCGATGGGCGAAAACTGCAGTTCTGTCTCGTACTGTTCGTCCAGCCACTGGGTCAGGGTCACAGTGGTTTGGGCGGTCTCCACTGAGGCGTTGTCTGCGCTTGTTGTGTCTGTGTCCTGGCTGCAAGCGGCCAGCGCGATGGCCAAGGCCAGCCCTAGGAAGCGGCGTTGGTATCGAGATGCGAGTGCCGTAAAAGGCTTTGTAGAGTGTTTCACGGTCGGTTCTCCGTTTGACTGGGTTCAACAACGCTAATGGCCGAACGTTAGCCCTTGTTTGCGAGTTATCAATACATATCGCATGGTGCGGGTGGATTAGTTGCGAAACTGTGAAACGCTTATTGCATACTGAGGGCTGAGACGGCCATACCCGCAATGGAGACTGAATTTCCCATGTCTGATCCGACTGCCGACCCCGATCAACATTCCGCCGCGACACCAGCCGATGGTCCCTTGAGCGGCTTTCGGGTGCTGGATTTATCTTCCGTGGTTTCTGGCCCCATGGCGGCGGTGGTGTTGGCGGATCAGGGCGCAGACGTGATCAAAATCGAGCCGCCGGGCTGGGGTGATGGCATTCGTGGGCTGGGGGCGTCACGCAACGGGCTCAGTGCGATTTACGCCATGATCAATCGCAACAAGCGCTCCATCGCCATCAACTTGAAACACGCTGAAGGCCAAGCGCTGGTGCGGCAGTTGGCGGCGGATGCCGATGTCCTGCTGCAGAACTATCGCCCCGGAAAAATGGCACGGCTGGGGCTGGACTATGACGCATTGAAAGCCGAATGCCCTGATCTGATCTATGCCTCGATCAATGGCATGGGAGAGGTAGGCCCATACGCCGAGCAAAAAACCTATGACTACGTCATTCAGGCGCTCAGCGGGATTTTGGATGTTCAGGGCATGACACCCTTGGCTATGAATCCTGCCGAACACGACGCCTCACCGGTGGAACAAAAACAAGCCCTGCAAATGGTGCGTTCCATTATTTACGACAAAGTCACCGCCTTGACCGCGGCCCAAGGCATTACCGCCGCTTTACTGGCGCGGGAACGCGGTGCTGGCGGTCAGCATGTTCAGTTGTCGATGCTGGATGCTGCGGTGTATTTCAACTGGCCCGAGCTGATGTGGAACTACTCGTTCAAAGGCCAAGGCGTGCAGCATGCCGGTGATTTGGCCGATGTCTGCGGTATCAGTGAAACCGCTGATGGCGCTGTTGTTTCTGGCTACCTGGGCGCGGATTGCAGCCAATACGCGACGGATGAACTGATGGAGCTGCTGGCCTACAACGAAATTCCCGCCGGCCGGGTGAACACTCGAGCGCAGGTCATCGACGATCCACAGGTGCGGGCCACGGGGATTTTGCAAGACGTCGAGCACCCCCGCGGTGGTTCAATGCGGCAGCCGCGCAGCGCGGTGCGTTTCAGTCACAGTACCGAGCCGCGTTTGCAGGCTTCAGCGGATCTGGGAGAGCACACGGTAGAGATATTGGCGGACTTGGGTCTGACCTTTGAGCAAATGCAGGAGCTGGCCCGCCAAGGGGTGATCGCTTAGGGCTGATTTTTTGGCCTGCAATGTTTCGAGAATGCGCCCCGACGATCAGCTACCGTGCAGCAAGACCATCCGGCCCAGCGCGTTTCCCGACTCCAGCTCCCGCTGTGCTTGTGCGCCGTTTTCTATCGGGTACTGGCGATAAATCTGCGAGGAGAACTGGCCTTGGTTGATGCCTTGACAGTATCGGCTCCAAACGTCAGCGAAATCCGTGGAGAAGTAGGCATCACTGCCCTTGATCTGAACGCCTCGCTGAAACAGAAATCCCAGTGACGGAATGCTCACACTGTCGCCGGTGGTGTTGCCGCAGGTGACTAGACGCCCTTGAGGCGCTAAGGCGAACAAGGACGGCTCCCACAAGGCTGGCCCCACATGATCGAGCACCATGTTGACGCCTTGGCCGTCGGTTTGTTGCATGACCCAGGTCGTGACATCAATGTCTCGATTTGTTGTTGTAGCGGTGGCGCCTAGGGCCGTTGCCACGGCACACTTTTCCTCGGAGGCTGCGGTCACAAAGACCTTGGCGCCGGCGGCCACACCCAGTTGGGTAGCTGCCAGCGTGAGGGCGCTGGTGGCACCGTGGAGCAATAGGGTTTCACCCGTGCGCAGTTCGCCTACTCGAAACAGTGCGTGATGGGTGGTCATCCAAGCCGTGGGAAACACCGCGGCGTCGGCGAAGGATAGATCCGCGGGCATTCGATGAATATGGTCGGCGCTGACAGCGCAGAGCTCACCGTATCCGCCGGGGTGGGTGGCCCCAAGCACACCCAACTCGCCATAGCGTTCGCCATGACCGGCAAACGAAGACTTCGTTGATACAGCGTGCAACGAAGGATCGACAACAACGCGATCGCCGGTTTGGATTTCGCTGACGTCGCTGCCGATATCCACCACGGTGCCGGCCATATCCATGCCCGCAATGTGCGGCAGGGTGAAACCTGGCAGCGTAAACCAGCCGTGGCGCTGGACAATGTCCAGTCGATTGAGCCCGGTCGCGGCCACTTGGATCAACACGTCGGCGGGGCCGATGACAGGGTTTGGTTGATTTTCATAGCGCAGAACATCGGCTGAGCCGTGTTCTGAATAAAAAAGTGCCTTCATGGATAGGATCTTACTGACAGAGAAAGAATAATGTGGCCCGATAACGGGTATCCGAGCTGACTAGATTAGCAATAAAGCAGTGGTAACCCTATGAATGGAATGAATCTGGACTTCGTCACCGTCGACGTTTTCACCCAGGACACCTTTGGCGGCAATCCGCTGGCCGTGTTTTTTGCTTCGGATCCCCAGGCGGCCTCACTGACGCCGCAGCAGATGCAGCGCATTGCAGCGGAAATGAATTATTCTGAGACCACCTTCGTGTTGCCACCGCTTGATCCGGCAAATACGGCCCATATTCGAATTTTCACGCCTAAGTCGGAATTGCCCTTTGCCGGTCACCCCAATGTGGGCACGGGTTTTGTCTTGGCGTCCTACCCTGAGGCGGTGCCTGTTACTGGCCGGCTTGAGCTCAAAACCGATGCATTAGATGGTGGGCAACAGCGGTTGATGCGCTTTGAAGAGCAGGCCGGATTGGTTGAGGTTGCAGTAACCCTCGACGTCCACGGTAAGGCAGAGCAGGCGAAGATTGCGGCACCTCGACCCTTTGAACAGCGGTCTGGGCACAGTACGCAGATGATGGCTAAGGCCCTGGGCTTGGATGTGGGTCAGATCGTTGCGGCACATGGGGGCTCCACCATTGTCAGCGTGGGCATTGAATTTCCTGTGGTGGAAGTGACCGATCCAGCTGCCTTGGCTGCCTGTCAGCCTCAAATCGAGACATTCAAACAGCTCAGTCTGAATGCCCAATGGCCTGATCGGCAAGCTGCAGACTTGGCAGAAGCGTTTTTGGTCTATGTGTACTGCCGTACCGGTGCGACACAGGTCCAGGGCCGTATGTTTGATCCCTTGCACGGCATAGCGGAAGATCCCGCCACCGGCAGCGCGGCGGGTGCGTTGGCAGGCCTGCTTGCGGATCAAGATCAGGTACAGGGCGGTGCCTCGTACACAATCACTCAGGGTGAAGAAATGGGTCGGCCAAGCCGAATAACAGTGGACGTGGTGCGCGACAAGGGGCAGATTCTCCAGACCTATATCACCGGTTACTGCGTTGAGGTGATTCAGGGTACATTCTTGGTGCCCGTATAAATCACCCGCGACATATTGGAGGCACAATGGATCTGAATACGGAATACATCTGGCTGGGTATCGGCTTCGCTCTGATTATTGCCGAAGTCACCATGGGAAATTTCATCCTGTTTTTTCTTGGCCTGGCTGCCGCCATGACCGGACTGGCCCTATGGTTGGGTATGCCAGCAGGAAACGGTATTCCCTTTATCCTCTTTGCCGGACTCGCCCTAGTGCTGCTCGTTGGCGTTCGTTCGCGACTCAAGCTGCATTTGGTGGGGGACTCGGTCCAGGGCAGTGCAGACGAGGATTTCATTGGTAAGGACGTCACGATCGTGAGCGGATTTGACGCTGCTAGCCAAGGCCGGGGTCGGGTGAATTACCGCGGTGCGGATTGGAACGCGCGCAGTGCTCACGCGGAAATCACGGCAGGTGCCTTCGCCAAAATTATCGGACGGGATGGAAATACACTGATCGTAGAGCAGGAGACGAACTGATGGATATGAGCTTTTTTCTCGGCGTATTGCTGGCCATTGCCGTGGTCGTCATATTGCTCAAGACCGCCCGGGTTGTACCCCAGCGTGAACAGTTTGTGGTCGAGCGCTTGGGTAAGTACGCAAAAACCTTGGATGCGGGCTTTCACATTCTCGTGCCCTTCGTTGATGTGGTGGCCTACAAGCACACGCTAAAAGAACAGACCGTCGATGTGCCCTCCCAAAGCTGTATTACCAAGGACAACATTTCGGTCGAAATTGACGGGGTCATTTATATGCAGGTCAGCGATGCCAGAGCCGCCAGCTATGGTATTCAGGACTACATGTTCGCGACCGCCCAGCTCGCCCAAACCACTCTGCGTTCGGAAATCGGCAAGATCGAGCTGGATCGGACCTTTGAAGAGCGCGAGACCATTAATTCACAGGTCGTGCAGGCCGTGGACAGGGCGGCAGAACCTTGGGGCGTGAAAATTCTTCGTTACGAGATCAAGGACATTGTGCCCCCGGCATCGGTGAAAGACGCACTGGAGAAACAGATGCGTGCGGAGCGAGAGCGCCGAGCCGTGGTGGCGTCTTCCGAAGGCGAGCGACAGGCCCGGATCAATGTTTCCGAAGGCGAACGTCAGGAAGCCATCAACCTGTCAGAGGCAGAAAAGCTGCGGCAGATAAACGAAGCCGAAGGTCGCGCCGAAGAGATACGCCTGATTGCCGAGGCAACGGCCGCCGGTGTCCGAGCGGTGGGAGCCGCGGTCAGCGAGCCGGGCGGTAAAGATGCGATTAACCTGCGGGTTGCCGAGCAGTGGGTGAAGGAATTTGGCAAGTTGGCCCAAACCAACAACACCATGATTGTGCCGGCCCAGTTGGGTGATGTGTCTACGTTGGTTTCCACGGTAATGGGCACCATGGGCAACATCCAAAAGTCCGACGACTAGCGGTTGACCTTGTTGTGGGTACTCGACTGATGTCGAGATACCCCGGGCTGTCGTAAATCCGCGTGCTTGGTTTTGCGCCCGGTCACCCGCGCCCGCCAGCGTCGAAATGCGCCCGCAGAGACATTGCGACGCATCACCTTGATGACATCAGGCTCACCAATACCAAACTGGGTTTTGATGGCTTCAAAGGGCGTGCGGTCTTCCCATGCCATTTCGATGATGCGACTGATGTCTGCCGTGGAGAGGGGGGAATCGGATTCCGGTTGTTTCATTGAGGCTACTTCAGTGGTCGTCCAGAGAGGGTTTGCTGTCTTTTGATGATCCATCAAACGAGCGGGTTGGCGAAGGATAGCGTCCGACCCTGCATGCAAAGTGTCAACATCAGGCGGCCAGCCACAGCACAGCGGTCAGTGATCCCGAGAGCAAAATCGTGAGATTGATTCGCAGTGGCATATACCAGACGGGTAAGGCTAGGATCTTTCGATAGCGCCACTCAAATCCGAACAGTAACCACAGGCCGAGAATCAGCAGAGTGCTGCCGTACAAGGTCGGGATAACCAAGGCGCATAGCGTAATCAAAGCGGGTATGACCCCGATGATCAATCGCATGACGCCGGCGTCAGGCGTGTTAGTGGCGTCAGCTTGAACCGCCATGCCCCATTGAATTCCGCCGAGAAATGAAAAGATGACGCCAACGTAGATCGCGGCGATATAGGTCAGTTGATCGGTCAAATGAGGCCATAGCCATATCCCACCCAGACAAGCCAACATGGGCAGCAGGCCGCTGTAACCAAGCAGTTGAGGGACAAGCGGATTGACCTTCGCCTGAGGCATCACAGTCATAACGATTTCCTAGCGTGTGGCTGGCATTGCCAGAGTACGAAGACCTTTAACAGCGTAGATGCCGGCGACTAGGTGCACGGGCCAAAGGCCGATGACGCCGGGTATGAAACCTTTTTCGATGAGCCAACGATTGAGCAGTAGGGCGAGATAGTAGCTCAGCATCCAGACCATGCCGGTAGCGAGCCGGGCGTAAGGGCCTTGTCTGGGTTGCACCGTGGCGTTGGCTATCGCCAGCAGGGCAAGAATCACGCAGAAAATCGGCAACCCCAGACGCCAATGCAGTTCCGCTTGGTGGGCCGGCTGTGACCCAAGGTTGCCGGTGTCCAATGACTCTATGTCCCTGACTTGCTGGAGCACTGGATCACTGTCGATGCTGATATCAAGGCGCTCAAAAGACATCACGTCGAAATCAGCAGCCCCGGATCTGCCGACATAGCGCCGTCCGTTTTCCAGTGTCAGCGTTTGTCGGCCATCGGTATTGGGCGGGCTGCGCTGTCCTCGTTCGGCCCAGACCGACATCTGGTTTCCATCAGGTAACCGCCGCTGGATAAAGACGTTGAGAATCGTCTGATCGTCATCGTCCAACGCGTTGCTATAGGTCACCTGATCACCGTTATCTTCAATACGAAAAATCCCCGGCTGCAAGGCGCTGAGTCCAATGCGCTTTTGCAGTTCCACCAGTTCCTGTTCGAGCGTGTACTTGGCAGCCGGCGTGA
>JBELHZ010000083.1:0-3094 GCA_042091155.1 Gammaproteobacteria bacterium
CGGCAGTACCGTGACGTTGACCCTGAACGGTCAGACCTACACCGGTACGGTGAGCGGCGATAGTGCGGTGCTTGTGGTGGCTGCGGCTGACCTGCAGGCCTTAACGGAAGGTAGCGTGGCCTACACCGCCGATGTTTCCGATTCGGCGGGTAATGCAGCGACGCAGCACAGCGGTAGTTTCGCCTACGATGCGACCGCGCCATCGGTCGCAACCAGTGCCTTTGGTTTTGACGCGGTACTCAACGCCACCGAAGACGACGGTGACGCAACTCTGACGCTGACAACCAGCGGCGTTGAAGACGGCAATACGGTGACCTTGGCGATGAACGGTCAGACCTACACCGGTACGGTGAGCAGCGATAGCGCGTCGCTCGTGGTGGCGGCGGCAGACCTGCAGGCGTTAACGGAAGGCGCGGTTGCGTACACTGTTGATGTTTCCGATTCGGCGGGCAATGCAGCGACACAGCACAGCGGCAGTTTCACCTACGACGCCAGCGCGTCCATTGCATCCAGCGGCTTCGACTTTGATGGGTTACTCAACGCCACCGAAGACGACGGCGACGCGACCCTGACGGTAGCGACGGCCGACGTGGATGACGGCAGCACCGTGACGCTGACCCTGAACGGTCAGACCTATACCGGTACGGTGAGCAGCGATAGCGCTTCGATCGTGGTGGCTGCAGCAGACCTGCAGGCGCTAACGGAAGGCGCGGTTGCGTATACTGTTGATGTTTCCGATTCGGCGGGCAATGCAGCGACACAGTACAGCGGTAGTTTCACCTACGACGCCAGCGCGTCTATTGCATCCAGCGCTTTTGACTTTGGTGCGTCGCTCAACGCCACCGAAGACGACGGCGACGCGACCCTGACGGTAGCGACGGCCGACGTGGATGACGGCAGTACCGTGACGTTGACCCTGAACGGTCAGACCTACACCGGTACGGTGAGCAGCGGTAGCGCTTCGGTCGTGGTGGCGGCGGCAGACCTGCAGGCGCTAACGGAAGGCACGGTGGCCTACACCGCGGATGTTTCCGATTCGGCGGGCAATGCAGCGACACAGCACAGCGGCAGTTTCAGCTACGATGCGACGCTTCCTGCAGCAGCAACGGTGCAGTCGTTGCTGACTGGGGATTCGACGCCAGAATTGACCGGTTCTTTCGACAGCGCGGATAGCGGTATTGAATCGATCACCGTCAATAATAATACCTACACAACAGAGAATTCGGCGCTCACGACGATTGCGGATGCATGGGCGCTAACGATTCCCGACGGGAATGAACTTAGCGACGCAAGTTACGATGTCACCGTCACCGTTCAGGATGCGGCAGGTAATCAAATTAGCACCACTGCGACCAACGCCGTTACCGTTAACTCTGCACTAGATACGGGAACATCCTCCGCCGACGTTTTCATTGCGGATAGCACGGATCAATCCATTTATCTTGGCGGAGGCGATGACGAGTTATACCTGTCCGATTTTCGAAATGTTGACAGCGACACGCTCACAGTACGCCTAATTAGCTCTGCTAATGGAACAGACACCTACGGCGTTTATGTGCCTGATGCGCTGGCTAATGGTTTTGCCTCCTACACCATTGATATTCTGTTCGACCCGTCTCTTGTAACCATCATCGACGGATCTTTCGTGGGCAATAGTCAGATTACGACCGCAGACATGACGCTAACGGAGGACTACCCTTCAGCTGGGACCGATCTCGTCAGTCTTGGCGGGTACTCAGGGGCATATAACGATAACAGTTCACCGCTCGCTCAATTCAACGTCACGCACGAAGACACATCAAGGCCGGTAAAGTTGGACTTCTCTTGGGTGACGATTGGCAACGACACGTATGTTGACGACGTTAATGACCCCGGGTCTGAGTACTCTCAATTTCCTGCACTTGGAGGTGGCGGTGCTAATGAGATCTGGTTCGATGCAGATCCGGCGAGCAATGGATCGGATGTCATATACGGATTCACCCTAGGGGAAGGCAGTCTGGAAAATGACACGATTTTGATCGGTGCTGATCTTGCTTCACTGCGCGGAAATGGACAGAACGCAGAGTTGCTTGGCGCCGGCGGTAATCTAGGTTCAGACACAGGCTTTGTTGTACTAACGCAGTCGCTAAGCGCTCTCGATGATGCCAGTCTCGAGACTGCCGCGCTTGGCTTTGCTGGCGAGGAGGAGGGAGACATAATCTATTTGATCGCCACCGATGGTACTGATTCGAAAATGGCGCAAATTTCTTATGGTGCGACCGATGCGACCGTTGAATTGATGGCGACTTTTGAGGGGTTGGGCGACCTCAGCAGCTTTGATTCGACGAATATTAACGGTTTCACGTTAGTGTAAGAAGTAGAAAGAAATGAGCTCGCTTTGTGTCGATGGCATTACCAACGTTAGACTATTTGCTGGGGTTGTGAGGTTTGATTTGCTGACGTTTATAAGCGGGCCAGGTCAAGAAACAAGATTGGAAAAGAACGGGCTCACATGCCCTCGGTGCCGGGCTTCGTTGGAATGCGAGGACAGTTGACTGACGTTGTGAACAAACGGGTCAAAGACTGTGTTTTTAAAAAAGAGAAAAAAGAACCTCGTATCGCAGATTCATCCGCGATCTAGGATAAAAGAAGGTCGTTTAGAAAGGGGCTAGCGTGGCAGAGATACTCAGACCGCAGTACACCATCGTCTACGATACCAGTGTCCATGAAGACGGTTACGTCGACGTATCTCTATACCTTGGTTTGGGTATAAGCAGCGATGTCACTGTGTCTTTTACGTCGTCGGAAAACGTTTTTTTTGACGGTGTCAGCAGTGGCTCCATCACTTTTACGCCTGATGAGCTGGGAGATACCCACACAAAATCGGTACGTGTGTCGGTAAGCGATGACCTGAGCATCTTATACGACCAAGTTGCGGCGGTTGCTGTTTCGTTCAGTTCCGTTGATGAAAACATCGGCGGCTTGACTGAAAGTCTCTCTATTTCGATCACCGACAACGATTTTCAGCGTTCGATTGACCAAACGAAGCTGCCGACTGATGGCAACAACAAGATTATTTACGACCTTGATCTGAGCGCGAACAACGCTTGGTATA
>JBELHZ010000083.1:3194-8189 GCA_042091155.1 Gammaproteobacteria bacterium
CGGCGCTGGCAGTGATACGTTTGTGTTCACCTACGCCGACTTCCTGGACGATCAGATTGATGTGATCAAGGACTTCACCATTGGTGCCGGTGGCGATGTGCTGGACTTGTCGGCCTTGCATGTAAGCAGTCTGGCGGCGGGCTTTGGCGACAGCTGGTCGGGTTCGACTTGGGCCTATTCCCACGGTTACATCCAGTTCGCTGTTGAAGGCGACGACACTCTGGTGAATTACGATCAGGACGGGTGGTACGACAGTCATTCGGCGACCACGATTGCGCGTCTGGAAGGGGTGACCCTTACCTCTTTGGCCGCGGTTAATGCGTTGCCAGCGCCTAGCGATGCGCTTTATCAAATCGAGCCGGCGAGTGCTTTGTCTGAGGACAGCAGTGCCTTGGTGACTTATCGAATAGTCCTTGGCAAAGCGCCGACAGCGGACGTTTCGGTGAGCATTGCCGGCGGTGATCAGATATACGTCAATGACTCCTCCAGCGCGGCCGTACTGACCTTTACGTCGGACAACTGGTTCATACCCCAAGAAGTGCGTCTGACGGCCATTGACGATCTGTTAATCGAACGCGACCACGATGCGTCCTTAACCCACAGCTTCAGTTCAAGTGATACGGCGTCGGGTTTTGATGGTCTGACGTCGGTTAACAGTGTGTCGATCACCGACAACGATTTTCAGCGATCGATTGATCAGACGAAGCTGCCGACGGGCGGCAACAACAAGATTATTTACGACCTTGATCTGAGCGCGAACAACGCTTGGTATACTGCCAGCCTCCGTAATGACTTTAATCCCAACATATATAGCGCCACTCGCTATACGGCTTCCGATATTTATCACTACAGTTTAGACATCGGCAACGACGATCTAGAGGCGTCGAGCGGCGTTCAGACGGCGATAGATACGCGGAACCTTGTCTTTTTTGGTGAGCAAGGCGATGACCGTATCGCGTTTGTGAACTTGGCTGACGGCGGTGCTGGCGATGATGAACTGATCGCCAGTACGGTTGCTCGCAACGGCCCTGAGGTTAAGGTGTTGTATCACCAATACAACAACGCTTATTACTACAAGAACAGAGGGGTAATAGGTGAGCACCGAAACGAGAATGTGCTGTTTGGCGGCGCAGGTGATGATGCGCTGACGGGGAGTATTTTTGCGGACTTTCTGATCGGCGGGGCAGACAGCGATACCCTGACGGGCGGTGCGGGTGATGACACCTTGTACGGTGATGGGTTTTCCAGCATTGCTTGGACAAATTATTACTACTCCGGTTTTAACCATTACGGTACCGGGATCGGCCGCTCTGTTGGCGGCGCTGATACGATCACAGCGGGTGATGGCAACGACTACGTTGATGGCGGAGCTGCCGACGACAGTATCGATGCGGGTGAAGGTAATAACCGTGTTTACGGCGGCCTGGGTGCGGATACGATCACAGCAGGGTCGGGTGCGGATACGATTTACGGTGGCGACGGCAGCTTGGACCCGGGTGTCGATGGCGCTGACGAGATCCGTGCCGGGGGTGGTTCTGACTCGGTCTTCGGTGAGGGCGGTGACGATACGATCTACGCCGAGATCGGTGATGACAGCGTGCAGGGCGGTGACGGCGACGACAGTATTTATGGCGCTGAAGGTGCGGATACGCTCTACGGCAACGCCGGTGACGACCGCCTTGAGGGCGGTATCGATGACGATACGCTACACGGAGGTATCGGCGCGGATGTTCTGCTGGGCGGCAGCGGTAACGACACGCTGTACGGTGAAGATCAAGACGACGATCTGGACGGCGGCGACGGCGATGATCACCTTGAGGGCGGCAGCGGTGCGGACACGCTGACGGGTGGTCTGGGAGCAGACGTTATTGATGGCGGCGCTGATGCGGACACGATCGACGGCGGCGCTGGTGACGATGTTGTTACCGCAGGCAGTGGTAATGACGTCCTTGATGGCGGTGACGGTGCGGATACGCTCACTGCGGGCACGGGTGCGGATACGATTACGGGCGGCGCTGGCAGTGATACGTTTGTGTTCACCTACGCCGACTTCCTGGACGATCAGGTTGATGTAATCAAGGACTTCACCGTTGGTGCCGGTGGCGATGTGCTGGATCTGTCCGACTTGCACAACACAAGCTTGTCGGTAAACGGCGGTAACTCGGGTCAGTCCAATTACCCCTACTCGCTCGGTTTTATCCGGTTCATTCAAAGCGGCGAGGATACCGTTGTTGCGTACGACATCGATGGCCCGGATTTAGCGAATGAGGCGCAGTCGTTTGCAATTTTGAAGGGCGTTTCTCCGCTGAACCTAGTTGCAGACAACCTCAGTGTGACCGGCATTAACTTTGGGATCGCCAGAACGGGTGTTATTAGCGTGGTAACGGAAACTGCATCTGATGTGCAGGTAGCGCTTCGCCTTTGGGGCGGACAACCCTCTGCCGATGTGGATGTTGCATTGACGCTGTTTAATACAAATGAGCCAAACCAAACCGTTAGTTTTGCCCCCTCGGAATGGACAAGCACCAAAACGGTGACGTTTACCAAATCTCCAGATTTCGTTGCAGCGAACCTTGAAAATTTAAGCGCCGTGTTGAGCTCTTCGGATTTAAACTTTGATGCTGAAACTATGCGTTTTAAAGCGGAGCAGAAGGGTGACGGCTCGACGTTCATCATTGCTCAATCAGAGAACGCCTCCAATGCGGGATACTATGCATTTGAACGCTCGGATACCATGTCGATTGACCAGCTGGTAACCACAGCGGTTCCCCAAGATGTGAAAGTAACAACCGCAACAGCGCCATATTTCTCGGTTGTTGATACATCAGACGGTTTGGCCATAAGAGCGTCCTCAAATGCACCGATTGGCCAGCATATCGTAGAGATTTCATTTGTCGACGCCAATAATGCCATTGCTACCCGTTCTATAACCGTTGAAATATTTCAAGAGAACGAGTCGCCGAGCATTGTACTTTCGTCTGATCAAGTGGTGACAACCGATAAACCGTTTACCGGCCTCGCTCTAAAGGATGATAGCGATATTGCAGAACTGATAATCCAGTTAACGGATGGTTTTTCATCGTCTGTCGCATCCACTTTGTCGACCGATTATGCCGGTGACCTGACGTTTTCTTGGGATCCTCAGGTTCTGGAGATTTCTTTGAGCGGTATCGGGTCGGCGGCGGATTACCAGGCCGCTTTAGATTATGTTGAGGTAACAGATGTTGACTCCACCGAGGCAAACCGGACTTTTGATGTCGCGGTTACCGACGTGGCTGAATCGGAACTTTTTGTAAATACGTCGGTGGAAAGCCTTAATTATTATCAGGGCTTTACGCTAACGCCCACGGTTAACACTTGGAACGGCACCCCGATCAGCGGTGCAAACCTCTTTGGCTTTGGGCATGGGAAAACCGATAAATTAATGCATCTGACGGATGTAGACTTTGGTGAACACACCGTCACTTTTAGTGTGGCCGCCTCAAAAAACAGCGTTGGTGTTTTTGACTTCAGTATTGATCTGGGAGGTGATTTTTCTAAATCGTTGAGTGAATTCAGTGAACCGCTCATCGCAGCCAACTATTTAACGCTGACGAATACCGATTCCGCAAACAACGTTATCTATTTTTCCGCCTTGGCAGGGAGCGAGACGATTGCAGCTGATGACTCTCTCGTGTCAGTGACTCTTACGTATTCCGGCGAAGGCGATATAAAAACGGCGCTCGCTGATATCTCATTTCAGACGATCTCCTTGGGCGAGGAACAACAAACCAATATTGGTTTGATCGGTAATCGATCGGTATCCGATAACGCGGGTGAGTTTGGTGCGGTGTCTCTGGTTGAAGGTGACAGCGTATTTGTGCTCGAAAAAGACACCGCAGACATTGGTAATGCCGTAACGTCCTATGATGCGTACTTGGCACAGAAAATCGCAGTGTTGCTCGATGGGAGTAACTCAGTCGACGGAATCGAATTCGTAAAGGAGCAAATCATTGCTGCGGACGTCAATCAAAACGGCTATGTAAACTCAATGGATGTTTATGCAATCCTTCAAGAAGCGATAAATATCGATAATTCGGTTTCACCGGAATGGTTATTCGTTGATTCAGAGGCTGATCTATCCGCTGTTACCCGAAATAATTCTCAGCATTCGAGTTACATCAACGAGGTTGTCAGTGTCTCATCGGATCTTTCATTTATCGGGATACTTACCGGAGACGTAAACGGCTCCTGGACTGCAACATAGCTGCCCGATGGGACTCTCACTCAGTCGTCTTACACCTAGCTCTTATACCGTTACCTTTTCTTACACGGTTGCTGGCGAACCCCTAATTGGATTGGACATCCAAGACATTGCAGTGGTCGGCGCTGATATCGAGAATGTCGAAGTAAGCAGCAATCTTAACTGGACAACCCAAAGCAGCAGCAATTCCGCCTCTCTGATCAACTTCTCCGGGGTCTATTTTGACGGTGTCCCGGTGGGTGACAGCGTTGAGATAACCCTAAGCATCGATCTTTCAGAGCCGATAAAGACATTTTTTGTCTATTTCGGTAACTCGCGGGTAAACGATTCATTAACCCTTGATCAAGCGCTAGTTGGGAGCGTTGGAGAGTCATTGAGTCCCGGCACACAAGTGTTGGACACCTCGATTTTCGATTTCAGCCCAAACCAGGTTTACGGTGTGAATTCGTCGAGTTTTAGCCTTGATCCTCAGAATGGCGGGCTAAGCATCGATGCGTCTATTGCAAGTGAATCGATAAACGAATTCAGGTTTGCCGTTGCAGATGGTGGTAGCAACTCGGTAGACGTGACCATTCTCAATATAGACGGGAACGACGCCCCGATAACGAGTGCGGTGACGCTGTCCGCCATTGCCGAGGACAGCGGGGCGTACACAATTACGAGCTCGGCGCTGTTGGCGAACGCGGCGGACGTTGAGGGCGACACGCTGACGGTCAGTGATCTCACCATCAGCAGTGGTGCCGGCACGTTGA
>JBELHZ010000084.1:0-7960 GCA_042091155.1 Gammaproteobacteria bacterium
TGTAAGTCTCTTGGAAAAGACCTCGAACCTCGTAGGAAGTCCCGCCACGGGCGAGCGTGATAGGTTCCCCCATCACGCTAATTCCCGCTTTGAGCGCCCTGTTAGCCAGGTCGTTCAGCATCAGGCAACCTTAAAGCCGACAATCTTAAGTGAGACAGTCGTACCACTAACGGAAACCACATAACCGACGGCATCGTCAGAAGTGGTCGCGGTCAGCTTTTTAGAAGTGCCGTTGTAATAGGCGATCGCACCTTGAGCCAAAGAGGCTCCAGATGTTTTCTCGAAGGTGTAAACCCCAGAGCAAGCGATTGAGCCAGTTGCGCCAGACGCAATGTCTGTCACTGCTACGCCGACGATGTTGCCAGTTACGACAAGTTCGCCGGAGGCATAAGCGGCAGAGGCGACGATGTCGAGGCTCTTACCGTTCTGTTGATAGTTTTTCATTGGTTAATCCTCAAGCTCCGGTGGACTTGTAGAAGCCACGGTGGTTAAGCAGAGTCGTACCGAAGTCGAGACGCGCATAGATGGTTGTGCCATCAGGGTCGCGGTCGGCAACAGTTGTGACCTGCGGTCCTTGCTCTCCTTGCAAGTAGCCATGAGCAATCATGTCAACTTGTGCAGGATCAGCGGTGACGTAATAGATCAGCTCTGAAGCATCATCGAGACGAGGCTCAACAATCAGGCCGAGGCTATTGGCGAACACGTTGACGTTTTGCGTCTCGGTGGGGTTAACGCCGGTCAGGAACTTTTGCGCAGTAGTTTCAAGCGCCGCAGGGACGATCATGAACTTAGGGCGAAGGTTGATGCGGTTGTCCGCGATGTCCTTCTGGTTACGCAACGCCTTGCGAGCAGAGCTAATTGCGGCTTCAGCAATAACGCCTGTGCCTTGGTTGTTGTGAGCAGCGTTGAACAGCGCGGTGCTGTCATAGCTGGTCTGCGCGTTGCCAGTAATCAAGGCCCAAACTTGGTTGGACTCGAAAAGTGACATACCCCGGCCAATCATGGAAGGGATGCGGCTTAGTGCATCAAGGTCATCGTTGATGATGAGCTGACGGCTAACGGAGATCTTCTTGCCGTATGTGTAGATCCTCCAGGAGCTTTGCTGCTCTTTGACGGTCGCGGCTTTGTATTCGCCACCCTCAAGGAGAGGTTCTGGAATGATCTGACCTGCAATTTCCAGCTCGTAAGCGGGTTTGAAGTCAGGCATATTCCGCTGACGGGAAAGAGGACGCCATGTTTGCGTCTCTGCCTCGTAAGCGGCTGAAAGAGTTTTGCGAGCGATGTTGCTCAGCAGAAGTGGGAAGTCGCTTGTGCTGTGCATTGCACGAGCTGCGATTTCTGAACGGCTCATGCCAGACAGATTTGCGCCAGAGCGTTCAACACTTTCTTTGGCCATGTCGAGCAGGCTGCTGCTGACATAAGCGCGAGATTGGTCGTCCCACTCGCGCAAGCCTGTGCGGGCTTCCAAAGCGGCTTCCATGCAGGCTGCACGTTTGTCGCCTTCGTCGTGGGTGATTGCCACTTCCACTTGAGTGCGGGCAGGAACTGCTGCTTGCTTTGATGCCATCTTGTCGATGACAAGTTTGCGAGCTTCATCGACGGCGGTGCCGTCTTGTTCTAGTTGGTCTGCGAGGTCAGCTTCCAAACCTGCGGCGCGAACGGTGCGGCGTATTTCAGCCACCCGACGACGCTCAGCAGAAATGGCAGCTTGGATGTCCTCGGGAGAAGCAGCACGGGTCTCGGGCTCAATTGCCTCGGGAACCAGTGTGCCCTCATGTTCGCGGATTTCGTCCATTGGGCTGTCCTTTTCAGGCTCGTGGTTAAGTTTAAGCGAATCTTCAGAGCGCACTTGCGCCCCGGAATCCGCCGGAATTGGGACAAGGGAAAGTTCGTGAGGCTCCCAGTCCACGGCACGCATCACAGGGGTTTCGCCCTGTTCGTCGCGCTCGTATTTCCAGACGCGATAACCAACCGAAATGTTTCGGATGATTCCATCACGCACA
This sequence comes from Gammaproteobacteria bacterium, assembly GCA_042091155.1. Lineage (GTDB taxonomy): Bacteria > Pseudomonadota > Gammaproteobacteria > Pseudomonadales > Azotimanducaceae > UBA4421. The sequence continues at coordinate 2,004 of JBELHZ010000084.1, forward strand.
TCATTAAAGATGGGCGTCACTTCGTCGCGACTAGAAAAACGAACTAAAGCGCGGCCCACATTCCCATCGAGCCAGGCACGTTCAACCACCCCGACAACGTCGGAAAGGTCAGCCGCACTGTGACTGTTAAGTAGTGGTGCGCCGGAGTTCAGGCGGTCCATCCGGATCGCCGCAGGCGTCATTGAAAGCTCTTCTAGGTAAGAGCCCTCAATGCCAGAGCGGGCAACGGATGCACCTGTTGTCCACGTCACTTCCACCGTTCGCTCTTCAGCGTTAACGGTGTCGGGCGCAAACATCGCCCGAGTTTGCAATAGCTGTTCGCTCATAGGCATACCTCCAGCCTTCGCATTGTATCTATGTTAAGGGTCATCGGTTTCTTTAGGTTCGGCAGTTGGGTCATCATGTTGGGACTGTCCTGCCAAAGTTACCTTTCTAGGGTCACTATCTAAGACTAATCCGAGTTGGTCTAAGAACTGATTATCTTGCTGCATTTCTCGCAGCACTTCCTCGGGATCGTAGCCATATTCACGAATTGCTTCGCTCAGAGACATCAATCCGGCTCTAACTGATTTGACAGTGGCCCCGATTTCTTTGTCGGGATCAATCAGTTCACGACGAGGCGGAGTCCATTGCGGAACAATGCCTTCCATGCCACGAACTCCACCGGCTGATGCCGACTGAGCAAACCATCGCCAAACAGGATTCAGCAATTGAGGCACAAGCATGTTCCAGCGCCAGGATTCAATATTGCGATGGAATTCGATCCACCCCATACGGCCAGAACTGAAGGACGTGTTGTTAAGGTCGCCGGTTAGCGCCTCGTATGTAATGCCAAAACCAGCGGCAATCTGAAGCAAGTATTGGCGGCTCACTTTATCGATCTCACCAACAGAAGGGGGAGACGCAAAACGAATGTCTTTGCCAGGGGGAAGAATCTCAATGGCACCGGGCTCTAGCTTGTCGATTAGCTCAGCGCCCATACCTGCGTCGGTGGCCTCAGTATCCACAGCAAACGCCGCAAAGCAAGCAGAAATTTTTTGCTTCAATAGCTGCGCGTCGTGATAATCGTCGAAATCGCGCATCCGCAGGATGACGGGGGAAGCCCAAGGAACCCCACGGGTCTGACCGGGGCGAGATTGTTTATACAAATGAATTATTTCATCAGCCGGAACTCGCGTCGAATTGAACGCATTCATGCGTGAATGGTTCTCTCCAGGGTGTTCGTTATAGAGCCAATATGCGACACGACGGTTGTTTGCGTCGTATTCAATGCCCTCTTTTATTAAGCCACCATTCTCCAAAGAAATGTCTTTTGAAGAATCAATGTAATCAGGCTCTAGTACCAGGAGCTGCAGAGGAATTTTTTGCCCTGGCTGAATATATCTTCGGATCAAGCATTCGCCAGACTCGACAACTGTGCGCATGATTAGAGCTTGAAGCCCGTAAAAATCATGACGGCCTTCGTAGTCGCATTGGCCGGGATCAGTCGCCCAATTTGTATAGAGCTCAGTCAACTGTGTTGACCTTTTACGGCTGCGTTGTGCGCGAGCTTGTCCAATGATGCCTGTTCCAATCGTATTGGAGACAATTACTTGAACTGCTTTGGCCGCATAAGGATTGTTTCTGCAAAGGTCTCGACTCCTATCTCGCAACAAACTGAGTCCCATTGCCGATGCTGCATCGGCGCTTGTGCTTTGCGTAAACCAGCCATCGGTTCGACGACCTCGGCTTGCTCCTTCGTACCGACGCAAAGCGTCAAGCTGTAAACGCGACCGCTCGCGACGAACTGCTGCACCAGGGTTGATAGATGCAATGAACTTGTCAAAAGCGTTCATGAGTCGGTATCCCGTTTGAAACTGACATAGCGCCGGGTCACAGTCCCAGACCCCAGCTTGCTTCGTATTAAATCGCGCACCTGAAGCAGTTCGGCCAAACTGCGGTATTTGACGCGCTTGTCGTCGTATTCGACTTCTAGGTAGCCGCCCGCTATCGCCTCTTCGATAGCCGTTAGACCAGCTTCTGAAAACATGTCAAAACCTCCTGAAAGCGTATGTTATCGGTTCAAAGGAAGCTCGAACGCTTCCGTTTGATCTGATTTCGGGGTTGTTTGCCTGAATTAGACATTTCACCTACCAGGCTAGCTCCTGCCTGTTCAGCTTCGTACTGCCAACGCGGTTCATCCCAACGATCAGCCCCAATGGCTGCGGCAGCAGCTCTTGCGTAAATTCGGCAATCCAAAGCCTCGTTTCTTTCTCGCGTCTGTTCCCATTGATATTTCTGGTAGCCCCTGACAATTCGACTTACCAAAGACTCTGCGGTTAGTTGCCTGAAATACTCCTCAGGATGCTGCGGGAAATGACACCACCCAAAAGGGAGATCTTCTTCGGGATCTGTCGGCTGTTTACGTCTCAGCCAACCGTAAAGTTCACCTTTCGCGACGCTGACCCCAATTGGCCAAACTTTAATCCCGCTTCGGATTTTTTTACCGCGCACGGTCATTTCGACGGGAGAAGGTAGACCAACAATCGTGTTTTGATTGTCCCTACCTTTGATTGCCATAGTGTTGATGGCTGATCGAGATTTGACCCAGCGGTAAACCTCTTGTGTGCGATAGCCCGTGTCAATGGCGACCATACGAACTGGCATTGATATGCCATCGACTTCTGTCGCGAAAGTCATTGCAAGTTGGCGAGTGAGTAAATCCCACACTTCGTCATCTGCTGTATCGCCTGAAATGACTACATAGTCAAGGCTCCAGCTTTCAAGGTTCTTTCCCCAACCGACAAATTCCATTTCCAATCGGTCTTTTTGTACGTCGATTCCGCAAGTAATAAACACGACACCTTTATGAACTTTGCCCATTGGGTAAAGTTCCCTGCGGTGATAGAGCATTTCCCAATCAGGTGCTTCGCCGGTATCTGCATACGTCATCCCAAGAACGGTGTTTTGGAAAACACGCATTAGTTCATCATGCTTTTTTGCTTCTAAAAATTTTTCAACACATTCCTTCCAACTGAACCAACCCAGCGGAGAATAAAGCGAGCTGACGTGGTACGAACGCCATTTGCCGTCAGGGTTTTGTGGGTTCCAAATTCCCGCCGGGAGGATTTTGTTTTTGTGGTGCTCTTCAAATTCTTCTTCGCAGTGAATGCACTTGTAACGAACAGTCTCGGGCTGGTCATCATCCCAGCGCATTTGTTCCCAGATCAACTGCTGAAAAGCTCCGCAATGAGGACAAGGAACCTCATAAATGCGCATGTCTCCGTCAAGAAATTCTTTTTCAATACGGCTGCGACCTGCGATTGTCGGCGTTGAAGTCCAGAAAGATTTGCGGCGGCTAAAGGTTCTGGTTCGGGCTTCGGCTAATGCACACGGGTCGCCCTCTCCGTCAATATCGCCAGGATATGCATCAACCTCATCCAAAAACAAAAAACGCACAGGCAAACTGCGTAAGCCCGCCGCAGAGTTTGACCCCGTCATCACTAAGATGCCACCGGGAAATTCTTTGGCTAGTTGACTGTTCCCGCTGTCCCTAGAGCGTGGATCTTTCACTTTTGCTTTGAGGCGCGGGCTTTCTTCGATTAACGGTGCGATCCTTGTTTTGCTATTCCGTTTTGCCATCTCCACAGTCGGCTGAACCGAAAGCGTTGGCGCTGGGCAATTGTCGATTATGTAGCCCAGCCAGTTGTTGCCCCCTTCTGTTTTTCCAATTTGAGCTCCAGCCATAAAAACAACTTTCTCAACCGGGCTCGTTGCTGACAGCGAGTCCATAATTTCCTTCAAGTAAGGAGTCCTTTCAGTTCGCCACGTACCAGGTTCCGCAGATGCTCTTTGGCTTAACTGTCGATGCTTGTCTGCCCACTCGGAGACAGTCAGCACAGGGTCGGGTCGGATCCCGTCAGAAGATGCACCCCACAAAACCTGAAATGCGTTAGCTAGCGCCATGACTATCCGCCAGTTGTGTAAGAGCGCGGTCGATTTCGCGCTGCATGACAAGCATCATTTCATGACGCTTTTCTTTTGATACATCGCCAACAATGGCCGCTATTTCGCTAACCACTCTGACGGGAATGTTTTGCACTGCATCGCGAAAAATTCTACTGATCTTAAATTGCGCGAGCTTTGCATCGTTAGCAGGAATAAGTTCTGCAGATTTCTCTTTGTATTCCAGCTCTAAAAGCCGAGCTTTGTAAGTTTCTCCTACAGCTCGCGCTCTGCTGTAATTGACTCCCGGCAGTGGAGGTTCAAGACCTGCGGCTGCAGCTTGCCCTTGTCGAATTGCGTCAGCAGGTCGTTGTTGCCTTTGGTCCGTATTGCTACTCCATTCTTTGTTGGCGACATCTGGGTCAATCATGTAGCCACGACGGCCTTGTGTTGCCCCTTTTTTAATTCGCCCATCTTTAATTGCTTTTCGTACCGCCTGCGGTGTTTTTCCGACAAGTTTGGCGTAATCGGAAAGCTTTACTAGGTTTGCCATTATTTGATCGCGTCCGGTGCATAACTAAGGCGAAAGCCGCGATTGCTTGCGGCATCAGCACAAAATTGTAATGAGCCTGGTGCCCCTGGTTGGATAAAGACTTCAGTTTCGTCGTCGTCAACATGCTCCATCAATATGTCAAGCCAAGCTAAATCGCTTGGATCTCTGCAAATGAAAATGACCTCATCCGCACAGTTCAAGGCTTGAGGCAAAGCAAGTCTTGTCCTTGGCCTAATGCTGATATGAGTGTCTTCGCAGACTGCAAACGGCAATTCGCCTCCAGTGTGAAGACTGACGCTGTAATTATTTGCGGCAAGGATGTGCGTTAATTCGAGCAAGTCATGGCTTGCCGGTTCACCGCCTTGGATTACTAAATCAAAAGGGCCAGGTTGGAAATCCCAAATGATCCGAGCTAATTGGTCTGGCTGTAAAACTGCAAAAGTTTGAGTTGCCGTGCGGTGATCTTTTTGCAGCATTTGATCAACGGTCACTTCTTCCCCAGGCACTTCGCACGCAAGCCCAAAAGCTCCAGCGGCTGTTTGATGCGGACAGTGAAAACAGCTAGACGGACAACCCTGCAACCGAACAAACAGCGAAAACCGGCCCATGTTTTGGCCTTCCCACTGGAAGCCGTAATACAAAGAATTGACAGGAATTTCAGTCATGGAAAGTTGGAATAAATGGTTGGCTGCAATCCAACGCCGCGTCTTGCCACGGCATAGCAACGCAGTTGACGGTTTCCATACGACAAACCGCGTTGTAGTAATTAGGCGTCGTGTCGATCCACACCCAAACTTCAACGTCCTCAAAACGTTCTGCGAAGTCAGCAATTTGCCTGTCCCAGCCCCAGCCTTCAACTAACAGCATTCCGTTTTGCCCTTTGTTCAAGTGCGCCACGTTTAGGCGACTTGCTAATGCAATCGCCAGCATTGTCCCGGCAGATGTTGGGCCATAAACACCAGAGCATTTTCGGTTGCACTGCGCTGCAATCAAATCAATTGCAGCGTCAAAACCGGGCCAAGTAAGTTGAATCTTGTGATGACTCATGCGTCCGTTTTCTCGATAATCCAACCAGCAAAATCACCAAATTTGAACCACAGGGATGCCTCACCTCCAAGCTGCTCAGGACAAATGGGACGCTGTACGCCACCCAAGCTGAGCTCTTTGTCGATCACTTCTTTTGGGTCTACTCCTGCAGCAATTTTTCCGGCCAAGGTCAGCCGCGACATAACTGTTTGGATGTAGCCAGCTTCAGGCACTAATTTGTCAAACACGATAATTGCTCCGCCAGGAACACAGCGATGCTTGAGTTTGTTCATCAGGATCCGCCTTTGCGATGGCGGCACAAACATGAGCGTCAAAAAAACGATAGCCAGATCAAATTGTTCATATTCGAAATCTTCTGCGCGAGCGCATTGGATGTCTCCTGGCCCTTCGTATTTTTTGATCATTTCAGCAGAAGGCTCGACCCCAATCAATT
>JBELHZ010000022.1:0-39922 GCA_042091155.1 Gammaproteobacteria bacterium
GTGGTTGCCGCGGTGCCGTCGTGACGCTCGAAGTACAGGTCTGTGCCCCGTCGGAACGCATCCGCCCCCAAAAGCGTATGGTACATGCGCACCACTTCCGCACCTTTTTCGTAAATGGTCGTGGTGTAGAAGTTGGAAATTTCCATGTAACTGCTGGGACGTACCGGATGGGCCAAGGGGCCGGCATCTTCGGCAAACTGGATGGATCTCAGAAAGCCGACGTCTTCGATGCGTTTGACGGAACGCGAATTCATGTCGCTGGAAAACTCGGCATCACGGAATACGGTAAAGCCTTCTTTGAGGCTGAGCTGAAACCAATCCCGACAGGTCACCCGGTTGCCGGACCAATTGTGAAAATACTCGTGAGCCACTACGGCTTCGACGCGCTGATAGGCTTCGTCCGTCGCGGTATCCGGGGACGCCAACACACAGGAGGTGTTGAAGACATTCAGTCCCTTGTTCTCCATGGCGCCCATGTTGAAGTCTTCTACCGCCACAATCATGAAGATGTCGAGATCGTACTCCCGACCGAAGCGCTCTTCGTCCCAGCGCATGGAACGTTTGAGTACGTCCATGGCGTAGTCGCACTGGCCAATATTGTGAGCTTCGGAAAAAATTTGCAGTTTGACCTCACGACCAGTCATCGTCGTAAAGGTGTCTTCCAATACAGCCAAATCGCCTGCCACCAGGGCAAAGAGATAGCTTGGCTTAGGAAACGGGTCCTCCCAAGTGACTTCGCGCCTGCCATCTGGCAACTGGGCTTCGTGAACCAGATTTCCATTAGACAGCAAGTTCGGATAACGCTCGGCATCAGCAACGATTGTGGTACGAAATTTCGCCAGCACATCGGGGCGATCTTGATAGTAGGTGATCTTGCGAAAACCCTCAGCTTCGCATTGTGTGCAATACATGCTGCTGGAACGATACAGACCTTCCAGCGCCGTATTGGCTTCGGGGCAAATTTCGTTAACGATTTGTATCTGGTGTTGTGCTTGAAGACCAAGGATCGTCAGTGTCCGCGCGGTCTGCTCATATTCGTTAGAGGACAGTACTCGCCCGTCCACGGCGACCGATAGCAAGGTGAGTTCTTCGCCCATTAACTCGATCGAATGTGCATCGTTGTCCTGTCGACGCACATGCAGTGTTGAGGACACCGTAGTTTTGCCGTCACAAATATCAAAGTGCAGTTCGGTGTCGTCCGTGGTGTAGCCAGGTGCTTTATAATCCGCCAGATAGATCGCCTTGGCCGGTTCTGAGCTGGGTGTGGGTTGGGCCTGATCTGACATGTGCAATCCTAAACGGCAAAAACAGAATCTTACTACAGCATTTGCAGGCGTAGCAGCCGTGGACGTTGCTTTAAATGCGACGAACCTTCGCTTTCGGACTGTTCACTTTAGACCGATGGACTCACCAGCCCCAAGTACACTTCCTTGACGATTTTGCCGTTAGCCACGGTGAACAGACCCACTTCGGTCATTTGGTTGCGCTGCCCCTCGAAGGTCGCATCCAAGGCGAAGCGCACGACGAAGTGATCGTCACCGTTGCCGGCATAAGGACCTTCAACATCAACCTGGTGAACGGTGGCGACGCTTTCCCACCATTCGTGCTTTTCCCGCACGGCCTGTATGCCTTCCCAACGTTGAGGTTCCGCGGCGGGGTCACTTCTGACTTCAACGCTAACCACGTTGTCAGCGTACAGCTCGTCTAATGCTGTTGCGTCTTGACCCGCGGTCGCGAGTTCGACAAAGCGCAGTCCTACGGTTCGTGCATCCATTTCCCACCCCCTCTCATCTGTGTTTTCGTCCGACTTTTCGTCAAAAACACTCCACGGGATCTTATCCACCTGCTGTCCGTTTCTATGTGCAGGAGTTCACAGAATTGACACCCAAGTCTGTGCCGCGCCGAAGGCTTCACTGCTGGCACCTCAAGGCACAAAACGCTAGGGTTCTATTTTTGAATTTGCAGAAAAGGCGTCTGGCATGCTCCAAGCCGTGGACAAGGAAGTACTCAATCAGGTCAATTTGTGGCTGCAGAGCGGTCTGTCGTGCTGGTTAGCGACGGTTGTGCAGACGTGGGGTTCATCACCCCGCCCCGTCGGCTCTCTGCTCACCTGCAACACCGAAGGGAGCGTGGTTGGATCATTGTCCGGTGGCTGCGTAGAAGATGATTTGCTGGAGAAACTGACCGCTGGCGAGCTTGCCGCCAATGGCCCACAATTTTTTCAGTACGGGATTACCGCTGAAGAAACCGAGAAGCTGGGCCTGCCCTGCGGTGGACACCTCTACATTGTCGTGGAACCCCTGCACCCAACCGTCGACACACAAACGCACTTTGCCCAGCTGACGACGGCCCTTGCCGAACGCCGTTGCGCCAAGCGGGTGGTTGATCTGAAGCAAGGCCGCACGGCCATCGTAGCCCCATGCAGTGCTGCGCCCCTGGCGTGGGACGAGCAAAATCAGGTACTGGAACATACTTACGGCCCCGCCCATCAGCTGTTCGTTATCGGTTCCGGCATGGTCAGTGCTTACTTGGCCCAAATGGCGCTGAGCCTCGACTACGAAATCACCATTTGCGATCCCCGACAGGAGCTTTTGGACCAATTCAGCGTGGCGGGTGTACGCAAGGTGGCAGACATGCCGGATGATGCGGTGCGCGACTACGCCAATGACCCCGCCACGGCCATCGTCGCTCTCACTCACGACCCGCGCATTGATGATATGGGCCTGATGGAAGCACTGGAGACCGAGGCCTTTTACATCGGCGCCATGGGGTCCACCCGATCCTCGGCCAGCCGTCGCGAACGGCTCTTGGCCCTGGACCTGAATCCTGCGGATATCGACCGCTTGCACGCCCCCATTGGCCTGCCCATCGGCAGCAAAACACCGCCGGAAATTGCCATCGCGATTTTGGCCGAAATTACCGCGGTGCGAAAACATCGTGCAACAGCAGCCCGCGACCATGTTGCCGCAATCGCCTAGCACGTGACCAAACCTTCCCCAAAAATCGGCGCTGTGCTTTTGGGCGCCGGTTTTGGCCGCCGCTTTGGCAGTGACAAACGTCTGGCACCCTTGGGTGATCGAACCGTTGCCGAGACAACGGCAGCGATCTATGCCAGGAGCTTTAAGGCCGTGAAGATCATTTTGCGTAGGGAAGACACCGCCCTAGCTAAGCGGTTGGAGCGGTTTGGAGAGGTCATACTGACCGATCAGGCGCACTTAGGCATGGGGCATACGCTGGCGGCAGGCTTCACTGATGTTTCGTGGCATTGGGCCTTTGTGGGCTTGTTGGATATGCCCTTTATCGCACCGAATACGCTGCATCTATTGCAGGATCGAACCACAGACTCCAAGCAGAAAATTATTCGCCCCCTCCTAAGGACGAGCCTTCAGCCCGAGCAAAGCGCGCCTCACGGCCACCCCATGGGTTTTCACCGATCCCTATTTGGCGATCTTCGGGCACTGACGGGCGATCAGGGAGCGCGCTCGGTGCTACGGGCAAACCCCGAGCACATTCAGGACGTTGAACTCATGGATACTGGCATTGTGCGAGACATCGACCGACCGGAAGATTTGCCCGCTAGTTGAGCTTTTGGCCGCCCAGCCGACTGGCCCAATCGAGTTTCGACCGACAGGCCTCATAAAAACTGTGGTCAGACGGACACAGCAAGGTCAGCGCATTGGGGTGTTTGCGAATTTGAATCTCATCCCCTGCTTGGAATTTGATTTGCACTTGGGAATCACAGCTGATCTGCGGCGAGGCGCTCGAACTGTTTTGCAAACGCAGCCGTAATACGTTGTTGCCGGGAACAACCAAGGGCCGAGACGTTAGCGTATGGGGAAACATGGGCACCACGACGATGGCATCCAATCCCGGATGCATAATCGGGCCACCCGCAGATAGCGCATAGGCTGTTGAACCGGTGGGACTGGCCACAATCAGCCCGTCGGAGCGCTGATCGTAGACGAATTCATCGTCCAGCCACAGCGAAAATTCCATCATGCCCATGACGCCTCCCGGACTGACGACCACGTCATTGAGTGCGCTTTGCTGGGCGATCACTTCACCGTCTCGTAAGATCGAGGCCTGCAGCAAAAAATGCGCCTCGGTCGTGAACTGACCGTCGAGAATTTCTGTGAACTTGGCGTCGATTTGGTCGGGGGAAATCGCCGCAAGAAAACCTAAGCCACCTCGATTTACCCCGACCACGGGTACACCTGAGGCGGCCATTTCTCGGCCAAAACCCAGCAGACTGCCGTCGCCACCGACCACGACAACCAAATCGGCAGCGCTACCCATATCCTCTTCAGCCACGCCCTCGCGATCGGTACCTTCTGCACTTGGCAACGCGGCAAGGGTTTGGGATCCGAAAAGAACCTTGACGCCATGCTGCCGTAAATTGGCTTCTACCGCGTTGATACTGGCCTCAATGGCGTCGGTCTGGCGACGCGCTACGATGGCGACGGTTGTGAAAGACTGATTCAAAGCGTTTCGACTTCCTTTTGTGTACGGCCAGGTGAGACCTGGGATAATTGCGCGACCCTACACAGTCATAGGCGCCGGAACAATCCTCCATACCGTTTGTACTTCACTTGCACGGCTCGGGACTGCTAGTCTCACCCGCATTGAATAACCTTAAGTGCGCCTCTATGAACCTAGTGGCGACCAATTCAGGAAAAAGACCATGGCGGCACAAGCGACGTCCACTACCCTGCAAAACCGCTTTATCGAAGTAATGCAGGACCAGCACTCCGACTCGCTATCCCAGCTACACAGTTTAGATGACCTGTGGCCGGTGATGCGCGACGAAGCCCAGCGTAAGGCGAAAGAAGAGCCGATTTTAGGCAGCTATTTCCACGCTACGATCCTGAACCACAAATCGTTTGCGGACGCGCTGAGTTTTCGCCTGGCCAGTAAGCTGGACAACCCCATGCTGCCCACTATGCTGATTCGAGACGTGATTGCCGAAGCTGCTGATGCTCACAAAGACATTCTCAGTGCCGCCGAAATTGACATTATTGCCAACTACACCCGTGATCCGGCTTGTCGCGACCTGTCCAGTGCTTTTCTGTTTCTCAAGGGTTATCACGCCTTGCAGGCTCATCGCATCGCCAATTGGCTGTGGTATCAGGATCGCCACACTCTTGCACAGTTCTTTCAAAATCAGATCAGTGTGACCTTGGGCGTGGACATTCACCCGGCGGCCCGTATCGGCAGCGGTATCATGTTTGACCACGCTACCGGCATCGTGATCGGTGAAACCGCCGTGGTAGAGGACGATGTGTCCGTACTGCATTCGGTCACCCTCGGCGGTACCGGCAAAAGCAGTGGCGACCGACACCCCAAAATCCGCAAGGGCGTATTGCTATCCGCTGGCTGCAAAGTCATCGGCAACATTGAGATTGGCGAGAACGCCAAGGTTGGTGCCGGCAGCGTTGTTCTGGAGGACGTTCCGGCCAACGTCACGGTCGCTGGTGTACCGGCGAAAGTTGTGGGGCAAGTCGAAAGCGAGGCTGTTCCAGCCCACACAATGGTTTAAGCGAGACGCATGAGAGTGAGCCCCGGCGCAACGGTGCGGTCTAAACAGAGGAAAATTTAGTTTTAGCTCGCTGAATGATGGCCCGCATGGTCTCAACGCTTTGCGCACCGGGCAACAAATAGCCCCCGCCCATCACGAACCCGGGCACACCAGAAACGCCTAGCTCCAAACTGCGTTCGAGTTGCGAGTCAAGTTCCTCATCCAGTTCCGCACCCAGATCACCCTCACCGGTTAGCACACTGCCCTTGGTGGATTGGTCAAGCCCATAAGGTTTGGCCAGCTCATACAGCACCTCGGTATCTCCCACATCCCGCCCAAGGCAAAAATAGGCCTGAAAGAGCGATTCGACGAGGGCATGTTGGGCTTGCCAGCCGCTTTCCCCATAAACCCACGCCACCAGTCGATGGGCGGCACGGGTATTGGGTGTTCGCTCGATCAGGTCATACCGCAGCTCGATGTTCTCTTGGGCCGCTTCGGTCAAAATTGCCGCTGGCACCCGGCCCTTATCACCGCGGGGACCGTAGCGTCGTCGCAACAGCTCGTTTCGATCGATGCCGTCAAGCGGCAGATTGGGGTACAGCAGGTAGGGCCGCCAGCGCAGGCGTATCTCAGGATCAAATCCGTTCTCTGCACTCGAGCTTTCTAAGGCTTTCTCGAGCCGGCGCTTGCCAATAAAGCACCAAGGACAGATCGCGTCCGAGAATATTTCGATTTCCAGCATGTAGACCTCGTTTGCCAGGCGGCCTATTGATGCCGTGGCTCAATATCAGTGGAAAGTTTGTGCGGGGTTTGCCACCATCGCCGCTGTTCATTCTCACACAACCGGTAACCAAATTTAGTGTCGTTTACTGTCAAAGTATTGCTCATCGGAATCGGCATTTTATGCGTCATTCTTGGCTTTGTTGGTTTGGCCGTGCCACTGATGCCCGGTTTCGTGTTTTTCGGCATTGCAGTTATTTGTCTGTCGTCTGCGTCACCCACCCTGCGTCGCAAGCTCGCCAGCTACCCAAGAGTCGGACTCTTCCTTCAAGAACTGGAGGAAACTCGGGAACTGGAACTGAAATTACGCGTAAGCGCGGTTTTCCGCTCGGCTCTGCGCTTACTGGGAGGCTCAAAGCATTAACACGACGGATAATCTTCGCATCGCGGTAATGGGCGCCGTGGCCTATGACGTGATCGGCAAAACCGACAAGGTTTTTGACGAAGCTGGGCCCGGCCTGAACTGCAAGGTGACGGGACAACAAGAATTTTTCGGGGGCTGCGCAGGCAACATCGCCTATGGGCTGAGTTTGCTGAAGACGCCCTACCTGCTCTTGTCTACCGCCGGCAGCGAGGACTTTCGCCGCTACGCCCAGCATTTGAACCATCAGTCAGACGGGATCTTGACAATCAAGGGTGCCCAATGTGCCAAGGCCAACATCATCACGGATCCCAATGGAACCCAGTTCACGGCCTTTTCGCCGGGACCAGAAATTGATATCGATACATGGTCTGTGCATTTGCGGAACCAAGCCTTCGAAACCTTAGACCTGTTCGTCTGTGCGCCGTTTCCTGCACCCATGATGCAGGCGGCTTTGCGCATCGCCAAAACCAAAAACGAGAACATTCTGACTGTCTGGGTACCGGGCCAGTACGCCGATGGCATGAATGCCACTGAGCTTAACAACGCCGCACTCTACTGCGATGTGTTGATCGGGAATGCGCACGAAATTGCGCATATTCGTAAAATGCTGCCGGAAGGTTTGGCGCAAAAAACCGTGATAGAGACCGACGGTGCACGACCGGTTCGAGCCCATCTCACGGATGGTAATCAGCGCACGCTACCGACGCCTAAGGTGTCGCCGGTGGTTGACCCAACGGGCTGTGGCGATGCTTTTGTGGCCGGTATCGTGCCCGCACTGCTTAAGGCATTGGATGAATCCGTGGACGGCCACTGGGAAACGCGTATCAACGACATTGTGCGTGCGGGCATTGCGCAGGCTGGACGATGCCTGACCCAGCGCGGCTCTCAAACCTACAGTCGCTAGCAAACCTGAATCAATGGGGTAGCGGGAGACAACATGGACTCAAACAACAATATGACATGGTTCGATCAACAGCCGCGAATTGAGTTGGGGCAAAGTCCGACGCCCCTAGAGCCATTGGATCGCTTGAGCGAAGAACTGGGCGGGCCGCGTATTTGGCTTAAGCGGGACGACTGCACTGGCCTCGCCACAGGCGGCAATAAAACGCGCAAACTCGAGTACTTGATGGCGGATGCGCGGGCCCAACAAGCCGATTGCATCGTGACCCATGGTGCCGTGCAATCGAATCACGCCAGGCAGACGGCGGCAGCCTGCGCCAAGTTAGGACTGCCCTGCCACCTGCTACTCAGCGAGCGTGTAGCTTGGCCGCACGACAGCTATGCCCGTCAGGGAAACATGCTACTGGACCGTCTGCTTGGCGCTCAGATACATGTCAGCTCGCTGGACGATGTTGCCGACAGGCGAAAATCCCTGCTGACCAAACTGGCGGACCAAGGCAAGCGGGTCTATGAAATTCCTGCAGGCGGTTCAAGTGCAGTCGGTGCCTTGGGCTACACCCGTTGCCTCGCTGAACTGACGGTTCAATGCGAGACTCAGAACATTGGCATGGATCTGATCGTGCATGCCTCCGCCAGCGCCGGTACTCAGGCTGGCTTAGTTTTCGGCAAGAGCCTGTTGGGTGCGCCCGGGCAAATTTTCGGCATCAATGTGTTTCATCCCGACCCGCAAACCCTCAAAGATCGGGTTCTGAATCTGGCCCAGACCATGAGTGAACGGTGGCCAGACGCAGCCTTGCAGGAAGATTTTCAGATCAACGTGAATCACGCTTACTTAGGCGACGGCTACGGACTGCCCACCCAAGCCTGCGTCAGGGCCATTCGTATGGCCGCGCAACTGGAGGGCCTGCTCTTTGATCCGGTGTACTCAGGAAAGGCCTTGGCTGCCCTGATTGACCAAATCAATCTGGGCAACTTCAACCATCTGAACGACGTGATTCTCATTCACACCGGCGGTAGCGCCAGCCTAGGCGCCTACATCGATGCGTTCGACGAATAACGCCGCCTCAGATTCCTTAGCCGGTAAACATCCCGCCATTGGGGAACAGTGTTTGGCCAGTAAAATAGCTGGATTCATCGCTGGCTAAAAACAATGCGGTGCTGGCGATTTCATTGGCCTGCCCCATGCGCTGCATGGGTGTCATTTGCATCACGGTGTCCATCCATTCCGGCGACTGCCGAATGTTCGCGGTCATTGGCGTTTCGATAAAACCGGGCCCGATGGCATTGATGCGAATGTTGCTGGTGCTGTATTCGGTGGCAACGGTTTGGGTAAGCATGATCACTGCTGCCTTGGACACACAGTAATCTGACGCACCCGGCAAGGGCCGGCGGCCAGCGATGGACGCAATGTTCACGATAGAGCCCGCGTTGCCCTTGGCAAGCATATGCTTGATCGCCATTTGATTGGTCAGCATCACGCCGGTGACGTTCACCGCCATAACTTTTTCCCAGTCCTCAAGGGTTCGGTTATGAAACATCCGCTCTTCCGGTTCGGCTTCGACTTCACTGACTTCACCGCTGATGTAACCGGATGAGGAAACCCCTGCAGCCGCCAACACGGTGTCGACCTGACCGTAGCGGGACACCACATCGTCAAACAATGCCTGCTGGCTTTCCTTGGAGGTAACGTCTACCTGAATGAACTCGATGGAAGCACCGCCAGCGGACATTTCTGCCGCCGCATTGGCGCCTCGCTCGGCGTTGATATCAGCGACAATAACCCGGGCTCCTTCGGCGGCGTAGCGAAGTGCGCTCGCCCTACCTAATCCACTGATGCCGCCAGTGATAACGGCGACTTTATCGTTTAATAGTCCCATGCTCTTTCCCTCTCGATTAATCTAAATTGCCGCTACACGCGCGGTTTAAACGCCCTCACCGCCGTTCAGGGCTGTGGCCAGCCCAGCGTAGCGCGGCTGGTCGATGTTGATTTGATTGACAATGGAAGCCCGCAGATGCTCGGCCAAGCCAGGCGCGTTGAGATCGATCTGACCTTCACGCAACCCGTCTACCAACTCAGCGCGCAGTCGCATTAGGTCAGTCTCGGGGCTCGCCAGCAAGGACTGCAATCGTTCACGCTCTTGACCCGCAGCGGCGTCGCCCAAGGCCATTTCACGTTGCACAATATCCAATGAGTTGCCTGCGACCCTAGCCAAAAACTGCGTGCGCCCTGTGGTCTCGCTCATCACCTGCTCACGCAGAAAGTCTGTCACGCTTTTCAGCAGTTCATCGGCACGGGGCATGTCCACATAGACGTTGTCTGTTGTGGGCTCCACCAGACTGACCGGTCCGGGAATCAACAGATTCACGCAGTCGACCTGACATTCGGAGGACCGACGTCCGATGCCGGGTCGCTCAACGCTTTGATCCGGTCCGTTGCGATAATGCTCGGCCATGCCCAAACAACCAACCGCCCACCAGAATGAGCCAAAGACCTGCCAGAATTTAACCGCTTGCCGATCGACTGGCACCCCGGTGACAGATTCGTAGCCCGCGTAAAAGTCGTCTGCCGCACCAAACCCGCCCACGGGCAGATGGGCGCGGCCGAAGCGCCATGAATGGGTCAGCATCCAGCCCAGATCGCGCATGGGATCACCAATATGCGCTACCTCCCAGTCGAGTACCGCCACGATGCCCGTGGCGTCCACCATGACATTGCCGTTGCGGTAATCGTTATGCACAAGACCGGGGGTGTAATTGGTGGGTAGATTGTCCAGCAGCCAGCGCGCGGTGAAATCAATCATCGGTTGGGGCGTTTCAAAGGCTTGATAACGTTCCCAGGTCTGCCGCACATAGTCTTCCGGCGCGAGGTGTTGCAGGTGTTGATCTAAGCCGGTGGCCTGCAGGTCAATGCTGTGGATACGCGCCAGGGTGACACCGAACATATGCGCCAGCTGGGGTCGTACGGCATCAAGCTCCGGGGCTTTCACGATTCTCGCACCCAGTGCTTCGCCTTCCAGCCACTGCATGATGAATCCCGCACCGATTCCGTCTTGGGGTTGCAGCACGTAGTGAACCTCGGGTTCGGGTACGCCTTGGGCCCGGGCTACTTGCATCAGCAGCGCCTCAACAGCCAGTCCTGGATGCTGGGCGGTGATTTCCCCCTCTTCGCCACCCGCCGCCCGACGCATGGCGAGCAGCCGATCGCCCTGGGGCGAGTCGATGGTGATGCGATAGGTTTCTTGGCTGGCGCCGCCGGATAGGCGCTCCAGCTTGGTCAGACGGTTGCAGTCTTCGATCACCCTAGGCAACAAATCACCTAGGATGTGTTCCAACTCGCTGTGAGAGGCGTTCAACGGCTAGCTCTCTGCCGTGGGTTCTCGCACCCCCTTGGGCGCTCGCTGCCCCATGAAGCCGAAGAGGTATCCGGCGACGCGACGCATTTGAATTTCTTCCGCTCCTTCGGTGATCCGATATCGGCGGTGATGGCGATAGATATGCTCAAAGGGCTTATGGCGGCTATAGCCGAGCCCCCCGTGTACCTGCATGGCCCGGTCCGCTGACTCACAGCACAATCGGTTGGCCCAGTAGTTACACATGGACACCTTATCGGAGACCGAGAACGCGCCATAATTGTCCATTTGCCAGGCGGTCTTATGAATCAACGCGCGCAGCATTTCGCATTGGGTTTGCAGTTCGACCAAGGGGAACTGTATGCCTTGATTGGTCGCGAGGGGCTTGCCAAAGGGCGCTCGCTCCTTGGCGTAGGCAATGGACTCGTTGATGCAGAACTGGGCTGCGCCCAAGGAGGATGCGGCCTGACGAATTCGGTTTTCGTTGAAGAAGTGCTGGACCACACCCAAGCCTCGGCCCTCGCCCCCGAAAATGGCTTCGTGAGGCACGCGCACGTCTTTCATGCTGACGCGACCGTGGTCCGTGGGCATATTGAATGTCCAAAGCATTTCTTCCACTTTGAAACCGTCGTTATCCGTTGGGGTTAAAAAAGCCGTGATGCCATCGCCATCACCGGCCTTGCCGCTGGTACGGGCAAAGATCAGATCGTGCTTGGCTTTGTGGATGCCGGTATTCCAAGTCTTGGAGCCGTTGATAATCCACTCGTCACCATCGCGAACTGCCGTGGTTTCCATATGCGTGGCATCGGAGCCGTGGTCGGGCTCGGTTATGCCAAAGGCGAAGCCTGCGCGGCCCTCGGCCAAATCGTCGATCCACGCCGCCTTTTGTTCTTCGGTACCGTACTCGATCATCAGCAACAGACCCACGTTGTTGCCGACGATGGAGTGCTCGTTTTGTAAGTCGTTATGCAGACCCAAGCCCATGGCGGCAAAGTGCTCACGAATGATCGCCATGCCCAAGTTGCTACCCTCTTGGCCGCCGTATTCCTTGGGCAGCGGGTAACGGTAGTGTCCGGCATCGTCGGCCAGACGCTTGGCCTTGGACAGCAGCGCCTCCCACTCTTCATTGGGCAGACCGCCACGTTCCCAGTCCGTACGAGCGTCTTCACGTCGATGGTCGAAGAAGCGGATGTTGTCGTTTTCGTTTTCCAGCGGCTTGATCGTGTTCTCAATAAACCGATCCAGTTCGTCGAGATAATCTTGCATGTCTTGAGGTATGTCGAAATTCATCATCAGCTCCTAGTTGTCGTTACCGGAGGGAACGACGTGCCATCACGCCAAGGCGCGCCACTGTGCCCCTCCAAACACAGCGTCCTGACGTTACTTTCTGGGCAAGGTGTATGCAACTCTTGACGCCGATATCCGGCTCAGGTGCCGACAAAGCGCTTCGCCGAGACCCATTCCCTGTTAGGCTCAGCTCATCGCTGGGAGGGGAGCTCGTTTGAAGTATTTGTGGATCAGCTTGGGATGGCTGTTTGTAGGCTTGGGGGTGATTGGCATCGCTCTGCCCTTGCTGCCGACGACGCCGTTTTTGTTGTTGGCCGCACTGTGCTTCAGCCGGGGATCAGAAAAAATCCACCAGTGGTTACTCAATCACCCGACCTTTGGGCCTCCGATTCTCGACTGGCAAAACAAGCGGGCCATTTCCCGGCGCAGCAAGGTGGTTGCTAGCGTGTCCATGCTATTGCTGCTGGTGATCACACCCCTGGTAGGCGCGCCCCTATGGGCTGCCGGCCTTCAGGCGGTTGTGCTATTGATCGTCACCACCTTTTTGTGGCGACAACCCGAACCCTAACGACACTGCAGCCTTAGGTACGACGCAGGCGCACGATGGGAATCAATCGATCAGTCTTCTCTTGGTACTCGTTATACGGTGGCCAGATTTCCGCCATCATGTCCCAGATACGCGAGCGATCGGCTCCTTCGACGACTTCCGCCGTTGCGGAGAATTTATCCGCTGCCACTTGAACGCTGACTGCGTTGGACGCCGCTAAATTGAGGTACCACGCCGGATGATCTGCATGACCACCCTTAGAGGCGATGATGATGTGATCATCACCGTCCTTGCCGTAAATCAGTGGCAGCATTCTCTGCTCTCCACTGCTTCGACCCAGCGTGGTTAGCAGCAGTGTCGGAACACCCCGCCAAATATGGCCGTCTTCGCCATCGGTTTCGAGATACCGATTCATGTGATCGACCGCCCAGTCAGGCAGTGTGGTTGATTGGCTCATAGGCTTCCCCTCTTCTTTTACGTCGTTATTCTGTTTGGCTTGCTTGTGACTGGAATGTATCCCGGGCGCGAAGCAAGGCCACCATGGGTACGGTGAAAATCAGGCCCGCAATGATGGCCGCGTTCATACCGCCACCCCGCACGTTGACGAGATTCCAAACCACCATGGCAATCACTACTTGAGCTGCGTAAACCCCGGCCCAGGGCCACATCCACGATTTCATGTGACGGAACCCATAGGCCCCTAGGCCGTAAATCAACCAGTGCAAGGGTGCCGTGGCCTTGGCCCACCAACCGGTTAGCGAAAATCCGAACCAAATCTCGTGGTCTTCGGCCACCGGCTTCCAAAACAGATCGAAGGGCATGTAGACAAACGTCATGTAGACACAGAAGTAAAAAATCAGGTTCATCCACAGAGGCCGCCGTCGGTAATCTTCGGCGATCGCCGCGCTCAGCCGCTGTAAGCGATTTGTTTCCATTGCTATCCCCTGTTGGTTTTGGCTTCAGACCACTTGATTGAGTAAGGGCTGTCCCGCCGCAAACGCCTGAATATTGGTCAGTGCGCACTCTCCCATGGCGACTCGAGTTTGTGTGGTGCCGCTTCCCATGTGGGGCAACAATACGACATTCGGCAGTTCGAGTAAGCCCTCAGTGACCCTGGGTTCCGCTTCGTACACGTCCAGCCCGGCCCCGGCGATCACACCGCGTTGCAGCGCATCCACCAATTCCGCCTCGTTAACCACATCACCGCGAGCTGTGTTGATCAGGTGAGCGGTGGGTTTCATCAGTGCGAGGGATTGCGCATTGATCAGATGATGGGTCGCTGGAGAAGCCGGACAGTGCAAGCTGACAAAGTCAGACTCGGCAAGCAATTCACTTAGCGGGCAATATCGGGCGGGCAGGCCTTGAAGGGTTTCAGCGGACCGTGGTGTGCGTGCGCTGTAGAGCACCTGCATACCGAATCCATAATGGGCCTGTTGAGCGAAGGCGAGACCAATCCGCCCCATCCCCACAATACCCAGCGTTTTTCCCGTTACCTGGGTCGACAGCATGTGGGTGGGATGCCAACCCTCCCACTGCCCCGAGCGCACCAAACGTTCTCCCTCGCCGGCTCTTCTGGCGGTGTTCAACAGCAGTGTCATGGCGATTTCCGCTGTGGCATCGGTGAGCACACCGGGAGTATTGGTCACCGCGATACCGGCAGTTTTGGCTGCGGCCATATCAATGTGATTGAAGCCCACACCAAAATTCGCCAGCAGTCGGGTTCTGACAGAAGGCGCGCCAAGCAATTCCGCAGACACCACGTCGGTCACTGTCGGGCACAGTACATCGGCCCAAGCCAGTCCATCGGCAAGCTCTGCTTGGGTCATCGGTTTGTTGTCTGGATTGACCCGCAATTCCAAGACTTGAGCCATGGCCTCTTCGACGGCTTGGGGCCAACGTCGGGTGAGTAGCACTCGAAGTTTCGAATTTGTCACTTCCGCTCCTTGAGGTTTTTCCTTCGTCAAGATTCTTTTGTTCTGCTTGTGAGAATAGACTGACTGGAGTTCAAATTATAAACAAATAGGGTACAGCGGAGAGGCAATGAATAAATCCTACCAACATTTCATCAATGGGCAGACGGTCCAGGGTACATCCGGACGGACCAGCGACATCTTCAATCCCAGCTTGGGTGAGGTCACCGGCCATGTCGCCCTAGCCACCACGGGGGAACTGAACGATGCAGTGGCCGCCGCCAAGGCAGCTCTACCCGAATGGTCAGCCATGAACCCTCAGCGCCGCGCTCGGGTGTTGTTCAACTTCAAGGGTCTGGTGGAAGCAAATGCCGACGAGCTTGCGCGCATTTTGTCCGAAGAGCATGGCAAGGTGCTCGCCGACTCTCTTGGCGACATTCAGCGGGGTCTGGATGTGATCGAATTCGCCTGCGGTGTACCCCACCTGCTGAAAGGAGAGTACACGCCGGGTGCCGGCCCCGGTATCGATGTCTACAGCATGCGCCAACCCGTTGGCGTGGCAGCGGGCATCACGCCGTTTAATTTTCCGGCGATGATTCCCATGTGGATGTTCGGGGTGGCCATTGCCACAGGCTGCACCTTCATTCTCAAGCCGTCGGAAAAAGATCCCGGCGTGCCCATGCGATTAGCCGAACTGATGATGGAAGCCGGAGCTCCCGCCGGTGTTTTGAACGTGGTGAACGGCGACAAGGAAGCCGTGGACGCCATCATCGACCACCCAGACATTCGGGCGGTTAGCTTTGTTGGCTCGTCGGAT
Organism: Gammaproteobacteria bacterium; assembly: GCA_042091155.1. Lineage (GTDB taxonomy): Bacteria > Pseudomonadota > Gammaproteobacteria > Pseudomonadales > Azotimanducaceae > UBA4421. The sequence continues at coordinate 15,471 of JBELHZ010000022.1, forward strand.
ATCGCCCATTACGTCTACCAAGGGTGTGCAAAGCAGGGCAAACGGGTACAAGCCATGGGCGGTGCGAAAAATCACGGCATCATTCTACCCGATGCGGACTTGCAGCAAGCGGTTCAGGATATTACCGGTGCAGCCTATGGCTCTGCTGGCGAGCGCTGCATGGCGCTGTCCACCGTCGTCGCAGTGGGCGATGAGACCGGTGATCGTTTCGTCGAGGCCATGACCGATGAGTTAGGCAAACTGAACGTGGGCATTTCCACGGATTCCGCAGCCGACTACGGCCCAGTGGTAACCGCCGCGCACAAACAGCGCATTGAAGACTACATTCAAATGGGCGTGGACGAAGGTGCCAAACTCGTGGTGGATGGCCGCAACTTCTCCTTGCAGGGTTACGAAAAAGGCTTCTATGTGGGCCCTACCCTGTTCGACGAAGTGAAGCCCACCATGCAAAGCTATCAGGATGAAATTTTCGGCCCGGTGCTGCAGGTGCTGCGAGAAGATTCGTTTGAAGGCGCCCTCGAGTTGCCATCCAAGCATCAGTACGGCAACGGCGTGGCCATCTTTACCCGCAGCGGCGGCGCGGCACGTGAATTTGCCCAGCGCGTCAATGTTGGCATGGTCGGTATCAACGTGCCCATTCCGGTACCTGTGGCCTATCACAGCTTCGGTGGCTGGAAACGTTCAGCCTTCGGCGACGCCAACCAGCACGGTATGGAAGGCGTACGTTTTTACACCCAAACGAAAACGGTGACTCAACGTTGGCCCGATGGCGAAACTCAAGGAGCAGCCTTCAATATCCCTGTCATGGAATAACCGGACAGTGGCCCCGGACACCGACTGAGATACAACGGTGTCTGGGTTCGTGGAGCCGCCAATCTAGCTGCCGGCAGCGATCAAGACAGGCCGTTGACGGGCACCAGCGCCCCGTGGACGGCCTTTGCCGCATCGCTACCTAAAAAACAAATCACGTTGCCCAGATCTTCCGGATCAACCCAGGTCGCGGGATCTACCTCTGGCATATCGGCCCGATTGCGCGGGGTATCGATAACCGTCGGCAACACCGCGTTGACATTCACCCCGGCATTTTTGACTTCCTCGCTCAACGATTCGGTGAGCCGCATCACCACTGACTTGGAGGCCAGATAGGCACCCATATTGGGCCCGCCTTTCAGCGCGCCGAGGGCACCAACGTTAATCACGCTGCCGCGACCACGGGCCAGCAATCGGGGCATCGCTACGTTCAAGACGCGCCGAAGTGTCGTGACGTTGATCGTAAACATCGCGTCCCAAAGTTCGTCTTCGGTCTCGTAGACGCTTGGGCCCATGGCAAACCCGCCGGCGATATTGGCCAACACATCAAAGTCACCCATGTGATCAAAGCATGCAACCAAGCTGTTTTTATCGGTGAGATCGACAGCCACAAACTCGCCGACTGCGTCGGCTTGGGGCGGGGTCACATCCAGCAAGACGACATCGGCACCCTGTTGTTTGGCCACGCGCGCAACCCCCTGTCCCAACACGCCTGCGCCTCCGGTTATCACGATCCGTTTGCCCATGAGTCCCATAAGTGACCTTAATCTACGTAAAAGTGCTCGCAATCATACGGATCGCGCATCCGAAACCCAATGCTCATTGCACCCTAACCCTCACTACCGCTAGGCTCGGATCACCACCGTTTAGGAGAAGGCCATGATTTATCGCATTATTCCGAGCCTCGTTGCGGCTCTACTCGCAACCACCGCCATTTCGTGGCTCCTCGACCCTGCCGCCGCCGCAGTTGGTCTTGGCATGCCCTACTTGGATGGCATAGGCCGCAGCACGCAGGTAGGCGATTTCAGCGCCTTTTTCGTTTTCCTAGTGGTGATGTGCGTCACGGGAGTCATTACCCAGACCGGTCATTACTTACGCAGCGCGGGCTTGCTTCTGCTGCTGGCTGCAATTTTCCGCACATCGGCGTGGGCTTTGTACGGGGCTGAACTGGCGACGACGTTTATTGTCGCGGAACTGGTGATGGCAGGCCTGTTGTTTTTCAGTGCGTCTCGCATCGGGCGACAAGCCGACATTCTTTGATCGTCCTACTCCGCCTCGGAGGGAATTTCGACCACAAGCCCGTCAAGGTCTTCGGTCAATCTGACCTGACAGGCTAGGCGACTACGCTCGCAAACTCCGATGGCATAACTGAGGAGTTCGGTTTCGTCATTGTGTGCCGGCTTCACTCGGTCTTGCCAGTTCACATCGACCCAGACATGACAGGTGCAGCATGTACAGCCGCCGCCGCACTGGCCGATAATACCGGCCACTCCATTGTCGACAGCGACATCCATCACATGATCGCCTATCGGGCCTTGATAGGTTTCCTCACGTCCGTCGGGCTGGATAAAGGTGACATGGATGACGTTTTTCTGTGTATTCATCGCCACATCATAACCGCGGTCGAATTCCCGTGACCAGCCGGATAGAATCAATGCTTAACCGGATGGGGATTCTGCATTGATTATTGGTCTTACCGGCGGCATTGCTTCGGGCAAATCGACTGTCGCAAAAACACTGGGCACGCTGGGTGCCTACAACATCGACGCTGACAAGCTCGGGCATTCGGCCTACGTCAAAGGCACCGCTGCATTTGATCAGGTGGTGGCGACATTCGGTGCTGATGTGGTCGGTGAGGACGGTGAAGTCGACCGCCGAGTCTTGGGTGGCAAAGTCTTCGGTAATCCGGACGCATTAAAACAGCTAACGGATATCGTCTGGCCGGCCATTCAGGCTATGGCCCAGCGAGAAATCGATCAAGCCTTAGCCGCCGATGCGTCCAGACCCGTCGTGCTCGAAGCAGCGGTGCTCATTGAAGCCCAATGGCTGGATCTGGTGGATCAGGTCTGGGTGACTGTCGTAGAGCCACAGGTGGCTATCGAGCGAGCGTGTGCACGAGACAACCTAGACCCTGCGGCGGTGCAAGCTCGTCTCGACGCTCAGCTCAGCAATGATGAACGTCGTGCTCACGCCGATCAGGTCATCGACAATTCCGCCGATGAGGCTCACTTGCTCCGGCAAGTTGAGACTCTGTGGCAACGTCTTGTGTAGCCACGGATACGTCAACCAATTAACAGTCGTTAGGAAAAATTACATGATTCTGGATTTACACGCCCACTCCATCAAATCCGACGACGGCCGCGCCAAGGTGAAAAACTACTGTCAGTGGATTAGCGCCAAGAACATTCCCATTGACGGCTTCGTGCTAACAGAACACCGGCAGTTTGATGATGAATCGGACTATTCGGAACTGGGCCAAACCTTTGGCTTGACCATCCTCAAAGGGGCTGAAGTAGAAACCGAATACGGTCACGTCCTTGTTTTCGGCGTCACCCCTGCACTGCAGGACGCCTTTGATTTCAGCAACATTCATCTGGCCTTAGCCGACGTGATCGCCGCATGCAAAGCACACAACGCCGTCGCGGTGCCCTGTCATCCCGGGCGTAAGCGGGTCGGTATGTCGGCGCATCTGGAGGAATTTGGGGTACCCGAAGGCGTGGAAATTGTCGAAATCTATAACGGCGGCAGTCGCGACAACGAAGATCAGGTCTCCATCGATATGGCGCGAACTCTCGGTTATCGCGGCATCGGTGGCAGTGATGCGCATATTGTCAGCCACATAGGCCGCTGTGGCACCCGCTTTGAACACCCCATCGCCAACGAGCAAGAACTGGTCGCTGCGCTGCAGCAAGGCGCGTTTGAAGCCATCAAAATGCAGGCAGCCGACGCCTAAAACCCGGTTTAGGCTATTGGGCGAACCGGAACATTCCCGGTCGCCCAGTCGTCTTAGACAGGCCTCACCAGTGGTATCGACAACTCTTCATGAGCTTCCCAGGAAAGCTCGACACGCTGCCCAACGGACACTTGGGTTAACGGGTCTTCAATTCCCGTCACATTGGTCAGAAAGCGCGGGCCTTCGTCCAGATCCACATAGGCCACCGCATAGGGCACCTTGGTGCGGAAAAACGGGTGGTAGCTCAGGCGCACTACGCTGAAGGAGTAGATAGTCCCCTGACCGGCAGAAACCTTCCACTGTAGGTCGCCGTCCACACAGCCCGTGCAGTGTGCACGCGGATGCCAGACGACGGTGCCGCAGTTGGCGCACTGCTGATAGCGAAACTCTTGCTGGGCCGTGCCCTGCCAGAAAGGTGCGGTATCCATCTCGGTCAGCTTAGGCAGCGGACGTGTTGGTGCTTTCTTCTCGGTATTGTTATCGCTCATCTTTAGTCCCTCCCCAAAATCACTGTGCCGGCAGAGTGCCGACCACCCAACATGCCGCCGTTGCCATGAGCAATGGCCAAGCGCGCATCATCGACTTGGGCAGTAGACTCACCGCGCAGTTGGCGGGTTGCTTCAAGCAGCAAGAAGATGCCGCGCATGCCTGGGTGATTGGATGACAGTCCGCCACCATCGGTATTCAGCGCCGGGCCGTCGTTGGGACGATCAAAACGCAGACGCCCGCCCTGCACCCAAGCACCGCCCTCGCCCTTGGCACAAAAGCCCAAGTCTTCAAGCAGGGTCAACACGGTGATGCTGAAAGAATCGTAGATCATGGCGATATCCATCTCTGCAGCACTCACGCCGGCCTCGGCAAAGGCGATTGGCGCGGACTGTGCGCCTGCGGAGGTGGTGATGTCGCCACCGTTTTCTGGATACTTAGTAGCTTCCCCAGTGCCCAGAATCCAGACCGGTGCTTTTTTGCAGTTTGCCGCAACATCCGCGCTGGCGATCACCACGGCACCACCGCCGTCGGAAACCATGCAGCATTCCAACAAGTGCAGCGGATCCGCGATCATGCGGGAATTCACGACGTCTTCGATGGTCGTCTCTTGAATGCCAACGAACTCTAAGTCCGTCATCGCTTGAACCGCTTCCGGGTTACGCATGGCGTGGTAGCGAGTGGCTGTGGAAATTTCAGCCAGCTGCTCACTGGTCGTTCCGTATTGGTGCATGTGGCGGTGGGCCACCATGGCGTAGTTCGCGATCAGTGTTTGACCGGCAAAGGTCTCCATATTATCGCCCGGGCTAATACTGCCCCCTCGGCCGCCTGCGCCGATGGCCATGGCGTTACTGTGTGCGGTAGAGCCGTAGGTCAGCAGCGCGACTTTGGCCTTGCCTTCACGAATCGCGCGCAGGGCATGGGCGGCATGGAACTCGTAGGAACTGCCGCCGACGCCGGTGGTGTCCATTACCGTTGGTTTGATGCCGAAATATTCTGAGATCATCAAGCCGCTCATTGGCCCGCCCTCGCCTGCGTCGTAGATGGCATCTACGTCAGACCAGCTCAAGCCTGCATCGGCTAAGGCTTTGGCGGCGCTGGACGCCTTGATTTGCAGGGCGTTTACCGTGCCCTCTACATCCCGTGACGGATATTCGTGAATGCCAACAATGGCTGCATCCCGGCTTTGGGTAGCCATACTCTCTCCCCTGTGTGTGTTGCGTTTAGGTTATCGCGGCTTAGACCTTGGGTATAGGTGCGACGGTGGGTTACACCCTCAAAGCAGTCCACCCAAGTGCTTAAGCTCGTTGATCTTTTCAATCATGGATTTTTCGTAGGCCTCGTGCGGCGCTTCTCGCACCAGTCGGTCCAAATCATGGGCATCTTGACCAATCAGTACACGCCACTGGTTGTTGCGCACAGCATCCAAAATAACGGTGGACGCGGTGGACGCCGTGGTGGGTGCTTGGGTGCGGAAGGCTTCGGCACGATCAGCCAGCATCTGACGTATGTGGTCATCGGGTACATTGCCGACGGGCAGACCCGCCGCCAGCATACGCTCGCGTATCGTCGCGACTTCTTCTGCGGGCAAGTCCATACCCGTCGCCTTGCCCAGAACCTTCGACGAGTTCTCCATAATCGACGTGCCAATATGACCCGGCATGACCACACTGCACTGCACATGGGGTGCATGTAATCGCAGATCCGTGATCAGTGCCTCAGTAAACCCTTTCACGGCAAACTTAGCCGCCGCATAGGCGGTGTGCGCCTGAGTGGTGCCCAGACTGGCCCAAAAACCGTTCACCGAACTGGTGTTGACGATATGGCCTTCGTCGCTGGCGACCAGTGCCTCCATAAACGCACGGCAACCAAAGTACACACCCTCCCAGCAAACCGAAAAGGTGCGCTCCCACTCGTCTCGATCGCCTTCCACAAAAGAACCACCCCCACCGATACCAGCGTTATTGAACAGCAAATTGATGTGTTGGGTCTGATGTTGGGCCAAGACTTCATCACGAAAGCCCAGCACCTGAGATTCTTGACTGACGTCGCAAATGTGATCGGTCAAAAGACGTTCTTCGGCCCCGGCCAAACGCCGGGTTTCGTCCATGTTTTCTTGGGAGACATCGCACATTGCCACATGCGCCCCTGCGGCAATGAGCTGGCAGACCAGCTCTCGTCCCATGCCCGTGCCACCGCCAGTGACTACGGCTATTTTGTTGTCAAAGTTCTGCATGTTTTTGCCTTGTGTTTTATTTGAATTCGTTACGGGCGATTGAGCTGTTCACCATCAATCAGACCCTGCCGGTATAGGTTGGCCAGCGATGCGCGCACGATGGTGTCTGCGTCTACGCCAAAATGCGCTCGCAGCGCGGGCCGCGATTCTGACAGGCCGAAGCCGTCGGTGCCCAACACCTCATACCCTTCGGGCATCCAGGCTGCGACACCCTGAGCCAAACTTGCCATATAGTCTGTGACGGCGATTATGGCTCCGGAGGCTTCGCCAAACAGCTTTTCTATGACGCTCACTTGTGCTGGGGCCTGTGGATTGTCTCGATTGATCTGGGCAGTCGCCAAGGCGTCCCGCTGCAGCTCAACGAAACTGGTGATACTCCAAAGACTGACGCTCAAGCCGCGTTGTTCGAGGGATTTCTTCGCCTGAATCGCCTGCTGCATCAGGCTGCCGCTGGCCAATAGGTGCACATCGGCAGTCGGTTGGGCGGCGTCAAAGCAATATCCGCCTGTCAAGATGCCTTGTGCAATATCGGCCTCTGTCAGGCCGCTTCGTTGCACAACATCGGCCATATCCGGCATGGCGTAATTTTCGTTGTATAGCGTCAGGTAGTAAAAAATGTCTTCTTGCTCTTGGTACATGCGTCGCATGCCATCGCGCACGATCACGGCAAGCTCGAAGCCAAAAGCCGGGTCGTAACTGAGCATACTGGGTACGGTGCTGGCCAAAATATGGGAGTGGCCGTCCTGATGCTGGAGCCCCTCACCATTCAGCGTCGTGCGACCGGCGGTACCGCCCAGCAAGAATCCCTTGCACATCATGTCACCACAGCCCCACACCATGTCGCCAACCCGCTGCATGCCAAACATGGAGTAGAAAATATAAAAGGGAATCATGGGCAGGCCATGCACCGCATACGCACTACCCGCGGCCATGAAGGATGCCATGGCACCCACTTCACAAATGCCTTCCTGCAAAATCTGGCCGTCACTGGCCTCCCGATACGGCAGCAGACTGTCCGCGTCTACCGGCCGGTACTTTTGTCCTTCGTGGGCATAGATGCCCGCCACGTTGAACAGACCGTCCATCCCAAACGTTCGGGCCTCATCCGGCACGATTGGCACAACGTACTGACCGATGTCGGGCATCCGCAGCAAGGTGGACAGCAGACGCACCATAACCATGGTCGTGGAGACTTCACGCTGGCCACTGCCCTTGAGCAACTCACCAAAGGCAGTCAGCTCGGGAGTGGGCAACGGCGGACAATCGACGTTGCGATTGGGCACCCAGCCCCCTTTGGCCTGCCGCCGTTTCCGCAAGTAGGCCATTTCTGGCGCGTCATCCTGGGGTCGGTAGAATTCGGCAGCGGCGGCGTCAGCGGCACTAAGCGGTATCCCCAGCTCAGCGGCGATCTTGACCCGCTCGTCCGCGGACATGTTCTTGTACTGGTGGGCTGTGTTTTTTCCCTGGGCGCCCATGCTGTCACCCTTGACGGTTTTCACCAGAATGACCGTTGGCTTGTCCTTGGCGGCGCTGGCGCGGGCAAAGGCCGCATAAATTTTCTTCTGATCCTGCCCCCCGCGTTTGATGGCTCGAACCTCTTCATCTGTCAGGGTATTCATCATTTGTTCGAGCTTGGGATTGCCCTCCACCCAATGTTCGCGCTGCACATCACCCGGCAACACCGAATACATTTGGTAATCACCGTCCAGACACTCGTCCATGCGCCGCTGCAACACGCCCTCGTGATCTCTGGCCAACAGACCATCCCAGCCGCCACCCCAGATCACTTTCAGTACATTCCAATCAGCGCCGCGAAACGTCCGCTCTAACTCCTGAATGATTTTTCCGTTACCACGTACCGGACCGTCCAAGCGCTGCAGGTTGCAGTTCACCACCAAAATCAGATTGTCGAGCTTTTCTCTGGCGGCAATATTGATGGTGCCCAGCACTTCGGGTTCATCGGCCTCACCATCACCAATAAAACACCAGACTTTGCCGCTGGCTTTTTCCTTAAGGCCTCGATTCTCCAGATACTTGGCGAAGCGCGCTTGATAAATAGCCGCCGGGGTAGATAAGCCCATGGAGGCATTCGGCAGCTCCCAAAAATCCGGCATGCTGCGCGGGTGCGGATAGGAGGACAAACCACCGCCGTCGGCAAGTTCTTGACGATAATTTTCCAGCTGTGTCGCGCTCAGCCGCCCCTCCAAAAAGGCCCGAGCGTAAATCCCAGGTGCCGCGTGGGGCTGAGGCAACAACATGTCAGCGGAGCCACGGTCGTTACCTGGCCCCGCACCTTGGAAGAAATGGTTGAAGCCCACTTCCAGCATGGTTGCGCAGGAGGCATAGGTGGCAATATGCCCTCCCACACCGATGCCTTTGTCTTGGGCTCTGAGCACCATGGCGATGGCATTCCAGCGCAGCAGCTTTTCAATTTTTTCTTCTAGCTCGATGTTGCCGGGGTAGACCGGCTGCGCATCCGGCGCGATGGTGTTGCGATACGGCGTATTGAGGGTCGCTTCATCCAATGGAATGTTTAGCCCCAGCACATGGTTTTGCAGACTGCGCAAGATTTCCCGGGCGCCGGCAGCTCCGTATTGAGCGACAATGGCATCCAAGGACTCTGCCCATTCGGCCTTGTCGTCGACCAGTAGCTGCTCTAAATCGTTCAGCTGTACGGTTTCATTGTCCATCGCTCCTCCCCCAAACGATTGCCCCGGAATCCTCGGGCGTTATGCCATAGCGGCCTTGATGCGAGCCGCATGGACTTCTAGCTCGCTGAAATCTGCCATCTCACGGGCATGCATTTGCAGCTCAATACCCTGAGAACGTGGCAACAGGTGGAAGTGCAGATGAAACACCGTCTGCCCCGCTGCCTGACCGTTCAGTTGGGCGACCATAATGCCGGGCACGTCGAAGGCTTTTTTGACCGCTTCGCCAACCTTCTGCACCGTCGCCATGGTCTGACCCAAGATTACGGGATCAGCATGAAAAAGGTCTTCGGTAGGGTCTTTGGGAATCACTAACGTGTGACCGGGCACCTGAGGCATAACGTCCATGAACGCGAGGGAATAGTCATCTTCGAATACCGTAAACGCGGGGGCTTCGCCGCGCAAAATTTTCGCGAAAATATTTCCATCATCGTATGCCATGAGCTTGTCCTTTGCCTGTAATACCACCGCCTGAGTGTGCGTGATAAGGCAAGCTTCGTTCAAGTCAGGTATTGCGCAGACGGTTGAGTACTTCCTTGGTATGAGCGCCGAGTTCCGGTACTTCTGCGGGCGATCGCGGATCAATCTCGACCCCGGGAACTCGCGGCAGCGCTATCGTGGCATCACCCACCGTCACGTCAACGGTATGAAAGTCTGCGTGGGACTTCAGACTCCCGAGCTCATTGACCGGCGCAAAGGCCAAATCAGCGCGGGTAAAACGCTCTTCGACCACCTGATAGGTCATCTGTGAAATCGCTTCCTGTACGGCCGCATCGACAAAGGTCCGATTTTCCACCCGAGTTTCATTGTCCTGACACCGTGGGTCCGTGGCCAACTCGTCCCGGGAAATACCCGTAAGACACAGCTGACGCCACTCCCTTTCGTTTTGCACTGACAGAATAAACCCTTGGCCGCATTGGGCGGTGAACACTCCGTAGGGGCAGATACCGGGATGGGCTAAGCCAATACGAGACGGCGCGGCAGAACCGTATCGGTCGAGCAGATAGGGTACGGCAAGCCATTGGGCAACGGCGTCGAATAGCGAGACAGCCAGGGCAGCACCCCGGCCACTGCTACCGCGCTCAATTAAGGCCCCCAAAATTGCCTCGTAGGCAAACTGACCGGTGGCAATATCCACCAGAGACACGCCGACCCGTCCCGGGGCGTGAGGACTGCCGGTAATTGAGCTGAGGCCGGATTCCGCCTGCATCAGTAAATCGTAGGCTTTACGACTGTGCCCGGGACCGTCTGACGCAAAGCCTGAAATGGACAGGGAGATCAGCCCTGGGCACTGTTCGTGCAATTCGGTCAGATCAAGGCCCAACTTTCTCAGTGCCCCTGGCTTGAGGTTTTGAACCAAGACATCGCTTCGGGCGATTAGCTGGCGAAGGGTCTCTACCTCGTCGGCCTGCCGCAGATCCAGCACTACCGATTTTTTGCCGGCATTGAGCCAGACAAAGTAACTACTTTGACCCGCCACAGCGGTGTCGTACCCTCGGGCGAAGTCGCCCTCGGGACGCTCGATTTTGACCACCTCAGCGCCGGCTTGAGCCAACCGCATGGTACAGGCTGGTGCCGCTACGGCTTGCTCTATGGCAACAACGGATATGCCGGACAAAAACCCCATACAGCCTCCGTACATAAATTTTATCCATAAAAAAGAGGGCCTTAGCCCTCTTTCTTAAGAAGTAACTAAACGTTCTAGCTCTTCGGAGAGTAACCTAAGATCGCCTTCGTTTCGAGAAACTCCTCGAAACCATAGCGGCCCCATTCGCGACCGTTACCCGACTGCTTGTAGCCGCCGAAAGGCGCACTTTGATCCGGCGGCGCGCCGTTCACATGCACGTTACCCGTGCGGATCAGTCGCGCGATCTTTTTGGCGCGCTCAGGGTCTTCTGACGAAATGTAACCACTCAAACCGTACAGGGTATCGTTAGCGATTCGCACAGCGTCTTCGTCGTCTTCGTAACCGATCATGGCCAATACCGGCCCGAAAATTTCTTCCCGACCAATGGTCATATCATTCGTCACATGGCTGAAGACTGTTGGCTTAACATAGTAGCCGGCATTCAAACCGTCCGGACGCCCGGTACCACCGGTTTCCAGCTTGGCGCCTTCATCAATACCCTGCTGAATTAGGCCTTGGATCTTGTTGAATTGGACCTCAGAGACCACGGGGCCAATGGTGGTGCCTTCGGCGTTTGGATCGCCTACTTTCACCTGCTCCGCAGCGGCCTTGGCGATGGCTGCTGCCTCGTCCATGCGCGCATTGGGCACGAGCATACGCGTGGGTGCGTTGCAGCTTTGACCTGAATTCGTCACCAAACCAAAGACGTCACGGGAAATCGCTTTGGCAAAATCCGCATCATCAAGAATGATGTTGGCCGACTTGCCACCAAGCTCCTGAGCAACTCGCTTCACCGTCGGTGCAGCGGCCTTAGCCACCTCTACCCCTGCGCGGGTCGAGCCGGTAAAGGACATCATATCCACGTCAGGGTGGGCAGACAGCGTCGCGCCCACGGTTGGGCCGTCCCCATTTACCAAGTTGAATACACCGGGTGGTACGCCGGCTTCATCCAGCACTTCAGCAAACATAATCGCGTTAAACGGGGCCACTTCCGAGGGCTTGAGTACCATGGTACAGCCCGCCGCCAGCGCCGGCGCCACCTTGCAGGCAATCTGGTTAATCGGCCAGTTCCACGGGGTAATGAAACCGCACACACCTGCGGGCTCCCTGATCACGCGGGTGGTCCCCATGTCTTCTTCAAACTCAAAGTCTTTGAGCACATTGACCGCAGTCATCAAATGACCGATACCGGTGGGTGCTTGGGCTTTGGCCGCCAGACCCGCTGGCGCGCCCATTTCCTCGCTGATCACGCCAGCGATATCACCCATGCGCTCGGCATACTTGGCGATCACGGCTTCCAACAAAGCGATGCGTTCTTCCTTGGTGGTTTGTGAAAACGTCTCGAAAGCCTTTTTCGCTGCCGCTACGGCTTTGTTGACGTCCTCAGCGCCACCCATGGCGACGGCCTCGATTGGCTGCTCGGTGGCAGGATTGATGACGTCCAGCGTTTCCGTGGTGGTCGGTTGAACCCATTCGCCATTGATATAAAACTTTTGTCTGTTGCTCAAGGAAACATCCCCTTTGAATTTGAAACACAGTGCACCCGACGCTTCCCTTGCCGCTTAACGACTGACGCCCTATCTGGCTGCAGCGACCACAGGGTTCATCAACCACGCACGGTAGAGGGATGGAGTCGGATTCGGTCACTCGCAAGCCTTCAGACTTCGAGCAACCTTAAGCTTACCTTCGATTCGTTGATTTACAACATTCGTAACCGGCTTAGCCTTCGCTGAATTGACCAAGACTGAGACCGATGTGGAAAGATACGCGGGTGATCTTGAAGAACGGAGAAAAACTTGTCGCTGATCAAACGACAGGCTTCGGGCACCCGAACCCGTTATCTTAGCTCGCGTTTCTCTGTTTGAACGATGGCTTGCACTCGGCGATTTTGGGCTCGAGCACGAATACCGTCACCCGCTGCCTTGGGCCTGTTTTCGCCAAAACCTCGTGTGGAAATATCAGCGGCCTTGATACTCGTTCTTTGGGTTAACAGCTCGGCAATTGCCCTTGTCCGTTCCAGCGAAAGCCCCCGGTTGTACTCGCTGGAACCGATGCTGTCGGTATGTCCGCTCAGCTCAATCGAGCTGTTCTCGCCGTCTTTCAGGAACCTCGCGATTTCTCTGGCCTTGGTTTCATGGCCGGCTTTAATCGCGCTGGAGTTGAAATCGAAGTAAAAGACTGTTTCGAATTCTTTCGCTACGAGGACTAACTCTTGTGCGTAACAGCCCGCCGCATCCACTTCCCGACTGCGATCAAACGTTCTCGGGCACTGATCTCTCACATCGTCTACGCCGTCGTCGTCCGTATCCACTGAACCCGCGCAGCCACGAACGTCCACCTGAACCCCGGCCCGTGTACCTAGGCACACGTCTTGCGAATCGATCACTCCGTCGTTATCCGAATCTACCGGATCGGGTCTGGCGATTTGATCCGTGTACGTTCTGCCGAGCTGATAGTGCAGACCTAGGTTGAGGGACCGCTTGAGGTCGCCGAATTCCTGACCATCGTAGAAATTGAACGACGCCCTCGCATCGAGATTGTCGAGAATATTCCAACGCAAACCTAGGCCAGCGTTCACTTGGGATTCAGACCCGGTTTCGGGTAACTTTATATCTTGAAACCCCACGCCAAGGCTGGCGAAGGGGTGCAGTCGGTCAGACTCTAGGAAGTAAACCAGCGACCGAATATTCCAGATATCCACATCAATTGAGCCCGTGAGATCAGGTAGTCCGCGCCTGACCAGCCGCTCAGGGGTGGAATCGCCGGTCAGATAATCCAGCTCCACGGCAAACGGGCCTGAAAAGCGGTAGCCGATGCCGATGCCGATCAGGGGATCTGCCTCCAGCTCGCTAATGTTGGAGTAGTCGGCAATCGCCGTCTGTGGAAAAACGTATATTCCCTTCTCCGGTTCAGCAAACCCAGGGGAGAGCGATGCCATCAAAGAAAGCAGTACGAGAAAACTCGGATATTTCATGGTTACCCTTGGCGAAGTGACGGGAGGCCCTTCTTGGCCTGACTTTTTCAGCCGTCAACCCTATCGAAGCGTCCTGGCGAACCGGCTTCAGAGCCGACAGACGGTTGTTTTTTTCCAACTAACGGTTGTTTTTCCCAGCAACCAATCAGAGATGCTGGGCGCAGCAGTAACCGCTGGCCCAGGCCCACTGGAAGTTATAGCCGCCCAACCAGCCGGTAACATCCAGCGCTTCGCCAATGGCGTAGAGTCCGGGATAGCGCTTTGCCTCAAAGGTTTTGGAGGAAAACTCGTCGGTGCTGATACCACCCAGCGTCACCTCGGCGGTCCGGTACCCTTCGCTACCCCCCGGCTTGAATGCCCATTGACCCAACCGCATAGACACCTGCTGGCGCTGATCCGCGCTCAGATCTGCAAGAGGTTGATCATCGAACCATCGACCCGCTAACGCATCCACCAAGCGGTTTGGCAACACGGCTTTCAGCACCGTAGACAAATGCGCCTTCGGGCGTTGACGTTGTTGCTCTTGAAGCCAGACAGGCAGCTGCAGCTCGGGTAGCAGGTTGATCGACAGGGCCTCGCCCTCTCCCCAATAGGACGAGGCCTGCAATATGGCCGGGCCACTCAAGCCGCGATGCGTAAACAGCAGGTTTTCACGGAAGGTCTGACCGCGATTGGTGACTTCACACTCAATGGCAACACCACTGAGTTCAGCAAGCCAATCTCGATCGCTGTTGTTCCAGGTCAGGGGCACCAATGCGGGACTCGGCGGCACGATGTCCAGTTGCAGCGAGTCTGCAGTGCGAAAGGCTAAGTCGCTGGCAATTTTGGGTAGCGATAAGCCACCACTGGCCAACACAACCGATGGTGCCTCCAGCGCCTCGGTATGGCCCGTCTGGTCTTTTTTCCCCGACGATACCGAGAGTCGATAGCCACCGCTCATCGGCTGTATTTGCGTAACCTCCTGCCTTAGCCGCAGGGTCACACCCGCATTGGCGGCTTCTGCCAACAACATATCGACAATGTCTTGGGCGCTGTGATCACAGAACAGCTGCCCGAGCTTTTTTTCGTGGTAGGCGATGCCGTGAGCTTTCACCATGTCGATGAAATCCCATGGCGAGTAGCGCCGCATGGCGGAAATGCAGAAGTGTTCATTGGCCGACAAATAATGATCCGTGGGCTCCGCCCACAGGTTCGTAAAGTTACAGCGACCGCCACCGGATACGAGAATTTTCAGACCGGGCTTGGGGCCTTTCTCAAGGACTAATACCTTGAGCCCTCGCCGCCCCGCATGGATAGCACACATCAGTCCGCTGGCACCGGCACCAACCACTACCACGTCGTAGGCAACGGTGTCGGATGTTTGAGTCAACATGTTCGACGGGCCGCTCACGACCAAAGTGTCCATACCGGGACACAGCGATCGGGTAAGGCTGCCACGCGCCCTAACTCTGCCCAAGGCTGGCCGGGTTGATGAAAATCCGAACCGGCAGACGAATAGAGATCATAGCGCTGCGCCAGATCGGCCAACGTGCTGACTCGCTGGGCGTCCTGATAACCCGTCAGCACCTCAAGCCCTTGCCCGCCTGCAGCAACGAACTCTTCCAGCAGTCCACGCAGTTTCGTTAGCGTCATTTTGTACTTCATGGGATGGGCGACAACGGCGACACCGCCGGCGTCGGTTATCCAGCTGACCGCGGTTTCCAGCGTCGGCCAATTGGCCTTGATGTCGCCAGGTTTACCGCCACCCAACACCCGTTTAAAGGCCATCGCCATTGAGGGCATCTGATTGGTCGCAACAAGGTGCTGAGCAAAGTGTGGTCGACCAATAACGCCTACCCCGGCCAGCGCCTGCACTTGGGGCAGCATCACATCGAAGCCCAACCGCTGAAGAACCTCCGTGATTTTTTCCGCGCGATTTTCGCGAGCTTTGGCTTGGATTGTCATGGCGCGGTCAAAGCTCGGAGACGCCATATCCAGATTCAAGCCGACCACGTGAATGCTGCGACGCTGCCACTGACAGGAAATTTCACAGCCGGTCACCAGGGTGATGCCTGCGGAAGCGGCAGACGCGTACAGCGATGAAGAATAGGCGTTTACGGTGTCGTGGTCTGTGATGGAAAGTTGCCGGACGTCCCGCGCTTTCGCCAGCTCAAGCAATTCTATTGGCGACAGTGCGCCATCAGAAAAATGACTGTGACAATGAAAATCGGTGGCGGGTAATACAGGCATGATGTCGGCCGTTTAAGAAGTCGCTACGTTACACAAAATCACGTGATTTAAGAATGCCAATGCAACTCAGCGCAGCGGCCACTGGGCTTCGCTGCTCAGTTGGGGCACACTTTGCTGCTACGCGCTGACGGCCCGCCGTCAAAGCGGTTCAAAAACAGACGACTTAACAACACTACTCTTCAGGGGAGAGGCTCTATGAAAGGAACCGTACATTACGAAGTGCGCGGCAATGTTGCGCTGATGACAATCGACAACCCACCTGTGAACCCGCTGTCTTCCGGCGTACGCCAAGGGCTGCACGATGGCGTCACCAAGGCGTTGGCTGATGATTCCGTCGCCGCTATCGTACTGACCGGAGCCGGTCGGGCCTTCATCGCAGGCGCCGACATTTCAGAGTTTGGCGGCAAGAGCGAGGGCCCCAGCCTGCACGACTGCTTAACCGCAATGGACAACGCCAGCAAGCCCATCGTGGCTGCCATTAACGGCACCGCCTTTGGTGGCGGTCTGGAAGTCGCCCTATGCTGTCACTACCGAGTCATCGCACCAGCGGCGCCGGTAGGCTTACCGGAAGTCAAACTGGGCTTGCTGCCCGGTGCTGGTGGTACCCAACGTCTACCCCGTCTGATCGGTGCAGAAAAAGCCCTGAACTTTATCCTGTCCGGCGACCCGATTCCGGGGCCTGCCGCAGTAGCCATGGGCATTGCCGATCAATTGGCTGAAGGCGATATCGTTGAAGCCGGTCTGGCCTTCGCCGCGGATCTGATTGCCAAGGGTAGCCCCGTCAGACGCATTCGCGATGAAGAAGAAGTGGTTCGGGCAGCACGAGGTAATGCGGAAATTTTTGACGCTGCGCGCAAGAACGCTGCGCGCAAGATGCGCAAGCGTTTCGCCCCGGAAATGATCGTGCAATGTGTTGAAGCTGCGGTGAATCTGGGCGATTTCGACGCCGGTATCGCCGTGGAACAGGAATGCTTTGCCAAATGCTTAAAGCACCCACAACGCGAGTCGTTGATTCATATGTTCTTCGCCGAGCGCGAAGTGGCGAAGATTCCCGATGTGCCAAAAGACACCGCGACGCTTCCGCTGGAAAGCGCAGCGGTTATTGGCTGCGGCACCATGGGTGGTGGTATCGCCATGTCCTTCCTCAATGTGGGCATTCCCGTTATTTCCGTGGAAATGAACCAAGAGGCGTTGGATCGCGGACTGGGGGTCATCAAGAAAAACTACGACATTCAGGTCCAGCGTGGACGTATGTCAGCGGAGGACGTTGATCAGCGTATGTCGCTGATCAGCGGCACAACCGACTACGCAGACATCGCCAATGTGGATGTCATTATTGAGGCAATTTATGAAAACATCGATGTGAAGGTGGAAACCTTCAAGAAGATGGACGCGGTGGCTAAGCCCGGTGCCATTCTTGCCAGTAACACGTCTGGTCTCGACATCGATAAAATGGCGGCAGCCACCAGCAGACCGGAATCCGTCATCGGCCTGCACTTTTTCAGCCCAGCCAACGTGATGCGCTTACTGGAAGTTGTCCGTGGTGACGCCACGAGTAAGGAAGTGATCGCAACGTCTATGAAGCTTGGCCGTACCTTGAACAAGATCGCGGTGCTGTCCGGCAATGCGCCGGGATTCATCGGCAACCGTATGTTGGCCGGCTATACCCGTCAGGCGGGCGAAATCATTCTGCAGGGCGCAACACCCTATCAGGTGGACAATGCCATTTTGGGCTTCGGCATGCCCATGGGCCCATTCCAGATGAACGACCTGGTCGGTCTGGATCTGGGCTGGCGCGCGCGCAAGCTCAATGGCATCAAGCCAGAGGACGTACCCATTACGGCCCGTGTCGCGGACAAGCTGTGTGAGATGGATCGGTACGGTCAAAAGACCAGCCGGGGCTATTACATCTATCCAGAAGGCAGCCGTGCCGGCCAGGCAGACCCTGAGGTGGTTCAGATGGTTGAAGAAACCTCGGCAGAACTGGGTATTGAACGACGTCCAATAGACGATGACGAAGTGCTCAAGCGCTGCCTGTATCCCATGATTAACGAAGGCGCACGAATCCTAGAGGATGGCATCGCCATTCGCCCCTGCGATATCGACATCGTTTACATCAACGGCTACGGTTTCCCGGAAGTCACCGGTGGCCCAATGTTTTGGGCCGACCAAATCGGCTTAGACAATATTCTGGCGGATATCAAAAAATTCGAAACCGAATACGGCGGTGACATTTGGAAACCCGCACCACTGCTGGAGAGGCTGGTTGCCGAGGGTAAGAACTTCGCCAGCCTGCAAGGCTAAGGTGCCACCGCGATAGGGCCGCCCTTTGGCAGCCCTATCGCATCACATAAAAGGATTTCATGGTGGATCGACAGTCAGTCATCGTTACCCAGGGCATTCATCACGTTTCCATCAACGTCAAAGACGTTAGTGCTGCTTTGGACTTCTACGTGGGCGTCCTCAATCTTGAACTGAAGAAACGCCCGGATTTAGGCTTTCCCGGCGCGTGGATCCAAGCAGGTGAGCAAGAAGTTCATTTGCTTGGCATCGACAGCGGCGTACCCGTTAAGGAACAGCATTTTGCCTTTGCTGTGACCGATGCAGACACCGTCCATCAGGCGCTGATCGAACGCGGATTCAACCCATCAGAGATCCGCGAGATCCCAACCGTTTGTCGTCAGTTTTTCACCCACGATCCGAGCGGCAACATGATCGAGTTCAATCAGCGGCTGTGACGACTGTCTCATTGCTGTTCTCACCATCCCTTAGCATCAGCTGACCTGCGTGCGTCATTCCTACCCCATGCGTTGCTTCTCGGCGATAGCTCTATTTGCTCTGCCCTGTCTTGCAGTCGCGCATAACGTCGATACCAGCGACGCGGCCTTTTTGCAGGCCCAGTCAGGGATCGTGTTCTGGCCCTATTTGTATCTGGGGGCCAAGCATATGGTCACCGGCTTAGATCATCTGTTGTTTCTCGCGGGCGTTGTATTCTTTCTGCGAGGGCTGCGCGATGTCGCCATCTACGTCAGTCTGTTCGCGTTGGGCCACAGCCTCACCCTCATTCTTGGCGTGATGCTCGAGCTAAACGCCAATCCCTATTTGGTCGACGCCATCATCGGGTTGTCCGTGGTGTACAAGGCGCTGGAAAATCTGGCCCAGCAGCGCAACTGGCACTTTGGCCTTGATACTCGAGCGGCTGTTTTTGCCTTTGGCCTTTGTCACGGACTGGGATTGGCCACAAAGCTTCGCCAAATTACCCTGCCCGAGGATGGGCTACTGATGAACCTCTTGGCGTTCAACCTGGGCGTCGAGCTGGGCCAACTATTGGCTTTATCAGCCATCGTTGTGGTGGTTTTTGTCTGGCGTCAGCGCCCCCAATTTAGCCTGCAGGCAACCGCAGCAAACTGGCTGATTATGACCGGAGGCTTTCTGCTGATGGGTATCCAACTGGGCGCGTATTGGGTAGCCTCAGCCACCTGAAAGACCGATGACAAGATACCGTTTGGGGGTGCCATGACCAACGCAGATCAAAACACGTACTTGCTCCATCAAGCCGCAATCTTAGCTGACCAGTTTAAGCCTCGGGCGGCGGATTTTGACCGGGCCCGCAAACTCGATCAAGACGCCAGCGACGCCATGGCGGAAGCCGGCTTCTATCGCCTCTTCGTGCCGGAACACTTGGGTGGTCTTGAGGCCTCTCCGGTGGTCAGCGCACAGATTTTCGAGCGACTGGCTCAGGGCAGTGCCGCCTGCGGATGGGTCGCTTTTATTGCCGCCACCAGTGGCTCCACCCTTGGCAGTATTCCCGAAGAGACCGCGCGAGCAATCTTTTCCCACCCCAACACCATGGTGGCCGGCGTGTTTGCGCCATCGGGCCAGGCCAGTGTGGATGCAGGACAGGTTACCGTGAATGGGCGTTGGCAGTGGGGCTCTGGCACACAAAACGCGGATTGGGTCTTGGGTGGATGCCTGGTCGACAGTGGCGGTGAAACGTCCAGCCAACATATGGTGTTAATGCCAACCAGCGAAATCCAATTTCTTGATACCTGGCATGTGTCGGGCCTGCAAGGCACGGGTAGCACCGATTATGAGGCCGTCGACTTGAGCCTAAGCGACGGTCATATCGTCGGTTATGGCGGTCACCGACCACCCCGCCGACCCTTGTTTCAGTTTCCTCAATTCACCCTGCTCGCCATTGGCATTGGGGCCGTGGCTCTGGGCATAGCTCGCGCGGCCATCGACGAACTGGTGCAACTGGCACAAAGCAAACGACGGATTAACAGCACGGCCACGCTGGCCGACCGGGCCCACTCTCATATGGAGGTTGCTCGAGCGGAGGCCACGCTGCGCAGTGCACGCGCCTTTTACTTCCAATCCATTGAAGCAGCCTGGTCCGTCGCGCAAAGTGGCGACAAAGTGAGTGTGGATCAACGCAGAGACATCCGGTTGGCGACGACCCATGCGGTGGAAGCCAGCATCAAGACCGTCGACGCCATGTATACCCTAGGCGGCGGAAGCGCGGTTTACGCGGACTCCCCGCTGCAGCGGCACTTTCGTGACGTACACATGACGTCTCAACACATCATGGTGGCTCCCAGCACCCTAGAGACCGTCGGCAGACTGTACCTGGGCGTCGAGGCTCAAACCGCGACGCTTTAGCCCGTGGTCTTAACCGGACGCTAGGCGTGAACCCAGCCGCCGTCGACATCAATCGTGGTGCCGGTCACAAAGTCGTTCTGCACGACGAACATGATGCCTTCGGCAACCTCTTCTGGCGTACCCGCTCTGGGGATCAAGTTCTTAGCCGTCGCACCACCCAGCATTTTCGCTCGCGCCTCAGCGTCGTTGCCAAACATTGGTGTATCGATAACACCGGGACTGACCACATTGATGCGCTTGGGGGCCAATTCTGGTGCCACAGCACGCACGAACTGCTCAACCGCGCCGCCTACCGAGGCGATGGCCGCCTGACCGGGTTTGGGCCGACGGGCCGGCGCACCGGACACCAGTACGATGTTGCCGTCAGCACTCAGATGTTCCGTGCCGAGACGCACCACGTTGGTATAGCCCCACAGCTTGTCGAATGAACCGCGATAACCGGCCAGATCCATTTGCAAAAATGGCCCCGCCGCGCGTTCGCCACCCGTGGCTGCAGAAATCAGCACATCGTAAGGCGCCTGGGCAGAAAAGAGTGACGCCAGCGCCTGCTCATCACGCACATCGCAGGCAACCAGTTCAACGCCGGAGACATCGCCGGCCTTATCCGGGTTGCGGCTTATCGCCACCACCGACGCCCCCTGGGCCTGCAGCATTTTGATGGTTGCCAGGCCAATGCCGGATGTACCGCCGAATACCAATGCCTTCTTGCCTTGTAAGTTCATATCCACTCCTCTCCCGTTACTGTCTCAATGAGTTCATTTTTTTGTGTCGCTGTTTTCGATCCTTCGTGCTGATCAGCCCATCGATTGATCCCAGCAAAGCCCCGTCGCAATATCATTAGGCCCTCACACAACATTAGCGAGTTTCCGGCTATTTTTCGCTACACTTTGCCTTTAAGTCCTGAGCAACAGCCGTGTATCCAGATCGTCCTCTTTCTGAAGCCCTCGAACGAATCAGCAGCCGGCGATCGGTCAAAGCCATGGACCTTCAAGAACCGGGTCCGGATAACGAATCACTGAACAGCATCTTGGACTCTGCGCTTAGAGTGCCCGATCACGGCAAGCTCGGGCCCTGGCGGCTGGTGATCTTCCAGCATGACGATCGTGCCGCCTTTGGCGACATTCTTGCCGCACGGTGGCAGGCTCTACATCCCGACGCCAATGAGGCGCAAATACGCTTCGAGCAACAGCGCTTTCTGCGTGCCCCTGCCGTCATCGCCGTCATCAGCGAGCGACAGGCCGGACATAAAATTCCTGAATGGGAGCAAATTTTATCGGCTGGCGCGGTGTGTCAGAATTTACTTGTGGCCGCCAGTCTCGCTGGCTTCGCTGCCCAGTGGCTTACCGAGTGGTATACCTACGATGAACACATTCAATCCCTGTTCAATATCGGCGATCACGAAGACATCGCTGGCTTCGTTTACCTTGGCAGCGCGAACAAAAAACCGGACGAACGCGCCCGACCGGACAACCAGACACGAATCCAACGCTGGCAGCAGCCAAGTTGATTCAAAGGCGCTTATCTAACCAACAACTCAAGACCTAGGGGAAAACACATGGAAGATGTCGTAATTATTGATGCCGCGCGATCAGCAGTAGGCCGTAAGGGTGGCAGCATTGGTGGGGCTCACCCCGCAGACATGCTGGGTCAGGTGATGATGCAGCTTTTGGCTCGAAACAATCTGGAGTCGGGCCACGTGGATCAAGTGGTTGGCGGCTGCGTAAATAAGCTAGCGTCTCAAGGCATGAACATCACGCGCACAGCGTGGCTGGCTAATGGTGGTGCGATCGAAACGCCCTGCATCACCATTGATTCCCAATGTGGTTCGTCCCAGCAGTCCACCACCTTGGCTCACAACATCATTAGCTCTGGCGCCGCCGATGTGGTCATGGCCTGTGGCGTTGAGAACATGACCCGGGTACCGATCGGCAGCGATGCGATCCCAGCCAACAAGAAAATGGGTAAGCCAATAGGCCGCAGTTACTTTGAGCAGCGGGAATTTACCAGCCAGTTCGAAGCCGCCGAGCGGCTTGCGGAAAAATATCAGCTGACCCGATCCGATACAGACAACTTTGGCTTGCAGTCTCAAACTCGAGCCAAGACAGCCATTGAAAACGGTCACTTCGATAGCCAGATCATTGCCATAGAAGCCCCGGAAATGGACGACGACTTTGAGCGTACGGATACCATGCTAAGCGTGTCCCGAGACGAAGTACCACGAGACACCAGCTTGGAAGCACTCGCAGGACTGAAGAGCGTCGCCAGAGAAGACGGCGTACACACAGCTGGCACCTCATCGCAGATTGCCGACGGCGCAGCCGCTGTGCTGATGATGAGCGCATCCAAGGCTCAGGCCTTGGGTTTGACCCCGGTTGCGATCATTCGGGCTTCGGCCCTCGTTGGCTGCGATCCCGTCATGATGTTGGAAGGGCCGATTCCAGCGACGGAAAAGATGCTGAAGCAAACCGGCCTGGACATCAGTGACATTGATGTTTTTGAGGTCAATGAAGCCTTTGCTTCCGTAGTTCTTGCCTGGGCGAAGACTGTGGGCGCGGATATGGATAAGGTGAACCCGAACGGCGGGGCAATTGCCCTAGGTCACCCGCTGGGTGCCACTGGCTGCATCTTAGTCACCAAGGCCGTGCATGAGCTACAGCGCACCAATGGACGCTATGGCCTGATCTCTATGTGCTGCGGTGGCGGCTTGGGCACTGGCACGCTGATCGAGCGCGTCGCCTAAGATCTGCTGACACATTGACCTAGCTGGGACCTAGCTGGGACCTAGCTGGCGTCTTCTGCAATCACCTTGGTGAAGGCGCCGCTGGGTCCGTAGGTGGTGCCATGGGTAAAAAAACCCGTGGCGTCCAGCACGATCTCTACCTCTTCGATGCCTCGATTTTCCCAGTACCAGCCATGCACACCGTCGAACGGTGCGACAAAGGTACCGCGCTGGCTCTCACCTCGACTCAGCTCAAAGGTCACGGATTGTTCGGGATCTGCGTCGACTTCGCTGTGCATTTCATAGATCACGTCGGCAGTTGCTGCGGACTTCGCACGCCAGTCAAAGACCATGCTCTGCCCTTCTGCCAACGTGTACTTGAATTCAACGGACTCGAAGGGCGCGAGCCAGAAGGATGATTGGTCTCGATAGACACCACCGGTTTGGGTGGTCAGTGCACCCACCTGATAGCCGGACATACCCTTGATGCCCATGGCTTCCCCCAATCCTGTGGGATCAATATCAAACTCTGCGGGCAGCACGAATAGCACCAAGGCAAGGGTGGCCGTCGTCAGCGCACCGGCGGCGAGCTTTACAACAGACGTGGGCGCGGGACTATTCGAATTCATCTTGGGCCATGTATTGGTTGTGGCAGGCGCGACAGACATTGTAAATCGCCCCACCCGCATCGAATAGCGCATCCGCATCCTGGGCCTGAGCGGCGCGTTTGGCCTGCAACGCAGCCCGTGTAAGCCCTTGGGCGTATTCATTCCAGTCTTCGGTATCCATTGCCAAACCTGGCATCATCAGCAGGTTCCCGCCCTCGGCCACCACCGTTGCCGCATGCACCACCTTGAGCCAACCCTCTTCCGTAGTGGGCTGCAAATCCAGTTCGCCTTCGACAGTGATAATGGCACCAGCAGAGTCCCAAATAACATCCGATGCGGGCTCTAAATAGTCCGTCATAAATTGATACTGGCTACCCGTGGGGGCATAGGGTGTGTCGCTTGAACCGGCGGAACAGCCCGCCATCGCCATTAGAAATAGC
>JBELHZ010000023.1:0-31997 GCA_042091155.1 Gammaproteobacteria bacterium
TGTCATGAGAGCCGTACTCTTCGGCTTTCTGGGCCATCAAACCGATGTTGGCCGTGGACCCAATGATCGTGGGGTCCAGCGCGCCATGAGTTTTACAGTCTGAGATCACTTCTTGATAGACCGTGGCGTAGCAACGGTCCGGAATAACGGCCTTGGTATCGTGTAAATCGCCGTCGGGCCCCCACATCTTTCCGGACTCACGGATGGCCGCCGGCATAGACGCGTCCACAATGATGTCGCTTGGCACGTGGAGATTGGTAATACCGTAATCAGAATTCACCATGGCCAGGTCTGGGCCACTGGCCAGACAGGCGTCCAAGTCCGCCTTTATCTCATCCTGCTGAGGTTGAGGCAGACTCTGAATCTTGTCGTAGGCATCACCAACGCCGTTGTTGGCGTCAACACCCAACTCGCCAAAAACGTCAGCGTGCTTGGTAAAGGCGTCGCGGTAATAGGCTTTCACCGCGTGACCGAAAATGATCGGGTCAGACACCTTCATCATCGTTGCTTTCAGGTGCAGGGAAAACAAAACACCCGCTTCCGTGTTTGCAATCTGCTCGTCATAGAACCGGCACAGAGCATCCTTGCTCATGAAGGCCGCGTCTACCACTTCGCCAGCACTCACAGGAATACCCGTCGCCAGGGTGTCACTGTGATCACCTGAATGCATCACGATGGATAGAGAGTCGTCTTGGGACATGGTAGCTGAGACTTCGCTGGCGTAAAAATCGCCCTCGCTCATATGCGCTACATGGCTCTTAGAATCCGCAGACCAGGTACCCATGGAATGCGGGTGTTTCTTTGCGTAGTCCTTTACGGCCTTGGTGGAACGGCGATCGGAATTGCCTTCGCGCAGCACCGGGTTCACGGCACTTCCCTTGATCCGGTCGTAGCGCACCTTAATGTCTTGTTCAGACTCGTTTTGGGGTTCTTCGGGGTATTCCGGCAAGGCGTACCCTTGGCTTTGAAGCTCCTTGATCGCAGCCAGCATTTGGGGGTTGGAGGCACTAATGTTCGGTAACTTGATGATGTTCGCAGCGGGGTCTTGAGTCAGCGTACCCAACTCCGCCAAATCATCGGCGATTCGCTGCTCTTCGGACAACCACTCAGGGAAACTGGCTAAAATACGACCTGCCAAGGAAATATCCCGCGTTTCCACTTGAACACCCGCCGCGTCTGAGAACGCTTTGATGATCGGTAGAAACGAAAAAGTGGCGAGTCGCGGGGCCTCATCTGTCTCGGTGTAGATGATTTTTTGGTCGGTGCTCATAGATCCCCCGTTGCGCTGACATTAAGACATTAAGACTCCACCCTTTTACGCAGTCGACTACGGGTCAACTGCACATCACAGGCAGACTAGTGTCCCCACCCCTCCGGTTTAAGACGCGCGCAATATAGACGTGCCCCTCGTCTAGTGCAACTCTGAGGCACAAGGCGCATCTACTTATAGTCTATTTTAGGGCTGACTGGGGACCTGATCGCCGCCTTCGTCGGACCAGCCGATGGCCCGTTGCCGATCCGCATCGGTGGACTCGATCCAACGATCACCTTTGTCGCTGGCTTCTTTTTTCCAGAAGATAGCTCGGGTCTTCAGGTAGTCCATGATGAATTCTGCCGCCGCAAAGGCAGCATCCCGGTGGGCAGAAGCGGCAAGCACCATAACAATCTGATCTGTGGGCTGAAGCCTGCCGACTCGGTGAATCACCGTCGTCGCCAGCAGTGGCCAGCGCGCCTGCGCTTCTGTCACGATGGCTTCAATACTGGACTCCGTCATACCCGGGTAATGTTCCAACGTGAGCGTGGCGACCTCGCCGCCATCGCCTGCATGTGCATTGAAGTCTCTGACCAAGCCAACAAAGCCAGCAATCGCCCCAGCCGCTTCGCCTCCTGACGCTCTAATCCGATCATAATATTCAGCAAAATCAAAGTCTTCTGATTGTATTTTGATAATTGACTCAAGCATATTAACCCCCGGTTACCGGCGGTAAAAATGCCACTTCGGCACCGGCAGGAATAGCGGCTTCACTCCGCTGCCAATCGTCAGTGGTGAAGACCTGATTGATCGCCACCCGAACACCGTCACCACACAGTACTTGATAAGCCTGAGCCGAAAGCTGTGACGCTAAGTCCTGCCGAAGTTCTGGCATGGAGGCCGCGTTACTTATCAGCGTCCCTAGGTCGATACGCTCTCGCAGGGACGCAAAAAATTTAACCTCTACCGTCACGATTTTCGCCACTCGCCGCTCTTCCCGCCAAGCTTCTCATCCAAACCAACCGCCTCAATTGTCATTCCTTTGTCCACTGCCTTGCACATATCGTAAACGGTAAGACACGCCACACTAACCGCTGTGAGCGCTTCCATTTCAACACCCGTCTGCCCTCGCAATCGACAAGTAGCAGTAACTTTTAATTCACTATCGGAGATCTCCTCGAACGACACCGACACCTTTGTCAGCGCCAGAGGGTGGCACAACGGAATGAGTTCCGAACATTTTTTTGCGCCTTGAATACCCGCAATTCGCGCAACCGCCAAAACCTCGCCTTTTTTCAAGCCATCATTTTTGATGGCCTGCAATGTGCTCGGCAACATTCTGACGATGCCACTGGCCGTCGCAGACCGTTCGGTTAGCTGTTTGTCGCCTACATCGACCATGTTGGCTTCGCCGGAAGCGTTGATGTGGCTAAGTTCCATAAGGTGTCCCTTGAATCGGTTTGCCTATACACAATAAAACGCAGTGCCCCAAAGCACTGCAAGTCACTACGTTATCATGGCTCGCGCTTGGACGAGCAACTGCGCGGCCATGGTAGTAAGCTATTATGCTATTCGCGTTGAGAGTCAACACGCCCTTATTCATCGTCAGCAACAACTCCTATGCCCAGCGACCGCTCGAAAACACAAGAGAATCAACGCCAGACCGGGGAAGTCCCAAAGGTCATCGTCGGTATGTCTGGCGGCGTAGACTCATCTGTCGCCGCCTATCTTCTGCAACAGCAGGGCTTCGCCGTTGAAGGGCTGTTCATGAAAAACTGGGACGAAGATGATGGCACCGATTACTGCACGGCCATCGCTGATCTTGAAGACGCACAACAGGTCAGCGACCAGCTTGGCATTAGGCTACACACGGCAAATTTTGCGGCGGAATACTGGGATAACGTTTTCAGCCATTTCCTAGAAGAATACCAAAACTGGCGCACGCCTAACCCTGACATCCTGTGCAATCGTGAAATCAAGTTTGAGCAGTTTGTACGCTACGCCGAGACCTTAGGCGCAGACTACATCGCGACCGGTCATTACGTTCGCAGGAGCCCGATTCCTGAGGCCAAGGAACGACCACCGGAAAACCTCGAGGAATCGATCAAAATTCTAAAAGGCCTGGATACCAACAAAGACCAAACCTATTTTCTGCAGGCCGTACCCAGGGGCAAACTCGCGCGCTGTCTCTTTCCCTTGGGCGATTGGCAAAAACCCGACATACGACGTTTGGCAGAGTCTCTCGGCCTAACCAATCACCGCAAGAAAGACAGCACTGGCATCTGCTTTATCGGCGAGCGCCGATTTGCCGACTTTCTCGGCCAATACATTCACGATCAGCCCGGTGCCATGACCGACCGCCAAGGTAGGGTTCTCGGTCAGCATCGCGGCCTGCACCAGTACACGATCGGTCAACGGCAAGGCATCAATTTGGGCGGCCTCGCCGGCCGACCGGAGAGCCCTTGGTATGTGATGGACAAAATACCGGCGAACAATACGCTGCGGGTGACCCAAGATGAAGCCGACCTCGCCGGCAGTTGGCTCAGAGCACGTGAGGCAAACTGGCTGCAGCCGGTGGATTTGCCGTTGCGTTGCAGTGCTAAAATCCGCTATCGCCAACAGGATCAGGCTTGCGCTGTGTCGCTGGCGGCAGACGGATCCTTACTGGTGCGCTTCGACCATCCCCAAAGAGCCATCACCACGGGCCAATACATTGCCTTTTACCAAGACGATGAACTTCTTGGTGGTGCAAACATTCAGACCGCATCATCCATTTTTTAATCACTCAAAACCAAATCCCTGGAGGATATTCATGACCGACGCAGATCCTGTTTTCGCTATCGGTGCAGCTGACGGCCGCTATCAGTCTAAGGTCAAAGATCTGGCTCCCATTGTCAGTGAATTTGGTCTGATGAAATATCGCGTGGAAGTTGAGTGCGGCTGGGTGCTTTTTTTGAGCCAATGCCCGGGTATTGAGGAATTCGCGACCTTGAGCGAAGACGATCAAGCCTATGTCCAAGCCATAGCCGATACTTTCGATGCTCAATCGGCTGCGCGAATCAAAGCCTTTGAAGCAACGACCAATCACGACGTCAAAGCCGTCGAGTACTTTCTCAAGGAGGCTTTCGCAGAGCGCCCTACGCTCCAGGCGATGAATGAGTGGATACACTTCGGCTGCACATCGGAAGACATCAACAACACGGCCTACGGCCTGATGATCAAGAATGCCCGGGATGCCGTACTGCCTCGTATGCAGACCTTGATCGACGCACTGGATGCGCTGGCCACAGCAAACGCCGACCTGCCCATGCTGTCGCGCACACACGGACAAACCGCCTCGCCGACCACCCTAGGCAAAGAAATCAAAAACGTTGCCGCCCGCCTCGAACGTCAGCGCCAGCAAGTTCAAAACACACCGCTGCTGGGCAAGTTCAATGGCGCGGTCGGTAATTTTAACGCCCACCTCGCCGCCTACCCCAACCTGGACTGGGCGGATCTGTCTGAGCAATTCATCGCCAGCCTCGGCCTGCAGAACAACCCGTGGACTACACAAATTGAGCCCCACGACTACATAGCGGAAATCAGCCACGCCCTGATGCGCTTCAATCAGGTGCTGCTGGATTTTGATCGGGACATGTGGAGCTATATTTCCATTGAGTATTTCAAGCAGCGCAAGGTAGAGGGCGAAACCGGTTCGTCAACCATGCCGCACAAAATCAATCCCATCGATTTCGAAAACTCCGAGGGCAATATTGGTATCGCCAACGCCCTCCTCGACCATATGGCCAGCAAACTCGCGGTGTCGCGCTGGCAACGAGACCTTTCCGATTCCACGGTGCTGCGCAATCTCGGCACCGCATTCGCGCACTGCAGTATTGCCTACCAAGCCACGCTAAAAGGCCTGTCGCGATTGGATGTGAACCCCGAAGCGATCGCTGCTGACCTCGACAACAGCTGGGAAGTACTGGCAGAGGCCGTGCAAACCGTTATGCGTAAATTTGCCATGCCCGAGCCCTACGAGCAGCTAAAAGCAGTGACTCGAGGCCGACGTCTGTCCGCCGATATTTATCAGGAAATATTGCAGGAGTTGCAGCTACCGGATGCAGCGATGCAGGAACTGAAGAATCTGACGCCGGCAAAGTACATTGGCTGCGCCGCCGAACTCACGCGACGCCCGCTGCCTTGATTGAGGTTCGTTTGGCACACTGGGAGGCGACCCATGACCGCCAAGCGCTGACAGCCATCCGCCGCGACGTCTTCGTTGACGAACAGCAGGTGCCCGAAGAGGATGAGATGGACACCTTCGACGAAACCAGCCTGCACTTACTGGCACATTCTGGCGACTCCGGTTTCATCGGCTGCGCGCGCATCATGCCCACCGGGCAGATTGGTCGAATGGCGGTGTTGCGAGAATTCCGCGGCGGCGGTGTTGGCAGCTTACTGATGACCGCGGCGCTCAAAGAAGCCAAAGGACAGAACTTCGAGACCGTTTTTTTGCATGCCCAGTGCCATGCCGAGGCCTTTTACAGTCGGTTTGGCTTTGTCGCCTGCGGGGACATTTTCGATGAGGCGGGTATTGAGCACGTAAGGATGACCTTATCGGCCTCACGTATGCCTTTGAGCTAGACACCAATTACCGGCACAATCGCGCCCCGTAAATCGCTTGTACCGTAAATCGCTTGTACCAATGAAACGAAGTAAACCTTATGAATCAAAATCACCGCAAACCGTTGCCGAATTCCGAGCTCGACTACTTTGACACTTTCGAAGCCATTGAAGCGATCAAACCGGGTGCCTATGCCCGCCTGCCCTACACCTCCAAAGTACTGGCGGAAAATCTCGTTCGGCGCTGCGATGCGGAGCATCTCACGGCGGCGTTAACGCAAATTATCGAGCGCAAGCGGGATTTGGATTTTCCGTGGTTTCCCGCCCGAGTTGTCTGTCACGATATTCTCGGCCAAACCGCTCTGGTGGATTTGGCCGGCCTGCGGGACGCTATTGCGGCCAAGGGAGGCGATCCGTCTAAGGTGAACCCTGTGGTACCCACACAGCTGATCGTCGACCACTCACTCGCCGTTGAGCATGCCGGTTTTGAAGAGGGCGCTTTTGAAAAAAATCGTGCCATTGAAGACCGTCGCAACGACGACCGCTTTCACTTCATCAACTGGACCAAGACCGCCTTTGAAAATGTGGATGTCATCCCTCCCGGCAACGGCATCATGCACCAGATCAACCTGGAACGGATGTCTCCTGTCGTACACGCCCGGGACGGCGTGGCCTTCCCAGATACGCTGGTTGGTACCGACAGTCATACGCCCCATGTGGATGCCCTCGGTGTGATCGCCATTGGTGTGGGTGGTCTGGAAGCGGAAAGCGTCATGCTTGGCCGCGCCTCCTACATGCGCCTACCGGATATTGTTGGCGTCGAGCTTGTCGGCACCCGCCAAGAAGGCATTACGGCCACGGATATCGTGCTAGCGATTACCGAGTTCTTACGCGAAGAGCGCGTGGTCTCGACTTACCTCGAATTCTACGGAGAAGGGGCTGACGCCCTCACGCTGGGCGATCGAGCAACAATTTCCAACATGACGCCAGAATTTGGTGCCAGCGCGGCCATGTTCTACATCGACGAAAAGACCACCGACTACTTGCGTCTCACCGGACGCAGCGACGAGCAGGTCGCGCTCGTGGAAAACTATGCCAGGCAAACGGGCTTATGGGCCGACAGCATGAAGGACGCTCAGTACGAGCGGGTGCTGCACTTTGACCTATCCAGCGTCGGCCGCAACATCGCGGGACCCTCGAACCCCCACCGCCGCGTTTCAACAACGGATTTGGCGGCAGAAGGCATCAGCGGCGTGGTGGAATCCGAGCCGGGCAAAATGCCCGACGGCGCGATCATCATCGCAGCGATCACCAGCTGCACCAATACCAGTAATCCGCGCAATGTCATCGCGGCGGGACTGGTGGCACGCAACGCTAACGCCAAAGGACTGACTCGCAAGCCTTGGGTGAAAAGTTCTCTGGCTCCCGGCTCTAAAGCCGTCCAGCTGTATCTGGAAGACGCCAACCTGCTGCCGGAATTGGAGCAGCTGGGATTCGGTATCGTGGCCTTTGCTTGCACCACATGTAACGGCATGAGCGGCGCACTGGACCCGGTCATTCAGCAAGAAGTGATCGACCGCGATCTCTACGCCACAGCTGTTCTATCGGGCAACCGCAACTTTGATGGCCGAATTCATCCCTACGCCAAACAAGCGTTTTTGGCGTCGCCCCCGCTGGTCGTGGCCTACGCCATCGCAGGCACCATCCGATTTGATATCGAGCAAGACGTGCTGGGTATCGATCAGGACGGCAACCCGGTGAAGCTCATCGACATCTGGCCAAGCGATGAAGAAATCGACACCATCGTGGCTCAAAGTGTCAAACCTGCTCAGTTCACCGCGGTTTATGACCCCATGTTTCTGGACGTCAAGGACGTCACAGAAATGACGGACCCGCTGTACGACTGGCGCCCCCAAAGCACCTACATTCGCCGGCCCCCTTACTGGGAAGGTGCCTTGGCCGGTGAGCGCGCGCTCACCGATATGCGCCCCTTGGCTGTGCTGGGCGACAACATCACGACAGACCACTTGTCACCGTCTAACGCAATTCTGCTCGACAGTGCCGCAGGCGAGTACCTGCACAAAATGGGACTGCCGGAAGAAGATTTCAACTCGTATGCCACCCACCGCGGTGACCACCTCACCGCCCAGCGCGCGACCTTTGCCAATCCGAAACTGTTGAATGAAATGGTCACCGAGGCCGGCGAAATCAAACAAGGTTCCTTGGCGCGCATCGAGCCTGAGGGCCATGTGGTGCGGATGTGGGAAGCCATCGAGACCTATATGAAGCGCAAACAACCGTTGATCATTGTAGCCGGCGCCGACTATGGGCAAGGCAGCTCACGAGACTGGGCAGCAAAAGGCGTTCGTCTGGCCGGTGTCGAGGCCATTGTCGCGGAGGGATTTGAGCGCATTCACCGCACAAACCTTGTGGGCATGGGCGTACTACCGATGGAGTTTACCAAGGGCGAAACCCGACTGACCTATGGCATCGACGGTACAGAAATCTTTAGCGTCAAAGGCAGCCCAGCCCCAGGAGCAGAGCTGACGGTGTCAATGACACGACGCAATGGCGAACAGATCGATATCCCGGTGATTTGCCGCCTAGATACGGCAGAGGAAGTCTCCATCTATGAAGCCGGCGGCGTTCTACAGCGCTTTGCCCAAGATTTTCTCGACGCCTCGGTTTCAGCCGGTTAGAGCAACGCTATGAACCAATCACATCCAGCTCAAATACGTATTCCAGCGACCTACATACGTGGCGGCACCAGCAAAGGCGTTTTTTTCAATCTGGCGGACCTGCCGGAGCCAGCACAACAACCCGGTAGCAGCCGGGACGCCATGCTACTGCGGGTTATCGGCAGCCCCGACCCCTATGGAAAACAGACCGACGGCATGGGCGGTGCCACCTCAAGCACCAGCAAAACCGTCATCGTGAGCCCCAGCCAACGGCCCGGACACGATGTGGATTACCTCTTCGGTCAAGTGTCCATTGACCAACCCTTTGTGGACTGGAGCGGCAACTGCGGCAATCTGTCCGCCGCGGTGGGGCCCTTCGCCATTGCGCAAGGCATGCTGCCTTGCGAGCGCATCCCAGAAGATGGCGTTATTGAAGTCAGAATTTGGCAGGCGAACATCGGCAAAACCATCATAAATCGGGTTCCCATCACCATGGGTCGGGTTCAGGAAACCGGTGACTTTGAGCTGGACGGTGTCACCTTTCCCGCCGCTGAAATCGCCGTGGACTTTATCGATCCGGCCGACGACGAAGGTAGCGCCATGTTCCCTACCGGTCACTTGGTCGACTCCTTTGAGGTACCCGGCGTAGGCCGTTTGAATGCCACCTTGATTAACGCGGGCATCCCCACGATCTTCTTAAATGCCGCGGAGCTCGGGTACTCGGGCTGTGAGCTGCAAGACGACATCAACGGCTCCAGCGAAGCGCTTAAACGCTTTGAAACCATACGCGCCCACGGCGCGATCAAGATGGGACTCATATCAGAACTTGCCGAAGCCGAGAGCCGACAGCACACCCCAAAGGTCGCCTTCGTTGGCCCTGCAGCCAACTACACAGCATCCAGCGGCAAAGCCGTTGACGATCAGAGCATAGACCTAGTCGTTCGCGCACTCTCCATGGGTAAACTGCACCACGCCATGATGGGCACTGCCGCGGTGGCCATTGGAACAGCGGCGGCCATCCCAGGCACGCTGGTCAACACGGCGGCTGGTGGCGGCGAACGCGACCAAGTGGTGTTCGGTCACCCGTCGGGAACCCTGAAAGTGGGCGCCGAAGCCGCAGTCGTTGATGGCGAGTGGCAGGTGACCAAGGCCAGCATGAGCCGCAGCGCACGTGTGCTCATGGAAGGCTGGGTCAGAATTCCAGGCGAGACCCTTTAATCGAATCCGGTAACAGGGAAGAGATCGCGAGACGCAACCGCCTGCCGATGACGACAGGCGGCGGCCACGGCTTCTAGCGATCCGCTAGAGGCGTGACGACCCGAGGCTCTGGGCCGACATAGTCTGCGCTTGGACGGATAATGCGGTTGTTTTCACGCTGCTCCATGACGTGGGCACTCCAACCAGACACCCGCGAACAAACGAAGATCGGTGTAAACAATTTCGTGGGAATGCCCATAAAGTTGTAGGCCGATGCATGAAAAAAGTCTGCGTTGGCAAACAAGGCTTTTTCATCCCACATAACCTTTTCGATGGCGCATGACACTGGGTACAGCACCGTGTCGCCTACCTCCTTCGCCAGCTTTTCTGCCCACTGCTTGATGATGACGTTACGCGGATCCGAGGTGCTGTAGATCGCGTGACCGAAGCCCATGATCTTTTCCTTACGCTCCAGCATGCCCAGCAACCCACTGCTCGCTTCATCGGCGGTTGAAAACTTTTCAATCAGTTCCATGGCCGCTTCGTTAGCGCCCCCATGCAGAGGACCACGCAAGGAACCAATGGCTCCGGTCACGCAGGAATGCATGTCAGACAACGTAGAAGCGCATACTCTGGCGGTGAACGTTGAGGCGTTGAACTCGTGTTCTGCGTACAGAATCAGGGAAACATCCATCACCCGCTGATGTAAGGCGCTTGGCTTCTTACCCGTCAACGTTTCCAGAAAGTGGCCGGCCAGTGAATCCGCGTCGGTATCGGTATCAATGCGCACACCTTCGTGGCTGAACCGGTACCAGTAGTTGATGATGCCCGGCAACGCGCCCAGCAATCGGTTGGCCACATTCTGTTGGTTCGAGAAATCGCCTTCCGGCTCCAAATTACCCAGCATGGAGCAGCCCGTACGCATCACATCCATGGGGTGCGTGTCAGCGGGGATGCGCTCCAGTACCTCCAGCAAGGTCGAAGGCAGCTTGCGATTGGCCTTCAGCACCTTGTGGTAATCGTCGAGCTGGCTTGCATTGGGCAACTCACCGTAAAAAATCAGATAGGCCACCTCTTCAAAGGTCGCATTGTCAGCCAAATCCGTGATGTCGTAGCCCCGATAGGTCAATCCCGTACCGCTCTTGCCTACGGTACAAAGCTCCGTACTGCCCGCGCTCTGGCCCCGCAGGCCCGCTCCACCTAGTTTCTTTTCAGCCATGTTTCTCTCCTTTGTCGCAGCTTTTATCGTTTGCGAACGTTACTTAGCCGTTGCCTTGACCGGCGAACAACTCGTCCAATTTTTCTTCGTAGGCGTGATAGCCCAAAAAGTCATACAGTTCCATGCGCGTTTGCATGGTATCGACCACATTGGTTTGACTGCCTTCATCCTTCAGCGCTTGATACACCGTCAAGGCGGCTTTGTTCATGGCACGGAAGGCGGACAAGGGATACAGCGCCATGGCGATCCCGACTTCCGCCAATTCGTCCACATGATACAGCGGTGTTTGCCCAAATTCGGTCAGATTGGCCAGAACCGGCACGCCGGCGGCCTCAATGATGGGGCGGTACATGTCGATTTCGGTCATGGCCTCGGCAAAAATGGAGTCCGCGCCGGCTTCGGCAAACGCCCCGGCGCGATCGATTACTGCATTCATACCGTCCACTGACAGGGCATCCGTTCGCGCCATCACGACAAAATCGTTATCGGTTTTCGCGTCGACTGCCGCCTTGATGCGATCCACCATTTCCTGCACAGACACAATGGCCTTATTCGGCCGGTGACCGCAGCGCTTCTGGGAAACCTGATCCTCAATATGCACCGCCGCAGCGCCTGCCGCGGTCATGTCCCGTACGGTCTTTGCGATGTTGAATGCGCCACCCCAGCCAGTATCAATATCGACCAATAACGGCAAATCTGTTGCACCGGTAATTCGTCTGACGTCTTCCAACACGTCGTTCAACGACGTCATACCCAGGTCCGGCAGCCCGTAGGACGCGTTTGCCACACCGCCACCCGACAAATAGATCGCCTGGTGCCCTACCCGCTCTGCCATCAAGGCTGTGTAGGCATTAATGGTGCCGGGTATCTGTAGCGGCGTTGGCGCCGCAGCGCTGATTGCTGCGCGAAATTTCTGACCTTGGCTCATGAACTGCTCTCCAAATGTTAACTCTTGCCGATAGCCCCATGCTACCGAAATTGGCTTTGCTGCGCGCCCCCTGCGGAGTCTAGAACCGGGCTTGAGCCGCGAGAATAAGCGATTGCAGCTCGCCGTAATTGTTTGCTAACGGATATTGTGGAAACTGCTCACGCACATTGTCCGGCGCCTGAAAAAATATGCCCGCGTCCGCCTCTTCCAGCATGGACACGTCATTAAAGGAATCCCCGGCCGCAATAATGTTCAGCTCTAGGGACTTGAACGCTTTCACCGAGCAGCGCTTTGGGTCGGCCTGACGCAGCCGGTATCCGGTAATGCGATCGTTGCTGATCTCTAACTTATGACAGAGCAAGAACGGTTCATCCAGTTGGGCCATCAAGGGCGAGGCAAATTCGTAAAAAGTGTCGGAAATGATCGCCACCTGAAAATGCTGGCGGGCCCAGCGAAGAAAATCCGCCGCACCGGGTAGCGGCGCTAGCTTGGCAATTTCCGCCTGAATTTGGCTCAGGGTTATGTCGTGTTGATCAATGATCCCCAGCCGGTAGTTCATCAGATCGTCATAGTTGGGAATGTCGCGGGTGGTTTTCAGTAACTCGGGTATTTGGGTCTCGTTCGCTACCGCCTGCCATACCTCGGGAACCAGTACGCCTTCCAAATCCAGACACAGAATATCCACCGCAGTCCCCTAAAAAAATTTGGCGTAAGCATATAGCAACAGGTTCTTTTTTTAACGATTTTCCGCCTGTTAATCTGCGCGTCATTGGCTTGATGGCCACGGTTTCTTGATCACCTGCCGGGAGGCTTTGCACTATAATGAATGCTAATTCCCCTCAAAAAAATCCGACTGGGCACGAAGACACGCCGTCTGATCGAGTGCGCACGACGCAGAATCTGCTGCGCGAGGCGCTCAAAGAATTCGAGCCGGGCAGCATTGCCCTGTCATTCAGCGGTGCCGAAGACATCGTATTGCTTGATCTGATCCGAAAACTTGGTCTAACCGTCGACGTGTTTTCACTGGACACCGGTCGGCTGCACAGCGAAACCTACGAATTCTTCGAAACCATCAGAAAGCAGTACGATCAACCCATCGAGTTGTTAAACCCAGACCCCGAGGGTGTGCAGAATTTGGTCAAGGCGAAGGGCCTGTTCAGCTTCTATGAAGACGGACATCAAGAATGCTGTAGCGTCAGAAAGGTCCAGCCTCTACGTAAAAAGCTCGCGACATTGGACGCGTGGATCACCGGGCAACGCCAAGATCAAAGCGTGACTCGAAGCGATGTTCCACTGCGTCAGCATGATGAGGCCTTTTCCACCGAAGAGAATGAACTCACCAAGTTCAACCCCTTGGCACAATGGACTTCGGCAGACATCTGGCACTACATTCGGGAAAATCGAGTGGCCTACAATCCGCTACACGACCGCGGCTTCGTGTCCGTGGGATGCCAGCCCTGCACCCGCGCGGTCAGCCCGTTTGAACACGAGCGTGCCGGGCGCTGGTGGTGGGAGGAAGCGACCCAGAAGGAATGCGGCCTGCACGGGCAGAACATCATCCCCATCACCCAAATCTGACGAAACAACGGTGATCTGTTGAGCTATCGAACCGGTAGCTCAATATCCTTGAATAAGACCTCTCGCTCGGCAGCCGTCGAGCATTCTTGCGCCTGGCCCACCGTCCGTGTGTCTAGATGCGGCGCAAAGGATTCAATCAGATCTAGCATGTAGCGACGCAGAAACGTGCCTCGACGAAAGCCGATATGCGTAACGCTAGACGCGAACAAATGGCTCGCGTCGATGCACACCAGATCGCCATCCTGACTCTCGTCGTAGGCCATTGATGCAATGATTCCAACGCCAAAACCCAGTCTGACATAGGTTTTGATGACATCCGTATCGGTTGCGGTAAACACGACATTTGGCGTCAGCGAAACCGCTTGAAAGGCATCGTCGAGCCGGGAGCGACCGGTAAAGCCAAAGACATAGGTAACGATCGGATAATCAGAGATATCCTGTAACGTCAGAGCATTGGGCGTACCGGCTTTGTCAGCCAGCGGATGATCCTTCGGAACCACGACAGACCGGTTCCATTCATAACAAGGCATCATCACTAAGTCCTTGAACAGTTCCATACCTTCTGTCGCGATGGCAAAGTCAGCGGCCCCAGAAGCCGCGAGCTCAGCGATCTGCTCTGGTGTCCCCTGCTTCATATGCAAGGCAACCTCAGGGTACGTGTTGCGAAACGCCTGAATGATGGAAGGCAAGGCGTACCGTGCTTGTGTGTGTGTGGTGGCGATGGTCAGTTCACCCGACGCTTCGTTTGAACACTCATCGGCAATCTGCTTGATGACGCTGGTTTGCCTGAGCACCTGAGTCGCCATATCGATGATCTGCTGACCTACCTGAGTCACCTGAGTCAGGTGCTTGCCACTGCGCACAAAGATTTCCACACCCAACTCATCCTCAAGCAACCGAATTTGCTTGCTGACGCCGGGCTGGGAGGTGAACAGAGCTTGTGCTGTGGCGGACACGTTTAGGTCGTGATTCGCCACCTCGACAATGTAGCGCAGTTGTTGAAGTTTCATAATTGCCGCCCTGACGCCAGATGATGTGCCAGTCAGTTTACACAACCAGTTATAAAAAAATATTTTTTATTCTATTTCTGCGGCATTGGCCACACCGTG
Organism: Gammaproteobacteria bacterium; assembly: GCA_042091155.1. Lineage (GTDB taxonomy): Bacteria > Pseudomonadota > Gammaproteobacteria > Pseudomonadales > Azotimanducaceae > UBA4421. Next base: position 14,567 of record JBELHZ010000023.1, read on the forward strand.
GGGCACATGACCCGACGGAATATGCGGGGCCGCACGATCGCAGTGGGTGGCTTGATCATCAAAAAAGATGTCCGCTTCAAAGGCTCGCAAAAACTCGGTCTTGTCCATGCCACCAAGAAACAACGACTCGTCCAGTCGAATATCCCAGTCCCGCAACGTGCGAATCACCCGTTCATGAGCCGGCGCGCCCCGCGCCGTCACCAAGGCCGTACGAATGGGGCTTTCGCCGTCGGGAAACTCTTGCTGTAAGCGGTGCATGGCGGCCAGAAAGGCTTTAAACGGGCCACCGGCCAAGGATTGATTCGCCTGATCCAGTTCGGATTCACTGAACGCTTCCAAGCCCTGTTGTTGATAGACCCGCTCGGCCTCGTCGGAAAACAATACAGAGTCGCCGTCAAAGGCCAGTTTCAACAAGCCGTCATCGGATTCCTTCGGCGGTCGCGTCCTACCCAGCAACGTTGCGGCAGCAATATTCTGAGCCAACGCCTGCCTCACATCGTCGGCATAGGTCGAGAGAAACAAGTCACAGTGAAAGGCTTGGATATAGCGATAGGGAGACTCACCGCCGCAGAATGCAGCCCGGGTAATGTCCAAATCGTGGGCCTTAATGGAATTAAACACCCGCAAACCCGTGTCAGCGGAATTGCGGGAAAGCAGCAATATTTCGACCCGAGGCTCGTTAAATATCTTATTGATATTTAACAGTTTTTCGACGAGATAAAAGCCGTCTCCGGGCTCCAAGGCTGTGTCTTCTTTGGAAATTTGGTAGTGCCGATAAGCCTCCAAGCCTTCTTGCTGGTAGATTTCGTTTGAAACGCTTAAGTCGAACAAGGCCGTTGACGAAATACCCACGGTCAACGGCCTGTTGCCGTTGTCTTCTTGCCTGCTTGACGGTGCCTGTGCCTGCTGGGTCATATTAAGCGTCCAGATCGGGAATCAGCTCGCTCTCCAGCTTGTGAATCGCGTCCTTCAGTTTGAGTTTACGCCGCTTGAGGCGTTGTATGCGCATATTGTCATGGTGACGACTGGTCATCAGATGATTGATCGCAACATCCAAATCCCGATGCTCCGTTCGTAGGGTTTCAAGCCAACGCAACTGCTGCTCTCGATCGCTTTCAATGTCCAAAATGATTCCTCAACGTCGGCATTTTGAAATGATCTGGTGAAAATTTACGTTGAATCTGATTAAGCAGCGCTTAAGCCAAATCCAACAGAGCGGCACCCTCAGCTTCCAGACCCAGCAAACGTTTCGTCCAGTGCTGAAGCATGTTGAAGTGAACCTCGCTGACATCGAATGCCTTACGTATTTCGTTGATCAAACACTCTTCTTCGATCTCGAAGGCGCCGTCGGCGTAACTCAGCTTACACAGGTTAATTAACACAATAAGCCGACCTCTGCGATCCGGAAAGACTTCCTCGACTCCCTCTAAATCGAGGTACTCGATTTCGAAATCCGGGGACACGCCCATTTCTCGACGGAATGCTTCGAGCATTCCCTCTTCGTTGGGATCCAACAGACCATCCGACACGATCACGTTGTGCGCCAAGCGCAGCATGGCCTCTCGCTGATCAGACGTAAGCGTTGAAAGCCACATTACACGAGTGCCTCTTTTTGATGGCTATTGCGGAGTGCTGCGAGAGAACTGACCATGGACCCTAGGCCATCACCTGCTGAACAAGGCTGCAGAACATGATCAGAATGGACAGCCAACCCAAGCCCAGGAAGGCCTTCATCACTAAGTTCTGGTCAAAAAAGTCTTCGATAAGGTGCCACATAACTGTCTGTATCCGTTTAACTGGGTGAATGCCGTGCCCGGCCTTGCTCGCCTGATTTTAACCCGAGTTAGGGGTGGTGGATACCATCACCGACAAAAGATTGTCGCCTGATTGGGTACTTGGGTAGACTAGACGTATGCCCACCGCCTTTGCGCACATCTCGCCCCAGCACTTGGACAACATCGCACGCTCCATTGTTATCACGCCCAATGAACGCCTCGCTCGAGAATACGCCGCAGCGTTCGACGAAGCCCAGATCGCCCGAGGAGCTCAAGCCTGGCCAAGTTTGCAGTGCCAAAGCTTGGCAAGCTTTTGGCGTTCACAACATGAAGCGCTTCGATACTCAGGTGCGATCGCAACGCAAATACTCTCCCCGCACCGAATCAACTTTCGATTTCAGCAGACAGCCCCCCATGGATTTAGGCATCAGTGTCAGGCCGTTATTCAGGCGTGGCTGTTAACACGGCGCTACGGCATCTCCTTGGATCACCCGTTAATGCAAACCGCGCGTAACACTTACTTCAGTGACTGGTGTCGCAGTGCAGCGCCTCCACCGGCTAGCGATTTACTCGTCGCCGAAGACTTGCCGCTGCAGCTTGCCGACCATGTGGATCAAATCGCACAAAACCTTAGCCAACCGATTGTACTTGTAGACCTAGAGCATCTGTCGCCAGCAGAGCGTGATTTCTTTTCGCTACTGAATCAAACACAAGATGGCTCGGTGAGCTTGCTTCAGCAAGATACATGGTTCCCAAGTTTTCAGAACGACCTCGGGCTTGATGCCTCAGCCATGCGCAGCGCGGTGGCGGCAAGCAAGCTGCAACCCCAAGGATACGAGACCTTTGGCGAGGAACTGATGGCTGCAGCGCAGTGGTGCGCAGAGGTGCATCAGGCACACCCAGAAGCACAGATTGGGGTCGTCGTTCCCGATCTCAGCACCCACTACGACCGGGTGCTGCGCCAATTTGCGGCAACATTGAGCCCCAATCGTGACAGTCGAGACCCAATCTTTGACTTATCCGGCGGCAAGAGTTTGGTCGGACAGCCCGTCTGGCGGCACGCGAAAATCCTGCTGAACTGGATCAAACAACCCGCCGATCAGGCCACACTGTCGCCTTTGCTCAACTCTCCCTATGTCTCGCTCCCTTGGTGTGAGGTCTTGCGCAAGACGTGGCCGAGCTGGGCACGACGGACAGTGTCCCCCAGCGCCTTTGCTCGGCATGACGAAGCCCAGCCCTTGCTCGCCTTGATCCAAGACCTCCCGTCCAAAGCGCGACTCGATGTTTGGATGAAACACGTCGATCAGCTGCTTAAAAGCGCTCACTGGCCGGCCACGAACGATCTGGGCTCGGTCCAATTTCAAGCCACGGTCAAAATTCAGGAAACCCTCGCCGCTCTTGCTGCTGAAGCCGACGAGACTCTGCTGAGTTATGACGACGCCCTGGAACTGATGGATTGGGCATTAGACCAAACCTTTGCTCCCCAGCGCCAATCGGCCAACATTCAAGTACTGGGCATGCTGGAGACCACGGGACTGAATTTTAGCCATCTCTGGGTCTGCGGAATGAGCGCCGAGCAATTCCCGGGCAAATCGAAACTGTCAGCCTTTATTCCACGACAGGTCGCCCTGAGTCATGGGATACCCCGCTGCACCCAACCCCAGGAACTGGAATTCGCAGAACGCACCATGGCCTCGTGGATCAATCGAACTCAGACACTGCACTTGAGTTTCACCGACACACAAAACGGTGCTTTCGTGCGCCCATCGCCTTTGACTGAACAAGGATTTGAACAGACACAGCCGACAAATTTGGACGATTCGACGCCCATCGCTTTCAGCTTGAGTCAGCGCCATCCCTTCATGCGGCCAGCCAACATCACACTGACGTTAAGCGAAGATCCTCAGGGCTCCGCCATCCCCGCCGGACCCGTGAGCGGCGGCAGCAGTCGCCTGGAAAGCCATGCCAAATGCGCCTTTATGGGCTTCGCCGTGCATCGCTTAGGCCTGAAAAGCCCGATTCCTGCCAGAGACTTTTTGAACGCCATGGAGCGAGGGAGTGCTTTGCACTGGGTCATGGAGCATTACTTTCTGCGCTACCCTGACTCTTCAACTGCTCTCTCCCAACCGACGACGGTCATTGAGGAACTGTGCAGGCAGGCGATCGCCCGCTACACGCATTTGCCCGAACCCTTTGTTGAGGCTGAACAGACGCGTCTGACACAGCTGGTAAGTGACTGGCTCACGATCGAAGCCGAACGAACCCCCTTCCGGGTCGCAGAAACCGAACAGCGATACACATTGGAACTGGGCGACCTATCGTTCAATCTGCGAATAGACCGCTTGGACGACGTCGACGGTGCCATGGTGCTCATCGACTACAAAACCGGTCGAGTCTCAACCGGCCCTGCCCTGGGAGAGTCCCCTACTGCGCCGCAATTGCCCAGTTACAGCTTGATCCGGGACGACATTGCCGGTGTGTACTACGCGCAGGTTCGATCCACAGAGGAAAAACTCATCGGCTTAGCGGGTGAAGCAGAGCAGTTAACAGAAAGCAGAAATGCCCGAGTGAAAACCACCGCAACGGAGTCCGGCTGGGCACAACAACGCTCGCTGTGGCGCCAACAACTGATCGGTTTGGCCACCGAGATTGCTGCCGGAGACGCCAGGGTTAATCCACTGCCTAACGCCTGCCGACACTGTGACCTGAAACCCCTTTGTCGGATCGATGAAAAAAGGCGCGACCCGGAGCAGTTCGCATGACTGCCAGGCAGGCCCCACCAGACCAAGGCGAACGCGAGCGCGCCCTGTCACCCGGACAATCGTTCATCGTTCAAGCACCCGCTGGCTCTGGCAAGACCTCCTTGCTGGTGCAGCGCTACCTGCACCTCTTAGCTCACGTGAAACGCCCGGAAGAAATTTTGGCGATTACGTTTACGCGCGCGGCGGCCCTGGAGATGAAGCAACGCGTACTGGACGCATTGCAGGAAGACACCGCGCTCACTCGGGCGATTCGAACACAGGATCGACTCAATAACTGGCAGCTCGGTCTGAACCCGCACTTACTGAAGATTCAAACCATTGACAGTTTCGCTACCGAACTGGCTACCCAAATTCCTGGCGAGCAAAGCGCCGAGGGCATGCGCATTGAGGACAAGCCAGACGCTCTCTACCAGCAAGCTGCGCGGGACGTGCTCGGCCAGCTATTCTCCCGGGAATCCAGCCACATTTACGTCAGCGAGTTCTTGGCAGCCCTGGACAACAACGCCGATTCAGCAGAACGCTTGCTGACCATCATGCTGGGCAAGCGAGACCAGTGGCTTGATGTGGCTCGGCTGATTACCTCACTCGCCCTGCAGGATTCCCGCGAACTTGAGGAGACCCTCGATCACGCGATACAAGACCTGCGGGCCGTGCTGCTGACCCCGTTAGCGCAAAAACTCTCCCATGCGGATCAGGCGATGGTCCAGCGCCTTGCCGACGCCACCGAACAAGATCCCGATCTAGAACGTCTACTGCCCATAATTCTGACCCAAAAAGGCACGGTGAGAAAAACGGTAGACCGCCGGCAGCATATCGCGTTCACTGACAAAGCTCTAAAAGCTGAAACCGTTGCCTGGCTCAAAGATCTCGACGAGCGAAACTTGGCCGGCGCACTTCATGCCTGCGCTCTGCTGCCCACCGGATTAGCCGACCCGAGCACACTGATCGCCACCGGAGTCACTCTAGCTTTAGCCGCAGCAGAGTTAGAAAGCTTGCTGCAAAACCGCCGCTGTCTCGATTTCACCGGCATGCTGATCCGAGCCACTCAAGGGCTAAGGGATGAACACGGACCCACCGATTTGGCGCTGTACTGGGACTACCGAATCAAGCACCTCCTCATTGACGAATTCCAGGATACGTCGCGCAGCCAGTTCGACTTCTTTTCAATGCTTACGGAAGGCTGGGAACCCAGCGATGGCAATACGTTTTTTGCCGTCGGCGACCCGATGCAGTCAATTTATCGCTTCCGCGACGCGGATGTCTCAATCTTCAGTCGATGTTGGGACCACGGCCTTCCCAATGTGCCCTTAGAGCCGATTCAACTGAGCGCCAATTTTCGCTCGGTGAAATCCCTCGTCGACTGGAACAACGCATTGTTCTCCAACCTGTTCCCCAACAGTTCTCTGCCGGAATTGGGCGCAATCCGTTTTTCACCAGCCATCGCCCAACGTCAGGAAGCGCGGGACCCTGCGCCCGATATAGGATCAATCGATACAGCTGTGGTCCTCAAAAGCTTTACCGACGAACAGCAAGAGGCCGAGGCCATCGCCCAGCATATTGTCGAACTGACCGCAGGCTTTACCGAGGACGATAACGCATCGATTGGCATTTTATGCCGCTCCCGAGGCCACCTACCCGCACTGTTGCAGGCGCTGAAACGGGCAGGCATTGCCTTCACCAGTACCGACATCGATTCCCTGGCAGAAGAGCCCATCGTACGGGACCTCCTCTGCCTGCATCGATCCTTGCTCTACCCATTGGAACCATTGCCGTGGTACAGCATTCTGCGCAGCCCCATGGTGGGTTTAACCCTCGAGCAGCTGGAAGCATTTGCAGGAAGCACGGATGTTTTTCAGCTTACCCAGCAGCGTGCGGAGTCTGAACCAGCCTTAGCGCGTCTTAGTCAGGCCTATGCTTGGGCCCAACAACGCCTGTATGAACTGCCCATTTGCGAAGTCATAGAAGGGTGCTGGATGCGCTTGGGTGGAACGGATGCCTACCCTGAATCCGACCTATCTCATGCCCAGCGCTGGTTTGACCTGCTGGAATCCATGGGGGAAAACGCCTTGGACCCTGATGCGTTATTGACCAAAACCGAAGACCTCTATGCTCAGGACGCCAGCCGCTCTCGGGTTCAGGTCATGACCATTCACAAATCCAAGGGGCTGGAGTTTACCCACGTGATACTGCCCAACCTCGGCAAGCGACCACGCACCCAAGAAACCGACTTGCTGCTTTGGAGGCCAACGCAGAGGGGCTTGCTGATCGGTATCAAACAAGACCCCGTTCATCGGTGGCTGGCATTTGAAGAGAAAAGCCGAAACGAGAATGAGATTAAACGTTTGCTCTACGTGGCCTGCACCCGGGCGGAACAAAGCCTTTGGTTGAGCAGCGCCTCCCAAGGGGGGCAGCAGGCAGGGTTGGCAGAACACCTGCCACCTATGGATGCGATGGGCTCCTCTGAGCATTTGGGGCCCACCACGCCCGACCCAAGCAAGAACGCGGTTGCGGAAGATCGCCAAGGCCAATTAATCCACCTGCCCTTGGACTACCGCTGGGAGCATCCTGCAACGACCGCTGCAACGGATGCCGCGGACATCGGGCCGGATGATGAGAGCACCGCCAACGAAACCGCGGCAGACACAACCGAAGCGGACCAGCGCTCTAACCGTTTCAATTTGTCATTGGGAAACCTCGTGCATCTGGCCCTCGCCCACATCGGAGAAGGCTTTCGGTTGCAAAGGCCTTTCGATCAAAAGCTGCTAGAGGCCGCCATGCAGCAGTGGCTGCCGACTTTGGACGCGACCCCGGATCAGTGGCCTGACGTCCTAGCCACTGCGTTGGCGCATGTGGCAAGAACCCTCAACGATTCCGCGGGCCTATGGCTGTTGCAACCGCACCTTCATGGGCGCTTCGAGTGGCCTGTGACCGCCGTGATCAACTCAGCACCCAAACGCTATGTGATTGATCGCCTGTTCGTTAGCGACGACGTCTGGTGGATCGTAGACTTCAAAACCAGTGCCCCCGCCAGTGGCGTCACGATCGACCACTTTGTTGCGGAAGAAAGCCAGCGCTACCGGGGGCAATTGGGACAGTACAAAGCGGTTTTGGAAACCCTTGTCAAAGAACAGTCTGAGCGTTTCGCGGGCGCCGCAACCCCAAACTTACCCATCAAAACCGCACTGTATTTCACCGCCCTCAACAGGCTTGAACCAATCAATTAGTACCGTACCGATTGCTTTTCCGAGACGGGGGTTTACCATGCGCGGCCAAACCAAACACCGTTGGCAGCACAATGTGGCCCGGGGTAAAGGAGAGACCTGTGCAACTCGAAAACTTGAATGTCGAGCAACAAGAAGTATTAATCACGCCTGAGCAGCTCAAAGCTCGGCTGCCGGTCAGCGAAGACGTGCGCGAAGCCGTCAACGGCTATCGGGAGATCGTTCGCAACATCGTCGACCGGAAAGACCCACGCCTGTTGGTCGTTGTGGGGCCCTGCTCCATCCATGATGTCGATGCAGCCAAAGAATACGCCCAGCGATTGAAAGTTCTGGCCGATGACGTCGCAGATCAGGTATTCGTCGTAATGCGCGCCTATTTCGAAAAGCCTCGGAGTACCGTCGGCTGGAAAGGACTGATCAATGACCCCCATTTAGACGATAGCTTCAAAGTCGCTGAGGGTCTGCACATCGGCCGTCAGCTGTTGCTTGAGCTGTCGCAAATGGGCTTGCCTCTTGCGACCGAGGCGCTAGACCCCATCACCCCTCAGTACATGCAAGATCTGATTTCCTGGTCTGCAATTGGTGCGCGCACCACTGAGTCTCAGACTCACCGTGAGATGGCATCAGGCCTGAGCTGTCCCGTCGGTTTCAAAAACGGTACCGATGGATCCCTTGGGGTCGCCATCAATGCACTGGAATCCGTGGCAAGCCCGCACCGCTTTTTGGGTATCAGCCCCACCGGACAGGTCAGCGTGATTCAAACAAAGGGGAATGCACACGGCCACGTGGTCCTGCGAGGCGGCAGCAGTGGTCCCAATTATGCCCCAGAGCATATTCAGGCCTGCGAGTCCGCGCTGGAAAAACTCGGTCTAACCCAATCCATTATGGTGGATTGTTCCCACGCAAACTCCAACAAGGATCACCGACAGCAACGCAACGTCGTGGATTCTGTTATCCAGCAGATCGCTGCGGGCAACCGTTCAATTACGGGCTTGATGATTGAAAGTCACCTGCACGAAGGCAACCAAAGTATCAATAACCCGGATGGGCTGAGCTATGGCGTGTCTATTACGGATGCGTGCATCAACTGGGATGAGACGGATTCGCTGCTGCGCCAGCTGGCGGAGCAACTGGCAGCACGGCCAAGCTGAGGCTTCGCTGCAGGCATTTTGCGCGACGGATTCTCCGGTCGCGCAAAGACCCGGTGCCAGCCACGTCAGTTGGCTAGCCCGTGATCAGGAATAGTAGGCGTTTTCCGTTACGCTGTGATCGGTCATATCTTTCACCGCGCTCAACTCTGGGACCCGTTCTAACAGCGTGGTTTCCACACTGCCCTTCAAAGTCAGGTCCACTGCCGAACATCCTTGGCAGCCGCCGCCAAATTGCAGGACTGCTTCGGACTCCGGCGTTACCTCGACCAAAGACACAACCCCGCCATGGGCGGCAAGGCCGGGGTTTATTTCGTTGTACAGCACGTAATTGATGCGATCTTCAATCGGCGCATCCGGACCCACCTTAGGCACTCGAGAGTTGGGTGCCTTGATGGTCAGCTGACCGCCCATTTGGTCCTCTTGATAATCCACTTCCGCGTCTTCCAAATAGGGTTCGCTGCGACCTTCAAACCACGCACGAAATCCTTCGTATTCCACAGCAATATCGCCTTCTTGTTCCTCACCCGGGCGGCAGTAGGCGATGCAGGTTTCGGCCTGGGGTGTACCCGGTTGGGCGACAAAAATACGAATACTGACGCCTTCGTCTTCTTGCTTGCCCAACAGCCCATGCAAGTAAGTTTGCGCACTGGCGGAAATTTCGATCATTTTCAACCCTTAGAACAACATTCGGTTTTCGATTCCGGAATCATACTACATCGCGTCGGCCATCATCACAGAACATCTGATGCTATCGATGTACCCGACCATCATGAGTAAATCTCAAGGGTTTTGATCAGGAGATGATTTATTCTCACGGCCTGTCACCCATAGAGTGAACGCCGATTAGCGTCAGACCACCCGTTCATACCAGCAAGCAAGGTATTTATGCCCACTCAAGCAATATCGCACCATCAAAGGCCCACGCGACAAACATTCATTGATTTGATGAGCCAGCGTATTCTGGTGCTCGACGGTGCCTATGGCAGTGCGTTCCAAGGGTATGCACTGTCTGAGGAGGCATTTCGCGGCAGGCAGTACGCGGATCATGATCACCCGTTGCAGGGCAATCATGACATCCTAAACATCACCCAGCCCGGTATCGTCGCAGAAGTACATGAGGGCTATCTGGCGGCGGGGTGTGACATCATCAGCACCAACACGTTCAATGCCACGGCCATCGCTCAGGACGACTTTGGCACCCAGAACGTTTGCTTCGACATAAACGAACAAGCTGCAGCCATCGCCCGACAATGTGCTGACGCCTACTCCACGACAGTCAAACCCAGATTCGTCGCCGGCAGCATCGGCCCGACAAACCGCACCGCTAGCATATCGCCAGACGTCAACCGACCGGAGTTTCGCAACGTTGATTTCGACCAACTGTGCGATGCCTATGTGGAAGCAGCCCAAGGCCTGATCGCCGGTGGTGTCGACTTATTCCTCATTGAAACGGTATTCGACACCCTCAACGCCAAGGCGGCGATCGCCGCATTGCACCGCATCAACGATTCCCTCGAAGCCCCCTACACGTTGATCATCTCGGGCACCATCACTGACGCCAGTGGTCGCACACTGTCAGGACAAACCTGCGAGGCTTTTCTTTACTCGGTAGAACATGCAGAACCCATTGCCGTAGGCCTGAATTGCGCTCTGGGAGCAGAACAACTCAGACCCTATATCGAGGAACTCTCGCGCCTAAATCACGGCGGAATCAGTGCGCATCCTAACGCAGGCTTGCCGGATGCTTTCGGCGAATACACCCAAACCGCTGAACAAATGGCTGCGCTTATTTCAGAGTTTGCCAAAGCGGGATGGCTCAATATCGTCGGAGGCTGCTGTGGCACCACCCCAGAACACATCAAGGCCATCGCTGATGCGGTGAATGGCCTACCCCCGCGAGCATGGCCGCCGCCCGCTCTCGTGACAGACCAACCAGCCACAAGCGACGAATCAGCCGCACACAGGCGCCCGTTTAAGGCGGCTTTGACACTGGCAGGACTGGAACCGCTGAAACTCACAGCGGATTCGTTGTTTATTAATGTGGGTGAACGTACAAACGTCACCGGCTCCGCGAAATTTGCTCGTTTGATCCGCGAAAACCAATACGCAGAAGCCTTAGATGTCGCCCGTCAGCAAGTGGAGAACGGCGCGCAAATCATCGACATCAACATGGATGAAGGCATGCTGGATGGCGTCGACGCCATGCAGCATTTTCTTAACCTCATCGCCACCGAGCCTGATATCTCTCGTGTGCCCATCATGATCGACTCCAGCAAGTGGGAGATTATCGAAGCGGGTTTAAAGTGCGTTCAGGGCAAGGCGATCGTCAACTCGATCAGCCTAAAAGAAGGTGAGGCCGCGTTCGTTGAGGTGGCGAAACGCTGCAAATCCTATGGCGCGGCCATGGTGGTCATGGCCTTTGATGAAGACGGTCAGGCCGATACCTACCAGCGAAAAATAGACATCTGTCAACGCAGTTACGACGTGCTGACGTCACAAGTGGGCATTAAGCCAAGCGACATCATTTTTGATCCCAACATTTTTGCCATTGGCACCGGGATTGACGAGCACAGCAATTACGCGGTGGATTTCATTGACGCGGTTTCTTGGATTCACTCCCACCTACCCGGGGTGAGTACGTCCGGGGGACTGAGCAATGTCTCTTTCGCCTTTCGCGGCAACAACCTCGTCAGAGAAGCGATCCATACGGTATTCCTCTATCACGCCATCCGCGCGGGACTGACCATGGCCATTGTCAACGCAGGCCAACTGGGCATCTACGACGATTTACCGGAAGAACTGCGTATCGCGGCAGAGGACTTGGTATTAAATCGTCGACAAGACGCCACCGAACGACTGCTCGGCTTGGCGCAAACGTACAGTGCCGACCCTCAAACTAAGATGGTGCAAACCGAAGCTTGGCGCGAGCTTCCAGTTCAACAACGCCTCACGCATGCCTTGGTTCAGGGCATCAACAGCCATGTTGTCGACGATACGGAAGAGGCGCGACAACTAGCGAACCACCCGCTTGACGTTATTGAAGGCCCGTTGATGGACGGCATGGGTGTGGTCGGTGACCTTTTCTCCACGGGCAAAATGTTTCTGCCGCAGGTGGTGAAAAGTGCCCGGGTGATGAAACAGGCGGTAGCCCATCTGGTGCCCTTTATTGAAGCGGAAAAAGCCAACCAACCCGACGCGGTTCAACGCAACAAAGGCAAAATTGTTCTTGCGACGGTTAAGGGGGATGTTCACGACATTGGCAAAAACATTGTTGGTGTGGTGCTGCAATGCAACAACTACGAGATCATCGATTTGGGTGTGATGGTGCCGACGGAGAAAATCCTGCAAACCGCCATTGCTGAGGATGCGGATGCCATCGGCTTATCCGGTTTGATCACGCCATCGCTGGATGAAATGGTTAACGTTGCGCGCGAGATGCAGCGCCTAGACCTTAAGGTTCCCCTGTTAATCGGTGGGGCGACGACCAGCAAGGCCCACACCGCAGCAAAAATTGCGCCGGCGTACAGCAATCGAGCCACGGTATACGTCAGCGATGCATCCAGAGCAGTAGGCGTTGCCGCCAAACTCCTCGCGCCAGAGAAAAACTATCAGGACTACGCGTCGGATATTTCTGCCGAATACGCTCTGATCAAAAATCGAGTGGAAGCGCGCCGGGAAAAGCGCGCCTTTTTGACATTGGAAGCCGCACGAGCCAATCCGCTGGTCTTTGCCTGGGAGACTTACAGCCCGCCCAAACCTAAAAAACCGGAAGTACAGGTTATTGAGCCAAGTCTCGACGACCTTGTGCCCTACATCGACTGGTCGCCCTACTTCATGACCTGGGAATTGGCGGGAAAGTTCCCGCAAATTTTGGCGGATGAAGTTGTGGGCGACGCGGCCACCTCGTTATGGCAGGACACACAGGAACGGCTTGCGTGGTTGATTGCGGACGGTAGGCTGCAGGCCAAGGGCGTTGTTGGAATCTGGCCGGCGAACCGGCTTGAGGCAGACGATATCCGGCTGTATGCCTCAGAGAGCCGGGATACGCCGCTTGCGGATCTGCATCACCTGCGTCAGCAAACACCCAAACCCGACGATTTAAGTCCAAACCTTTGCTTGGCCGACTACGTGGCACCAGAGGGTATCGCGGACTATGTCGGCGGATTTGCAGTCACCAGCGGGCTCAACCTCGAATCGATTCTTGAAGATTTTCCCAACGATGATTTTAACCAAATCATGATCAAGGCCCTGGCGGACCGTTTTGCCGAAGCCTTTGCCGAATTCTTGCACGAGAGGGTTCGCCGGGACTTTTGGGGCTATGCCGCCGATGAAGAGATGGATAAGGACGCGCTGATTAAAGAACGCTATCAGGGCATACGACCTGCCCCAGGCTACCCTGCGTGCCCAGAACACAGTGAGAAAAAGACGTTATTTCAACTACTGGATGCAACCAATAAGACGGGCATCTCGTTAACGGAGAGTTATGCGATGAGCCCTGCTGCTGCCGTAAGCGGTTGGTATTTCTCCCATCCGGAAGCGCGATACTTTGGAGTTGGTAAGATCGATGACGATCAAGTGCGTGATTACGCCGAGCGGCGAAACCTGCTTCTGGAACAGGCCAAGAGCCTACTGCAGCCACTGCTATCGGATTGACATCCTCCAGTGAAAACCAAGGCTCCGAACGTATTGGTCGGTGCAGAGCCGACAACTGGCCCGAACAGGTTTAAAGATCGAAAGACCAGCCCGAAATATAGAACACGCAAAATGCGACTGCGGCGGTAAAAACCACCAAGATCGCCTTCATGTCTGCCGCTGAATCGCTGTCGGACGACGCGGCCGGCGCGTCTTCGATTTCTTCTACTGCTGGCTGATGTTCTTCGCTCATATAACCCTGCTCCCATCGATTTCGTTCGATACTTGTTTGCACCGTCAATTCCGAATCCGGTGCCGCCGCAATTATAGGCACACGGGCTACCAGTACAAGCGTGTTCGTCGTCTCTTGCGCGATCGTGCCCCTTCGGCTGGTCTGGGTGGGATTAGGCCAACGTCACAACGAAAAATTATTTCCTTAGATCGAAAATGACTGACAAGGCCGTCACTGCCATACGCTACAATGCCGCGCGCAGCGATCGCAAGCACCCTGCCGTCGCTTTTGTTCTTTTCTTGAGGAGTCATTCGCCGATGTATCAATACAGCGAATTTGATCGTAGCTTTGTTAACCAACGAGTCGCCCATTATCGCGACCAGACCCAACGCTATCTCGACGGTAAGTTATCCGATGATGAATTCCTGCAGTTGCGGCTGCGCAATGGCCTCTACATCCAGCGGCTCGCCCCCATGTTACGCGTCGCGGTACCCTACGGAACCCTTTCGAGCAAACAGCTTCGCGCTCTGGCGGCGATCTCGCGAGATTACGACCGAGGCTACGGTCACTTAAGCACCCGCCAGAACATGCAGTTCAACTGGCCGGCCTTGGAAGATGTACCTGATATTCTTCAAGCGTTAGCCGATGTGGATATGCACGCCATTCAGACCAGTGGCAGTTGCATTCGCAACGTGACCACCGATCAATTTGCCGGCGCGGCAGCGGACGAAACCATTGATCCCCGCCCCTTTTGCGAGCTGCTGCGTCAATGGTCAACGTCTCATCCAGAATTCGAGTGGTTACCCCGAAAGTTCAAAATTGCCGTCACCGGCGCAGCTCAGGACAGAGCCGCTATCGGCGTCCACGACATTGGTATGCGCATTCATGGCGATGACAACCACCCCGAAGACGCGCTGATCGACATCTACGCCGGAGGCGGCTTAGGTCGCACTCCCGTGCTGGGTGCGCTGATCCGGCAGAAGCTACCGGCCAAAGACCTGCTGACCTATACCGAAGCGTTGATGCGGGTGTACAACCGCTATGGTCGCCGAGACAACAAATACAAAGCGCGGATTAAAATTCTGGTGAGAGCAATGACCCCCGAGGGCTTCAAAGCCCAAGTCGATGCCGAGTGGGAGCAGATCAAGGACAGCCCCAACACGGTACCGGCTGACGAACTGCGGCGGCTCCGTGACTTTTTTCGACCACCGACGTTCGGTCAGCAAGCCGACGCCACCACAATGCTCGCGGACAGACGTTTGACCCATAGAGATTTCGACCGATGGGTGAAGCACAACGTGACCCCACACCGGGCCGATGGCTATGCAGTGGTAACGCTCTCAACCAAGAGCGTTGGCGTGCCTCCAGGCGATGTCAGCTCAGACCAAATCGATGCAGTGGCGACATGGGCTGATCAATTCAGCTTCGGCGAGATTCGCATCAGTCATGAACAGAACTTCGTGCTGCCGCACGTGCCCAAGGCAGACTTGTACGAGCTCTGGCAACAGGCCACCGACATCGGTCTGGGCAGTTTTAA
This sequence comes from Gammaproteobacteria bacterium, assembly GCA_042091155.1. GTDB lineage: Bacteria > Pseudomonadota > Gammaproteobacteria > Pseudomonadales > Azotimanducaceae > UBA4421. The sequence continues at coordinate 29,877 of JBELHZ010000023.1, forward strand.
CATGGGCTTACTGAGCGACATGATTTGCTGCCCTGGGGGCGACTACTGCTCTCTTGCCAACGCCAAATCATTGCCGGTGGCGGAAGCCATTCAGCGTCGGTTTGCTGACTACGACTTTCAATTTGATCTGGGCGAGATCGACCTAAATATTTCCGGCTGTATGAATGCCTGTGGCCACCATCATGTGGGGCATATCGGTATTTTAGGCGTGGATAAGAAAGGCCAAGAGTTCTATCAAATATCCTTGGGCGGCCATGCGGGCCACTCCGGCGAAGCACCCAAACTGGGTCAAATTGTTGGCCCGTCGGTTGCACGGGCAGAGGTCTGCGACGTGATCGAGAAAATCTTGCACGTCTATCTCGCTCAGCGCTTCGACGGTGAAGCGTTCCTTGGCTGCTTTAACCGCATTGGTATCGACCCATTCAAGGAGAGCGTTTATGCCACAGCTGCTTAGAAATATTGACCAAGACTGGCAGATCGTGGACGAGGGCGAGACCCACTGGCTCGCCGAAGCCGATTGGCAGGCCGGGTACCCACTGCTGGTCGGCGTCGACAGCGAACCCAATGCTACATGGCTCGATGCTTCGGCAATTGCCGTGGATTTTCCCGCTCTAACGGACGGCCGTGGGCTGTCTCTGGCCGTTCTGCTGCGTACGCGACTGCACTACGCCGGGGATCTGGTGGCGCGTGGCAACGTGCACGAGGACATTGTTCACTTCCTTGCCAGAAGCGGATTCAACGTCATTGAATTGCCTGAGGGCAAGGATCTGCAAACGGCGCTGACTTGGGTAAACCCGCACTCGGGTTACTACCAGCCGTCTGTTGCTAACCCTAAAACGGTATTCGTATCAAAAAACTGAGGACGACCGCCAGTATCAGAGCGGTCGCTGCCTTTGTTAAGGTTCCTAGATGACCGGCCAAGACATTCTCCACTCATTTTTCCTGATTTTCAGTGGCGCAGCAGTGATCGCCACCGCCGCTTTGTACACGCGCCAGCCCATGCTCGTCGCTTATATCGTCCTAGGAGCGCTAGTGGGCCCTTTTGGCATGGCCTTAGTGGACGACACCGCCCTCCTCTCAGGGATCGCCGAAATCGGTATCATCTTTCTGCTCTTTTTGGTGGGTTTGGACCTGCCCACCCAAAAGCTCAAAAATATGCTTGGCGAATCGTTGCTGACCGCGTTGGGCACCACGGCGGTGTTTTTTTCCGCCGGGGCTTTGGTGATGCTGGGCTTTGGCTTTTCGGTAACGGAAGCAGTCATCGTTGGTATCGGGATTACTTTTTCCAGCACAATTTTAGGGGTCAAACTCCTCCCTACAACCGTCCTACACCATCGCCATGTGGGTGAAATTGTCATCAGCCTGCTCTTGGTACAGGACCTTCTCGCCATCGTCGCTCTGATACTGATCGGCTATCTCGGCGGCAGCGCCGATCAAAGCGGCTCAGCACTGATGACGCTGATTCTCGGGCTACCCGCCTTGATCGTCGGCGCACTGGTCACGGTCAAATTTGCGATTTTGCCCTTGCTGCAGCGATTCGATGACTTTCACGAGTACATTTTTTTGCTGGCCATTGGATGGTGCCTGGCCATTGCTCAAGTCGCGCACGAGTGCGGCCTATCCTATGAGGTGGGTGGTTTTATTGCTGGCGTAAGCCTCGCGACAAGTCCCATCGCCCAGTACATTGCCAACCATTTGAAGCCTCTTCGCGACTTCTTCTTGGTGATGTTCTTTTTCACTGTTGGTGCGTCCATCAATCTTCAGGTGCTGCCCAGCGTCTGGATGCCGATCCTGGCATTGGCCGCCGTCATACTGCTGATCAAGCCGTGGACCTTTACCCGGTTACTGAACATGCAGGGTGAAACGTTGAGCAGCGCGAGGGAAGTCGGTCTGCGTCTAGGTCAGGCATCGGAATTTTCGCTGCTGGTGAGCTACATGGCATTGAATGCATCCCTACTGGGCGAGAAGAGCGCGGCAGTCCTGCAAGCAGCCACCGTCGTAACACTGTTGGTCAACAGTTACTTAGTGGTCTCGAAATACCCCAACCCAATCGCCGCAGATCCAGCGCTGCGGCGAGACTGATAAGCTGCGGCGAGACTGATAAGCTGCGGCGAGACTGAT
>JBELHZ010000023.1:32097-39710 GCA_042091155.1 Gammaproteobacteria bacterium
GCTGCGGCGAGACTGATAAGCTGCGGCGAGACTGATAAGCTGCGGCGAGACTGATTAGCACCAGGGCGCGCTACAGGTGCAATACCCCTCGCCCCACCATTTGACCTGCCAAAATGCGATCAATCGCATCGGAAAGCGTGTCCAGAGTCAGCACTTCTTCCAGATCCGACAAGTCCATATGCCAGTCCGTCGCCAGACGCTGCCAGATGGCGGCTTTTTGGTCGATGGGCAGCTGCACGGAATCGATTCCCAGCAGGTTCACATGACGCAAAATAAACGGCAGTACAGATGCGCCAAAGGTGGGTGCAGCGACTAAGCCACAGGCCGCTAAGCTGCATCCGTAACGCAGGCTTTTGACGCCATTGAACAGAATATCCCCGCCTACTGTGTCCACAACACCACCCCAAGTTTCTGCGAGCATGGGCTTATCGGCCCCAGCAGCCGCATCTTCACGACTGATGACCTTGCTCGCCCCCAAGGACTTGAGCCAATCGGTTTTTTCCGCCTTGCCGGTGACCGCCGTCACCTCATAGCCCAGCTGAGCCAATAATTTGACCGCGACAGAGCCTACGCCACCGGTTGCGCCGGTAACCAGCACTGGGCCGGACGCAGGCGTCATGCCGGATTGCTCAAGTTTCTGAACGCATTCCGCCGCGGTAAACCCTGCGGTACCAATGATCATGCTCGAATGTAAGGTCAATCCGCTTGGACACTTGACCGCCCAGTCTGCGGGAATGCGGATACGTTCGGCATAGCCGCCGGATGTTCCCATGCCAAGATCAAACCCAATAGCAATAACGTCATCGCCGACAGCAAAATCTTCGTGGCTGGATTCCAGCACAACCCCAGCCGCATCAATACCCGGGGTATGCGGGAAGTTGCGGGTCACGCCAGGATTGCCTGTGGCTGACAGACCGTCCTTGAAATTCAACGAGGAGAATTTCACCTCAATCAGCAATTCGCCCGCTGGCAGTTCGCTTTCTTCACGACTAACGATGCTGCGGCTGAAACCGGCCTCGCCTTTTTCTACTCGAAACGCTTTAAAACTCATGATCTCTCCTACTTTCTAACAAATTCCAACATATGATTTACACGGTCCAAGGCGCCATTGGCTTTATCAAGCAACCGATCCAAGGGTTTTTTCACCTCAACCCAAGCAACGCTGTAGACATCACGCTCTTGGCATTGATCGCTCACGTATTCGTCGCTGGTGGCCAAGGCGTCTACCAAGCGCAAATCCAGCGCCCGAGAGCCATACCACGCTTCACCGGTCGCCACGGCCTCGATATCGAGTTCCGGCCGGTTGTCCACAACGAATTCCTGAAACAGGGTGTGTACCTCTTCCAACTCTTCACGAAACTTTTCTCGGCCTTCCTCAGTGTTCTCGCCGAGCAAGGTCAGCGTTCTCTTGTACTTGCCCGCAGTCAGCACCTCTACGTCCACATCGTTTTTCTTCAACAAGCGATGCACATTGGGTACCTGCGCGACGACACCAATGCTGCCGATTACAGCAAAGGGAGCAGCAACGATCTTATTCGCCACCGCGGCCATCAAGTATCCGCCACTGGCCGCTACGCGATCCACCAGAGCCGTCAGAGGAATGCCCTTAGACCGTATGCGCATCATCTGAGAGGCCGCCAAACCGTAGCTGTGCACCATGCCTCCGGGGCTCTCGATGCAGACCACCACTTCATCGTGTGGCTTGGCCATGGTCAGCACCGCGGTCACTTCAATACGCAGATGCTCAACCGCCGATGCGGCCACATCGCCGTCAAAGTGAATGACGAAGGTTCTAGGCTTGCTGCCATCGGCTATCGACACGCTTCCTTCGTCAGCCGAGCCGGCCTCGGACGCCTCACCGGCATTGGGCTGATCCGCCGCTTTGTCGGGTTCCTTTTGAGTCTGCTTTTTCGCGTCTCGTTTGGCCGTTTTCTTTTGCTCTGCCTTTTCCGCCTTCAGTTCGGATTTGTGCTGTTTCTTGGCCTGATCTGCTGTCAGCAGATGACTTTCCATCGAAAAGCGCAGGTCGCGAATTTGCTCATTAAGCTTTTGAACCTGCAGGTGCCCTTGACCGGCTGATTGGCCCCGGCTGCCCAATGAGACCAAAAAAGACGCCACCACAATAAAACCGATCACAAGTGTGACGACCTGGCCTAAAAACATCAGGTATTCGTACAAAAAAGTCATTCGGTTTCAGCCTTATCAGAGGGGACGCTACTTTAGCGACAGGTCACGGTTATCGTCCAGAGCTGATACAGCCAGATCAGCCGCCTTGGTCATTCGAGAGAATCGCCTTGAACACTGCCCATGAGCTTTGCTAGTTTCTCCGCCGCGATCAGGTACTGCCTTGAGTCTGATGCAGTTTAACTCGGAGACGTCGGTGCACGATTTTTTGCTGGAAAATTTTTTAGACACCGCTGCGGCCACGTTGGAAACGGATATCGAACTCCGTTTCCCCAACGAAAGCGTTTTCATCGACATTCGCAACGGTACCCTCACCTTTCCCGACATTGAGGAAGCGGAACTCGTCTTGTATTTCGATTCACCGGAACAAGCCCAGCGCCTGTTCGCCGGGCAAGAGGATCTGGTCGAGGCCTTTATGCGGGGGCATATACGCTCGAACGGCCATCTCATTTGGGTATTTCAGGCTTTCGCCGCCTTCAGCAAACACGCCGCGCCGGCCTAGCATCTTGGCTAGAGCTGTTCCAGAAACTCCTCAATCAACCAGCCGGAAATCGCCGTTTTTGGTGGCGTCTGGGGCATGCTGTCTTTCGTAAACCACTGAGCATCGGCTATCTCTTCCGGCTGACAAACAATATCGCCACCGGCGTATTCAGCGTGAAAACCCAGCATCAGCGAGTTCGGAAACGGCCAACTTTGGGAACCAAAGTACTTCAGCTTTTGTACTTTTAGGCCCACTTCCTCGAATACCTCTCGATGCACGGTCTGCTCAATGGACTCACCGGGCTCAACGAAACCCGCCAGCGTGCTGTACATCTTGGCCGGCCAATTAGCGTTTCGTGCTAACAGCATTTCTTCGCCCTTGGTCACCAGCACAATGATGCTCGGAGACAACCGGGGGTAATTGATGAGGCGGCAGCTCTCGCAACTCATGGCGCGGTCCTGGCTGTGAAGCACCATGGGCGTTCCACAGCGCCCGCAAAATTGGTGTGTGTCATACCAATCGATGACCTGCTGGGCGCGGCCCGCAAGATAAAACAGCGACTGGGACGTTCGACCCAACAATCCGCGCAACGGCATCGGTGCATACCCTTCGGGCACTGAGCCAGCGGCGCGTAGCGCAAAACATGGCACGCTGCCGTGGTGACCTAGAAAGTGTTTGCTTTTGGCCTCTACGTCAAACCATCGAAAATCGTCTGCGGTGATGGGCTCCGGTACGCCCTGCACGGTTTTGCAAACCAACTCTCCCCGGATAAAGACGAAATACCAGGCATCACCGCTGTCCGCGCCGTCTGGCATGATGTGATTTGCAACAAACTCGTCCTGATCTTTGGGCCACATAGGTAACGTACCTTTCTATTATTTCGTTCGATGAGTGTAAATGTGATTTTTTAATAGCCACAGAGCATAGCGGCCCAAAAGCAATTACGCACGAGGTCATACGCTTTCCGGTTCAAGTCACTTGCCCCGCTCACCCCGAGCAAGCTATCTTCACTCATTGGATGACGCATGAACTGTTCGACAATGATCGGTTCGAGCGTTTAACAAGAAGGAAAAACTCCCGTTCATCAAAGACACATCAAGGATTTTCAATGCAAACAACGATGAATGCGTTCACCCAGAATTTTTTGGGGCATGCACCGGATTGGTATAAACAAACGATTGTTGGATTTCTGGTTCTAAACCCTATCCTGCTATACGTAGCGGGCCCGTACATCACCGGTTGGGTCCTGGTACTGGAGTTTATCTTCACTCTGGCAATGGCGTTGAAGTGCTATCCGCTTCAGCCAGGCGGGCTGCTCGCCATTGAGGGAGTGGTTATGGGTATGACCTCTCCAGATACGGTTTATCACGAGGTTGTCGCTGCATTTCCCGTCATCTTGCTGCTGGTCTTCATGGTCGCTGGTATTTACTTCATGAAGGAACTGCTGCTATTTACCTTCACCAAGGTACTGCTTTCCATTCGCTCAAAGACCCTGATCTCCTTCCTGTTCTGCTTTATTTCTGCATTTCTTTCTGCGTTTCTCGATGCCTTAACGGTGACTGCCGTGGTGATCAGCGTCGCCGTAGGTTTCTACACCGTGTACAAAAACGTTGCTGACCAACAGACCGGTGCTGAGGATCCTGACTTCGAAAAGTTTCGCGCATTCTTGCGTAACCTTTTGATGCATGCCGCTGTGGGTACCGCCTTGGGTGGCGTCTGCACAACGGTGGGTGAGCCACAGAACCTTCTGATTGCCAGCTACACAGGGTGGAATTTCGTCGAGTTTTTTCTGCGTATGGCTCCGGTGACCATGCCAGTACTTGTGGTTGGACTCATCACCTGCATCCTGCTTGAAAAAACCAAGATATGCGGCTACGGGGCTCTGATGCCGGAGCGTGTTAGAGACATCCTCGTGGAATACGATGAAGCGGAAGCGGCGAAACGCACCGATCGCGACGTTGCGCGATTGGTCATCCAAGCTGTATCAGCCGTCATTTTGATCCTAGCCCTAGGCTTTCATGTAGCCGAAGTCGGACTTATTGGTTTAACCATTATCGTACTGCAAACCGCATTCAACGGTGTGATTCAAGAGCACGATTTGGGCAAGGCTTTTGAAGAAGCCCTACCTTTTACCGCTCTTCTGGTTGTCTTCTTTGGCATCGTTGGCGTGATCCACGATCAACACTTGTTTTCTCCTGTGATCGCCTACGTGCTCTCCCTCCCTGAGGAAGCTCAGCCCGGCATGTTTTACATCGCCAACGGCCTCCTGTCGGCAATCAGCGACAACGTGTTCGTTGCGACGGTGTACATCGGCGAGGTCAAGCAAGCCTTCACCAGTGGCGTGATTACACGCGACCAATTCGATGCTTTGGCAGTGGCGATCAATACGGGTACCAACATACCAAGTGTGGCTACGCCGAACGGTCAGGCTGCGTTCTTGTTCCTGCTAACGTCGTCCATCGCGCCGCTGATTAACCTCAGCTACATGCGTATGGTGACGATGGCACTGCCCTACACCATCACCATGGGGATCACGGGCTACATCGCGGTTATCTACATGATCTGAAGGTCGGAATAGCCAAGAGCATAAGCGCTGTGGATCCGAAGGGTTGCAGCGCTTTTTTTTGGCCGAGCTAGCGACGCCAGAGCGTCTGCCCGTCGCTGTGTTTATCCATCAGCTCAAGCATGGCCTCGTGAGCCGCCAGTTCTTCCGGCCTTGCCTGCACGACCCGCAATTGCTCGATGTCCAGATGTACCGTCTGCTGGCTTGATTCCGACTGACTTTTTTGCTCTTGATCTGCGCCATTGGAAAACATCTGGGCCTGCCCACCGGTCATCAACAGATAGACATCCGCCAAAATTTCGGCGTCCAGCAGCGCGCCGTGGAGCTCGCGCTGAGAGTTGTCCACCATGTAGCGTCGGCACAGCGCATCCAGGCTGTTTTTCTGGCCCGGATGCTTGCGCCGCGCAAGAACGAGGGAATCGGTGATGTCGCAGAAGGTGTCCACACGCTCGGGGACGCCGGCTGCCTTACTGGCCAGCCGCTCTACTTCGGCATTTAAAAAGGCGATATCGAAAGGCGCATTGTGAATCACCAACTCGGCACCTCGAAGAAAAGTATCGAGTTCGGGCCACACATCCGCAAAACGGGGTTTATCTGCCAAAAAAGCCTCGGTGATTCCATGCACTTCCTTTGCACCATCATCAATGGCTCGATCGGGGTTGATGTATTTGTGGAACGTCCGACCGGTGAGCCGCCGGTTCACGACCTCGACGGCTCCAATTTCAATGATTCGATGGCCATTGAGGACCTCAAGACCCGTGGTTTCTGTATCCAGCACAACCTGTCTCATCGGGCTGCCTGCATGGCGTCGATAGCCACATTGGCCGCTTCGTCCACCAACTCGTTTTCGCGATGTCCGCTGTGGCCCTTAACCCAGTGCCACTCAACATCGTGATCGGCCACCGCCGCGTCCAAACGCTGCCAGAGCTCCTGGTTTTTTACCGGTTGACGTTGGGACGTTTTCCAGCCATTACGCTTCCAACCATGAATCCACTGTGTAATGCCCTGACGGACGTATTGGGAGTCTGTGGTCAAACTGACCGTCGAACGAGCTGAGAGTTGCTCCAGGCCTTGGATTGCCGCCATCAGTTCCATCTGATTATTTGTCGTCTGCGGCTCCGCGCCGGCATACATCTGCTCCACTCCGTCTTGCCGCACCAGGGCCGCCCAACCACCAGGCCCCGGATTGCCCCGGCATGCGCCGTCGGTGAATACTTCTATCGTCAATGTCATGCTCCGGTTAGTGCTTCATGGGTTTCAGGGTTTGTATTTGGCTCGAGCCGTTGGCGCGAGCACCAGCTTTCCTCGGCCCGGTGTGGCTTTGACGACGCCGCGGCCGATCAACGTCCCGCTCTGCCGGGTCTTGCAGGCGGAAAGGATCACGATGCCACCAATCGGCAGTCGCGTAATTGCCCTAATAAGCAACCGCTGCGCGTTGGCAAGCATCGACCCAAGCAGGCCCAAGCCCCATGCGGACTTCGTGGTGTTCGTCAGTGAGGTGACCAGTGGCCATTGAGCCATGCGCTGGCCCAACCTAGCAAGCAAGGGTGCGATAAGCGGAGCGGTAATCGAACGATATTCAGGTTTTCGTACCTGTTGGAGATTAAGCAAGGCGAGCCAATCCAATAATCGCGTCGGGCTAACAAACTGTTGGCCCGACAATGGGTTGGCGCTTGATCGAGCCGTCCAGGCACGAAGCCCCGTAAGACTGACCGGATTGAACGCACAAATAATCAATCGTCCTCCAGGCTTCAGCACCCGTTCCACCTCTCTGATGCAGGCTCGAGCATCTGGAACGCTTTCAAGCGCATGATGCAGCACCACGCCGTCAAGGGATGCGCTCGCAAAGGGCAGGCTGTCACTGCATACCTGCAGCCGAAGAAGGTCTCGTGCCTCGACAACTTGCTTGGGGTTGGTTCGACAAAAGGCGTGAATCGGCAGGCGGACCATGCATTGGCCCAAACTCTGCGACATCCTCGTTTGTTCACCGATCCAGAGAACGGATTCGCCGTGAAGCCCCCTCACCAACGGGTGCAGCAGAGACGATTCTTGTTCGCTCAAGCGCCGACCAAGGTTACTGTCCCACAAGGTGCTCTGGCCACTGCCGCTGGGATTCGCTGCGCTCATACCCTTTACCCGATAACGCCGGAACCTGATACTATCGCCGGCTTCGCAATTGCTACTTTCGCTAGGCTACATCAACATCAAGTTCCTTAGCTACACCTTTACCGATCAGTTGGTCTTTCGCGGCGCCATCCTTGCGTCAATCGCCTTCATTGGCGGCTGTGCCGCGGTGGGCGATACCCCCACAACAGCAATTCCATCGACTGTAAATGAGCTTAAGAATGCCACCGTTCAGAACGTCGAAAGAGCCTCATTGCCCCC
>JBELHZ010000024.1:0-39354 GCA_042091155.1 Gammaproteobacteria bacterium
CGCAGTAAGGCATGCCAGTGCGCTGCGCCGGTGGTGGCAGTGAATGCAGAGGGCACCGTCAAGGCCACGGCACCCATGGCGACCAAGCGCTGGTACAGGGCCGGAAACCGCAGGTCATAACAGACTGTGAGCCCCAAGGTGCCCATCAGGCTGTCGACGCAGACGGCTTTGTCGCCGGGGCCGGTTTGTTTGGATTCCATCAGCTGCGGCCCGTTGGGGATGCTCACATCAAACAGATGAATCTTGCGGTAGGTGGCGGTGATTTCGCCCTGACTGTTCAGGTACACGCTGGTGTTGTAACAGCGGTCCGGGTCGCCGGGCATGGCCTCATGGAAACCGCCCAACAACAAATCACAGTTCAGTTTTACTGCTAACGCCTGACAGCGCTGCAGAATAGGGCCACCTCCGGGCAATGGCTCCAAAATCTCTTTCTTGCCGTTGTGTCGGCCCAAGTAGGCAAAGGCTTCTGCCCAAGTGATGAGCTGCGCGCCTTCGCTGGCGGCCTGGCTGCTCAGGGTTTCCAGCGTACTGAGATTGTGTTCGACATCGGTGCCCGCGCTGTGCTGAACAACGGCGACCTGAGTCGCCCGCGGTGTCACGTTGTTGTCGCAGGCATCGCTCATGGAGCTTAGCTCTCGGGCAGCAGGTCTGGCTGGATGCACTTAATGCTCGTGCTCAGGTATTCCTCAAGTGCGGGCAAATTAAAGGCATCGTCTTCAGACACGAAGCTGATCGCGGTGCCGGTGGCGCCGGCACGACCGGTACGTCCGATGCGGTGTACGTAGTCTTCTGCATCGTCGGGTAGTTCGTAGTTGATCACATGAGTCACCCCGTCGACGTGGATGCCACGCCCGGCAACGTCGGTTGCGATTAAGTATTTCAGCTCGCCGCTTTTAAATTTATTCAGTGTGGACAGCCGCTTTTTCTGCGGCACGTCGCCGGCCAAACCTTCGCAGGGGATACCCTTTTTCTTCAAGTACTCCACCAGCTTGTGAGTTCTGTCTCGACGATTGGCAAAAATAATGGCGCGTTCCGGTTCAGCATGATTGATGAAATCCAGCAGGACGCTTCGCCGTTTGCTGCCTTCTACCAACCAAAATTTCTGATCCACCGTGTCTGTAGCCACGCTCTCGGGCTCGACCACAATATGCTCGGGATCAATGGTCCAGGAATCCGCTAATCGCATCACGGCGTCGTTAAAGGTTGCTGAGAAAAACAGTGTCTGGCGCTTTCGCTTATGCGGTGTTTGATAAACGATGCGGCGCACGTCGGGAATGAACCCCATGTCGAGCATGCGGTCGGCTTCGTCGATCACTAGGCATTCGACCTTGCTGAGGTTGATGTCGCGCCGTTCCAGAAAGTCGATCAAACGGCCAGGAGTCGCGACCAATACGTCGACGGGACCCTTGGCCAACTCGGCCCTTTGGCCATCGAAGTCCATGCCGCCGACCACGCAAACCGTGCGCATATCCATGTACTTGGCCAGACCCTTGGAATCGCCTTCAATTTGCATGGCCAGCTCTCGAGTGGGAGCCAGTACCAATGCTCGCGGCGTGCCAAGGTTTGGACGTTCCTGGGGCGGGTTTTCCCAGAAGCGAGTCAGTAGGGTAATCAAGAAGGCGGCGGTCTTGCCTGTGCCGGTTTGGGCTTGGCCGGTGACGTCGTAATCCGACAAGCTGAATGGCAAGGAGCGTCCCTGAATCGGCGTGCATTCTTCAAAGCCAAGTTTCGTGATTGCTTCGAGCATGGGCTCGGGCAGGGCCAACTCTTCAAATTTGACTGGATCTGCGGCTGCGTCCGCATCGCTCTCTGTGTCGTTGGTGTTTTCTGTCTCTACGTCAGCTGTGTGCTCTGCTTCTACTGCATCGTCTATCGGTTCTGGCTGTTCGGTTTCTGGTTCGGCAAGGTCGGCGATTGCCTCTACGGCGTCAACAGTCTCAGTGGTCTCGGGTGCTTCCGTTGTCGCTGCCATGCTGGCGTCCGCTTCTACGGTCTCAGCCTCTGTTTCTGGAGCCTGTGTTTCTAGGGCTTCTGTTTCTGGGGCTTCTGTTTCTGGGACTTCCGTTTCTACAGCATCGGTCTGCTCGGTGTCGGCGACGTGAACGTTATCCGTCGGCGTGGCGTCGTCGGATGATTCGGATTCGGTCTTTGTGGGTTGATCTGACATAGGATCCTAATGTGTTTGGTATGTGATCAATCGCAGACAGCGTTAGCCGCGGTCCAAGATCTGTTCTGCTGAAGCTGTTTTGATGCACAGCGTCAGAATGTCCATGGCGGCGTGAATTTCTTCCAGCGAACCAAAGGTTGGTGCGATACGAATGTTCCGGTCTTGTGGGTCATCGCCGTTTGGAAAGGTGGCACCCGCAGGTGTCAGTGTAAGCCCCACAGCCTTCGCCATGGCAATTATTTTACCGGCCAATCCTGGGGGCACATCCAGCGACACGAAGTAGCCGCCTCTGGGCTTGGTCCAAGACGCAATGCCTAGACCGCCGAGCTCGCGGGAAAAAATGTCTTCGACCAATTCAAACTTGGGCCGAATGATGGCGGCGTGCGCGGCCATATGTTCGTTTAAACGGCCCTGCAAGAACTTCACGTGGCGCAGCTGATTGACTTTGTCGTGTCCGACGGTGAAAACCGAATAGTGCTTGTCCAGTGCGTCGAGCACCGTGGTGGATGCCGAAGCAAACGCGACACCGGCGCCGGCGTGGGTGATTTTTGAGGTGGAGGCAAATTGCACAACATGATCCAGCGTGCCAGCCGCGGTTGCCGCGTTGAAGATAGACGCCAGTGCATCACCTGCGTCGTACAGGTCATGAACCGCGTAGGCGTTGTCCCACAGCACAACGAAGTCGTTGGCGGCAGCGGTGTTCGCCAGTCCGGCTATTTGCTCGACGACCTCATCGCTGTAGGTGCAGCCTGTCGGGTTCGAGTACTTGGGAACGCACCAAATGCCTTTGACGCTTGGATCCGCTACCGCGGCGGTGGCTGCTGCCATATCTGGCCCGTCCTCTGTCATCGGTATGGGGATGAGGTCGATGCCGAAGTGCTTGGTTAAAACAAAGTGTCGGTCGTAGCCGGGCACTGGGGCTAGCAGTTTGGGTCGATTCGTTTCGGATGTGTTGTCAGACCAACGGCGCTCGTCACCCCACAGACCCAGATCCATCGCGCTTCGCAGGACCAGATGCATGATGCTCAGGCTGGAATTTCCCGCTGCTATCGTATGTTCCACCGGGACGCCCATGATCTGAGCGCCGAGTTCGCGAGCTTCTTGAATCCCCCGAGTGCCGCCGTAGTTTCGCGTATCTGTACCGTCCGCGGCGATGTAGTTGCCCTGTAATATGCCGTCCAAGCCGTCGCTTAAGCTGACCTGTTCAATGCCCGGCTTGCCGCGGCTCAGGTCGAGTTTCAAATTGCCGCCGCCTAGACCGTCGTATTGGTCTTGCCATTGCGACAATTGTTCGCGGATCGCTTGCTCGGGTTGCTCCGCTAGGGGTGTTGATTGAGCAGTCGTGGTCATAGTCCTGTGGTCTCTTCCATGTCTAGCATTAAGTTTAGATTCTGTATGGCAGCTCCTGCTGCGCCCTTGCCCAAGTTGTCGTATCGAGCGCACAGCACCAGTCGCTGTTGGTCGCCAAAGACGAATAAGTCCATGTGGTTCGTATTGTTACGGCCTGTGGGGTTCAAATAGTTGCCTTCCAGCATGCTGCGATCGCCAAAGTCGCCGACGTGAATGAAAGGCTCGTCGGCATAACGCTGGGCCAGCACCGCATGCACGGCCTTGGGTGTTGCACCGCCAAGCTCGCTGGCAAACAACGGCACTTGGGTCAGCATGCCTTGATCGTAGTTGGCAACCGTCGGTACAAACATTGGGCTGATGGTGCTGCCGCTGTACTGGCTCATCTCGGGCAGATGTTTATGACTCTGGTCCAATCCATAACTTTGCACCGCAACGGTGTTGGCTGTGGCGCTGTCCATGGCTTGAAACTGTTCGATCATTTGACGCCCGCCGCCAGAATAGCCTGAGACCGCGTTGCACCTCAGCGGTGTCGAGGGGGCTAGCAGTCCAGCGTCAATCAGCGGCCGAACGAGCAACAAGAAACCTTGCGGGTAACAGCCGGGGTTGCTCACAAATTGTGCGTTGGCAATGGCCGGTCGGCTTTCTGCGGTCAGTTCTGGTAGTCCGTACTGCCAGTCTGCATGGGTTCGAAACGCCGAACTTGCATCTAAAATCCGCGTGTTCCCGGCGGCTAATGCAACGGACTCCTTGGCGGCATCATCGGGAAGACACAGAATAGCCACGTCGGCGCTGGCCAAGAGACTTGCCCTGGCGGCTGGGTCTTTCCGAGTGGCAGGATCAGCGTGGAGTACCTCAATGTCGGCGTGGGCTGCCAAGCGCTCGCTGATTTGTAGGCCCGTCGTGCCAGCTTGTCCGTCGATAAATATTTTGTTCATCTGCTTCTTTTCTTGGAACCCTGAATGTGGGCCCGGGAAGAGTTCATGGTATCTCAGCGCGCTGGCGTATCAGCATCACATCCGTGGCTCGGCAAACGCGCGATTTAGCGGCCAGCAGTTTACGTTCAAAGGCGCTGCCTGTTAACCGCTATTTGTTTTGAATTCAAAGACTTTGCTGCGAAATGCAGATTCTAGATTGGCCAGGGTGCGCGTTAGCGACTGGTCGGCGTGGGTCTCTTGGCAGGCGTGGATAAACTGCAGAGTCTTCAGTCCGTCAAACCAATCGTGTACGCAGCGATGCCGCTGCTTCGGGGAGATTTGCTGTTTGCTTAAACCGCCGGCAAAACCCTCGAAACCCAGCGCAGATAAACGGCGGGATACGTCGAAGTGAATGGCCTGACGCGGATCGTCGGCCCATTGGTTCAACGCGCTGAGAGCACGGCCTAGCAGGGAGAAACAGGCCGGGTGATAACTGAGGTAACTGCCGCCGCTGGGGTCGGTAGCCAAGCTTTCAACAATCTTTCTCAGGGCAGGCCCCGTACCAAATGGCACCCGGGCGGAGGTTCGGGCCTCAATGGACAGGATTGGACCGCGCAAGGGTTCAATCGGTGCGAGCTTGCGCACCTTGTTCAGCAGGTAAAAATCCTCGCCGGCGCTGCGTTTTGGATAACCGCGCACCGCAGCATAAGACTTGGCGTGCACGGCGATAGTGCTACCCAAGCTGTGATGTGCGTAACGGCTGCCGGCCATGGCCAGTCCGGCAACGTAGTAGCTCATATGCTGGTCGTAGAGTTGACCTGCGTAATGCAGGGTAGGGTCGCTGCTGTAATGACTGTGCGGAAAGATTCGTGCGCCAGCGGAATTGTGAACGGGGTTCTGGTGCAGCAAATCGGTATAACCCGCCGGAAAAACCACATCGGCATCGCTCTGTAACAGCCAGTCCGAACGCAGGCGACCGGCGAATCTCAGGGCTAGCGCCAAATCGCTGCCAATCTTTCGCGCCAAACCCACACCCTGTTTGGGGTTCAGGCGCAGACCGTTGCTGGCTCGGTCCACCACAATGACATGATCATAGTCTTGGGTATGAAGCATGTTGAGCAAGACCTTTGTGTCTTCAATAGCTCTTGGCTTCGCGTCTTCAGGCGCGTTGACCACCAAAATGACCAGCACATCGTCTGAGGCCAAGGACGTGAGCTGCTGATGCAGAGGCTCGAAGGTCTCGTCAAAGGCGGGGATCACCAAGCAGCCTTGCCAGACGCGGGTGTCTTGCAGAGGCCGGCCGCTGAGGTTCAGGGTTGCCTGTTGAGCGGACCCAAGTGCTTGTGCTTCGGGCTCGGCGTAGTTGGCGAGATAGCGTTCAATCACCGATTGTTCGTGTCGTTTAATGCAGGGCCGGACGCAGGGGTAATTCTGCGATCAAGGCATTTTCTGTCTCAGCCAGTTCGCAGAACCGCGCGTCGACAGGCAGCTGCGGGCAGAGGTCTCTGGCGAGTTCGACAAACAAGTGCCAGTGGCGGGCCTCGCTTTTGGCGATGGCGTGATAAAACTTTTGCAGCTCGGCGTCGTCAACATGTTTCGCGACCAAGCCAAAGCGTTCCGCGCCCCGCCGCTCGACGATGGCTCCGATGAGCAAGCGATCCAGTAAAAAGAATGCAGAGTCCTTGCGTACCAGTTTGTTGAGGCGGGTAACGTAGGGGTCTTTTCGGTCCGCTGCCGGCGTCACGCCCTTAGTCATTAGCAAGCGCATCACTTCTTTGTAGTGATTGAGCTCTTCAACCGCCAAGTCGACCATGGCCGAGACCAAGGCTGTCTGATCCGGGTAGTGAGAAACCATGCTCAGCGCCATGCCGGAAGCCTTTTTTTCCGCAGACGCGTGGTCTTGAAGGAATGCATCGAAATCTGCCAGCACGCAATCGACCCATCCCGCAGGCGTTGCTGCCAGCGGGGTAAGCCCTGTGGTGTCCGTGGCGTTTTCTATGGGGTGTAGATCGAGTTCAGCCATTGGCCTATGTGCGTAATTTGTTGCGGGCAAACCTGATGACCCATGGCGTATTCCTGCCACTGCACCGGATAGGCCAGATCCATCAACGCCTGTCGCGAGGTAATGGCTCGGGTGATGGGAATCATCGGGTCGTTAACCCCATGCGCCATAAAAATCGGGGTTTCCACATTGGCAAAGCCAACCCGTTCGGTGAGATGCTCGTGATCATTCACATAGGTGGAAAGCGCCATAATCCCGCGTAGCCGTTGTGGGTGGGCTAAACCGAGTTCCAGCGCGATGACACCGCCTTGGGAAAAGCCCGCAATGGTAATCTGATCGTAGGCAAAGCCGCGGGCCACTTCCGCGTCCACTAATTGATTGACGGTGTCTACGGATTCACGAATGTCGTCGTTACTGGCCAAGGGTGATGACGGGTCGATGTCGTACCAACCGCGCATTTCCATGCCGCCGTTGACGGTAATGGGCCGAATCGGCGCGTTGGGGAAAACAAAGCGCAGGTCGACGTCCAGCGGCAGCAGCGGCACGATGGGTTCAAAATCTGTGGCGTCGGCTCCCAGACCATGCATCCATATGACGCAGCCAGCGGGATTTTCGCCGGTTTCGTTTTCAAGAAATTCCAGTGTGTCCAAGATGCCTCCGGGCTCGCCGAGTATGCCAATCAGACCCGGCAAGATAACGGCTCAGCCGAGTGATCTCAAATCGCTTTGTAAAATTGGAAGCCTGCGGATTGTGCGAACTTCTTCACGGCACACCATTGGAGGAAACAGTAGAGTTTTATGTCAGCTTGGCAAGGCAAAACTCTTGGACGTCAGACCGTATGAGAAGGCCGATGAATCTCGCGTCGTCGCCATTTGGAAAGCGTGTGGTTTGGTTGTTCCTTGGAACGATCCGGTTAAGGACATTGCGCGCAAGTTATGTCACTCGCCGGACAGCTTTCTTGTCGGTCTCTGCCAGGGCGAGATCGTCGCCACGGTGATGTTTGGTTACGACGGCCATCGAGGAAGCGTGAATCATCTTGCAGTGACCCCTAGTCATCAAAATCGGGGCCTGGCCCGAGACCTGATGCGCGTGGCGGTTCAAGATCGCAAGTATGCTGGGCTTTATATCTACGGCCCTGAGGTGGATGCCTTTAGACCCTGTGGCGACTCCACGGTGTATTGGGTGAGTCACGGTTGGGGCTCGATCAATGACGAATTGCGAGCCTTTCATGAGCAATCGACCAGCGAGCCTTATCAGGAAATTTATATTGAGTTTGTTGGTCATCCCCACCATGAGCGCTCCGATGGCTTCGCCGGAGGTTACGATGGCATCCTGCATATTAGCCAGATGCTCACCCAGAACGCCTCGGTACCAAAAAATTGTAAGTAGGGCTGCTTGGCGGTGGTGCGCTACAGGTCAAACGCGCCATAATACGGCGATGACAGAAGAAGAAAGACCCACCTCCAAGAACATGCGCCGGCTTCGTCCGGCGTTTTCATTTCTGCGGCCCTACGTACCTCAAGTGGTGATTGCCAGCCTTGCGCTGATCGTTACCGCCAGTGCGACGCTGTCTCTTGGGCAAGGCATCCGGCTGGTAATCGATAGTGGCTTTGCCAGTGGCGAGGTGGCCTTACTCAATCAATCGTTGTCACTTTTTGTCGTCTTCATCGTCGTGCTCACGGCTGGCACATTTATTCGCTTCTACTTTGTCTCTTGGGTCGGTGAGCGGGTCAGTGCCGACATTCGCCTCGCGGTATTTAATCATCTGGTTCATCTGCACCCCGGTTTCTTTGAGCATAATGCGCCCAGTGAAATTCAGTCTCGGGTCACGACGGATACGACCTTGCTGCAAACCGTGATCGGCTCGTCGGTCTCGATTGCGCTGCGCAACATTCTGATGTTTTTGGGCGGCATGGTTCTGTTGGTTGTGACCAATGCCAAGTTGTCACTCATCGTATTGGCCAGCGTGCCCTTCGTGGTCCTGCCGGTGATTTTTTTCGGCCGACGAGTACGATCGCTCTCTCGAGCCAATCAAGACCGACTGGCCGACGTGGGCAGTCACGTGAGTGAGAGCTTCCGACACATTAAAATTGTGCAAGCATTCAATCACCAAGGGGCGGATATCGCTGAGTTTGGCCGAGTTGTGGAACGGGCCTTAGCCGTTGCCTTACAGCGGGTATGGTTGCGTGCCGTCCTGGTCGCCGTGGTTATGCTGCTGGTGTTCGGTGCCGTGGCCACGCTGCTCTGGGTCGGTGGCCAAGACGTTCTGAGCGGTCGAACCAGCCCGGGCGATTTGGCGGCCTTCATCTTCTATGCGTTCATTGTGGCGGGCTCTGTTGGTGCCATCTCAGAGGTGTGGAGTGATTTACAGCGCGCGGCTGGCGCGACGGAACGTCTGGTGGAGCTGCTGGAGTCGCCAAGCGAAATTGAAGATGGCCCGATAGAGGCGCTTCCTTCTGTACAGACACTCGATCTGACGGTGGAAAATGTGGGGTTCCGCTATCCCAGCCGGCCGGATCAACGGGTGCTGAGTGATCTGAGCTTTCAGATACAGCCCGGAGAAATGGTGGCCTTGGTCGGTCCATCGGGTGCGGGTAAGAGCACATTCTTCGACTTGCTGCAGCGTTTCTATGACGTTGATACCGGTTCGATTTCCATGGGGGGTATCGATACTCGGGAACTCAGTTTGCACACCTTGC
This sequence comes from Gammaproteobacteria bacterium, assembly GCA_042091155.1. Classification (GTDB taxonomy): domain Bacteria; phylum Pseudomonadota; class Gammaproteobacteria; order Pseudomonadales; family Azotimanducaceae; genus UBA4421. Next base: position 9,133 of record JBELHZ010000024.1, read on the forward strand.
GAAACGCCTTCGGCTTCGTGCCCCAGACACCGTCGATGTTTTCCGGCACTGTCCGTGACAACCTAATCTATGCTCAGCCTAATGCATCAGATGAGCAGGTAAGCCGAGCCTTGGCGCTAGCCAACGCGAAAACCTTTGTGGATGCCTTACCCCAGGGGTTACAGACCACGTTGGGGGAAGACGGTGTTGGATTGTCCGGAGGTCAGCGTCAGCGGCTTGCCATTGCCCGGGCGCTGATTGCCGAACCCGCGTTTTTGCTGTTGGATGAAGCCACCAGTGCCCTGGACGCAGAGAGCGAGCAAAGTATCCGCAAAAGTGTAGAGGCGCTCAAAGGCGAGATGACGATCTTGGTCATTGCCCATCGTCTATCGACGGTTCGGCAGGCCGATCGGATTTTGGTTTTTGAAGAAGGCGAACTGATTGCCAGCGGCACGCATGCGGAATTGGTCAAGGACAGTGAGCTCTATGCACGCTTTGCCGATATTCAGTTTTCCAGTTAGCGATCGGTTTCGGGATCTTCGCCAAACAAATTGGTTTGATCAGGGTTATCGTCTGCGCGCAGCTGTACACCAAGACCAATAAGTCGCACGGGCTTTTGCTGGCGGTTCCACGCGGTTTTAAGCAAATGCAGATAGCTCTCGATGGTCATATCTTGTCCTGTGCTGGCTACGGTTGTCGTGTCGAATCCTTCAAACCGCAGCTTGAGTCCCCGACTTTTTACCCGATGTTCGCATCGCGCCTTGGCAATTCGACGCTGCAAATCCTCAAACAACGGCCGTAGCTGAGCTTCGCATGTGGCCAAGGTAGGCAGATCCTCGGCGAAGGTGCGTTCGGTACTGATGGATTTGCGGACGCGGTTGGGGCTGACGGGGCGCTCGTCTTGGCCGCGGCACAGTTGATGCAGGCGGGTGCCGAATTTGCCGAAGCGTTTGGCCAGCTCGCTGGCGTCGACCTGCTGTAAATCGCCGCAGGTATGAATGTTCATGGCGCTCATCTTTTTCGCCGTGACAGAGCCCACGCCAAAAATTTTGGCCACGGGCAGCTCGACCATGAATGCATCAATGTCTTGAGGTGTCACTGTGAATTGGCCGTCGGGTTTTTTCCAGTCCGAGGCGATTTTAGCCAGAAATTTATTTGGCGCGATGCCGGCTGAAATGGTGATGCCGACCTCTTCTCGCACTCGATTGCGTATCTCCTCGGCGATACGCGTTGCGCTGCCGCGATGCCGCTCGCTTTCGCTCACATCCAAAAAGGCTTCGTCCAGAGACAGTGGTTCCACCAAGTCCGTGTAATCGTAGAAGATGCTCTGCACCCGCTTACTTTCAACCCGGTATTTTTCCATATTTGTCGGCACGACGACGAGATCCGGGCAGAGTCTGAGCGCCTGTGCCATTGGCATGGCGGAATGCAGGCCGTACTTGCGAGCTTCGTAGTTGCAGGTTGCTATCACGCCCCGCCGACTTGCGCTGCCGCCGACAGCAATGGGCAGTTCGCGCAGGCTCGCGTCATCTCGCATTTCCACTGACGCGTAAAAGCTGTCGCAATCGCAGTGAATGATTTTTCGCATTGGCTTTTGGCTTCGGCCCGTGGTTGATTGTCGAAAAACAGTTTATGGCATTTTAGCTGGTGGCTGAAATTGACCGTCGCCAGTAAGATTGACGGTTGAAACGTAAAACAAGCACGACGAGATATGGGGAGTAGATCATGGGGCCATTGAACGGGTTTAAAATCATCGAACTGGCGGGGATTGGCCCCGGACCTTTTTGCGGCATGATGCTGGCAGACATGGGGGCTGAAGTGATTCGTGTGGAGCGTATCGCTGCGGCCCAAGCCACCGAAGCACCGAAGGACGTGCTGACTCGGAATCGCCGCTCCATTGCCGTGGACCTGAAAAGTCCTGAAGGTGTCGAGACTGTGCTGCGTCTGGTGGAAGGCGCAGACGGTCTGATCGAGGGTTTTCGCCCGGGAGTAACCGAACGGTTGGGACTAGGTCCTGACGAGTGCCATGCCCGTAATCCTCGACTGGTCTACGGACGCATGACGGGCTGGGGCCAAGAAGGACCCATGGCTCAGGCTGCCGGCCATGACATCAATTACATTTCGTTAGCGGGAGCGCTGCATGCCATTGGCCGGCCCGGCGAGCGGCCTGTTCCCCCACTGAATTTGGTGGGCGATTTTGGCGGCGGTGGCATGTTGCTGGCCTACGGCATGGTCTGTGGTATGTTGGAGACAACCAAATCCAATGAGGGGCAGGTGATTGACGCCGCCATGGTTGACGGAACCGCCGCGCTGATGGCGATGTTTTATTCTATGTCGGCCAGCGGCGCATTCGACACTCAGCGTGGCACGAATTTGCTTGACGGTGGTGCGCACTTTTATGACACCTACGAAACCGCGGACGGTGAGCATGTTTCGATCGGATCCATTGAGCCCCAGTTTTACGCGCTATTGATGGAGAAGGCGGGCCTAGATGCAGATTACTTCCAGCCCCAGATGCACAAAGGTCGTTGGGGTGAATTGAAGGCAAAGCTGACGGAAGTGTTTCTGACCAAAACCCAAGCCCAGTGGTGCGACATAATGGAAGGCAGCGATGTGTGTTTTGCGCCGGTGCTCAATCTGATAGACGCCGCGGATCATCCGCATAACGTGGCGCGTAACAGCTATCAAGAAGTGGCGGGTGTGTTACAACAGGCACCGGCGCCGAGATTTTCAAGAACGCCGGCGGGGGCGATTCAAGCGCCGCGGGTACCCGGAGAGGATTCAGCATCGGTGCTCTCCGACTTCGGTTTGACGGCGACAGAGATTGCTCAGTTGACAGAACAGGGAATAGTGTCAGGTTAAAGCATCTTTTTCGGATATGCAGTCCCTTCTCTCGTGAAAACCCGACAGAATTCGGGTTAAATGCATCAAGAGTCTTTGTTGTTGAAAAGAAAGGGGAGAGGCCAGTCGTTAGTAAACTTGGGCTAACGGTTGTCTGTAGATTGGACGGTTGCTTGAGGGAGCAACCGCCCCATCCGAACAATAAAAATATGCAAGGAAGAGTGTTTTATGAGTTTAGAGTTGTTAGACAACCCAAGATTTTATGGTTATCGAGTGCGACGCCAGATCGAAGGAAAAACATACCAAGAATATTTCTCTCTGAAAGAGAACAGTAAACGGCTGCGCGGTGCGAAGAAAGCTGAGGTCAAAGCGGTAGCAGTCGCTCGGGATGAAGAGCTGAAAGCCCTTCAGCAAAAAGCTCGAGACAAGACTGATCGCGAGATTCAGCTGGACGCGACGGGTCAGGTAAAGGGCATTCTGTGTCGAATGAAACGTGAGAAGAGCGGCACCATGACGCCGGTTTTCCAGGTTGGTGTCATGTCGCGCGTTCGGTTAAAAATCGTGAATACGACAGTCTCGATTACCAAACACGGTCGCGTGGACGCTTGGGAGCGTGCAGTGGATTTTTACTGTGAGCACAAGCGTATTGGAAAGCGCACGAAGGCTTACAAAGATTTGATCTCGCGTTGTCCTAAACCCGCCCAAGTCAAACGATATACTCAGCAATAAAATCTCGCGAGTTTGGTCGGCGCATGTGGTGCCTCTGATTTGGGCCGGTTAGTTTGTTGTGACGAAGCCGTCGGTCGTGAACTGATGGCTGCGACCATTTGCCAAAGCGAGATTCAGGAGCCTTTATGCCAATAGCCAATCATCAAACGGGTTATGCCGAGATCTATGCAAGATCGTTGCAGGACCCTCAGGGCTTTTGGGCGGAACAGGCTTCCCGTATTCCTTGGATCACCGAGCCTCAAACCGTTCTTGATCAAGATGAACATGGTGTGTGGCGTTGGTTTTCGGATGGGGTACTGAACTCTTGCTACGTCGCATTGGATCAACATGTGGCGCAGGGGCGGGGCGATCAAACCGCGCTGATCTATGACTCGCCCGTTACCAACACCGTCGAGCATTTTACGTTTTCGCAATTGCTGGAAAAAACTGCAACCATCGCCGGAGGTCTTGTCGAACTTGGTGTATCCAAGGGCGATGTGGTCATTATCTATATGCCCATGGTGCCGGAAACCGCAGCAGCAATGTTGGCCTGTGCGCGCATTGGTGCCATCCATTCCGTGGTGTTTGGTGGCTTTGCCCCAAAAGAGCTGGCCATGAGGATTGATGATTCCAGTCCGAAGGTTGTGCTGGCGGCGTCGTGTGGTATCGAAGTGGATAAAGTCATCGCCTACCAACCGTTGTTGAACGACGCCATTGATCTGGCCGAGCACAAGCCCGAGCACGTGGTCATGCTGCAACGTGACTCATGTGAAGCGACCCTGCAGGCTCCGCGAGATATCGATTGGCGCGCTTGGGAAAACGCCGCGTTGCCGGTTGACTGCGTGCCCGTACAGGCGACGGACCCGCTCTACGTGTTGTACACCTCAGGTACGACGGGCAAACCCAAGGGTATTGTTCGGGATAACGGCGGCCACGCAGTGGCGCTGAACTACAGCATGAGCGCAGTTTATGGGGTTCAGGCGGGCGACGTGTACTGGGCGGCTTCGGATGTGGGTTGGGTGGTCGGACACTCCTATATTGTTTACGGGCCGCTCTTTGCTGGCTGTACGACGATACTTTACGAAGGCAAGCCGGTGAGGACGCCGGATGCTGGTGCTTTTTGGCGGGTCTTGGCAGAGCACAAGGTGAAGAGCTTTTTTGTGGCTCCCACGGCCTTTCGTGCTATGCGCAAGGAAGACCCGGACTGTACGTTGCTTGCCAAGCACGATATATCCAGCCTGCAGTACCAATTTGTCGCAGGCGAGCGCCTTGATCCGCCAACATATCATTGGCTGAAAGAACATTTGGACGTGCCCGTGATCGATCACTGGTGGCAGACCGAAACCGGCTGGTCGATTTGCGCCAACATGGCCGGTATCGAACTACTGGAATCCAAGGCGGGCTCTTGCACGCTGCCTGCACCAGGCTGGGATTTACGTGTGCTCGATGCCGATGGCAAAGAGGTTGGGCCCAATCAGGAAGGTGCCATCGTGGTCAAGGCCCCACTGCCCCCGAGTGCGTTCCCAACGGTCTGGCGCGATCATCAGCGCTACGAAGACAGTTACTGGAGCGAGTATCCCGGCTTTTATCTGACCGGTGACGGAGGCTACCGTGATGAAGACGGTTATGTGTTCGTGATGGGACGCACCGACGATGTGATTAACGTTGCGGGCCATCGTTTGTCCACCGGTCGAATTGAAGAGGTAGTGGCAGAGCATCCCGCCGTTGCCGAATGCGCCGTGGTCGGCATTGCCGATGCGGAAAAAGGCCAGGTTCCTGTGGGTTTGTTGTTGATGAAGGATGGCGTCAACCAAGACCTTGAAACCCTGCAGGGCGAGCTGGTTCAGGCGGTGCGTAACGCCGTGGGTCCGATTGCTAACTTCAAACGGGCGATCGTAGTGCCTCGGTTGCCGAAAACGCGCTCGGGTAAAATTTTGCGGCAGGTGATTCGCAAGATGATTGATGGTCAGCCATATACTGTGCCCTCCACCATTGATGATCCGGCCATCGTGGATGAACTGCTTGAAACGCTAACGGTGAATGGGTGGATGGACTAACGTGATTATTATGCAGGGCACAATCGTCATCAAATCCGGCCAGTTTGACCGGGCGTTGAAAATGGCACGTGAACTGGTTCTGGCGACGCGGGGAGAGGACGGCTGCATAACCTATGAGTTCTATCGGGGTCTGGCGGAACCGGATGCGCTGATCATTTTTCAGGAGTGGGAAAACATGGATGCGCTGATGACCCATCTTTCCTCGCCTCAAGTCGAGGCGTTTTTGCGGCAACTGCCGGAAATTTCCGATGGAGGGATTACCACCCGCCGTTACCTTGTCCAGGAAGTAGAAGATTCAGAGGCGGTGGTCGTGGTAGACCAGCCGCCCATCATCCACTGAGGATAAGTCGCCGGACCTACCGATCGGCGGGCTCCTCAATCTCATTCGCCGCATTAAATTCCCGCAGCTTGCGCACGTATAGTGCCGTTATCCCGCACAGGCCCAAGGCAAAGAACAGCTCGGCTGCACCCCAATAAAACAGCGCCGGATCGAATACGATCAGCACGCCGTGAATAAAGTATAAGGTGCTGGCCAAACACAGAAAGAACATGCCCTTGAGCTGGCCTCGCAGAGCACTGGGAAGGCAAAGCAGCAGCGGTAGCACTTGGATAAAAAACCACACCGCGTTCAACGTGGTGGTGGGTAGAGGATCGATAAAGAACTGTCGCAGGCCGGTAATGCCCAGTAGGGAGCCGACCATAATAAAGGTGAGAAAGAGCCATCCTTGCATGAGATGTTGTTCCAGCGTCAGTTAAAGGGTTTGAGTTACTTACCGTTATGTAGCTGCATGGCCAGTTCCGCCAATTGTTTGCCGGCACCTTGGGCAAGCTGGGCTTCATCGTCAGTTAACATTGCGCCAGCCTCCTTGCCTTGAACGTGGGTAACGCCATAGGGCGTTCCCCCGCTCTGGGTGCGATTGAGTCCAGGTAAGCTGTAGGGCAGGCCTTGGATCAGCATGCCGTGATGCAATAGCGGCACCATCATGGTGAGCAGTGTGCTTTCCTGGCCGCCGTGTAGCGAGCCGGTGGAGCAGAAAACGCTGGCAGGCTTGCCGACCAAGTGGTGACCCGCCCAAAGGTCGGCTGTGGTATCGAGAAAGTATTTCAGCGGTGCGGCCATGTTGCCGAAACGGGTAGCGCTGCCCAGTGCCAAGCCGCTACAGCCGGTCAGATCGTCCTTGGTACAAAACACGGCACCGTCCTCAGGAACGCTGGGTGCGGTGCGTTCGGTAACCGCACTGACTGGTGGGACCGTACGAATTCTTGGTTCAATGCCAGGGACCTGATCCACGCCTCGGGCCATATGCAGCGCAAGATTTTGCGTTCCTAGGGTGCGGGAGTAATACACAATCAATACATAGGGGTCGCTCATATCAGCTCCAGTACGTTTTCCGGTGGCCGGCCGATCACGGCTTTGTCGCCACAGACGACGATAGGGCGCTCCAGCAGTATGGGGTGTTGTGATATCGCCTGAAGACGCCGGTCGTCAGTGACCCCAGTAGCATCCAGCCCAAGTTCCTTAAACGCTTGCTCCTTGGGTCGCATCATGTCGACAACGCTGACACCGAGTTTTCTTACCAGTGTCTGAAGTGCGGGGGTGGACAATGGCGTCTTCAGATATTCCACCACGTCGGGGTCGATGCCCCGTTCGTTGAGCAACTCGAGTGTTTGTCGAGATTTAGAGCAGCGAGGGTTGTGGTAAATGGTGTAAATTGGCACATCAGCCTCATCAAATAACAATAGAGAGAGTATAGGCGCGCTGATGTGGTATTCACATCAAGAAGACATGGCCAGATCGAGAATTTGTACCGCGCTAATCAAACCTTTAAGAAAACAACTATGTTGCAAAGCCAAACGTCACAGTTCCAACGCTTTCCGGTGCGAAGCGGTTTGCTAGCCCTTGCCCTGAGTATTGTGCTGACCGGCTGTGTTGATAGTGCGCCGTCCAATCCCTTGCGCTTGGCGGATGGCACCATAACGAGTCCGGGTCAATGGCAAGGCGACTGGGTGTTGATTAACTATTGGGCAGACTGGTGCGGGCCATGCCGCGAGGAGGTGCCTGAGCTCAACCATCTGAACGATTCTGAAGATGGCTTTTCGGTTCTTGGTGTTAACTACGATTATCTGGAGGGCGTTGAACTGCAGGCGTCCATCGACTCGCTTGGCATTGCCTTTCCTACGCTGATTGACGATCCGCAGCTATTGCTGGGCTATGACGAAGCAACGGTGCTGCCGATGAGCGTGCTGATCTCACCAGAGGGGGTTCTGCATCGAATCTTGGTGGGTCCTCAGACTGCCGAGACTCTGCTGGCGGCCAAGACAGGCCCAGCGCAGGTGGCCAAGACTGGCTCAGCCCAGGCGGCACCTCAGCTGTAACCGCGGCCCCGTCGGGCTTCCGATCACGTGACTTTTGAGAGCACGTCGCCCAATGGGACGTCCTGGGCGGAGTCGTCGGTACGCTGACGGTATTCGACCGCTCCGTTTTTCAAGCCCCGGTCACCAATCACGATGCGGTGAGGTATGCCGATCAAATCGGCTTCTGCAAATTTGACCCCGGGCCGCTCGGCGCGATCATCCAAGAGCACTTCAATACCCGCCTCGCAGGCTTGGGCATACAGCGCCTCGGATGCCGCTTTCACCGCTTCTGACTTCTGCGCATTCAAGGCAATAATGTGTAGCTGAAATGGTGCCAATGGCAGTGGCCACGTAATACCGTTGTCGTCATGGTTTTGCTCGATGACGGCAGCAACCAGTCGGGTGACGCCCATGCCATAGCAGCCCATGGTGGGAACAATGTTGTTGCCGTCTTGATCCAGCACCGTGGCCTGCATGGGTTCACTGTACGAACGATCCAGCTGAAAGATGTGGCCGACTTCGATACCGCGCAAGAATTTGATGTGTCCGTCGCCGTCTGGCGCGGTATCGCCCTCGACAACGTTGCGCGCGTCGACAGTTTGCTCGTCAGTCAGCTCGACGTCGCGGTGCCAGTTCACGCCGCGAAAGTGCACGCCGTCCTCGTTCGCGCCGCAAACGAAATCAGCAACGGACGCTGCGCTGGCATCGACGAACATAGGAATGTTGCAGTTGACCGGCCCCAAGGAACCAACGCTGGCTCCCATGGCCTTGGTAATGGCCTCTTCGCTGGCAAATGCGAGGGGTGACTTCACGCCGGGCAGCTTGGCCGCCTTGATTTCGTTCAGTTCGTGATCGCCCCGCAAGATAATGGCGTATAGGCTCGATTCGGATTCGCCGTCACCCTCAACGATCAGTGTTTTGAGATTTTGCTCGGCAGGCAGACCCAGCTGTTTCGCGACAGCGTCAATGGTTTTGGCGTGGGGCGTGTCCACTCGGCTCATGTCCTCAGCGGGCTCTGGTGCTTTGCCGGGCGACTGGGCCGCCGCTTTTTCCAGATTTGCCGCATAGGTACCGGTGTCACTGTAGGCAATGGTGTCCTCGCCAGACTGGGCCAAAACATGAAATTCGTGGGAATTATCGCCACCAATGTTTCCCGTATCGGCCTGAACCGCGCGAAACTCCAGCTGCATACGATTCAAAATACGCTCGTAGCAGCGATACATTTCCTTGTAGGTTGCGTCGAAGCTGTCTTGATCCAAATGAAAGGAGTAGGCGTCCTTCATGGTGAATTCCCGGGCCCGCATGACGCCGAATCGTGGTCTGCGCTCGTCACGGAACTTGGTTTGAATTTGGTAAAAATTGATGGGCAGCTGTCGGTAGCTTTGCACTTCTCGGCGGAACAGATCGGTGATCACTTCCTCGTGGGTCGGCCCCAAGCAAAAATCTCGGTCGTGACGGTCTTGCATGCGCAACATTTCGTCACCCATTTTTTGCCAGCGCCCGGTTTCCATCCACAGCTCGGCGGGTTGCACGATGGGCATGGAAACTTCCTGGGCGCCACTGCGGTTCATTTCTTCACGGATGATGTGCTCGACTTTACGCAGTACCCGCAGACCCAAGGGCAGCCAAGTATAGAGACCGCTGGCAAGCTGGCGGATCATACCCGCCCGAAGCATCAGGCGATGACTGATGATATCTGCGTCAGAGGGATCTTCTTTCAGCGTAGGGAGGAGCAAGGCGGATTGGCGCATGTTGGTGTCGTTTGTTTGGCGAAGCACGCATTAGACACAATGGTGGGCACCTATCACAAGTACGATGAGCCCTCGCCGAGGCGGTTATCAGAAAATAGACAAAAAAAACCGGCCTCTGAATAACGTCAGGGGCCGGTTCAATCGCTCAAAGCTGATCAAATTATACGATCATGTCCTTGAGTTTCTTTAGCGCGGTGACCCGAACGCGAGTCGTCGCAGGCTTGGCTGGGATGACGATTTCTTCGCCGGTCGCAGGATTGCGGCCCATACGCTTCTTGGTTGCAGGTCGCTTGGCAGCCTTGATCTTTAACAGACCTGGCAGCGTGAACTCGCCTGCAGAGCGCTTACGAATGTGTCTTTCGATCACAGATTCCAGTTCATCCATCACTGAGCTGACCTGAGCGCGAGACAGGTTAGTGTTTGTTGCGATTTCGTTAAGAATGGCGGTCTTGGTCATCTTTGCTTTGATGCCAGGTGCCTTCTTGACAGGTGCCGCTACAGCAGCTTTCTTGGCGGGTGCCTTTTTAGCGGCCGCTTTCTTTACGGGTGCTTTCTTTACGGGTGCTTTCTTTACGGGTGCTTTCTTTGCGGCAGCTTTCTTAGCTGGAGCCTTCTTTGCTGGTGCTTTCTTAGCCGGAGCTTTCTTTTGCGTAGCCATATTACTGGTCCTTTATCTTAAAGTTAAACAGCGTAATTCCACTCACTGCTCAATGGCTGGTATCGCAATCGAGCGCGGGGTTTTACCGCGTTCCTGTCTCTCAGTGCCTTCTAGCTATCAGCAGAAAAAAAGCAGACCCATGTCTGGCTCTCTTCCGCAACGGCAACCCATTTCCAAATCCTGATGATCCCTAATAAAAACCGTTAAGACTGTTCTACGCAGTTCACGTCGAACAGGCTTGGTTTGCATTATCGACCCCCAGTAATCGAGTCAGCGGCGGTGATACATTTCCGACTGACTCGACCGCGGATTTGAAAACGCTCTGTCGTCAAAGGACACCCAAAGGTTTTCCTGTCATTTCTAATGAAATGATGGCGGATTTATAGCGGATCAAATACGGGGTGGCAACAAAAAAGGCGCTAAATCACTGTATTTTTGCTGTTTTTTTTACGATCATGCGCGACCTTTAGAACACATCAACAACATCCCAAGTAATATAGATGCCGATATACGAATACCGTTGCGAAAGCTGCAACCATGAAATGGAAGCCGTACAGAAAATCAGCGAGGAATCGCTAGTAACGTGTCCGGACTGCGCCAATGACACGCTGAAGAAAATCATTTCCGCTGCCGGGTTTCGCCTGAAAGGCGGCGGTTGGTACGAAACGGACTTCAAGTCCGGCAAGAAAAAAAATGTCGCAGGCGGTGATAACAGCTCCGGTGGATCTGCTAGCGGTTCCAGTGGTGACTCCGGCAGCTAGCGGTTAGCGCCTCATTGAAACGCGTTGTAGCCAACGCAACACAAGTTAAACAAAACAAAGGGTAATGCCATGCGCAGCCACTATTGCGGTGACCTGAGAGCCACAGAATCTGGCGAAGAAGTAGAAATCTATGGCTGGGTGCACCGCCGCCGAGACCATGGTGGCGTGATCTTTCTCGATATCCGTGATCGCACTGGCGTACTGCAGGTGGTGTTCGATCCTGATGAAGAACAGAGCTTCGCCTTGGCGGACTCTGTTCGTAACGAGTACGTGCTGAGAGCTAAGGGGAAGGTGCGTCCACGCCCTGAAGGAACCGTTAATGCCGACATGCCGACCGGCGAGATTGAGGTGTTGGGCAAAGAGCTGGTGATTCTCAACGCAGCAAAAACACCGCCGTTTCAACTCGATGCGCATTCCGAAGCGGGTGAGGATGTCCGACTGCGTTACCGCTACATGGACCTGAGACGGCCTGAAATGCAGCAGCGAATGCAGGCCCGGGCGCGCATTACCAGTGCGGTGCGTTCTTTTTTAGAAGAAAAAGGCTTCTGGGATGTTGAAACGCCCACGTTAAGTCGTGCAACACCGGAGGGTGCGCGGGATTACTTAGTCCCAAGCCGAACCCATCCGGGCGAGTTCTTTGCGCTGCCTCAGTCGCCACAGGTCTACAAGCAACTGTTGATGATGTCCGGTATGGACAAGTACTACCAAATTGCTCGCTGCTATCGTGACGAAGACCTTCGCGCCGACCGTCAGCCTGAATTTACTCAGATCGACATTGAGGCCTCCTTTGTGAGTCAGGCCGATATCATGTCTTTGACTGAAGGCATGCTGCGCAAGTTGTTTACCCAAGTACTGAATGTGGAGCTGCCAGATTTCCCCGTGCTGACCTGGGCAGAATCGATGCGCGATTTCGGCAGTGATCGCCCAGATCTGCGCAACCCCCTGCGGTTGGTCGATGTGGCGGACCTGTTCACGGAAGTTGAGTTCAAGGTATTCAATGGCCCCGCGAACGACCCGAATGGACGTATCGTCGCGTTGCGAGCGCCGGGCGCAGCATCGTTGTCGCGTAAAGTGATCGACGACTACACAAGCTTTGTCGGACGTTACGGAGCGAAAGGACTGGCCTATATCAAGGTCAATGATCTTGCTGCTGGAGCCGAGGGCTTGCAATCACCGATCCTGAAATTTATCCCGGAAGATGTGGTTAGTGCTGTGCTGGAACGTGTTGGTGCTGAAAGCGGCGATCTCGTGTTCTTCGGCGCGGACAGCGCCAAGGTGGTGAATGATGCGATGGGCGCGCTGCGTGGAGAACTGGGGAACGATTTGAACTTGCTCGACGGTCAGTATCGACCGTGTTGGGTGGTGGACTGGCCAATGTTTTCGCAGGATCGCGACGGCGCCTTCAGTGCTGAGCATCACCCTTTTACGCGGCCAACCTGCTCACCAGAGGAACTGTTGGCTGCCCCGGCGATTGCTCAGGCGGCGGCCTACGATGTGGTGCTCAATGGCTACGAGCTGGGTGGGGGGTCGTTACGGATTCACGACAACGATATGCAGAAAGCTGTCTTTGACGTGCTGCGCATGGATGAAACCGGCCAATCGAAATTCAGCTTCCTGCTGGATGCGCTGCAGTATGGCTGCCCACCTCACGGTGGCATCGCCCTGGGTCTGGATCGATTGGTGATGCTCATGACCAATACTCAGTCGATTCGCGACGTCATTGCGTTTCCGAAGACGCAAAGTGCGTCCTGCGTGATGATGGCGGCACCGGGAGAGGTTGAAGATCAGCAGCTAAAAGACTTACATATACGTCTGCGCGGGCCAGTCAATGTGGCCGTGGCAGGCGCAGACGGCGCTGAAACCGCGGAGTAACCCCTGATTGGTTGATCCGCGGCGTGGAACACGAAGGAATGGAAGACAGATATGGCAGGACACAGTAAGTGGGCCAACATCAAACACCGCAAAGCCGCTCAAGACAAAAAGCGCGGCAAGCTCTACACAAAGCTGATTCGTGAGATCACGGTAGCGGCAAGATTGGGTGGTGGCGTCGTCGATGACAATCCGCGTCTGCGAGCAGCGGTGGACAAAGCCTTGGGTGCGAACATGCCCAAGGACACCATTGAGCGCGCCATTTCGCGTGGTGCGGGTGGCGGCGAGGGGAACGACGTTGAAGAATTGGTTTACGAAGGCTATGCCAATGGTGGCGTGGCCATACTGGTTGAGGCCATGACCGACAACCGGAACCGAACTGTGGCGGAAGTGCGTCACGCCTTCAGTAAATACGGCGGCAATCTTGGCACCGACGGTTCGGTCGCCTATTTGTTTACCCGCCAGGGCGTGATCAACTTTGCACCGGGTGCGGACGAAGAAGCCCTGATGGACATTGCGCTAGAGGCGGGAGCTGAAGACATTGAAGGCGATGACGATGGCGCGATTACCGTAACAACACCTTGGGAAACCTTGAATCAAGTGGTTGGTCAGCTCACGGAAGCTGGGTATGAGCCCGATCACTCGGAAGTCACCATGTTGGCCTCAACCACCAGCCCTTGTGACACCGAGCAGGCTCGCAAAGTGCTGACGTTGATCGACGTATTGGAAGACCTCGATGATGTCCAAGAGGTCTACAGTAACGGTGAATTTCCAGACGATGCCTACGAGTAATCGACTGATGCTGCCGGTTTAACCCGGTGGAGTGCCCAAATTACCGAATCATCGGTATCGACCCCGGGTCGCGATTGACGGGCTACGGCGTCATTGAGGTTGCCGATCGCAAAGTGCACTACGTTGCCAGCGGTTGCATCAACGCCCAGCAGGGCGAACTACCAGAACGGCTAGGCATCATTTATCGCGGGATAACTCAAATTATTGAGGACTTCAGTCCATCTCAGTTCGTTATCGAGTCGATATTCATGGCAAAAAACGCCTCCTCAGCCTTGAAGCTGGGTCAGGCTCGAGGTGTCGCTATCGCAGCCGGTGTGGCCAAGGATTTGCCGGTATTTGAGTACGCTGCCCGAGAGGTTAAGAAAGCCACGGTGGGTACGGGACGTGCGAACAAAGAGCAAGTGGCTCATATGGTACGTGTTTTGCTCAAACTGCCCGGTATTCCGCAAGCAGATGCGGCGGATGCCCTTGCGATTGCTCTGTGCCACGTCAATACTGCTTCGATCAGCGGAACATAAACCAAGGGCATACGCTTTGATTGGCAGGCTTACCGGAAATCTCGTCCTAATCGAAGGCAACCAACTCCTCTTGGATGTTTCAGGCATAGGGTATGAAGTTGAGGTCAGCGCATCGGTGCTTGGCACCAGTCCCCAATCGGGCAAACCACTGACCCTGTTTACGCACTTTGTTGTGCGTGAAGACGCACAGCTGTTGTTCGGGTTTGGTGACCAGCGAGAACGGGATTTGTTTCGAGCCTATATTCGTATCAACGGTGTGGGGCCCAAAATGGCGCTGGCCTTGATCAGCTCAATCAGCCTGCCGACCTTGGTTAGTGCCGTACAGGCCAATGAGGTGGGCGTCCTCACCAAGGTGCCGGGCGTGGGCAAAAAAACCGCCGAGCGTTTGATGGTGGAGCTGAAGTCTCGTCTGGATACGTTAGTGCCAGAGGGATTGTCCGCCGTCAGTCTCTCGGTTGGACCTGCTGACCGCGCTGCGGGTCGAGAGGCAGAGGACGCGCTGATTGCCTTGGGATACAAGCCCAATCAGGCGACGGACGCCGTGCAGCAGGCTTTGCGAGCCATGGCGAGTGAACCGGGCGAGGTAGGTACGGAACAACTGGTGACTTGGGTTCTGCGCGGCATGGCGAGGGGTGCTTAATGACTATCGAACCTGATCGATTCGTATCGCCGGCTCCCAATGTTAACGATGCGGGCTACGATCGCGCTCTGCGACCAGTACGGTTGGATGAATACATTGGTCAAAGCGCAGTAAAAGAACAGATGTCGATCTTTATCGAAGCGGCAAAGAAACGTGGTGAAGCGTTGGACCACACCCTCATATTTGGCCCGCCGGGGCTGGGCAAAACCACTTTGGCGAATATTATGGCCAGAGAAATGGGTGCGTCGTTGAAATCAACCTCTGGTCCGGTGCTGGAAAAAGCCGGCGACTTGGCGGCTATGCTGAGTAATTTAGAATCCGGCGACGTGCTCTTCATCGATGAAATCCACCGGCTCAGTCCGGTGGTCGAAGAAATTTTGTACCCTGCCATGGAAGACTTTCAGCTGGATATTATGATTGGCGAAGGTCCGGCAGCGCGCTCCCTAAAGCTGGAGTTACAGCCCTTTACCTTAGTCGGTGCGACCACTCGTGCGGGTCTGTTGACCAGCCCGCTGCGCGACAGATTCGGCATTGTGCAGCGTCTAGAATTTTACAGCGTTGACGAATTGTCGGAAATCGTTACTCGGTCGGCCAACAAGCTGGATCTTCCGATAGAGGCAGAAGGCGCCACCGAAATATCCCATCGCTCGCGTGGTACTCCGCGTATCAGTAACCGACTGTTACGCCGCGTGCGAGATGTTGCCGAAGTCAAAGGGGATGGAGTGGTCACCGCGGCGTTGGCGGACGAGGCGCTAAATTTGTTAAACGTCGATAAACAGGGCTTCGACGCAATGGATCGCAGGCTGTTGCTGGCCATCATGGATCGATTCGCTGGCGGCCCGGTGGGTCTCGATGCCTTGGCGGCGTCCATCAGTGAAGAGCGCGGTACCATAGAAGATGTGCTGGAACCCTATTTGATCCAGCAGGGCTATCTCATGCGCACCCCTCGCGGTCGGGTGGCAACAGCCAAAACATACCTGCACTTTGGGCTGCCGATGCCTGAGCGAAGTGGCGACCCAGTGCAACGAAAGTCCCAGGGTACCCAAGACGCCATGGATCTAGCAGATTAGTGCTCGATGACGTTATCGGAAACAGATAGGAACGTTACATGAATCAACCCTTGTCAGTGTATGAACTCATCGCCAACGCCAGCGTGCTGGTACAAGGAGTGATGGGCTTGCTGGTGATCGCATCCGTTGTGAGTTGGATGATGATCCTACAGCGCTGGAGTTTGCTGCGCAGAGCCAAGCAGGAAATCGACAGTTTCGAAGATCACTTTTGGTCCGGTATTGATTTGCGAAGTCTTTACCAAGAGTTGTCCGAAGAAGAGCAGCTTAATGGTATTGAAGGAATCTACGTTGCCGGCTTTCGTGAATACACGCGCTTGTCCGAGCAACCGGGTGTGGATGCCGATGCCATCATGCAAGGTGTGCAGCGCGCCATGCGCGTCGCCCTGATGCGTGAGGAAGCCCGGCTTGAGACCCATCTACCCTTCTTGGCCACGGTAGGTTCCACCAGCCCGTACATTGGTTTGTTTGGTACCGTTTGGGGCATCATGAATTCGTTTCGTTCTCTGGCCAATATGACTCAGGCGACGTTGGCGTCGGTCGCCCCTGGCATTTCCGAGGCCTTGATTGCCACCGCCATGGGTCTGTTCGCGGCCATTCCGGCAGTTATCGGCTACAACCGCTTTTCCGCTAACGTCGATGTGTTGATGAAACGCTATGAAGGCTTCTGCGACGAGGTGACGGCGATCTTGCATCGCGCTGCCCATGCGCGCCCAAATACCGATAATGAGGCTTAACCATGAGTCGTCGTAAACCCATGTCAGAAATCAATGTGGTGCCCTACATCGATGTGATGTTGGTGTTGCTCGTGATCTTTATGGCAACAGCGCCATTACTGACTCAGGGCGTGCAGGTTGATCTGCCTCAGGCGCCGTCCCAGGCAATTGACGCTGAAGAGCCAGATCCGCTGGTCGTGTCCATGCGCAAAGACGGCGCATTGTTTTTGAATATCGGCTTGGCGAGCAGGACAAAGAAAGAAGAAGACGGCACTCGGGTAACAATTTTTTCGCTCAGCGAACAGGCGGGCAAGGTACTACGCGCACGTGCCAATGTGCCGGTCTACATTAAAGCGGATGCGTCACTGCCCTATGGCGACGTGGTCAATGTTATGACGGTGCTGCAACAAGCCGGCGCGAGCGGTGTGGGCTTGATCACTGATCCGCCGGATCTCGAGGGCTAGGTAGTTCATGGCGTCGCTTCGAATTTACGCCCTGCCCTTGACTGGCGCCTTGCTGTTACACGCTCTGGTTGCCTTCTTTTTTTTGCAAGGCTTCACCAGCCAGGGCGACATAGCACAAGTCATTACGCCGACCGTGGTGAATGCCAAGTTGCTGGTGGTTGACGCGCCCTCTGTAAAGAAACCCGCACCAAAGCCTGCGCAGAAACCGCCGTCGGTAAAACCCTCGGCCCCCAAACCGGCTGTGGCCAGGACGACGCCGGTCGTTGAGAACACGCCCCAAGTAAAGGAGACGCAGTCGGACACCGCCGAGGCGGAACGGCAGCGAAAGGCGCTGGCAGAGGAACAGCGGCGCGAACGTTTGGCTGCCTTGGGTGAACTGGCCGACGATTCGCTGCAGCGTTCGCTGGATGCGGAGGCCGAGCAGATGCTCGAAGGCGAAAACCTGCAAGAAGTACAAAGCTATCAGGCCGGTATTTATGATTTGGTGAGAAAAAATTGGAGCCGGCCACCCAGTGCCCGCAATGGTATGCAGGCGCGCTTCGTGGTGGAACTGATTCCCACCGGCGAAGTGCTCTCTGTGGCCTTGGTCGACAGTTCCGGTAGCGGGTCTTTTGATCGTTCGGCAGAGCAGGCCATTCGGCGTGCACGCCGCTTTGATGTGCCCCAAGACAATGGACTCTTCGAAGCAAATTTCCGCCGCTTCTACTTTCTGTTTCGTCCGGAGGATCTGTTACGGTAATGTCCGACGGGGTTCTTTCGAGGACGCACACACCAACAACCGCAAAGCCAATGATGCCAAAACCCAAATCGCGTAATTTCTTTGTCCAGCAGGCCCGGCCTGTTGTTTTGTTACTGCTGGGCCTCTTTGCGTTCAGCGCCAGTTGGGCGAACCTGGATACGATCATTATCGACCAAGGTGTTGATGACCCGATTCGCATCGCTGTCGTACCTTTCGAGGTCAGCGAAGACTTGGCAGACAAAGACAATCCGGCCAAATTGATTCGCTTTGATCTGGCGCGAAGCGGTCAATTCGATCCGGTTGCGTCGGAAAACATGCTCTCCTATCCCAGCACCGAAAATGCGGTTTTCTTTCGCGATTGGCGGATTTTGCAAACCGCTTATCTGGTGATTGGTCAGGCCCAGAGCAACGCGCTGGGCGAGATTGATGTGACCTACCAGCTTTTTGATGTAGCGACTCAAACCGCGTTGCAGCGACAAAGCTTTCGGGTGACTCCCGATCAGTGGCGCGATGTGGGTCACAAGATTGCTGATCTCGTTTATGCAGAAGTCACCGGCGTTCGCGGCGCGTTCAGTACGAAAATTCTGTATGTGCTTGCTCAAGATGTGGGCACTTCGCGCGCGACGTACAGTCTGCAGATGGCCGACGTGGATGGCGAACGGGCTCGCACCTTATATTCTTCCAAAGAGCCGATTCTGTCTGCAAGCTGGTCGCCTGATGGCGAGCGGGTTGCCTATGTTTCCTTCGAGACGGGTCGGCCCAGTATTATTTTGCAGGATGTAAATGGTCCCAACCGTGAACAACTGACGAATTTCCGCGGCATCAATGGGTCACCGGTGTTTTCCCCGGATGGCAGGCAGCTGGCCATGGTGCTGTCCCGCAGTGGGGACCCAGAGGTGTTTGTGATGAATCTGGAGAATCGCAAGCTGCGTCGCATTACGCGGCATCCGGCCATCGATACCGAGCCATCGTGGTCGCCGGATGGAAAGTATCTGATTTTCACCTCAGATCGGGGCGGGAAGCCGCAAATTTACCAGCTGGAGCTTGCGACCAACTTTTTGGAGAGATTGACCTTTGTGGGCGATTACAACGCGCGAGCACAACTGCTGCCAGACGGCAGACACTTGGTTTTCGTGCATCGTCGCAATGGTGTCTTTCATATCGCGTGGCAGGATTTATTGGAAGACCGTTTGTTGGTGTTGACCGAATCGGAATTGGATGAAAGCCCGTCCCTAGCGCCCAACGGTGCCATGCTCATTTACGCCACCCAAGATCAAGACAAGGGCATTCTTGCCGTTGTGTCTGTGGACGGTCGGGTAAAGTATCGGCTTCCCTCGTCAGCGGGGGATGTTCGCGAACCCTCGTGGTCACCATTTCTTCCGGACGTAGTGCAGGCCTTTCAATAGGCCAAACAGCGTGCCCTTTGGCCAAATTCGCTGACTTATCCGCAGACTTTTCGAGAAATCGCGTATTTTCTCTCTAGGGTCCGATGCAGAGGGGCAAAATTTGGTTAGAATCATCAGGGCGTTTAGAGAGTTTTGTTACATCACGTGAGGAGATTAGGATGCAAATCCAGGAACGAATAAAGCACCTACTGGTTGTTATGCTTGGCGCGCTGGTGATTGCGGGTTGCTCGAGCACGGCCACTGAGCCTGTTGTTGAGGAGCAGCCAGAGATGGAAGCCGTTGAGGTGGTCGAAGTTGTTGAAGCGGTAAAGCCGGTTGGCCCGGGTTTTGCGTCTGACAACAGCACGCCAGTCGATGCTTCTGGTAGTCCCGTGTCTCGTACATTCTATTTTGACTTCGATCTGGCAGTTGTCAGCCCAGCAGATTTTGCGGCGCTGCAGGTTCACGCGGAAATTTTGCGTGCCAACCCAGACCGCAAGCTGGTTGTTGCCGGGCACTGTGATCAGCGTGGTACGCGTGAATACAATCTTGCCCTGGGCGAGAGTCGTGCCAAGGCCATTAGCTCCATTCTTCAGGCCAATGGTGTGAACTCACGCCAGATTGAAGACATCAGCTACGGCGAAGAAGAACTGGCTAATCCGGCGAATAACGCCAGAGCATGGGCCCAGAACCGTCGCGCAGTGATCTCTTACCGTTAAGAAAACTTAGGATCTAGCCATGGGCATTCGAGCACGCATCGGCACGTCTTTTGAGCGCTTGGTTGCCACGGGTATTGCAGGGTTCTTGGTCTTCGTGTCGAGTGCCCTGATGAGTTTGATCACCGCCGCAGGCGTTTCTGCCGCTGTGCCCGTGGAAGACTCGCTGCTGCGAGCCGCAGCGGAACTCGATGCGCAGACCTATGGTGTGAACGAAGACGCAGATCTTTGGACTCGCGCCGGTCAGGAGCGAGGGGTCAGCGGAGTAACGGCGGGTAGCGACCAACCGTTGTTCTATCAAATTCAAATGCTGCAGCAAGAGTTGCGCGACCTGCGTGGTACCGTTGAAGAGCAGACCTACTTGATTCAAAAGCTGCAGCAGAACCAGCGCAGTCAGTACGTTGACTTAGATCGTCGCGTCGCGGCATTGTCCCCCAATCGTCCAGCGCCGGGCCCTACTCCTGTGCCACAGGAAAATGCGATGACTGAAGCGTCGGATGGTGTGGAAGGTACACAGTCAGCAGCGCCAAGTATGGCTGTTTCTCAAGTCGCAGAAGACGTTGAGCCGACGACCGAACGAGAAGCGTATGCTCAAGCCATAGAGTTGATGCGCGCAAAGCGATTCGACGAATCGACACAGGCGTTCGGGGCTCTCATTGTGAAATACCCCAATGGGCAATATACGCCCAATGCGTTTTACT
The DNA here is from genome assembly GCA_042091155.1 of Gammaproteobacteria bacterium. Taxonomy (GTDB): domain Bacteria; phylum Pseudomonadota; class Gammaproteobacteria; order Pseudomonadales; family Azotimanducaceae; genus UBA4421. Next base: position 29,850 of record JBELHZ010000024.1, read on the forward strand.
GGTTAGGTGAACTGAATCTGGCCACCGGGCAAACAGAGCCTGCACGACAAAATTTTGTTCAAGTGATTCGCCTATACCCTGATCATCAGAAGGTGCCGGATGCGCTCTATAAACTTGGGGTCCTGTATTTTCAGTTGGGGGATGAGGCGGAATCTCGCCGTTATCTAGAACAGGTACAAAGCGAATTTCCCCAGAGTTCCGCTGGCACCTTGGCGAAGCGTTACTTGGCCGAGATGGAGTAAGTCGCCCGAATACCTTTTGGGAAGCACCCTAATTCATGTCTGACCTGAGAATTACTGAGATCTTTTTGTCTCTTCAGGGCGAAGCCAACACCGTAGGTCGCCCGACGGTATTTGTGCGCCTGACCGGTTGCCCATTGCGCTGCCAGTACTGTGACAGTGAATACGCTTTTTCCGGCGGCACAATGATGAGCTTGGATGATATAACTCAGCAAGTGCAGGACCTAGGCGTCGCTCATGTAACGGTGACCGGGGGCGAGCCCCTAGCTCAGCCAAATGCCATAGGGTTAATGCAGCGCCTCATCGATACGGGGCTGTTCGTGTCGCTGGAAACCAGTGGTGCGCTCAGTGTCGAGAAAGTGCCCGCCGCAGTGGTCAAAGTGCTGGATCTAAAAACGCCGGGCTCCAACGAGTCGCACCGTAACCTGTGGACGAATCTGCAGTACCTCACGCCCCAAGATCAAATCAAATTCGTTCTATGTGGTCGCGGTGACTACGACTGGGCGCGCATGCGTTGCGATGAACATGATTTGTATACTCGGGTCAGAGATGTGCTGTTCTCACCGAGCCATCATGAGCTGGCGCCTCGCGATTTAGCGGATTGGATTGTGGCCGACCGACTGCCCGTTCGGATGCAAATGCAGATGCATAAATTGCTCTGGGGCGACGTGCCCGGTCGCTAGACACCACCTCGGTTAGGTAACAGCAGAACACTATGAAAAAAGCAGTCATCTTAGTTTCAGGCGGTTTGGATTCCGCCACGGTACTGGCTATCGCCCAAGCGGCAGGTTACGCCTGTTATGCGGTGAGTTTTGATTACGGGCAACGTCACAGCGCAGAGCTGGATGCGGCCCGACAGGTGGCTGCCCGGGCCAGCGTGATCGAACACCGTATCGTGTCCATCGACTTGAGCCAGTTTGGAGGCTCGGCCCTGACGGATGAGACCATTGATGTGCCTGAAGCCAATGCCAGTCAGGACGACATACCCATTACCTATGTGCCAGCCCGCAATACGGTTTTTCTGTCCCTTGCGCTGGCGTGGAGTGAAGTGTTGGGGGCCTGCGACATTTTTGTCGGTGTCAACGCGGTGGATTATTCAGGCTATCCAGACTGTCGCCCTGAATTCATTGAGTCCTTCGAGCGGATGGCTAATCTTGCGACCCGGGCGGGAGTAGAAGAGCAAAAGCTGACAGTGCACGCACCATTGATTGATCTGACCAAGGCCCAGATCATCCAGCAGGGCATTGCTCTAGGTGTGGACTACTCGTTGACAGTTTCCTGCTATCAGGCCGACGATCAAGGCGCTGCCTGTGGGGTTTGCGATTCGTGTTTCTTGCGCAGAGAGGGTTTTGTGGGTGCTGGCGTTCCCGACCCGACCCGCTACGCGAATGGAGCGCCATAAACCCTTGTCTCACCCTGCGCGGGTGACTACAATGCGCTCCGCTTTCGAGTCTCTTTAGAGTCTAAGGGTCGTTAGCTCAGCTGGTAGAGCACCGGGCTTTTAACCCGTTGGTCCTGGGTTCGAATCCCAGACGACCCACCATTTCTTTTCAGACCCCATTCCATAAGGGTCTAGGATCGCGAAGCTTGCCCAGACTGCCCCGAATTTGACCCAATACTTTTCCCGCGCCAATGTCGCTACTGGTGGGTACGGGGCTGCGTGTGAGGACACAGTATTGCCTGCATCCCTGCGTTTGTTCTTCACGCCGCCATGGCTGACCAAGCTGTGGCAGACATAGCCCTTGTTTGTGTGAGATAGAATGGGGGATCCTAGCGAAGCTCACACCCGCAACGATTGTTGTTGTCTCACCCCATCCAATCAGTGCCTGAGGTGCTCTCAGGGACTGATGTAGGCAGTGTCAGGGCTTGATAATGGACTCGTGTATTAGGGTGTAAGTTTAATTCTCAGAATGCCTCTTTGAGGCTTGGTCGAACTTAGCTCGTTTCGTAGGATTTATAGCCTCGATCGTTCAAACACTGGACCATAATCTTTTCGCGGGCTTTGCGTTCCTCCTTGGACGATGAGGCACCCCAAAGGCCGCCACCAGCCAAGCCACCGGCAACGGTAAACGGAACTGCAGGCGCGAAAACGGCTCCAGCTACGGCTGTTGCAATTCCCGCTACGGCACCCCCTCCTATTAGCGCGCCACTTACCACTTTGGCACTAGTCGCTCCCGTCAAATCAAAGGATCTAGCGATTTCTAGGCACTCGGAAGCATCGACTTCATATTGTTTCTGGTCAGAAATCGAGGAAGGATCGACTACAATTTGAGGTGCGGACGCACAACCGAGAAGCGCAAGCACAAGACCAACGTATACTGGAATTTTCTCAACTAATTTCCTGTAGTAATTTCGTTACTGAGGCCGTGAAACTACAGCAAGCCTTAGCGTCCCTCAATTAATAGGCCAATGCCGATCTTTTGATCGTCAGGCGTTTCGGTCACCTGCGTAACGCATCATCCGACTTAATCTTTTGGTTTACATCACAACCAACAGCATCAGTCTAAGCGTCCGCCATAGCCTGATCCTCGTTAGCTTCGGTATCGCCGCCTGATGCATCCATCCAGAGTTCATTAGGTGCACTGATGACTGTGTACGGTGGATGGAACGGTGGTTTGAGTATCCAGAAAGAACTGACATAGCTGTGGCGCTAGAGCATCAGTTGCGACGTTTCTGGTGACTCATGGTGTACTTTCGCTCCGCTAAAGGCGCAGTAAGAAAACGATCTCCAAGCAACTTAACGAGGGATGCCAAAGCAAACACAACCTCAAGCCTGACGAAATCGTCGCAGATGTTCACCACCACCTAGCTCGTTATATTCCGCTCTACAACGAGGCGGGTGAAAAGGATCTTGAGAGGGCTTTGCGGAGCCAAACAAGTGCTAGTCAGCTTTCAATATACGCACTTCTCTTTGCGGAAATGGAATCTCAATGTTGTTCGATCGCAACGTGTCTAAAATAATCAGCAGAACATCGCCGCCTACTCTGTTTTTACCGTCATCAACACCAAGCATCCAGAATTCGACAAACATGTTGATGCCGCTATCGCCAAAACTATCGATCTCGCAGTCCGGCTGTTCTTCAATCGACACATCTGTGCCGGTCAGCACCTGAGGGTGCTGGCCGATGGCGAGCCTCATTTGTTCAGCCAGCTGATGAATATCGGTGTTGAAGGCCACGGTAAAATCAACGCGGTAGCGTTGTTTAGGGTCTTTATGTGTCCAGTTAATGAAGAGGCTGGAGATAAATTTTTCGTTAGGCACCACGATGTCTTTACCGTCGTATGTCTCCAATACCGTATAACGCATGCGAAATTCACGAACAAAACCTTTGTTGCCGTCTTCAAGTTCAATGTAGTCGCCAAGGGTGATCGATCTGTCTACGAGAATAATGACGCCAGAAATGAAATTTGATGCAATTGACTGCAGTCCCAGCCCCAGGCCGACGCCAACGGCTCCGCTGAAAACGGCTAGCGTCGTTAAATTCACGCCAAGCAAATGAAGGAAGATGACAGCAACAATGCTGATCATCAGAACGCGAAAAATCTTACTCATGACTTCTCGGGTTCTAAAGTCGAGACGCGATTGACGTTGGATTACCGCATGACCAAGCTTGTCCAAGCGACGACTTACCCAGAGAACAGACAGGCTAATTAAGACGAAACGGATGATGTCAAAGGCGGAAATCGTAAAATTAGCGAGGGAGATAGAAGAATTCTGCAACGCGGCGATGAGTGCATTCGTGCCTTCCATTGATGAAATTCCAAATCGAATAAATTAAATGCCCCAGTCTTTTCTCAATGTGACACAGACGCTAATGAGGCCTTTCCGCGTCTCTTTGCAAAAGGGGCGTCAACGGTCCACCGCCAACTGGAGGACGGCGAGGAGTATATACCGCGAACAACCCCGTTCCATGTTTATCAATCACTCATTTCGTAGTGCTCTAGGTAAAACGCATCACAAACGTTGATGATAAGCGGTCTTAAAATTAGCCCTGCAAACAGGGCGTTAACGCACGCGGAGGAGAGCCACTGACCCGCTGCAATTTCCTAAGAACTGCACGACAGCATCGAACATCCCGAACGATTTCTAGCCCATTCAGGACGTTTCTCTGCGTATTCGTCCATACCCTCTTGCCAAGTATATGGCTGCTCCAGCACGCTCATCCACGTGTGCAGTCGGTTAAAATCGCCTTGGTCTGCATCATCTATCGCGAGCTGGGCCAGATAGTTTCTCGGCACATACAACGGGTTGGTGCGATTCATCAGTACGGCGCGACGGTCGTGACTCTGAGCCTGCTGTTCTGCGATTCCCAAGTAGTCCCCAAGCCATTGCTGGGTTTGAGCCTGCAGATCGGCGTTAACCGTTTGTGGTGCGTAATAGGCATTTTGTAGGTAGGCCGAATCCGTATCCGCGTTTTTGACATCCGCCAGATGACGGAAAAACAGCGTCATGTCCGTCTCGGCTTCGGTCAGTAGCTTCAGCAAACGATTGGTGAGATCGGCATCGAAGTCTGGCAGGCCCAGCTTGTTGGCCATCATGCGTTGCCACTGGGTTTCGTAATAAGTCGAGAAGCTGCCCAAAATATTTTCCAGCGGCTTGGTTTCCTCAATCAGCGGATACAGGGCATTGGCAAGCTGCAGTAAATTCCACTGGGCAATGGCCGGTTGCTGGCCGTAGCGATAACGTCGCTGTCCCGCGTCGGTGGTGTTGGGCGTCCAGTCCGGATCGAAGTCTTCCAGCCAACCATAGGGGCCGTAATCAATGGTCTCGCCTAAAATCGACAGGTTGTCTGTGTTCATAACCCCATGGACAAAGCCGACTCGCATCCACTCCACCATGAGTTTTGCTGTGCGTTGGCAAACGTCATCAAACCAAGCCAAATAACGAGACTTATCGTCTTGGTGTGCCTTGGCGATGGCCGGGAACTCGCGTTCGATCACGAAGTTGGTAAAGGTGGCCAGCAGCTCGGTTTCTTGGCGAGCGGCCAGCATTTGAAAGTGACCAAACCGCACAAAGGACGAACTGACCCGACAGACCACGGCGCCGTGTTCGAAGGCAGGGTGTCCGTCGTAGAGCATGTCGCGCATCACCTGTTCGCCAGTGCCAATCAATGACAATGCTCGAGTGGTTGGTACGCCCAGATGGAACATGGCCTCAGAGCAGACGTATTCGCGCAGGGAAGAGCGCAGCACTGCCAGACCGTCGGCGGTGCGTGAGTAGGGGGTTTCCCCTGCGCCTTTGAGCTGCAGCATGAGGTGGCCGCTTTCGGTTTTGACCTCGCCCAAATTAATGGCTCGACCGTCGCCCAATTGGCCCGCCCAGTTACCGAACTGGTGCCCGCCATAGCAGGTGGCGTGTGGGTCCATATCAGGCAGCAGTTGATTGCCTGCAAACACCTTTAGAAATTCTTCGCCGGTGCATGTCGCAGGGTCCAGGCCCAGCAAGTCAGCCGCGTGGGTTGAGTAATGCATCAGGTAGGGGTTAGCGACAGGTGTAGGCTTTACTCGTGAAAACAGGGCGCCGCGGATCTGCCGGCGTTCGCTGCCCGTGTGTGGGTCCGCCGGTAGTCCTTGGGTGAACGCGTTATCGAAGACCAATGACTGCATATTCTTTTTGGTTTGCCAGTGAAGTACACAGGGTAATCGTCTGACGGCTGCAACACGATAAAAAATAGTCGCTTGTTTTGTCTCTCGATGACTCTCGCCTCTCGTCCAAACAGCGTGTATGTTTTGGTTGAAGGGATGAATGGGAGATAGGTATGTCCGAAGCACTAGCAACAGAAGCGTTTGATGCGCAAGCAACAGCGCTAGAAGATTTTGATGTCAGCAGCGCTAAGCTGATGCAAGCCGATCAGCATTGGGCGTTTTTTGCCCGGCTGAGAGATGAAGCGCCAGTCCACTACTGCAAAGACAGTATGTTCGGACCGTATTGGTCGATCACGCGCTTTGCCGACATCATGGAAATTGAAAAAAACTGGCAAGATTTTTCGTCGGATCTTGGCATTACGCTTGGCGATCGTCCGGCAGATTTCTCGACCCCCAACTTCATAGGCATGGATCCGCCAAAGCACGATCAGCAGCGGCAAACGGTTCAGGGCGTGGTCGCGCCTGTAAACCTGAAAAAAATGGAGTCTCTGATTCGCCAGCGTGCGGCAACGATTCTCGATTCACTGCCGGTAGGTGAAACATTCAACTGGGTCGACTTGGTGTCGGTTGAACTCACCACGCAAATGCTGGCGACGATCTTCGACTTCCCCTTTGAAGACCGCTACAAGCTGACGTATTGGTCCGATATGGCAACCTCCGGCGAGCTGGCTGGCGGCCCAACACCGGAGGCCGAACGACGGGCCGCTCTCATGGAGTGCTTAGAGTATTTTACCGCCCTGCGGGAAAAGCGTGGCAATGAGCCACCTAAAATTGATCTGCTTTCCATGCTCGCCCACGGCAAGGACACCCAAAACATGCCGCCCATGGAGTTTCTGGGTAATCTGGTTTTGCTGATTGTCGGTGGCAACGACACCACGCGTAACTCAATTTCCGGTGGCGTGTTGGCGCTGAACGAAAACCCCGGCGAGTACGACAAGCTGCGCGCGGATCAGTCGCTGATCCCCAACATGGTTTCTGAAATCATACGCTGGCAAACCCCCTTGTCCTTTATGCGCCGCACAGCGACACGGGATCTGGAGTTTCGTGGACAGCAAATGCGCAAGGGCGACAAATTGGCCATGTGGTATGTCTCGGGCAACCGTGACGAACGCGTGATCCCGGAGCCAGATCGTTTCTGGATTGACCGGCCCAACGCGCGCCACCATTTGTCCTTTGGCTTTGGACTGCATCGCTGTATGGGTAATCGCTTGGCAGAGATGCAGCTGCGAGTCTTATGGGAAGAAATTATGCAGCGCTTCCGTTTTGTGGAAGTGGTCGGCGAGCCCGAACGAGTACAGTCGAGTTTTGTACGTGGCTATTCCAGCTTGCCGGTAAAGTTGCACGCACTGTAAGCGACGCTCGTGAACGTTGGATCGAAGTAACACCGACGTGATCGTTGGACACGCAGGGACAAGGAATGGGTATGTCGTTAACGCAATTGAGTCGCTCCATCGACGGATTGGTCGCAGTGATCACCGGAGCCGGCAGTGGCATGGGTGCGGCAACCGCGAAATTGTTCGCTGACCAAGGCGCAAAAGTAGCGGCGTTGGATCTGAACGAGGCGGGTGTTGCGGGCGTTGTGCAGGAGATCACTGCCGCGGGCAAGTCAGCCAAGGCTTGGCAAATCGATCTCGCCGACGGTGATGCGATAGTCCGCGTCATGACTGAGATCGCCGAGCATTTCAACGGCATCGATCTGCTGGTGAACAACGCGGGTATTTCCATGCCTGCCCCAATTGATCGCGATGGCTATGAGGAGGCTTGGGGTCTATCCCTGGCTGTGTTGCTGACCGCGCAGCAGCGAACCATTCGGGCTGCCCTGCCGCACCTGCGACAGTCCGACAATCCTCGCATCGTCAATATCGCCTCCACCGAAGGCCTCGGGGCAACGAAGGGGGGCAGTCCGTATACGGCGGCAAAGCATGGTGTTATTGGTCTAACGCGGTCCCTTGCGGTTGAGCTTGGTGGCGAGGGCATAACCGTCAATTGTATCTGTCCTGGCCCTATCAACACCGGCATGACTCAGGCGATACCCGATGAACAAAAGCTCGTCTATGCCCGTCGTCGGGTGGCGTTGAAGCGTTATGCGGAACCCGAAGAGGTGGCGCACGGAACGTTGAATTTCTGTTTGCCATCCTCAAGTTTTATGACCGGTACGGCGCTGCCGGTGGATGGTGGATTGACCATCAAAAATGCATAGCGCAGCGATTATCCGCTGGTGGAGCCGTCTGTTGTGACCCAACGAACCGATAAAGTCTCTTGGTCCACGACGCTGGCCTTTGGCGCCCCAGCCATCGGCGCGGGCTACATGTACTTGATACTCAGCTTGTACGTGATGAAATTTTCTACCGACGTCTTACTCATTGCGCCGGCGGTGATGGGCGCCATTTTCAGTTTGTCGCGTATTTGGGATGCCATTTCAGACCCCTTGGCAGGCTACCTCAGTGACCGCACCACGTTCAGATTAGGTCGCCGTCGCACGTGGATTTTGTGCAGTTGCATACCGATTTCCATTGGATTTTACGCAGTGTTCGCGCCACCTTTTTCGATGCAGGGCAGTGAACTGACCCTGTGGATGACGATAGCCATTGTCGGCTTCTATTCGGCCATGACGCTGTTTTTCGTGCCCCATATGGCCTTGGGTGCCGAGCTGTCCATCGATTACCACGAGCGTAGCCGACTGTTTGGTGTGCGGCATATCTTTTACACCTTGGGGTCGATCTTATCTCTTGGTGCCATGTACCTGCTGATCAACGAGGAATTCGCCGAAGGCGGCAATGTGCGGCTTCTGGCCCGAGATTTGGCCTTCGTGGCCATTGGCGTCATGGTTGTGCTGGTGCTTTATGCCGTCGTCTACCTGCGCGAACGGCCTGAGTTTCAAAACCGACAGCAGGGTGGTCCGCTGCAGGCGTTCCGCGACATATGGGGCAACCCCCACGCCAGATTGTTGATCACCGTGACCTTTATCGAAAACGTCGGCAGTGCCGCGATTGCTGCGTTAACCCTTTACATTTCCCAATACGTCGTTGGCGCGCCAGCCATGGCTCCGTTGATTATTCTTGCCTACATGGTGCCTTCCTCACTTTTTGTGCCGGTTTGGATTCCGCTGTCAAAACGCTTTGGCAAAATCAAAGTCTGGATGGGGGGTATGATTCTTACTGGCTTGTCGTTCGGCGGGATGTTTTTTCTGCCCTTCATAGAGAGCCTGGATCAGCGTTTGTTTTTGATCATGTTTCTCGCAGCGTTTGCCGGCTTGGCTGCGGGCTGCGGCGGGACGCTGGGGCCGTCCCTACAAGGCGATGTTATCGATTACGATGAATACGTTACCGGTGAGCGCAAAGAGGGTTCTTACTTCGCTGCGTGGAACTTTGTCTACAAAAGCGCGTTAGGGGTGATGTTGCTGCTGACTGGCTTCGTACTGGATTTTGCCGGCTTCATGCCTAACGTCGAACAGACCATGCAGGTCAAACTGGCCATGGTTAGCCTGTATGGGCTTTTCCCTCTGGTGTGTTACACCATCGGTGCGATTTTGTTCAGCCGCTTCACGCTGGATGAAAAGGCTTATCAAGTAATACGCACCGAGCTGGATGCCCGGCGCGCTGAAAAGAGCAATGGCGAGG
>JBELHZ010000085.1:0-7779 GCA_042091155.1 Gammaproteobacteria bacterium
CTGAGTTTGTCGATTCATGCCCCGCGGTTGGACTAGGTAGAGCAAGAAGTATGCGTATCGGAATTTCCATTCAGTCGGCCTATCGCGTTGCAGACCCTCGAGAAGGCGCACGTTTCATGGTGGAACGTGCAGAAGCTGCACGCCAGGCGGACTTGGACAGTCTCTTTGTCGGTGATCACCACATCACCGATCACGCCTACTACCAGAACTCGCCGATCTTGGGTCGTATGTTGGCTCACTGGCACGACAAGCCAGCGGGCGCCCTGTACCTGCTGCCACTTTGGCACCCGGTGTTGTTGGCAGAGCAAATTTCTACGCTGGCTGCCATCATGCCGGGCCGGTTTATCATGCAGTGCGGGCTGGGCGGACTGCCGCATCAGAGTGCGGGCATGGGTGTGGACATGAGTCAGCGGGTGGCGATGTTTGAGGACTCGCTGTCCATTATGCGCCGGCTGTGGGCGGGGGAGACCGTCAGCCACGAGCGTTTTTGGTCTATCGAAAACGCCAGAATTGGACCCTTGCCAGCCCAAGACATCGAGGTGTGGGTCGGCGCTTCGGTTCCGGCGGCAATCAATCGCGCAGCCCGTCTGGGCGAGGGTTGGTTGGGTAGCCCGAGCCTGTCACCCCAGCAAAGTAAGGATCAGTTGAATCAGTACCGCCAAGCGTGCGCCGAACATGACCGTCAGCCGCGGGCGGTTGCCTTGCGTCGCGATGTCTACATCGGCACCAGCGCCAAAGCCGCAGCGGATTTTAAAGCCAAGGCGGTCGCCAAGGGCTATCGCGGGTTCGCCGAAGATGCCTTGCTGTGCGGCGACGCCAATGCCGTGGCGGAACAATTCGCGGACTTCGCGGCAGCGGGTTTTACCGACATCATTGTGCGCAACATGGCATCGGATCAAAGCGATGCGCTGGCGACGATTGAGGCGCTCAGCGATGTCCGCAGGCAAATGAATTTGTAGAAGAAGAACGCCGCTCTAGGTGGCATGTTGAGGGGAGAATTATGCACAAGCTATTGATCGCTAATCGTGGCGAGATCGCCATACGTATTGCTCGTGGAGCAGGTGAGCTGGGTATCACCAGCGTTGCCATGTACGCAGAGGATGATGCGCAGTCATCACACGTCGCGCTCTGTGACGAGGCCATTGCGCTCAGTGGACGCGGCGCATCGGCCTATTTAGACATACAGGCGATCGTGTCCGAGGCGGTCAGTGCCGGCTGTGATGCGGTGCATCCCGGCTACGGTTTTTTGAGCGAAAACCCGTTGTTTGCTCAGGCCGTTGAGGCCGCCGGGATGATTTTTGTTGGCCCAACAACCCAGTCATTGAGTGTTTTTGGCGACAAGGCGCAGGCCCGCGCCTTGGCAGAAGCCAACGGTGTGCCGGTACTCGACGGCCTGTCCCAGTCGGTCAGTGAAGCCGAAGCCGCCGCGTTTTTTTCCACCCATGCAGACGGTGGTGTGTTGCTGAAAGCTATCGCTGGCGGCGGTGGTCGTGGCATGCGTATTGTTCGGTCCGCGCAGGAGTTGCACGACGCCTATGCGCGCTGCGTGTCCGAGGCATCGGCTGCCTTTGGGGATGGCGCTCTCTATGTTGAGCAGTTGGTGGATCAAGCCAGACATATCGAAGTGCAGGTGATTGGCGATGGAAGCGGTGCTGTCTGTCACCTAGGCGAACGAGAGTGCAGTGTGCAGCGGCGTCATCAAAAGCTGATTGAAATTGCCCCCAGTCCGGCACTGGATCCTCAGACACGCAAGACGCTGTGTGAGGACGCGGTCAAGCTCGCCAAAGCCATCGAGTATCGCGGTCTCGGCACCATAGAGTTTTTGCTAGACCAGCACACGGGCCGGCACTACTTCATCGAAGCGAATGCGCGCCTGCAGGTCGAACATACCGTGACCGAAGAAGTCACCGGTGTGGATCTGGTACGCACTCAGCTCAAGATTGCATCCGGTTCGACCTTGGCGGATCTGAACCTGAATCAAGCCTCGGTTCCCCCTGCTCGCGGCTATGCCATCCAGCTACGGGTGAATACCGAGACCGTCACGTCCACTGGCGAGTTCAAACCCACCGGCGGGCGGCTAACCCAGTTTTCTGTGCCCACGGGCCCGGGCCTGCGCACGGATACCTACGGTTACTTGGGTTATACGACGAACCCAAACTACGATTCTCTGCTGGCGAAACTGATCTGCTACTCCCCCAGCCCGGACTATCAAGATGCGGTGATTCGTGCCCAGCGCGGACTCAAAGACTTTGCCATTGGCGGTGTCGATACCAATTTGCCACTGTTGCAGGCCATCGTTGCCGGTGAGGTATTCCAGAACAACCAGTTCACCACGCGTTACTTGGACGATCACCTGATGGCTTTCGCGAGCGCATCCAGCCCAGATGACGTAAGTGGCCCTCAGACAGTCCAGGCCGGTGCTCAGGTCAATCCCAGCGATCCGCTGGCGGTGCTAGAACACGGCAAGAGTGGCGTTGCGACGAGCGTTAGCGGGGTGGCGGATGCTGCGCTGCTGCCCGAACCTATCGGTGAGGGTGAAGCTGCGATTGCGGCACCCATGCAAGGCACAGTGGTGGCGTTTGAGGTTCAACCCGGTGACGAGGTGTATGCCGGCAAACTGGTGCTGGTGATGGAAGCCATGAAAATGGAACACGAGGTGCGTGCGGAGCTCAGCGGTGTGGTAGAGCGTTTGGGCGTTGGTGCCGGCGACACCGTATTTGAAGGTCATCCATTGATTGTGCTGCGCAAGCAAGACGTGGCGGCTGCGGACGAAGACGAATCGGAAGCGCTTGATCTCGACTACATACGCCCGGATCTGCAAGAAGTCTTTGATCGCAAAGGCGCGGGTTTGGATGAAAACCGCCCGGAAGCCGTGGCCAAGCGCTACAAGACCGGGCGTCGAACGGCGCGAGAAAATGTTGCAGATTTGTGCGACGAGGGCACCTTTGTCGAGTACGGGTCTGTGGTCGTGGCCGGTCAGCGTCGGCGGCGATCCATGGAAGACTTGATTAAGAACACCACAGGCGACGGCATGGTGGCTGGGCTTGGCCAAATCAACGGCGATCTGTTCGCCGAAGACCAAAGTCGAGCCATGATCATGTCCTATGACTACATGGTGCTGGCCGGCACCCAAGGCATGAAAAATCACGACAAAAAAGATCGTCTGTTCGAGGTTGCCGAGCAGTTCAAGCTGCCCGTGGTCTTGTTCGCCGAAGGTGGCGGCGGGCGTCCGGGCGACACCGACGGTTCTGGCGTCGCGGGCCTTGATTGTTTGGCCTTCACCTATTTCGCTAGATTGTCCGGTCTGGTGCCAACGGTTGGTATCACCACCGGTCGCTGCTTCGCCGGCAACGCGGTACTGCTTGGCTGCTGTGATGTGATCATTGCCACCGAAGGTTCCAACATTGGCATCGGTGGGCCGGCCATGATTGAAGGCGGCGGCTTGGGCGTTTTCACGCCAGATGAAGTGGGGCCGATGGATGTGCAGGTACCCAATGGCGTCGTGGACATCGCAGTGGCAGACGAAGCCGAAGCGGTGGATCGGGCGAAACAGTATCTGTCGTATTTCCAGGGGCCTATCGACACCTGGGAAGCGCCGGATCCCCGAGAGCTTCGATTTATGGTGCCGGAGAATCGCTTGCGGTATTACGACATGCGCAAGGTGATCGAGGGGATTGCCGATGTGGGTTCCGTGCTGGAACTTCGTGCCCATTGGGGAATTGGCATCATCACCGCCTTTATCCGCGTGGAAGGCAGGCCCATGGGATTGATTGCCAACAATCCCGCGCACTTGTCCGGTGCCATCGATGCCCCCGGCGCAGACAAAGGTACGCGTTTTATGCAGCTGTGCGACGCCTTCGATATTCCCATCGTGTCCTTGTGCGACTGTCCTGGGATTATGGTCGGACCGGAAATTGAAAAAACCGCCGTGGTGCGTCACGCCGCCCGCATGTTCGTGACCAGCGCCAACATTGACGTACCGCTGATGACGATTGTGACTCGTAAGGGTTACGGGTTGGGGGCTCAGGCCATGGCCGGTGGAGGTTTCAAGTCCACACTGTTTACGGTGACTTGGCCCACTGGCGAATTCGGTGGCATGGGCTTGGAAGGGGCCGTGAAGCTGGGTTATCGCAAGGAGCTGCAGGCCATTGAAGACCCCGCTGAGCGTGCGGCAGCCTATGAAAAGATGGTCGCCGATATGTACAAGCGCGGTAAGGCAGTGAACATGGCCTCGCACTTTGAGTTAGACGATGTCATTGACCCGGCAGACACCCGGCACTGGATTGTTCGGGGCTTAAAGTCCGTCCCGTCAAAGCCCCAACGTGAGGGTAAGAAACGCCCGAACGTCGATACCTGGTAGCCAAGCAAGGGGTGGCAGTTGCAAAAGCAATACCGCGCGTTAAGCTCGGACGCGAGACGACGCGTTGCGTAGATTGGGTGCGGTAGCGTCACGGACCGGCGCGAAAAATAGACACAAGGAAGATCACTATGATTACGTTCCGTTTAAACGGTACTGAACAGAATTTGGATTTGGATCCCACCATGCCGTTGCTGTGGGCCATACGCGAAAATTTAGGCCTCACCGGCACAAAGTTTGGTTGTGGTCAGGCCCAGTGTGGTGCCTGCACCGTACATTTAAATGGCGCAGCGATTCGCTCCTGCGTGACGCCGATTGCCGCCGCTCAGGGTGCTGAGGTCACGACCATTGAGGGTCTGGCCTCGCCAGAAGGCGAGCTGCACCCGCTGCAGCAGGCATGGATCGACGAGCAGGCGCCACAGTGTGGCTATTGTCAGTCTGGTCAAATCATGTCGGCTGCCGCCTTGCTGGCAACCAATCCAAATCCCGACGATGCGGCCATTGATGCGGCGATGTCCGGCAACATCTGTCGTTGTGGCATGTACCAGCGTATTCGCAAATCGATTAAGCGTGCGGCGGGTTCTGAGGCTGTGGTCGGCGTTTTCGACCCTCAAGCCGCAACCGAGGAGGTAACGCATGTCTGAGCAAGCACAACAGAACACAGAGGTGACCACAAAGCAGTCGGCGTTGGCTAAGTGGACGCGACGAGGATTTATTTCTGCTGGTGCCCTTGCTGGCGGTGGTCTGATTGTCGGTGTCGCGCTACGTCGAGGTGATCGGCGTGACCAAGTGGCAGAGCTGGTGGCCGAAGACGGTGACACACTGCTGAGTATGTGGGTGAAGATCGACGAAGCCGGCAAGATCACAGCCATCGTGCCGCACAGTGAAATGGGTCAGGGGGCGCAAACGGTGCTCACACAAATGCTGGCCGATGAAATGGACGCCAACTGGGCAGACGTGGGCTTTGTGGAAGCGCCTGCCGAAGAGGAGTATGCCAATGGGCCCCTCGGCAAGGGATACCTGCTGGCGGGTGCCGAGATACCTGCTGCGTTGATGGCTACGGTAGACGGCGCAATGCATCAGGCCGCAAAAGCGTTGGTACAACAAATTACCGGCGGCAGTTTGAGCATTCGAGCAACCGGCGTTGCCGGTATGCGAGTGGCTGGTGCCGCTGCGCGGGATATGATGATCAAGGCTGCGGCGGGTACCTGGCAGGTGCCCGAGTCGGAGCTGACCACGACAAACAGCATGGTGATTCATCAGGCATCCAATCGCGTGGCAAGCTATGCCGAGTTGGCCAGCGCCGCGGCAAAATTTGAGCCGTCAAACAAGCCAACGCTGAAAAGCCCCGAGCAATTCACGCTGATGGGTACGGATCTGCCGCGACACGATATTCCTGCCAAGGTGACCGGCGAAGCACTGTTTGGTATGGACGCTCAGGTACCCGGCATGCACTACGCAGCGATCCGTCAGGCACCGGTCTTTGGTGCCAAGGTGAAGTCCTTTGATGCGGCAGGCGCCAAGGCGCAGCCGGGCGTGACCCATGTGGTCGATCTGGGGGACGCCATTGCAGTGGTGGCCACCGGATACTGGGCTGCTGAACGTGCCGTTAAGGCCGTAGACATTCAATGGACGGCAACCGAGAACGATGCGGTAAGCAGCGAGTCGATTCGGCAGCAGTTTCGCACGGACTTGGCCAAGGCCTACAGCGAAGGAACCAGCAGTGCCGATGTTGAGGCCGGTGACGTGAGCGGCGCATTTGCTTCAGCGGCACAGGTTATCGAAGCGACATACGAAGTGCCGTTCTTGGCCCACGCCTGCATGGAGCCGATGAATGCAACGGCGCGTTTTACCAATGGTCAGTGTGAAGTTTGGACCGGAACCCAGAACCCGCTGGGTGCGCGCCACGAGGTGGCGGCAGCGCTGGATCTGGATCTGGCCGATGTTGCCCTACATCAACATTTCATGGGCGGTGGCTTTGGTCGGCGTTCGCAAAATGATGTGTCGATTCAGGCAGCTCGCATCGCTCGAGACACCGGTGTACCGGTGAAACTGATTTGGTCTCGTGCAGAAGATACCCAGCACGATTTTTACCGACCCAGCGTAGCGTCACAATTCCGCGCCGCCTTAGACAGCGACGGTCAGGTTGTGGCGTGGGATAACATCTATCACGAGAAGCACGAGCCCGTTGAAGCGCCGGTGATTCCCTACAATGTAGCAGCCCAGCATATCCACTACACGGATAGCTCGACCCACGTGCCGTTTGGGGCGTGGCGAAGTGTTGACCATTCGCAGCATGGATTCTTTACCGAAGCCTTCTTTGATGAAGTTGCTGAAGCCGCGGATAAAGATCCCTACTTGTTGCGTCGAGAATTGCTGGCGGACAAGCCTCGTCACCGCAAGCTGCTGGACACGGCGGCGGAAAAAGCAGGCTGGAACCAACCTGTTGGCGAAGGCCGGGGTCGCGGTATCTCCTTACAGGAGTCCTTCGGCACCTTGGTCGCCCAAGTGGTTGAAGTGACGGTAGATCGAGGTGATGTAACCGTTGATCGGGTGGTTCTGGCCGTCGACCCCGGCTTTGCTGTGTCGCCAGACGGTCTGACCGCTCAGATGGAGTCCGGTGTGATCTACGGCCTGAGCGCGGCCATGTATGGAGAGATCAACATCGAAGAAGGTCGCGTATCTCAAAGCGCCTTCGAAAATTATCCCGTGATACGCATGCAAGACGCCCCCTTGATTGAAACCCACATCGTGAACAGCGGTGAAGCGTGGGGTGGTGCGGGTGAACCTGGCACGCCGGGTATCGCACCGGCTCTGGCCAATGCGATTTACCAAGCAACGGGAACTCGCGTTCGACAGTTGCCGGTATCGCGCTATGACCTCAATTATCGAGTGAACGAGCCGGAGGAGCTGATTTAGGCCCCGGGCCTAACGCACAAAAAAGCCAGGTCTGTCCTGGCTTTTTTGTGTCTGGGCTGTGCTGCCGCGTTTCCTGTCGCCTGTCTTGGTGTCGCTAACCCATGGGGTATGCGGCCCAACTCGCAGTGGATCGGGTCAGACCCACGCCGACGATATAGGCAAATGTGGCGAGGGCGGCGATGAATGCGGCGACGCGAACGACTTGGCTTGATCCGCGCTTAATTGCCAGGGTGCCAAACAGTACGTACAACACCAGGCCGCCAAACTTGGCAACCAACCAAGGTTGAGTGAATGGGTTTAGCGGGATCGCAAGCAGCATCCCAATGCCGGTGGCGAGAAACAGTGTGTCGATGAGATGGGGAGCAATTCGGGTCGCCCTGTTGTCGAGTAAACTGGATCCCACGATCATCCAATAACCTCGCAAGACGAAACCCAAGAGGGTTGCGACTGCGAAAATGACGTGGGACAACTTGAGGGTTAGATAGACCGACATCGGGATAAGC
>JBELHZ010000025.1:0-39096 GCA_042091155.1 Gammaproteobacteria bacterium
GCTCGGATTCAATCTTGTTACTCACCACGACCAGCTCGGCACCTTCAGCGTCGGCAATGCCACGCACAACATCCACCAGCGGGTTATTCTCAAGACCGTCCTCTGCCACATTGGCAATGTAGAGCACGGGTTTTCCGGTGATAAAATGAAACTCGTGCAGGTCGCGCTTCTCTTCGACACTGAAGTCTATTGAGCGCACAGGATCACCGGCCTCTAGTGCTTGAGCCACCCGCTGCAGCAAGGCGACCTTGGCGATGGCTTCCTTGTCCCCTGCGTTGGCAACCCGACTGACTCGATCCATACCCTTTTGCAGAGACTCTAGGTCCGCCAGCGCCAGTTCGGTGTTGATGATCTCGATGTCATCCGCCGGCGACACCTTGTTCGATACGTGAATCACGTTGTCGTCTTCAAAACACCGGACCACGTGAGCAATGGCCTGGGTTTCTCGAATATGGGCCAGAAACTGATTGCCCAAGCCTTCACCCTTGGAAGCACCAGCAACCAAGCCGGCAATGTCGACAAATTCCATGGTCGCAGGAATGACTTTTTGGGGGTTCACGATATCGCTCAGCTGGTTCAACCGAGGATCGGGCACTGGAACGATGCCGGTATTCGGGTCGATGGTACAAAATGGGAAGTTTTCCGCGTCAATGCCAGCCTGGGTCAGTGCGTTAAAAAGCGTCGACTTACCAACGTTGGGCAGTCCGACGATGCCACAGTTAAATCCCATCTTTTTCTCCTCTCGAACCCTTTGTGTCTTTCTGAATCACCGATGAACTGCTGGAAGGCGCATCCGGTGAGTTCTCTGTTTGTTCGGGCGTATGCAAGGCGGTCATCGCGCTTTGCCAATCTCCCGCGAGCAGGTCCCCAAGAACAGCCTGAGGTAAATCACCCGCCGCCGCGACGGCTTCGCGCTCGGCCTGAGTCGGCGTTTGCTGTGTTAAGTAAGCATTGACTAGCGTCTTGTTGCCCGGATGGCCTACCCCGATACGCAAGCGGTTATAGCCGTCCTGATTGGCCAGCCGAGCGCGCACGCTCTTCAAGCCATTGTGGCCATTTTCACCGCCACCGTTTTTCAGCTTCACCACACCGGGCTCGAAAGCCACTTCATCGTGCGCGATCAGAATCTCTTGGGGGGACAACTTATAAAACTGCGCTACTGCGCCGACCGCCTCACCACTGTTGTTCATATACGTAATTGGGATCATCAGCCGCAGATCATGACCCAGAATCGTCCCGCGCCCTATTTCAGCTTTGAATTTGCTGTCAAGCGCCAAGGGAATTTGATATTCGCGAGCCAGTTCTCTGACCCAATCCGCACCGACGTTATGCCGGGTACGCTCGTATTGCGGACCGGGATTACCCAGGCCCGCAATCAATTTCAGTGCAGTAGGCACTGGCAACCGATGCCGTTAGGCGTCGGACGCTTCTTCCGCGCCATCAGCGGCGGGAGCGTCTGCTTCTGGGGTATCCTCATCTTCCACGTCTGCACCACCGCCACGCTTGGCCGTGACACTGGCAACTGGAATGTCCCGATCGCTGCCGAAGGCCAGTGCAACGATGCTAACGCCTTCACCAATGTTCAAGTCACTCAGATGCACAGAAGTACCGGATTCAACCTCGAGCATATCGACTTCGATGTATTCCGGTAGATTCGCGGGCAAGCAGGAAACTTCCACCTCGACGAGGGTCTTGGTCAGGGTACCGGCCTGCATCTTGACGCCCACACAGGCTTCTTCGTTGATGAAGTGCAATGGCACGTTGACGTTGATTTCCCGGTCTGCGCGTACGCGCTGAAAATCTACGTGTTGAACACGCTCATTCGCCGGGTTGCGCTGAACATCCCGAACCACCGCTTGCTCGGCCTTACCGGCAACGGACAAGCTCAGAATCTGGGAATAGAACGCTTCGATCTGCATGGCTTTCGACAGTTCGTTTGCGGACAGGGTCAGCATCTGCGCTTCCCCTTCACCACCATAAATAATGGCGGGTACCTTATCTTCCAAACGTCGTAGGCGGCGGCTCGCACCCTTCCCTACCGTCGTTCGGATTTCTGCAGTCAGTTCGATTGTGTCTGACATATCGTTTCTCCAAAGTAATGACTTGTTTCCTGGGCTTGCGACCGGCCCAGGAACTTTTTCTCCGAAAGTTCGACGTTTCTAACGAAACATCGCGCTGATGGATTCTTCATTGCTCACTCGCCGAATGGATTCCGCTAACAAACGGTCCAAACTCAGCTGGTGAATTTTTTCGCAGCCTTGAGCGGCTGGCGACAAAGGAATGGTATCGGTAACCACCATTCGATCAATATGAGAATTTTGTATTCGCTCAATTGCGGGCCCGGAAAAAACAGCGTGGGTGATGTAGCACACCACGGCAGAAGCGCCCTCGTCTTTCAATGCTTCGGCAGCCGTGCATAAGGTTCCCGCCGTATCAACGATGTCGTCAACCATAATGCAGGTCTTACCGCTTACATCACCAATCACGTTCATCACTTTCGTGACATTCGCTTGGGGGCGACGCTTATCAATAATCGCCAAATCCAAATCATCGATTTGCTTTGCGATGGCCCTTGCCCGCACAACGCCGCCCACGTCCGGCGAGACAACAATTGGGTTCGTGTAGCGCTGGGCGGCTATGTGGTCGACCAACACCGGTGAGCCGTAAATATTGTCCACCGGCATGTTGAAGAAACCCTGAATTTGATCCGCGTGCAAATCAACGGTGAGAATGCGGTCGATACCTACCGTGCTGATCATGTCAGCCACCACCTTTGCACTGATCGCGACACGAGCGGAACGAGGCCGGCGATCCTGGCGGGCATAACCGTAGTACGGCACCACTGCCGTGACGCGCTGGGCTGATGCCCGGTGCATGGCGTCCGCCATGATCAGCAGTTCCATCAAATTATCGTTGGTTGGCGCGCACGTGGACTGCATGAGGAATACGTCTTTGCCTCGCACGTTCTCATGGATTTCGACCGTCACTTCTCCATCACTGAAGCGGCCCACATCCATGTTGCCAAGATCTAGGTGCAGCTGATCTGCCACACGCTGAGCGAGGGCTTTATTCGAGTCACCGGAGAAAAGCATCAGGTTGGCCATTCACGCTCTCCCAAGATTTATAGAATAACTCTGCATGTTCTCTAGGAACCCCAAGTGACGATGGCTGCGTAATCAAAAGATGGCTGGGGTGGCAGGATTCGAACCTGCGCATGCCGGGATCAAAACCCGGTGCCTTACCGCTTGGCGACACCCCATTTGTCTGACAACAGAAACTGTCTTGACTCTTCACTGCTCGGCTGCCTTTCTCGCCGAGCAGCCGGCTGTCCGTAAAAAATCGTTTTCGCCCCCTGCCTAGACGACACTTTCCCAGCGCAGTCTTCACATTCAGGCGACGATTTTCGAGCGCGCTATTGTCCTGATCGGATTGAGCAGTGTCAAACTTCTTTATGACATTACCGCCCTTGGATGACGGATCGAAACATAAAGCGTTATGCCCCTACCCTGAATGACAATCCGCTCAGGTCGCCACTGGCCGTCAACTTGCCTGTGATCGGCAAAGGTAATTGTCCAGTCGGCCTGAACAATTCGTTGCAGCTGGCCATCTGCACCGGCGGTCGTAGAAGACACGGACAAAGACGGTGCCGGGCTGCCCGCCAACCAGGCACCTAGGGCGTCTAGCGGCAACGCCCAACCCAGGCGATCCTGCATCAGCTGCCCTGCGGGCCCGGTGATCACAGGCTGCTGCGGGGCCGTTATCGTCAGCACTTCCTGGGTGCCTTGCAAATGTGTACGCCCGACGCCTAACGCCCCCCACAACCAAACATCAAAGTATCCGTCTGCCTGTCGCCACCGAAACCGCAGTACCTGATCGCCTGCAGGTGCGTTGATACGGACCTTGCCAGATACCGAATAGGCCAGCGTCTGCACTGGCGGTGTAGAAACACACCCAGAAGCCATGCAAAGAAAAAAGATTAAGGCAGCAATGCCCTGCCGAGCGCCCTTCAGGACCCGCCCGCACCCCGCCGCATCCCGGTTAATCAGCAAATTCATCATGTTCGTTAACTGCCTCAGTGCGCCTGCTGAGTTCCGTCGACTTCTGCTATCATGCGGCATCCTAATTTTCGTGTCGCTAAGCGGTTCATGAGCATACTGGCATACGGCCTCAACTATCGCACGGCCCCCTTGGAACTGAGGGAGCGCGTGGCTTTCCCGGAAGACAGTCTGGGCAATGCCCTGCG
The DNA here is from genome assembly GCA_042091155.1 of Gammaproteobacteria bacterium. GTDB lineage: Bacteria > Pseudomonadota > Gammaproteobacteria > Pseudomonadales > Azotimanducaceae > UBA4421. The sequence continues at coordinate 4,244 of JBELHZ010000025.1, forward strand.
CGAGCTAACGCTGGACATTCCGCAGATTCAGGAAGCCGCCATTGTATCGACCTGTAACCGTACAGAGCTGTATTGCGCGGCCAACAACGATTGTGCCGACGACCTAGAGAGCTGGTTATCCCAACGCCGTGACGTTCATCTGAACGAGTTGCAAGGCGCAAGCTATCAATACTGGGATCACGATGCGGCCCGCCACTCCATTCGCGTCGCTGCCGGACTGGATTCTCAGATGCTGGGCGAGCCGCAGATCATGGGCCAGATTAAATCAGCTTTCGCCTTGGCCAAGGAACACGGTACCAGTGGGCCGGAACTGAATCTGCTGTCGCGCATGACCTTACAAACCGCCAAACAGGTACGCACCCAGACCGATATTGGCCGCAACCCGATTTCCGTAGCCTACGCAGCCGTATCCTTAGCTGCGCAGCTATTCAGCGATCTACCTGGCAAGCGGGCCTTGCTGCTGGGAGCCGGCGAAACCGTCGCGTTGGTGGGCGAGCACCTGCGCAGTAGGGGCGTCACCGACTTGACCATCGCCAACCGAACGTTGGCAAACGCGCAAACGCTAGCAGCAACCCTAGGCGCGGATGCCATCCAATTGTCGGATGTTGCCAATGTCTTATGGGAATTCGATATGGTCATTGCGTCCACGGGTAGCACCTTGCCCGTGCTGGGCAAGGGTACCGTTGAACAGGCCATTCGAGAGCGAAAGCGTCGCCCGATGTTTATGGTCGACATCGCGGTGCCAAGAGACATCGAGGCCGGCGTGGGTGAATTGCCCGACGTCTATCTCTACACCATTGATGATTTGACGCAGATTGTTGAGGTGAATAAGACCCGTCGCCTGCAGGCTGCCACTGGCGCAGAGAATCTTGTCGATCTCGGTGCCGAGGCGTATCAGCGCGAGCGTCGAGTGCAGCAGGGCCAAGGTTTGCTGCAAGGCTTTCGCCAACAAGCAGAGCAACTTCGCGACGACGAGTTGGACCGCGCAATGAAGTCCTTGGCAAACGGCGCTGATCCGAAAGACACCCTGCTAAAACTCGCTAATGGCCTAACCAACAAACTGATTCACCCCACCACTGCAGCGATAAGAAACGCCAGTGCTGAAGGGCGCACAGACCGCCTCGACTTCATTCAAGAAGCCTATGGTCTGAAACACGGTACTGCCAAAGACGGCACGAGCGACAACCACTCGAATGAACGCAAGGAATCTTAGTGCTGCTGACTGAAACCATGATGGCCAAGCTGGAAAGCTTGCAAGACCGATTCGAAGAAGTCGCCGCTCTATTATCCGATGCTGAGATCATGGCTGACCGCGAGCGATTTACGGCGCTGTCCAAAGAGTATGCAGAGGTTGAGCCTGTGGTCCTTTGCTTTCAGAAAGCAACTCAGTTGGAACACAATATTTCTGATAACGAGCTGCTACTCGAAGAAGACGACCCGGAGATGCGTGAGCTGGCCCAGCAAGATATTGCTGACTGCAAGGCTCAACTGGATAGGTTGACTGACGAGCTGCAAACGCTACTGCTGCCCAAGGATCCCAACGACCAATCCAATGTCTTTCTGGAAATTCGGGCGGGCACCGGCGGCGATGAGGCCGCCATTTTCTCCGGCGACCTATTTCGTATGTACACCAAATTCGCCGAGCAAAAAGGCTGGCGAGTCGAGATCATGAACGAACGGCCCGGCGAACATGGTGGCTTTAAAGAAGTCATCACCCGCATCGAGGGCAAGGACGTCTACAGCCAGCTTAAATTTGAATCTGGTGCGCACCGCGTGCAGCGGGTCCCCGAAACCGAATCTCAAGGCAGAGTCCATACATCTGCCTGCACCGTTGCCGTCATGCCCGAAGTTGACGCCATTGGTGAAATAGAAATTGAGAAAAAAGACATTCGTGAGGACACCTACCGGGCATCGGGAGCAGGCGGACAGCACGTAAACAAAACCGATTCTGCGATCCGTCTGACGCACTTACCCACGGGTACCGTTGTCGAATGTCAGGACGAACGTTCACAGCACAAAAATCGCGCCCGAGCCATGTCGCTGCTGAAAGCGCGACTGCTGGATGCTGCCCAGACAAAGCAACAGGACGAACAAGCCGCCAACAGACGGCAGCTGGTTGGCTCAGGCGATCGTTCAGAGCGCATACGCACCTATAATTTTCCGCAAGGTCGTGTCACCGACCACCGCATCAATTTGACGCTGTACAAACTGGACGAGGTGATCGAAGGCGATTTGGCTTCGGTGGTCGAACCCTTGGTGCGCGAGCATCAGGCGGATCAACTACAACATCTGGCCGATGGTTGATCACAGCCTCAACGCAACGGTAGCCAGCTGGCTGCGGCTTCATGGAACGCTGGCGCGGTTCGATCTAGAGCTCGCCCTCTGTCACATACTCGACTGCTCGCGGGCCTATATTTTAACCCATCCGGATCGAGGGTTAACCCGGCCCGAGCTTGATCAACTGGCACATTGGAGCGAACAACTCTACAAGCATGTTCCTGTCGCCTATCTGTGCGGCAATCAGGAATTTTGGGGACTCAGCCTGACCGTTGACCATCGGGTACTGGTGCCAAGGCCCGATACCGAAACCCTCGTGGAGCAGGCGCTGGCATGCATGAATCAACGGGACCCCTCGCCTGCTACAGGCGCCGCACTCACACTACTGGATCTCGGCACCGGGAGCGGTGCCATTGCATTGGCACTTGCCAGTGAACGTCCAGAGGCAGAGGTGCATGCTTGCGACCGCAGTCTAGACAGCCTTACCGTTGCGCGCGAAAACAGCCGCTCACTCAAGCTACCGGTAACCTTTCATCACAGCGATTGGTTCGAAAATATCTCTCAGCGCTACGATTTGATCGTGAGCAATCCGCCCTACATCGCACCGACCGACCCGCACCTTAGCTTGCTCGGGGCAGAGCCGGCACACGCCCTAGTTGCCAATGACCACGGCTTGGCCGATCTACGCACAATCTGCGAAGGAGCGGGTGCCTTTTTACAGACCAATGGCTGGCTGTTGCTAGAGCATGGCTACGACCAAGCCGCAGCCGTAAGATCACTGCTGTCGGACAACGGCTTTATCGACGTACAAAGCCGGCGGGATCTGGGTGGCAACGAGCGTGTTACCTGGGGTCAAAAGCCGTCGGATCAGGCACTATCCGCGCATGAATGACGCACAGCTACTGCAATTCAGCAGACACATTATGCTGCCGGACTTTGACGTCGCCGGTCAGGAAAGACTACTGCAGTCGAAGGTTTTACTGATCGGTGCTGGTGGCCTTGGCTCGCCCATCGCACTCTACTTGGGTGCAGCAGGCGTGGGCGAACTGACGATTGTCGATGACGATCAAGTGGACAGCTCCAACCTCCAGCGTCAAATTGCTCATGGCCACGCAGACATTGGCCGCAGCAAAGCAGCCTCTGCCGCTGAGTCGGTATTGGCGCTAAACCCCTCCACGGTCTGCCATACCATCAACCGTCGCTTGGATGCAGAGACTCTGGGCCGCCACATTGCTGGCGTTGATCTGGTGATCGACGCCACTGACAATGCGGAAACACGATTTTTACTCAATCGCATCTGCTGGCAACGACGTACGCCCCTAGTGAGCGGTGCGGCTGTTCGTTGGGAAGGTCATATCAGCATCTTTGATGCCAATCGGCACGACTCACCCTGCTATCAATGCCTGTATCCCGACACCCAGCTCGATGACCAATTGAACTGCGCGGAAAATGGCGTCATCTCGCCCTTAGTGGGGGTCATTGGTTCCATGCAGGCGTTGGAAGCGATCAAGAGTCTGACCGGGATTGGCGAAAGCTTGGTCGGCACCGTGTTGTTCTTTGACGCCAAGTTTGCCGAATGGCGTCGCATCGGCTTAAGCAAAAAACCCGGCTGCCCGATCTGTGCTAATCCGCCAGAGGTAACCTAAGCTCTGATGCTAGGCAGTCCAGAAGCTGCCGCTTCACCTCGCCTACCTCAACCGCTCTGAATGCCGCCATATGCGTCACGGTGGTATTCAACAAACCGCAGGGGTTGATCCGGCTAAAGGGCTCTAAGTCCATATCGACGTTCAAACTCAGCCCGTGATAACTGCAGCCCTTACTGACGCGCAAGCCAAGCTGCGCAATTTTCTGCGGGCCAACGTACACCCCGGGTGCACCCGGGCGCAGCTCGCTGGGTATGTCATTGAGTGTCAGCAGGCGCTGCAGCGAACTTTCAATACCCGAGACCAGGTCCCGGACCCCCATCTTTCTCTTGCGCAGATCCAGCAGCAAATAGGCGGTGATTTGCCCTGGCCCGTGATAAGTCACTTGACCACCTCTGTCAGATTGAATGACCGGAATATCGCCGGGAGCCAGCACATGCTCGGGCTTGCCGGCCTGGCCCTGGGTAAACACCGGCGCGTGTTCTGTGAACCAAATCTGGTCTGCGGATATCGATGTGCGACTGCGGGTATACGCCTGCATGTCGGCGAACACGGCACGGTAATCGGATACTCCCAGATCCTTGATAGATACACAGGCACTGTTATCGATGTCGTTCACCACTGTCCTTTCATCGCCGTCCCTTCATCACAGTCCGTCCATCACAGTCCGTCCATCACAAAATGATGCGCACAGCCTGATGATCGAGCAGCTCTTGATACAGCGTTTTCAAATGCTCTTCGCCTTCTGCCCACAGGTTCACCCGCAGCGAAACAAATTTTTCGCCCCGGCTGTGACGGCTGTTGATGTCATCTGGCGACACCTTAGGGGAGTGACGACGTACGATTTCAATCGTCTCTGCAACGTTGCGCTCACCGGTCACCACGATAATTTTTATCGGATAGCGACAGGGGAACTCGATCAGAGGTTCGTCACTCATTCGCGTCTGGCTGGTCGAACATCAGGTAAATGTAGTCACCAAACTGCGAAAAAATACCGGACTCTTCTACGTCAATCTGCGCCACCAGACTACCCGTGTAGATCACCTCATCGCCCAATCGGAGTTCCACAGTGCCTAGCTCATCGCCTTTTTTCACCGGCGCTTCAAAGTATGCGGGCACGCTTAACGAGGCTTCAATGTCTTGGTAATACCCCTTGGGAAAGGTCAACACCACGTCTTCAGCAACGCCCATGGGCAACGATTCCACGGTACCGAAGTAGATGGGCTGCTCCTGCAACGTGTTGTCCGGTTCGTACAAGGTTTTTGTTTCAAAATTCCGGAACCCATACGACAGCAGTTTTTGACTCTCACGCATGCGCGCCTCATCGCTGTCTGTGCCGAGGACCACGCTGATCAAGCGCATACCATTACGCTCTGCTGAAGCCACCAAGCAGTACCCTGCCGCGTTGGTAAAGCCTGTCTTCACCCCATCAACAGAACGGTCTCGCCACAGCAGGCGATTGCGGTTGGGTTGCTCAATGTTATTGAAGGTATAGCTGCGCTGGGAGTACAGCTCGTACTGGTCAGGGTGGTTTACGATCAGCGCCTGGGTCAATAAGGCGAGGTCCGTAGCCGTGCTGTAATGCGCTTCATCTGGCAATCCGGTGGCGTTGCGGAATTGGGAATTTTTCATGCCCAGCAACTCGGCTTGCTGATTCATCAATTCAGCAAACTGGTCTTCGCTGCCAGCGATATGCTCTGCCAAGGCGACGCTGGCGTCGTTCCCGGACTGAATGATCACCCCTTTGAGCAGATCAGACACTTTTACGCGGGTACCTTCCCGAATAAACATTTTCGATCCGCCGGTGCGCCACGCCTTGACGCTAATCGGCACCTCTTCGTCAACGTCGAGGCGTCCGCGTCGCAGTTCCTCCTCGACCACATAGCCCGTCATGATTTTTGTCAGACTGGCCGGCGCATTTTTCTCGTGAGCATCGTGCTCTACCAGCACCTTGCTGGTCTGCGCATCGATTAGCAGATACGAACTGGCTTCCAGTTTCGGCGGCGGAAGAAGTGGGATTGAGTTAGCGGCATGGACCGTGGGAAACACTAACGTCAAAGCAAAAAGAGCAATACCAATTCGTAACATAAAAAATCTGTTTCCGTCGAAAGATGAGAATACTAGCGCCCGGGCACTAAGGTGGGCAATCCAATATCAAGGGCAATCAGCAAGGCCTCGAAACGCTGACGCTCGGCTGCCGCAGTGAACGGCCCCAAACGAAGCCCAAATCCACCTTGGCCTCGGGCAATGATTTGAGCCGACAACGGCTCCACCGCAATCAAATTCTGCAAGGCTTGCTGAGCTTGTTCAGCCGTCTCAAAAAGCCCGGCGTGCAAAAAGTAGGTGTCGTTAGGCCGCTCGTTCTTTGCCGGAGCAGCTTCCGTCAGCGCTTCGACACGAACGCGAGCAGTACCCGAGTTGTGAAAATCCAGCTTCACTGCAGCGGCATAGGACAAATCGATAATCCGATCTTCGTGAAAGGGTCCCCGATCGTTAATTTTTACAATAGTACTCAAGCCGTTACGCAAGTTCGTCACTCTGGCAAATACGGGAATGGGCAGTGAACGGTGGGCGGCCGTAAGCTGGTACATATCAAAGGGTTCGCCGCTGGATGTCCGGCGGCCATGAAACTTGGCCCCGTACCAGGACGATACGCCGTCTTCTCGATAGCCTTCGGCCGACGGCTCCACACGATAGGTTTTGCCCCAGACCACGTATTCAGGGCCGTTCCCTGTGGCGCTTTTCTGCAGCGCAGTAACCTTGGGGTCGGGTAATTGACTCAGGCGTACCAGTTCAGCCCGGCTGACCGCTGGGGCTCGATCCGGTCCTGTTCCCGTTGGGGGTTGCGGCACCGGCACACCAGCGCAACTCCATAGCAGTGCGGCAACAACGAGCAGAAAAACCTTCTGCCCGAACTTGGGATAGTGGCGTACCAGTGCAATCATCTAGGGCTGACTTCAGTTCTTTCGGCGTTCACTAATCGCTTGGCTGAGTTGATATACCGCCATGGCGTAGAGTCGACTGTGGTTGTATCGGGTAATGGCATAAAAGTCTTCGAATCCCAGCCAATATTCCGCGGACTCAGGTTGCTGCATGCGCATCAGCGTTGCAATGCGATTCGCCGGCTGTTCAGCGCTTACCTGCACACCCAATTCCCGCCATTGTGCGACCGTGCGCGTCGGCTTTAGCGCGATGTTGGCCAAGGACGTCAGCTCTGGGTTTTCCGCCGCTAGGCTCACGCGCTCGACGACACCGTGCTGTCCACGCCAGCCATTCTCGGCGAAGTAGTTTGCAACACTGCCAATGGCGTCGGTTTTATTGCTCCAGATATCGCGAACTCCATCGCCATCGAAATCCACCGCGTAGCTTCGATAGCTCGACGGGATAAATTGACCGTAACCCATGGCACCTGCATAGGAGCCTTTCATACTGAGCGGGTCCTTACCTTCTTCTCTGGACAACAGGAAGTGTTGGGTTAGTTGGCCCCGAAAAAATTTCGCGCGGGGCGGGTAGTCGAACGCAAGGGTACTCAGCGCATCAACAACACCAAAATTCCCCGTTACTCGCCCGTACCGGGTTTCAACACCGATAATGGCCACGATGATCTCTGGCGGCACGCCATAGATTGTCTCAGCCCGCTCAAGGGCTGCTCGGTTGTCTCGCCAAAAGGTCACTCCTTGGCTGATTCTTGGCTCGTCCACCAGAATTTTTCGATACTCATGCCACACCAGGCGACGCTCCGCTGGCCGGGACATCAGTTCGATAATGCGATCTTGCCGATTGGATTGGGAGAAAACCTCTTCCAATGCTGCGCGCGAAAACTGATGTGTTTGCACCAGCTCGTCAATGTAGGCCTGCACCTCTGGACGCTCGACATAGGGCTCATTGGCGAGGCTCGCAGGAGCCCAAAGCGCGCCCGCGCCACAAACAAAACCTGTGACGATAAAACGCCAGCACGCGATGTAACACCGACCTAAAGTATCCAGCATAACGTTACCACGCCTTATGTGTTCGAACGGACATGATGACACCGAACCCAGCCATCAACGTAATTGCAGAGGTGCCACCATAACTGACCAAGGGTAGGGGCACACCAACAACGGGTAAAATTCCGCTTACCATGGCGACATTGACAAACACGTAGACAAAAAACGTGAGTACAAATGCACCGGCGAGCAAACGACCAAACGTACTGCCTGCCTGCGACGCCAGCCAAAGGCCACGCGCTATGATCAATAAGTACATGAACAACAAAAACGCGACACCGACGAATCCAAGCTCTTCGCCCAGCACGGCGACAATAAAATCGGTTCGCGCTTCGGGTAAGAACTCCAAATAGCTTTGGCTGCCTTGGAACAAACCCTTGCCAAAAAGGCCCCCTGAGCCAATGGCCGTTGTGGATTGGATAATGTTCCAGCCGGCGCCCAAGGGATCGCTCTGGGGGTCGAACAACGTCAAGATTCGCTGACGCTGATAGCCTTCAAGCACGAACTGCCAAATCAGCGGGGCCGCAGCGGCAACCGCAACGCCGGCCCAAACCACCCAGCGCCATGAGAGTCCCGCCAACAGGAGTACGGAAAAACCAGCACCAAATACTAAAATACTGGTACCCAAATCCGGCTGCCTGCCGATCAAAAAGGCCGGTAGTGCAACAATGCAAAGGCATACCGACGTGTACTTCATTGACGGTGGCAGGCTGCGCTTCTGCAGATACCAAGCGACCGCCATCGGCACCGCTAACTTCATCAGCTCCGATGGCTGAAACCGGAACAGGCCGGGGATATCCAGCCAGCGTTGGGATCCTTTAACGAGCACGCCAAAGAACAGGACGAAGACCAAAAACAGCAGCCCAAGCAAATAGATCAGCGGTGCCATGCGCAGATAAAAATGCGGGGGGATCTGCGCTGCCACAATCAACGCGATATAGGCGACGCCTATCCGCTGCAACTGTGCTTCGTAGAGTGGTTCATTGCCGCCGACGGCACTGCGCAACACCACCAGACCGAAGCCAATAACGACGGTCAGTAACATCACCAAGAGCGGATCCACATGCAAACGGTCATACCAGCGTGAGAATCGAGTAGCGGATAGCTCCTGAGCGGGTAAGGTACGCTGAAAGTCGGTATTACTCATTTTCGCTCACCGCAGAATCGCCACATCGAGCTGGCCATTGCCTTGTTGGCGCTGGCTGAGGGCTCGCTGCTGCTCCATATGCGCATCGATTACCGCCCGTGCAACCGGAGCAGCAACAGAACTGCCACCGCCGCCGTTTTCCACCAGCACAGCCAGCGCGATGGTGGGATTGTCTACCGGTGCAAAGGCAATAAACCAAGCATGCTTGCGGTCAAATTCTGACAATGCTTCCTCGTCATAGACCTCGCCTTGGGAAATTTCCACCACTTGGGCGGTACCGGACTTGCCCGCCATACGATACTCAATATCGCGTCCAATATAGGCCCAAGCCGTGCCGTTGCCGCGAAAGCCCTGATTCCCGCGGTGGACGACATCCTCCATTGATTTCACCATTTTTTCCCAATCGTCGGCACGCACCTTTTCCACTCCGACTCGGGGCAGTTTGGCCGGCGCCTTTGTTCGCAAGGATAAGTCTGACCCGTCGTGGACACTGTGCAGCATTCGCGGCGCCACGCGGCCGCCACGATTTGCCAAGGTAGCCGCCACGACAGCCATCTGCATAGGGGTGGCCAACAAATCGCCTTGACCGATGCCCATGTTCACGGAATCACCGGGATACCACGGCAAGCCCTTGGCACCTTGTTTCCAGACCGGGTCCGGCAGCAACCCCTCGCTGGCCGATGGGATATCTAAGGCCAGATTACGCCCCAAACCAAACTCCGCCGCAAAATCGACCAGATTTCTAATCGGTAGCCGACTGGCGAGATCGTAAAAATAGACGTTGGAGGATCGATAAATGGCGCGCCGCAAGTCGACCATGCCCTGACCGCCGGAATTGTCCTTTGTCCAGGACCAATCTCGATAGACCCGCTCCTGTCCGGGCAACTGGAACGCACCCCGGTCTTCAATCTCATCTTCCCATCCGATACGCCCATTGGCGATACCGGACAGGCCTACAATGGGTTTGAACGTTGAACCCGGGGCATACTGGCCATTGGTTGCTCGATTGAATAGCGGGACGTATCGGGATGAACTGAGGGCGGAAAAGGCCGATTCGCTCATGCCGGTGACGAAAATATTCGGGTCGTAGGCAGGCAAACTGACCATCGATAGAACACCACCGCTGCGGGGATCAAGCGCCACGATGGCACCACGACGTCCAGAAAGCGCTTCGACGCTGGCTTTTTGTAACTCTATGTCCAGATGCAGGCGTATGTCCTTACCAGCCGAAGGGCTTTGAACATCCAGGGTTTGTCTCACCCTGCCGAAGGCGTCGGTCTCGGCTTTTTGATAACCCACAGAACCGTGAAGCTGTTCTTCATAAAACGCCTCAACACCGCGCTTGCCGATAAACTGCGTTGCGCTGTATTGCACTGGATCAACATCGCGCTGATCGTCATGCGTCATGCGCCGCACAGAACCGACCGCATGCGCGGCAATTTCACCGTACGGGTAATAGCGCACCAATCGGTTGACGACTAAGACACCCGGAAGCACATGCCGATTTACCGCCAAGCTGGCCACTTCAGATTCACTCAACGAGTCAATGACCACGACGTAGGCTTCCGATACCCGGCTACCCTTCAGGCGCGCTAACATTTCTTCTTCTTGAGCCTCAGAGAGCGACAGTACACGAGACACTGCAGCTAGCGTGCTTTGTACATCAGAAATTTCGTCAGCAACCAGCGCCAGAGAAGATGCATTTTGATTATCCGCCAACAACCGGCCGTTGCGGTCGAAGATCATGCCTCGGGCCGGCGCCAGAGTTTGCACTCGCATGCGGTTGTCGTCTGAGCGACTGGCGTAGGTATCATAGTTCCACAATTGCAGCTCGAGCAATCTGAGCATGAGCACACCCATCAGCAGAACGACCACTACAAAGAGCGTAATCGCACGACCAGTAAACAGCTCAACCTCTCGGCTTTGATCTTTTATGGAGCGTTCGAACGCCAAAATTTTCCTCTTCTACCCCGCTTTAGTAGCCAGGTGTTGACCGATTCATTCCCAAGGGCCTATCGACCCGGGCAATTTATGATAGACCTTTGATTTTATTCAGATAATGGAGCTTTCGTGGAGATCATTCCCGATGGTAAGGGTGGCCGATACTGATCGTCCAGGCGCGATACAAACTCTCGGCAAGTAACACGCGAACCATGTAATGAGGGAAGGTCAGTGCCGAGAGTGACAGACACTGATCAGCCCGACTCAGCAACTCTGGACTCAACCCGTTCGCGCCTCCGATCAAGAACACGATATCCTTACCCATGTCGCGCCAACGGTTTAGCTCGGCGGAAACCCCCTTGCTGTCTAATTGTCGACCCGCCTCGTCCATGGCAACAACCCAATCCGACGAACTGATTTTCTCGGAGATTTTTTTCGCTTCATACTCGTCCACCTTGGCGCTGTCTTGGTGATGTCGCGGTGCAGGAACCTCGGTCAAAGTCAGCGGCATCTCTCTGGGCAGCCGCTTGGCGTACTCATCGAAGCCTTGACGAATCCAACCCGGACACCTGCTGCCGACAGAAAGGACGCGCAGCTTCATCGCGATATACCAAACGCAGTATTACTGCTCGACTTCATGGCTCGTGCTTTCTGCGGCGTCGGGTTCGCCTGATACCTCTTCCGTTTCATCCAGGTCAGACCAAAGGCGCTCCAACTCATAAAACCCTCGGGCCTCTTCGTTCATGACGTGAACAATCACATCTGCCAGATCAACCAATACCCAGTCGTAGCTTTCTCTTCCTTCAATGCCCAGCGGTTGCCGACCGATGGCTTTTGCCGACTCATTGGCCGTATCGACCAAGGCTTTCACATGGCGATTTGAGGTTCCCGTGACCAAAATCATGTGGTCGGTCATCGGGGTTAAGGCGGCGACATCCAGGGTCAAAATATTAACGCCCTTCAAATCTTCCAACGCGGCAACAATATGATCCCGCAGCTCACTTGGTTTCAAGTTATCCCTCCTGGGTTAGGTACAGCTGATGCTGATTGATGTAGGACCATACAAGAGGATCCAACAATGCTTGATCGCTTTCGCCTGCGGACCGGCGGCAGCGTATCTGTGAGGCCGAAACAGCCATCATCGGTAACGACAGGAACGCGATTTTGCCCGCCGGAGCGAAATCAATGGATTCCGCTCGATGTCTTTGTTCAAACGCGTTCAGCACCGGGTCAATATCAGACTCGGCGATTGGCCCCGGGCGATGCAACACTACCAGGTGCCCATACTGCAGCAGCTCGCGCCAATTCTGCCAAGTCGGCAGCGTTCGATAGGAATCCATACCCAGTATCCAGCACAGCTGTGCGTCGGGGTTTTGTTGCCTGAATGCGCGCAACGTATCGACAGCGTAGGATTTGCCGGGGCGACGCAACTCGGTATCGTCCGCCAGCAGCTTCTCGTGCTCAGCACAGGCAAGTTGCAACATCTCCCACCGATGATCATTTGGGGTTTGCGGCTGATCGCGATGGCTTGGTCGAGCCGACAAAATCATATGGACGCGATCCAGGTTGAGATGCTGCTGGACACTTTGCGCCGCGTGTACATGCCCCAGATGCACCGGGTCAAAGGTTCCGCCATAAAGACCGATTCTCACGAAACCACCCCAAAAGGACCACTGCTCGCGAAGCCTCTAGCGATGACGAATCTCACCGTGACCCAGGACCACGTATTTTTGCGAGGTTAAACCCTCAAGCCCTACCGGACCTCGAGCGTGAATTTTATCGGTAGAAATACCCACCTCCGCGCCGAGACCGTACTCGAATCCATCAGCAAACTGGGTCGAGGCATTCACCATGACCGACGCAGAATCCACCTGAGTGATGAACGCACGCGACTTGGTGTAATTCTCGGTAACGATCACGTCTGTGTGTTGCGAACCATAGTCGTTGATGTGTGCAATCGCCTGAGGCATATCATCGACAATGCGAATCGATAAAATGGGCCCTAGATATTCTTCACCCCAATCGGCTTCGGTGGCCGGATTCATCGCAACCATGTCTTGAGCCCGTTCACAGCCGCGCAGCTCGATCCCTGCATCGCTCAACTGAGCAGCCAGCGGACCCAAAACGCGTTGCGCCGCATCAGCATGAATCAGCAGCGTTTCCAGCGCGTTGCATACTGCGAGTTTTTCGACCTTGGAATTGAAGGCGATGGATATGGCCATTTCTGGATCCGCATCGGAGTCGATGTAGACGTGGCAGATACCATCCAAGTGTTTGATCACAGGAATTCTCGACTCACTACTGATGCGCTCGATCAGTCCTTTGCCGCCACGAGGCACGATCACGTCGACGTACTCGTGCATTTTCAGCAATTCACCTACCGCCGCCCGATCCGTGGTGTTGAGCAACTGCACGGTGGTGGCAGGCAAGTTTGCTGAGACCAGGCCTTGAGTGACACAGGCCGCAATGGCTTGATTCGAATGGAAGGCTTCTGAGCCACCGCGCAAGATGCAGGCGTTACCGGATTTCAATGAGAGGCTGGCTGCGTCTACTGTCACATTGGGCCGTGACTCGTAAATCATGGCGATCACCCCCAGCGGAACTCGCATTTTTCCGATTTGGATGCCTGTCGGGCGATAACTGAAATCGCTCATTTCTCCCACCGGATCTTTTAAGGCATCAACCTGCAGAATGCCTTCGATCATTTGATCTATGCCTTTATCGTTCAACAACAAACGATCAATCAGCGGTTGATCAATTCCGTTGTGCTCCGCTGCCGCCATGTCTTTGGCGTTTGCTTCACGAATCGCGGCCCGCGCACCGTCGACCGCAGCGGCGATCTGTTTGAGTGCGTCGGACTTACTCGCCGACGTGGCGCTGCCAATGATTCGCGAGGACTCGCGTGCGTTTCGCCCAACCGCGGCAATGTATGAGGCTATATCGTTTTTCATGAGTTCATCTTTCATGGCTTCATTATAGGGACATTACTCCATCGCACCCAACTTCCTTGGCGTAAAAACCCGATTCTCCCTAGCCCATCGCTTCAATCGGCCAATTGTTTGATGATTTCCTCCAGTTCCACCAGACGCGCTTCTGGGGTAGGCATTTCCAACAGCCACTGCTTGGCCTCAGGCGCGATGGGAAGCAAGTCCGCCACACGGTGGCTCACCGAACGATCCTCGTGAAAATCGACTTGTGGGTTCAACTCTTGGATCAACGGATGCGCGAGCAAATCTCGGAGCACGCTCACCATAGGATCGTAACGTTCTGACAACGGCTGCGCTGGCTCTGACAACAAACGCACCTGGGCCCGCATCAAGCCATCCCGTGCAACATCAGTCTCGATCACGGAAAATTTCTCGCCGCCCTGGGCGGCAATTCCCAGCAAACCGTTGTCCGCCTGATCAAAATCGATGATATGCGCCTGAGTACCGACATCGTATATGCGCGCTTCCTTGGCCTTGCTGTCCGGGTCTTTTGCGTCCAGTACATCGGAACCCTCGCGGAGCAAGACAACACCAAACCCTTTGCCTTCGCGCATACACCAACGAATCATGTCGACATAACGAGGCTCAAAGATGCGCAGCGGCAGAGAGCCTCCTGGGAACAGTACCGTGCGTAGCGGAAACAAGGGAATATCGAGCGCTTGAGCTTGATCGTTCTTGGCCATCTGGTTCCTTTCATCCGTCATTTCGTGTTCCCTGATGTTAAGCTGTTTGCCGCGGATGCACCTCATCCTGACAGGACAAATAATGGATTGGTTACAAATTGTCTTCTTGAGTTTGCTGCAGGGTTTGACCGAATTCTTGCCCGTATCCAGCTCCGCCCACTTGGTGCTTCCTGCACAGCTCACCAATTGGCCTGACCAAGGTCTCGCCTTCGATGTGGCCGTCCATTTTGGCACGTTGATTGCCGTACTTGCCTATTTTCGCAGCGACTTGTTGAACATGCTCTGGGCAGTCAGCCGATCCCCTTCACTGATCGGCACCGTCGGCTGGCGAACCGTTATTCGCCAAACGGCCGCATACGATCGGGATCTGGACTTGGTGTTCAAGCTTGGGATCGCCACCCTGCCCGTCGTCATCGTTGGCTTTGCCAGCAAGGACTTTATCGAAACCCAGCTGCGCACCATTCCTGTGATTGCCACGACCACGATGCTCTTTGGTGCCGTACTTTGGTTCGCCGACCGTCGGTCGGGCCGCCGTTCTATAGTGGAATGGCGAGACGCGTTGTGGATCGGGTTTGCTCAGATCTTGGCTCTAATACCCGGCACGTCCCGCTCGGGTATCACAATCACCGTCGCGCTGTTGATTGGTTTGAACCGCGTGTCCGCGGCCCGGTTTTCTTTCCTGCTGTCCATTCCAGCCATTGCTGGTGCGCAACTGCTTCTTACCAGAGACTTAGTCGCCTCCGAAGGCTCGGTAAACCTGCTACCAATCTTGGTCGGTGCGCTGATCGCCTTTGCAAGCGCCTACGCCAGCATTCACTTCTTCATTCGATTGCTGGATCGCTTTGGCATGACACCCTATGTCGTCTATCGACTATTGCTGGGCACCGTTCTGTGGTTGCTGATCTGGTGACAGCACGTACCTAGGTGCGAGATACCATCCTAAAACGGGATATCGTCTTCGAAATCATCATCTGAAAGACTGGTGTTTGCCTTAGCTGCCGGCGGGCCCGCATTTTGTGGCGTATCAAAACCACTGGGGGCACTGGAGTAGCCGTCATTTTGGTTGCCCGTGCCGCCGCCGGCCGGAGCACCACCAAAACCGCCATCGCCCATGCTGCCGCGGCTGTCGAGCATCTGTAGCTCGTTTGCATTGATTTCAGTGCGGTATTTCTTTTCGCCCGTTGGGGTATCCCAGCTTGAGGTGCGCAGGCTGCCTTCAATGTAGACCTTTGACCCTTTACGCAGATACTCGCCTGCAATTTCGCCTAAGCGGGCAAAGCACACAATGTTGTGCCATTCGGTGCGTTCTTGCTGCTCGCCAGTGGTGCGGTCTTTCCAGCTCTCAGAGGTTGCTATGCTAAACTTTGTCACCGCATTGCCATTTTGTGCGTAGCGCGTTTCTGGGTCGCGGCCCAGATTGCCAATCAGCATGACCTTATTGATGCCTCTAGCCATTTTTGTCTCCGAAAAAAGTGATCGTTCGCCTAGTGTAGAGCAAAGCCAGAAACCACCCAATCGGAAAAGTGCTCGGCCGCTTGCAAAGGAGACGAAAAAAACAGTCGTGTCTGGCTTACACCAGTACCGTTCTCTTGCCGCGATTGCACGATCACGTTATGTTGCCTCTCTTAAATTGCT
Source organism: Gammaproteobacteria bacterium (assembly GCA_042091155.1). Taxonomy (GTDB): domain Bacteria; phylum Pseudomonadota; class Gammaproteobacteria; order Pseudomonadales; family Azotimanducaceae; genus UBA4421. Next base: position 20,543 of record JBELHZ010000025.1, read on the forward strand.
ACGAGTTCCCACACCTTGGATACCATTGCTGTCCGCGGCGCCCGCACCCATAACCTCAAAAACATTGATCTAGACATACCGCGCGACAAGTTGGTGATCATCACTGGCCTTTCCGGTTCGGGAAAATCTTCGTTGGCATTTGACACCCTCTACGCTGAAGGCCAACGGCGCTACGTGGAGTCCTTATCCGCTTACGCCAGACAATTTTTATCGATGATGGAAAAGCCCGATGTCGACCTGATCGAAGGGCTGTCTCCGGCCATTTCCATTGAGCAAAAATCCACCTCGCATAACCCCAGATCCACCGTTGGCACCATTACTGAGATTTACGATTATTTGCGGCTGCTGTTTGCTCGGGTCGGAGAGCCACGCTGCCCCACCCACGATCTGCCTCTGGATGCTCAAACCATCAGCCAAATGGTTGATCAGGTTATTCAAAACATGCCAGATCAACGCATCATGGTGCTGGCGCCCGTCGTCAACGAACGCAAGGGTGAGCACTTACATGTTTTTCAGGAGTTGATCGGTAACGGCTTTGTGCGCGCACGAATCAATGGTTTGGTTGTTGATTTGGATGACGCGCCGGCCCTGGACAAAAATAAAAAACACACCATTGAAGCGGTAGTCGACCGGGTTAGGGTCAAGGACGATATCGCCCAACGCTTGGCAGAGAGTTTTGAAACGGCTCTCGCCCTGTCTGACGGTGTTGCCCAAGTGATTGATATGGACGACGCTGACCTGCCCGCTACGGTTTTTTCAGCGCGCTTTGCTTGCCCGAGTTGCGGCTACTCTATTGCAGAACTGGAACCCAGAATGTTCTCGTTCAACAACCCTGCTGGCGCGTGTACCGGCTGCGATGGATTGGGGGTCACTCAGTTCTTTGATCCGGAACTGGTTGTCGCTGATGACGATCTCACCTTGGCAGAGGGTGCCATACGGGGCTGGGATCGCCGAAACGTCTATTACTTTCATATGCTGAGCTCCATCGCAGAGCACTACGATTTCGACGTGGAAGTCCCGTTTAACCAACTCAGCAAGAAACATCGCGACATCATTCTCAACGGCAGCGGGCGCCAACGCATCGACTTCAGCTACGTGAACGATCGTGGTGACGTGATTAAACGTACTCATCGCTTTGAAGGGGTTCTGCCGAATATGGCGAGACGCTTTCATGAAACCGAATCGTCCATGGTGCGAGAGAACCTGCAAAAATTTATGCGGGTAACCCACTGTCCCAGCTGCTCGGGTACTCGCCTGCGCGAAGAATCCCGACACGTTTTTGTCGGCAAATCCAACTTGCCCAGTATTACGCAACAGTCCATCGCTCAAAGCTTGGATCACTTCAATACGCTCAAACTGAAGGGCCAGCGGGCCACAATTGCGGAAAAAATTCTCAAGGAAATCACCGCGCGCCTGCAGTTCCTGGTGGACGTGGGCCTCAATTACCTGAGTTTAGATCGCAGCGCCGAAACCCTTTCCGGTGGCGAGGCGCAACGCATTCGCTTGGCAAGCCAGATCGGCGCGGGGCTGGTGGGGGTGCTGTACATCCTCGACGAGCCATCCATTGGACTGCATCAACGCGACAACGAGCGCTTACTCAAGACCCTCGAACACCTCAGAGATTTGGGAAACACCGTCATAGTGGTCGAGCATGATGAAGAAGCCATGCGTAAAGCCGACTATTTGGTGGATATTGGCCCGGGCGCCGGAGTCCACGGCGGTAAGGTCGTCGCAGCGGGCAGTTACGAGGACGTGCTAAAAAACAAAAAATCCATCACGGGCCAGTACCTGAGCGGTGCGAAAAAGATTGAGATCCCGGCGAAACGCAACGCACCAAATCCAGCGAAGATGCTGACCTTGACCGGTGCGACCGGCAACAATCTGGACGATGTATCACTGGCCGTTCCGTGCGGTCTGCTCACCTGCATAACCGGCGTCTCCGGATCCGGCAAGTCGACACTGATCAATCATACTCTGTACCCCCTTGCCGCAACGGAGCTCAACAAGGCCACTACCCTGAAAGCTCGGCCTTACGAGTCCATCGACGGCCTGCAGCATCTCGATAAGGTCGTGGACATTGATCAAAGTCCCATCGGTCGCACACCGCGCTCAAACCCGGCGACTTATACAGGTTTGTTTACGCCGATTCGCGAGCTTTTCGCCCAAGTGCCTGAAGCTCGGGCCAGAGGATATAAACCGGGACGATTCAGCTTCAACGTCAAGGGTGGTCGGTGTGAAGCCTGCCAGGGCGATGGCCTCATCAAGGTTGAGATGCACTTTTTACCGGATGTCTATGTGCCCTGCGACACCTGCACCGGTAAGCGCTACAACCGCGAGACCCTCGACATCCGCTACAAGGGCAAGAACATCAACGAAGTGCTCGATATGACCGTGGAGGATGCGGCTGAATTCTTTGCCCCGGTGCCCATGCTGGCCCGCAAGCTGGAAACCCTCAAAGACGTGGGCCTGTCCTACATTCGGTTGGGCCAGTCAGCGACCACGCTGTCCGGCGGCGAAGCGCAGCGCATCAAACTGTCGAGAGAGTTATCCAAACGGGACACGGGCAGTACGCTCTATATTTTGGACGAGCCCACAACCGGGCTTCACTTTCATGATATCGCTCAGTTGCTTGAGGTGTTGCACCGACTGCGTGATGACGGCAATACCATCGTCGTTATCGAACACAATTTGGATGTGGTGAAGACTGCAGACTGGGTTGTGGATCTCGGACCGGAAGGCGGATCCGGTGGCGGAAAAATCATAGCGACGGGCACCCCCGAAACCGTGGCAGGCACCAAGAAATCTCATACTGGACGATTTTTAAGGGATGTGCTCGCCTAGGCGACGTTGGGAACCCTTCGCAACGCTGACGCTGAACTCAATCCCTCAGCGCCGTTTGACACGCTGCTGTTAGCGGCCGGGCAGACAGGCCCGCAAAGCGCTGGTACACAGCTGGACATTTTCCTGACGAGCCGCGTAGCCCATCAACCCAATGCGCCAGACTTTACCGGCAAAGGCTCCTAAGCCCGCTCCGATTTCCAAATTGAATTCTTTCAGCAACTGCTGACGCACCGCCGCTTCATCGACCCCTTCTGGCACCTTGACCAAATTGAGTTGCGGTAGACGATAGGATGCATCTACGACGAACTCCAACCCCAAACCAGACAGGTTTTCATACAGGGCATTGTGCATAGTTCGGTGCTTTGCCCAAGATGCTTCTAGGCCCTGCTCTTTCACCATCAGCAGCGCTTCGTGCAAACCGTACATCGCATTCACTGGTGCGGTGTGGTGGTAGGTGCGACCACCGCCTTCGCCGTCCCAGTAAGCCATCAGCAAGGACAAATCTAAAAACCAGCTCTGAACCGGAGTGTTTCGTGATTTCACGCGATCCGCTGCTGCTTGGCTAAACGTGATCAGGCTGATGCCCGGCGGTGCCGACAAACATTTTTGGGTTCCGGAATAGGTCACATCGGCCTGCCACTGATCCACTTCCAGTTCGACGCCTGCCAGTCCCGTTACCGAGTCCACAATGGACAAACAGCCGTGTTCCTTGGCTAACGCGCAGAGGGTTTTAACATCGCTACATACCCCTGTAGATGTCTCCGCATGCACGAAACCGACCACTTTTGCATCAGGGTTAGCTATCAAGGCGGCACGCAGCTTCTCTGGGTCTACTTGCGTACCCCACTCGTCTTCTACGGTGACCAGTTCGCCACTCATACGTCTGACATTCTCCGCCATACGCATACCGAATACACCGTTGATGCATACGATGGCTTTATCGCCGGGTTCTAGTAGGTTTGCATAGGAGGCTTCCATCGCCGCTGAGCCAGGAGCGGACAGCGGGAGGGTGAGCGCATTAGACGTGCGAAACGTATAGCGCATGAGATCCTTGATCTCTTCCATTAAGGCTTGGAATTCAGGATCCAAGTGCCCGATAGTCGCTTTCCCCATGGCCCCCAATACTCGTGGATGAACATCCGATGGGCCCGGACCCATTAACGTACGGGGGGTTGGGTGAAAGCTTGTATTCATAGGTGATTAGCCGTCTTTTTTGTCTTCTTCTGTCTTTTCTTCCTCTGCCTTGGGCTCTTCCGCTTCAGCAACCACGTCCTCTGCCACCGCTGCGGTTTCTTCTACCGTCTCGACCGCCTCTGGCGCTGTTTCTTCTGCAACCTCTTCAGCAGGTACTGCCTGTGCCTTGGCATAATCTTCATCAAGATCTTCCATCACAACCGGACGCCCGACTAACTCGATGTAGGCCATTGGCGCTGCGTCTCCGGTGCGAAATCCGCATTTGAGGATACGTGTGTAGCCACCGGGTCGATCTTGGTACCGAGGACCAAATTCTGTAAACAGTTTACCGACCGCTGCCTTGCTCCGTGTGCGGGAGAAAGCCAGTCGTCGATTTGCAACGGAATCTTCCTTGGCAAGCGTAATCAACGGCTCGACGACGCGTCTCAGCTCTTTCGCCTTGGGCAAAGTCGTTTTGATCACTTCACTTTCAATCAGTGAGGCAGCCATATTGCTGAACATCGCTTTGCGATGTGAACTGTTTCGGTTTAGCTGTCTGCCACTCTTTCGATGACGCATTGTTCGTTCCTGTCGCTAATGTCTGCGTTTCACAACGCAATAATCGTTTTCTATCTTTTCCGTCGTGCTGGCTTACAGCCGGCCACCATGCAAATTCGCGGGAGGCCAGTTTTCTAGGCGCATGCCCAATGCGAGTCCGCGCGACGCCAACACGTCTTTGATCTCTGTCAGAGACTTCTTACCCAGGTTAGGCGTCTTCAACAATTCGACTTCGGTACGCTGAATCAGGTCACCGATGTAGTAGATGTTTTCGGCCTTGAGGCAGTTCGCCGACCGGACGGTCAGCTCCAGATCGTCTACAGGGCGAATAAGAATTGGATCGACTTCGTCCTCTTTCTCTTCAACTATCTGCTCTTTCTCGTTATCGAGGTCAACAAATACGGCCAACTGATGCTGAAGAATGGTCGCTGCGCGACGAATCGATTCTTCAGGGTCGATGGTGCCGTTGGTTTCCAGGTCCAGAACCAGCTTGTCCAAGTCGGTACGCTGCTCAACCCGTGTGCTTTCTACGCTGTATGACACGCGACGCATAGGACTGTAAGACGCATCCAGACGCAGAGTGCCGATCGAACGTGACTCTTCTTCTGATTCCATTTGAGAGTCCACTGGCACGTAGCCACGACCGCGGGTGATTCGCGCTTCGATGCGGATCGAGCCTTTGTCGTTCAGGTTGCAGACCACGAGATCTGGGTTCGCAATTTCAATGTCTTCGGTTAGCTGAAAGTCACCCGCCACTACTGGACCCGCACCCGTCTTGCTTAGGCTAATTACGCCTTCGTCTTGGTTATGCATGACCAGACTGATGTCTTTCAGGTTCAGCAAGATATCGATTACATCTTCTTGCACGCCTTCGATGGTGCTGTACTCGTGCAGGACGCCATCAATCTGCACTTCGGTAATCGCACAGCCAGGCATGGACGAGAGCAAAATACGGCGCAGAGTATTACCCAGCGTGTGCCCGAATCCCCGCTCCAGCGGCTCAAGGGTCACCTTGGCTCGGAATGGAGAATCGCTTTGAACATCAATTTGTTGTGGTGTTAGAAAATCGTTAATCAGCTGTGACATATATGTCTCCCACAAGCGCCCAACTAGGCGTGATGAAAATTACTTAGAGTAAAGCTCTACGATGAGGTTCTCATTAATCTCCGCAGGCAGCTCTTCGCGATCTGGTAGGCGCTTGAACGTGCCTTCCATCTTGTCAGCACTCACCTCTACCCAGTCCACTTGTCCGCGTTGTGCGGACAACTGTAGTGCCGCCTGTATACGCAACTGAGCACGAGACTTCTCGCCCACTGCGACAATGTCGCCGGCCTTCACCTGATAAGACGCGATATTGACGATGCCGCCATTTACCGTAATCGACTTGTGTGAAACCAACTGGCGGCTTTCTGCGCGAGTGGAGCCATAACCCATCCGATACACGACGTTATCCAAACGGCTTTCCAGGAGCTTTAACAGGTTCTCGCCTGTCGCGCCCTTCTTACGGTCGGCAGTCTTATAGTAGTTACGGAACTGCTTCTCCAGCACACCGTAAATGCGACGCACTTTCTGCTTCTCGCGCAGCTGCACCGCGTAATCGGATAACCGACCACGACGAATACCGTGCTGTCCGGGTGCGTTATCGATCTTGCACTTGGAATCGATGGGGCGCACGCCGCTCTTCAAGAAGAGATCGGTGCCTTCTCGACGACTTAATTTCAGTTTTGGTCCTAGATAACGGGCCATACGTAGTTCTCCGTAAGTATTCTTTTAGCCGGCCAAGCGCTAAACGCGACGACGCTTTGGCGGACGGCAACCGTTGTGCGGAATAGGCGTCACATCAGCAATGCTGTTGATTTTGAGCCCAGCAGCGTTGATCGCTCGCACTGCAGACTCACGACCCGGTCCTGGGCCTTTCACAAACACGTCGACACTCTTCATACCGAATTCAACGGCAACATTACTTGCGCGCTCGGCAGCAACCTGAGCAGCAAACGGTGTGCTCTTGCGGGAGCCACGGAAACCTGAGCCACCCGAAGTAGCCCAGCTCAGCGCATTACCCTGACGATCCGTGATCGTGATAATCGTGTTATTGAACGACGCATGAATGTGGGCCAGCCCATCAACTACTACGCGTTTCGCTTTCTTCTTTTCCGCCATATCTACTTATCCTGCTTTTTTCCGCCAAGGCTCTTCTTGCCTCAGCTTTACCGCGATGACGCTACTTGCGGATCGGTCGGCGCGGCCCTTTACGGGTTCGCGCATTGGTTCGTGTACGCTGACCATGCACTGGCAGGTGCCGGCGATGACGCATGCCGCGATAGCAACCCAAGTCCATCAATCGCTTGATGTTCATTGAGGTTTCTCGACGCAGATCGCCTTCAACAGTACATTTAGCGACTTCATTTCGAATCGCATCCAAATTGGCTTCGTCAAGTTCACCAATCTTTTCATCGGGTCTTACACCCGCGGCATCACAAATTTTCACCGCAGTCGTAGGCCCTATTCCGAAGATATAGGTCAACGATACCCGCGCGTGCTTGTTATCCGGGATATTTATTCCGGCAATACGTGCCATCTATTCGCTCCGTCTTACACTTGAAGTCATAACTGCCAATTATCCTTGGCGTTGCTTATGACGTGGTTCAGCACTGCAAATCACGCGAACGACGCCATGGCGCTTCACGATCTTGCAGTTCCGACAAATTTTCTTTACCGATGCTCTTACTTTCATAGTCCTAACCTGTACTGGCGTTTACCGCCGCTTCCCATAGTTCTGTAGCTTGGACTTCTCCATGAGCTTCGCGTATTGGCTGCTCATCAGATGCGATTGCACCTGCGCCATGAAGTCCATGGCTACAACCACGACGATGAGTACCGCCGTGCCACCAAGTTGAAAAGAGGTGTCAAAAAACACCACCATGAATTCGGGTAACAAACACACCAATGTGACATAGGCTGCGCCAAACACCGTCAACCGCGTGATCACATCATCAATATACTTCGACGTTTGGGCACCGGGCCGAATACCCGGCACGTAGGCACCCTGACGCTTCAAATTATCCGCAACGTCTTTGGGGTCAAACATAATGGCGGTGTAGAAAAAACTGAAGAAGATGATACCGGCCGCAAACATCATGATGTACAACGGTTGTCCCGGTGACAGCACCAGCGCAATTTGCTGAAGCGCACCCATGCCTGGGTTACTGCCGAACCAGCTCGCCATCGATGCTGGTGCGAGCAGCAGGCTCGACGCAAAGATCGCTGGAATGACACCCGCCATATTTATCTTCAGTGGTAAATGGCTGCTTTGAGCCTGAACCATACGCCGCCCCTGCTGTCGCTTGGCGTAGTTCACCGTAATCCGACGCTGGCCGCGCTCTACGCGGACAACAAACCAAACAACGCCGATGGCCAATGCGGCCATTACCAGTAGCGCAATAATATTGATGTTGCCCAAACGTGCCGCTTCGAACATCTGGCCGATGGCCGATGGAAAGCCAGACACAATGCCTGAGAAGATCAACAACGATATGCCGTTGCCGACGCCTCGCTCGGTGATCTGCTCACCCAGCCACATCATAAAGATAGAACCGGTGACCAGTGTCAGGGCCGCCACAAACAAAAAGCTTGTGCCCGGATCAAAGGCCAAGCCTTGATTGCCCAAGGTAACAGCCAGTGAGCTGCCTTGAATTAACGCAATTGCCAACGTGAGATAGCGTGTCGCCTTGGTAATTTTGCGACGACCGGCTTCGCCTTCTTTGCGCCACTGTTGGAATTGCGGCCACATCATGGTCAGCAAATTCATGATGATGCTGGCCGTAATGTAAGGAATAACGCCGAGTGCTAAAATACTCATGCGTTCCCAGGCACCGCCAGAGAACATGTTGAACAGTTCTAAGATGCCACCTTGATTTTGGTTGAACAACGCTTGGAGCTGGCCGGGATCGATCCCGGGAACCGGGATATGTGTGCCGATTCGATAAACAAGCAGCGCAAACAACACGAACAGAAGCCGGCTGCGGAGTTCAGCAACTCCCGCCTGGTTTCCGGCCAACTGGTTGGCTATGTCTTCTTGATTGCGTGACATCGTTTTTCTTTATAAATCCGCGTTACTGTTCAAACAAACGTTGGTGTCGATTCCGAGGGTTCGAGCCGTTAGGCCGATTCCGCCGTCTTCTCTTTTTTCACCAACCGACCTCTTACTGGCGCTTCTATATCAATGACCTGACCGCCTGCTGCCTCGATGGCCGCGCGAGCACCCTTGGTCACCGCGACGTTAACGTCCTCAACTTTCAGCGCGCCCTTGACTTCGCCTGATAGCATGATGCGAACTCGCTTCATGTCTTTACGAACGAGGTTAGCGGCCTTGAGACTTTCCAGATTCACCGTATCGCCTTCAACCTTGCTCAACTCGCTAAGACGAACTTCCGCCGTCGCCATGCCAATACGAGACCGAAAACCAAATTTTGGAATACGCATCTGCAAAGGCAGCTGACCGCCTTCGAAGCCCGGACGAACACCACCACCAGAACGGGCTTTTTGACCCTTCTGTCCGCGGCCTGCAGTTTTACCAAACCCTGAGCTTTGGCCACGACCGACGCGACGCTTCCCTTTCTTGCTTCCATCAGCTGGGTGCAAATCATTCAGTTGCATTAACCTTCTCCCTCAATTCGTACCATGTAATTAATACGATTGATCATGCCCCGCACTGAAGGGGTATCTTCTAACGTGACGGTATGCCCAATACGACGCAAACCCAGACCAGTAACACAGGCCTTATGATTCTTTAGCCTGCCGATTGGGCTCTTTGTCAGGGTCACAGTTACTGTCTTGTCACTCATCTGAATATCCTTGATACCTTTTTCTCAAAGGTCTTACTTACGTTTCCAGTCGCGCTTTATTAAGCGACGATGGAATCGACGTCTTTACCGCGCTTCTCAGCAATTCGCGTGGGCGACTTCGTCCCGGTCAGCGCTTTGAACGTTGCCTGAACAACGTTTACGGGGTTCGTTGACCCGTAGCACTTGGCCAGGACGTTTTGAACGCCGGCAGCTTCGAGTACCGCTCGCATCGCCCCACCAGCGATGACACCGGTACCTTCTGACGCTGGCTGCATATATACCTTTGAAGCCGAATGCCGGGCCGTCGTGGCGTACCATAGGGTGTCGCCATTCAAGTCCACGTCCTTCATGTTCCGTCGTGCCGCTTCCATTGCTTTCTGAATAGCCGTTGGGACTTCGCGCGCCTTACCACGCCCAAACCCCACCTTGCCATTGCCATCGCCAACAACGGTGAGGGCAGTGAAACCAAAAATACGTCCGCCTTTTACAACTTTGGCAACGCGGTTCACTTGGACTAGTTTTTCAATAAGTCCTTCTTCACGAATCTCTTCGGTATACGCCATCTAAAACTCCAATCCACCTTCACGGGCCGCGTCAGCAAGTGCTTTCACGCGACCATGGTATTTAAATCCTGACCGGTCAAAGGCAACCGCTGTCACACCCTGCGCCTTGGCGCGCTCTGCAATCAACGATCCAACCTTGGCGGCGGTTTCGACGTTGCCCGTCTTCCCAGAGCGCAGATCTGCGTCCAAGGTGCTCGCCTGCGCCACGATAGTTCCGCCATCGGCAGAAATAACTTGCGCATAAATATGTCTCGGCGTCCGACAGACCGACAACCGGGTTGCGCCCAACTCACGCATCTTCATGCGGCTTCTGCGCGCTCGTCTCAGTCTGCTTACTTTCTTTTCGTTCATCGTTCTTTCTTAACCTGATCTAAATTAGCGTGGTACGGATAAGCCAAAGGCTATGCACCAAACGATTACTTCTTCTTGGCTTCTTTACGCTTCACGTGCTCACCGGCGTAACGTACGCCCTTGCCCTTATAAGGCTCTGGTGGTCGGAAACTTCTGATTTCTGCACAGACCTGACCAACGCGCTGCTTGTCTACCCCCGCAATCACGATCTCCGTCTGACTCGGCGTTTCGGCGCTGATGCCTTCCGGCAATTCGTAAACGACGGGATGAGAAAACCCCAGCTGCATGGTCAGCGTGTTGCCTTGCGACTGGGCGCGATAACCAACGCCTTGTAGCTCAAGTTTCTTCTGAAACCCTTCGGTAACTCCAGTCACCATGTTTTGCACCAGAGCGCGCATGGTTCCCGCCATTGCTTTGGCGTCTTTATCTTCAACCTTCGCCCGAACCTTCAGCTCGCCTTCTTCCTGCACAAGCACGACCAAGTCGTGTATGGCAAAAGCCATTTGGCCCTTGGTGCCCTTTACCGAAAACTCTTGGCCGTTGAGTTTTACCTCAACACCAGACGGCAAAGTGACAGGACTGTTTGCTACGCGTGACATTGCGTTCTCCTAAAATACGGTGCAGAGCACTTCGCCACCGATGCCTTGGGCACGCGCGGCTTTATCTGTCATGACTCCACGGTTGGTACTGACGATGGCGACACCCAGTCCGCCACGCACCTTGGGGATATCATTACTTTCTTTATAAATTCTCAGACCGGGGCGGCTGACCCGCGCGATCTCTTCAATCACAGGGCCACCATTGTGGTACTTCAGCTGAACCGTAATGACTGCCTTTACTTCTTCGGAGACCGAATAACCTTGGACATAGCCCTCGCTGACAAGCACGTCAAGAATTGCGCACTTCGCCTTTGAATGGGGCATCTGAACTTCAACATGGCCTGCCATCTGAGCATTGCGCATGCGAGTCAAAAGGTCTGCTATGGGATCTTGCATCGTCATGATTTATTACCTACCAACTCGCCTTAACCAGACCAGGAACGTCGCCACGCATCGCCGCTTCGCGCAGCATGTTACGTGACAGTCCAAATTTTCTATAAACACCGTGCGGACGACCGGTTAAACCGCAACGTCTTCGTTGACGAGCTCGACTTGCATCGCGAGGCTGAGCCTGCAACTTAAGCTGTGCGTCCCAGCGGTCTTCATCGCTTACGTTTCTGTTTGCAATGACTGCCCGAAGCGCGTCTCGCTTGGCACCGTACTTTTCACGTGCACGCGTTCGCTTCTTCTCTCGTTCGATCATGGATTGCTTAGCCATTCTTCGCCTCTTATCCTATGTGCGGAAGGGAAACTTGAATGCTTTCAGCAATTCAAGAGCCGCTTGGTTTGTTTGAGCCGTCGTCGTCACACAGATGTCCATGCCACGAATTTTGTCGATCTTGTCGTAGTCGATTTCGGCGAATACGATCTGCTCGGTAATACCCATGCTGAAATTCCCGCGGCCATCAAAGGACTTTGGGTTCAATCCGCGAAAGTCGCGCATTCGTGGAATGGCAACATCGACCAGCCGCTCGATAAAGTCATACATGCGCTCACTTCGAAGCGTCACTTTGCAGCCGATTGGATAGCCTTCACGGATCTTAAATCCGGCTTCCGACTTGCGCGCTAAACAGATCACAGGCTGCTGACCGGCAATGGCGGTCATATCCGTTACCGCTGCTTCCATCACCTTTCGGTCTGCGATTGCTTCGCCGACACCCATGTTCAGGGTGACCTTTGTGATTTTTGGCACCGCCATTGGATTCGCGATACCCAGATCTTTCTGCAGCTGGGGCCGTAACTGAGTACGGTAATGTTCGTATAATTTACCCATCGTTAGTCTTCAATCTCTTTGCCTGTGGACTTGAAGACACGAACTTTCCGTCCATCTTCATTTTTCAAGCCGACTCGGTCGGCTTTCTCTGCTTCGTGGTTCCAGATGGCTACATTAGACACCTGAATCGGCGCTTCCTGAGGCACGATGCCTCCCTGATCGCCAGAATTTGGGTTTGGACGCTTGTGCTTCTTCACCATATTGATGCCGGCTACCATCAAGCGGCCATCCTTAAGCACTCGCAGTACTTCACCGCGACGGCCCTTATCGCGACCGGCGATCACCACCACTTCGTCATTTTTTTTGATCTTTAACATGCCGATTTTCTCTTTCGAATCTCTTTTCAATCACCTGACCGCTCACTCCCTAGGAAGCGTTACTGTGCAGGCTTATAAAACCTCTGGCGCCAACGAAACGATGCGCATAAAACGTTCTGATCTCAGCTCGCGCGTCACCGGTCCGAAAATACGGGTACCAATAGGCTGCTTGTTTGCGTTCAGTAACACTGCGGCGTTCTGATCGAACTTGATCAGCGAACCGTCCTGGCGTCGAACGCCCTTACGGGTTCGTACGACAACCGCGTCCATTACCTGACCCTTTCGGACGCGACCACGAGGAATCGCTTCCTTTACCGTCACCTTGATGATGTCGCCGATACCTGCGTAACGACGGTGACTGCCACCGAGCACTTTGATGCACTGCACCCTTCGCGCACCGCTGTTATCAGCGATTTCCAGCATTGTTTCTGTCTGAATCATGTCTCGTTAGACTCCGGTAGATCGAACGTCGATGCTTTGCAGCTTCCAGGTCTTTGTTTTGGAAAGCGGGCGGCACTCAATAACCGTAACGGTATCGCCCACGTTGCATTCGTTGTTTTCATCATGCGCGTGAATCTTCGAAGACTTACGTACGAACTTGCCGTACACCGGGTGTTTTACGCGGCGCTCCACCTTCACTGTGATGCTCTTTTCCATGCGGTCGCTTGTCACCACACCGGTTACAGCGCGGGGATTGCTGGCCTTCGCCTCTTGAATCTCTACCTCAGGGGTATCAGACATCTTGAGTCTCCTTCATCACTGTCTTAACGCGGGCTATGTCGCGACGTACTTCTTTCAACAGATGGGTCTGGCCCAACTGACCGCTCGCTCGTTGCATGCGTAAAGAAAAATGCTCGCGCTGCAGACGCAAAATCTCTGCCTTCAGCTCGTCCTTACTCTTTTCTCGAATTTCTTGGACCTTCATTACATCGCCGTCCGTTTCACAAATACTGTTTTGAAGGGCAGTTTCGCTGCCGCCAAGGTCAATGCTTCGCGCGCAACGTCTTCTGGAACACCCTGCATCTCGTAAAGGACCTTGCCTGGCTGGATCAAAGCCACCCAGTATTCGACGCTACCCTTACCCTTACCCTGACGAACCTCGAGAGGCTTCTTCGTAATAGGCTTATCAGGAAATACTCGAATCCAAATTTTTCCGCCACGTCGAATGCGACGGGTCATTGCTCGACGACCGGCTTCAATCTGACGCGCGGTCATACGGCCTCGGCCGACGGCCTTTAAACCGAACTCACCAAAACTGACCTTGGAGCCCCGTAACGCCAGACCGCGGTTGCGGCCTTTGTGCATTTTTCTAAATTTCGTTCTTTTTGGCTGTAACATTTTTGTACTTAACTATTTGGTACTAATCCAGCTTGCGACCAACACCATGTGCCGGCACAAACTGTTCCAAGTTTCGCTATCCTTGAGGCGCTGCTGCTGGGGTATTCGACCCAATCACCTCGCCTTTGAAAATCCACACCTTAATTCCCAGAATTCCATAGGTCGTTTCGGCTTCAAACGTGGCGTAATCAATATCGGCTCGTAGCGTATGCAGAGGAACTCGCCCTTCATGGTAGACCTCGGAGCGTGCAATCTCAGCACCACCCAGTCGGCCAGCTACTCGCACTTTGATGCCCTCAGCACCCAGACGCATCGCATTCTGAATCACTCGGCGCATCGCCCGACGAAACTGAACCCGACGCTCTAGCTGCTGGGCAACATTCTGCGCTACCAGCACTGCGTCAAGCTCAGGCTTACGGATTTCTTCAATATTGATGTGCACGGGAACGCCCATTCGCTTGGACAGTTCTTTGCGCAACTTATCGACGTCTTCACCTTTCTTACCAATCACGATGCCTGGTCGGGCCGTGTGGATGGTTACCCGCGCAGTCTGCGCTGGCCGAGCGATTTCGATACGCCCAACGGACGCGTCAGCCAGTCGCTTGCGAAGGTACTGGCGAACTTCTAAATCGTTCAGCAGATATTCCGCATACTGCTTCTTATCGGCATACCAGACAGATGTGTGATCCTTGACGATGCCAAGGCGAATCCCGGTTGGATGTACTTTTTGACCCATGCTGTTCTCTTATTCCGTATCCGAAACCGTCACCGTAATGTGACAGCTACGCTTTAAAATTCTATCCGCTCTTCCCTTGGCACGAGGACGAATCCGCTTCATGGTCATGCCCGCATTAACGTAGATCTCAGAGATCCTTAGATCATCCACGTCAACGCCTTCGTTGTGTTCGGCATTTGCGATCGCCGATTCAACCGTCTTCTTAACTAAGACAGCACCTTTCTTGGTACTGAAATTCAGGATGTCCAACGCATCGGCGACGGGCTTGCCACGGACTTGATCCGCAACCAGCCGGACCTTCTGCGGCGAAATTTGTAAACGTTTTGCTATGGCACTGACTTGCATCGTCTTCCTCTATTCTCTCGCTGCGCTAGCGCTTGGCTTTTTTATCAGCCGCGTGACCGCGATAGGTTCGGGTTGGCGCAAACTCACCGAGCTTGTGTCCTACCATGTCTTCGTTGATCACGACCGGCACGTGCTGGCGGCCGTTATAAATCGCAATCGTCAGGCCTACCATTTCTGGCATAACCATGGAGCGGCGTGACCACGTCTTAATCGGACGACGCTCATTGTTCTCCGCTGCTTTCTCCACCTTCTTCAACAAATGCGTGTCGACGAAGGGTCCTTTAAATAGGGATCTAGGCACTTATCGTTCTCCTATGGCGCTGTCTAGCGCTTACCGCGACGACGAACGATAAGATCGTCAGTGCGCTTGTTCTTTCTGGTCTTGTGTCCCTTAGTTGGAACACCCCAAGGGGTCACCGGATGACGGCCACCGGACGTCTTACCTTCACCACCACCATGCGGGTGATCGACTGGGTTCATGGCCACACCACGAACCGTTGGTCGCACGCCACGCCAGCGCTTCGCGCCAGCCTTGCCGAGAGAGCGCAAGCTGTGTTCGCTGTTACCCACTTCACCCAGCGTTGCGCGGCATTCGCTCAACACGCGTCGCATCTCACCTGAGCGCAAGCGCAAAGTCGCGTAGGTACCTTCTCGAGCCACCAACTGGCATGAGCCGCCGGCGCTGCGAACCATCTGAGCACCCTTACCGGGCTTGAGTTCGACGCAGTGGATCACACTACCTACGGGGATATTTCGAATGGCCAATGTGTTTCCGGGCTTAATCGGCGACGTTGGCCCACTCATGATCGGATCGCCAGCATGGACACCCTTGGGGGCGATGATGTAACGGCGCTCGCCATCTGCGTACTTAAGCAATGCAATATTGGCGGTACGGTTTGGGTCGTATTCCAAGCGCTCTACAACCGCTGGAATTCCGTCCTTGTTGCGCTTCCAATCGATAATTCGATAGTGCTGCTTATGGCCGCCACCACGGTGACGTGTCGTGATGCGGCCTGCATTGTTACGACCACCAGATTTCTTCTGTGGCGTCAGCAACGCTTTGTGCGGCGCACCTTTATGCAGCTCTGAATCTACAACCTTGACGACAAATCGACGCCCAGGAGAGGTTGGTTTTGTCTTTACAACAGCCATGCCTAAACCCTTATTCCGCCACCATGTAGTCGAGCTCTTGGCCCGCAGCTACAGTGACGTATGCTTTTTTCCAATTCTTCTTGCGCGACATACCGCGAGCAGTGCGCTTCAGCTTGCCTTTGACGTTAGCGGTCGTGACCTTGGTCACTGACACACTGAAAATGCTTTCAACAGCTGCGCGTATCTCTACTTTCGTCGCATCAGGCGCTACCTTGAAGGCGTACTGATTAGCGACTTCGCCTTGGACAGAGACCTTCTCGGTGATGTGCGGCTCACGTAGTACGGTGAAAATGCGTTCCTGGTTCATGCCAACACCCCTTCTAGTTTCTTCAGGGCGGGCACCGTGATCAGTACTTTGTCGTAGCTGATGAGGCTCACCGGATCCAAACCGTCTACATCACGAACGTCGATTCCTTTGACGTTGCGAGCGGCCAAGAACAAGTTCTCGTCGACCTCTTCGGTAACGATCAGTGCACCGGACATATCCAACTCTTTCAATTTCGCGACCAATGCCTTTGTCTTCGGTGCTTCCACAGAAAACGACTCGATCGCGACCAGCCGCTCTTGGCGAATCAGTTCGGAAACGATGCACTGCAACGCGCCGCGGTACATCTTTCGATTTACCTTGGTTGAGTGATCTTGTGGCTGAGCGGCAAAGGTGACGCCACCGGACCGCCAGATTGGCGAACGGGTCGTACCAGCACGAGCGCGGCCCGTACCTTTTTGACGCCAAGGCTTCTTACCGCCGCCGCTAACCGCTGAGCGGTTCTTTTGCGCGCGCGATCCCTGTCGAGCACCAGCCATATAAGCAACAACGACTTGATGAACCAGTGCTTCGTTGTATTCCCGGCTAAATGCTGTGTCGGCAACTTCAACGCTGCCACCGTCTACTGCGAGATTTAGATTCATTTCGCGTCTCCTGTGCCCGGACGCGCCTTAACAGCAGGCCGTATGCAGACATCTCCGCCTGGTGCTCCGGGAACCGCACCTTTGACCATGATCAAATTGCGCTCGGAATCCACGCGGACGATTTCCAAATTCTGGGTGGTTACTTTTGCCGCGCCCATATGGCCGGACATCTTCTTACCCTTGAACACGCGACCGGGAGTCTGACACTGACCAATCGAACCCGGCGCCCGGTGAGAGATCGAGTTACCGTGGGTATTGTCTTGGCCGCGGAAGTTCCAGCGCTTGATGGTACCGGCGTAGCCCTTACCCTTGGAGGTGCCTTGCACGTCAACAATCTGGCCAGCCTCGAACTGATCGACAGCCAGTTCACCACCGATATCCAGATCGCCCGCCTCGTCTACACGAAATTCCCAAAGACCACGGCCACTGCCCGCATTCGCCTTGGCGAAGTGTCCGGCCATTGCCTTAGTCACCCGACTGCGACGACGCTCGCCGGTGGTTACTTGAATCGCGACATAGCCGTCGTTATCCAGATTCTTCACCTGAGTAACTCGATTTGGTTCTGCTTCGATGACAGTCACGGGAACGGACACGCCTTCTTCATTGAAGATTCGTGTCATACCGCTCTTTTTACCTATCAATCCAATTGCCATTGGTCTTCCTAACTTAAGCGTTCTACCTGCGGCGGTTACAACGGCGTGCGGACTCTCCCCTCTCTCTTTATGTAAAGAAGAGGACTAAAGCCCGGCTTGCGCCTTTCGCCGACTCCCTATCGGAGCCTTTTGGTATCAAACAATAAAAAGCTGCCTGGCCATTACTGGCGAGACAGCTTCAACTCAATTCAAACTAATCTGTACTTCCACCCCGGCCGCCAGATCGAGCTTCATCAGCGCGTCTACGGTTTTTTCCGTGGGCTCTACGATATCCAGGAGCCTTTTATGGGTTCGGATTTCGTACTGGTCCCGAGCGTCTTTGTTGACGTGGGGAGAAACCAAAATCGTAAAGCGTTCTTTACGCGTTGGCAGTGGAATAGGACCGCGCACCTGAGCGCCCGTGCGCTTGGCGGTGTCTACTATTTCCTGAGTCGACACATCAATTAAGCGATGATCGAATGCCTTCAGATGAATGCGAATACGCTGGTTTTGCACTTACGAACTCCAAACCCAAATTAAAGTTGCTGACTACATGCGAACGAAGACGAACCTCGCTGCCGCGGGTAATCAAGCATTTCTCCTGTTAAAGAGCGTTTACCCACCGGCTTATCAACAATCGTTGAGTAGCCGATCAATAAATTCCTAATCCTCTGCGCGACCCCTAGGGCCCACTCAAGTGAAACCTTCGTCGCAAAACCCCTTTATCCGCCAATGGAGGCGCTGGGTTTTACGCCTTACTCCTCCTCGGATTGGGCCGCGAATCATACAGACTGATTCACAACCCGGCAACACGTGATGTGGGGAAATATGAAATTAATCCCCACAGCCACATGCTGCGGGTCCACTGCCTAGTCGATGACCTTTGCGACAACGCCCGCGCCTACGGTACGGCCGCCTTCGCG
>JBELHZ010000086.1:0-7451 GCA_042091155.1 Gammaproteobacteria bacterium
GGAATAGAACAGCGCGGGCCAGGCACCAACCGATTGACGCCCCAATTCTCCAGTGCACGAATGCCGTCAAGCCGGCAGAGGCGGCCACCGGTAATTTCGTAACTGATGGGCGTATTGCGCCGCAGCCCAAAACACTGGCGATTCAAGCGCACCAGATAGTTGCGATCGCGTCCCAGATCAAAAATCAACGTCCGACCGTCCAGCACATCGACGCCTCGAATACGGCGGGTTGGCAGGCATTGCTCGCCTTGCATCTCAGGTGCGCTCGCATCGCCAGCTAAAATCGTGCGAATCCGCTGCTGAGCAACGACTACTGCTTCTTGGTCCGTTGGCAGCGCGTGTTTCGCCACATCCGCGCGGCTTGCCGCAGTGCCCGACAACAAGGCCGCTAGCACCAACATTTTGCAACCGCATACCAAACCGGCGTTCTTTGTTTTCGTCATAGAAAAACGTTTCAACATATCTCACTCCTGTTGCTTGGCGTTATTCTGATCCTACCCCCCCCACTATGCCCTGCGCTAGCGTGGGATCAGAGCGTCTAAGGCAGTGCTGGATTCGTTCACTTTTAAGGTGAAGAGTTCATCGGCTCGAGTCACGCCTTGATTCAAGGCGGCAATCGGGAGGCCCCTGGCATGGGCCTGACGAACAAAACGAAAACTGGAAAACACCATCAAGGAAGAACCAACCACCAGCACCCCGTCCGCAGAATCCACCTGGCACCTGATGTGATCCACCACATCGCGGTCAACACTGTCACCGAAAAAGACCACATGGGGCTTCAATATCCCGCCGCAATGGTCGCAGCTGGGCACCTCAATCGCGGAAAAATCCGTCAGCACATCGGCGTCTCCGTCAGGTGCCGGGCTAAAGGCTTGCGATTGCAGCTGGGGATTTTGGGCTTCCAACCACTCTTGAACGACATCGCGACCCACCAAGGTCTGGCAGTCGATACAGATCACTTGATCGAGTCTACCGTGCAAATCCACAACGTTTTGATGTCCTGCCTGCTGGTGCAGGCGATCAACGTTTTGCGTGACCAAGCCGCACAGCTGATTCGCCTGTTCCATCCGCACCAGCGCATCATGAGCGCTGTTGGGTTGGGCTGACAAAAAAGAGGGATAGCCCAGCTGACTGCGCGCCCAGTAGCGTTGCCGCCAAGCACGGCTGGCCAGAAAATCCTGGTGGGTTACCGGCTGTGGTCGCTTCCAATTCCCCGCTGGGTCTCGGTAGTCACCAATACCCGATACCGTGCTGATGCCAGCTCCGGTGATGACCAGCAAGTTCTCTCGCTGTTGCATGAACGTCTTCAGAGCAGCGAGATTCGATTGAGAGTTTCCAGTATTCATTGCAGTCTAGCGCAGCGCATTGTTCGGAGGCGATAGGGTATTCCGTTTAGGTGTTCGCTACACTCGTTACCTCACAACGGACAATTTTAGTCATACAAAAAACAGGAGAGGACATGATCAAACTATATGGATTACGAATGAGCAATTATTACAGTCTCGTCAAGGCCGTGATGATCGAGAAAGGGATGGAGTTTGAAGAGGTGAAGGCACCGCCCACCCAGAAAGAAGACAATCTGGCACGCAGCCCAATGGGGAAGATGCCTTCCATCGAGGTAAACGGCGAATACATTTCTGAGTCGCTTGCCATCGTCAGCTATCTCGAGCGAATTCAGCCGGAGCCAGCACTACTACCTGCCGACCCAGTTGCCGCTGGGAAGGCCTTGGAACTCGCTCTGCACATCAAGCTCGACGTTGAACTCGCCGCTCGCCGACTGCTGCCCGCGGCTATGTTTGGTGGTACGGCGAGTGACGAGCTGATCGAAACCACCCGCCAGGAAGTGACCCGCGGCATGCAAGCGGTTTCCCAGCTCATGGTCTGCAAGCCTTATGCCGCTGGCGAAACCTTTGGCATCGCCGATCTGTACACTTACTACAGCATGGGGTTGGCGTCAGCCATCTCGCAGAAAATGTTCGACGCTGACTTGCTTGCCGACTACCCGCAAATCAGTGAGCTGATGACGATGCTGGCATCGCACCCAAGCATCGCTCAGGTGACTGAGGAAGCTGCGGCCAAGTAGACTTTCTGCCAAAGCGCAGTTGTCACACTGCGCTTTGCTGGCCTCCTGAGGAACACTGGCCACAGTCGCACACACAACAGGATAGCGTTCATGTCATTCGTCAAAAACCCAGCAGCAACGTTCTTAGTGACCTCGGCCTTGATCCTTGGATCATTAGGCGCGACCGCAGGTGAGATACCCTCTGCGCCCCCAGAATCCGTCGGTATGTCTGCCGAGCGGCTGGCGAGAATCGAACCAGCCATGCAACGCTACATTGATGAGTCTTTGACGCCGGGTGTTGTGACCGCAATCGTCCGTAAGGGTAAGCTCGTCCATTTTTCGGCCTTGGGAGATATGGACGTCGGCACGGGCAAGGCCATGCGGGACGATACGATCTTTCGCATTGCGTCCATGACCAAACCCATCACATCGGCGGCTCTGATGATGCTGTGGGAGCAAGGCCATTTTCAGTTGCGAGATCCGGTGGCTAAATTCATTCCAGAATTCGCTGACGTGAAAGTGAAAATCCCAAGCCGCGCCGACGCAACAACAGACACATTGGAACCACTGCAGCGCCCTATCCAGATTCGAGACATGTTGACTCATACCGCAGGCCTTGCGAACGCCTACATCGGCGACGTCGAGACCTATCGCCAGACATTTCGCGTACCACCAACAGACAATGCAGAGTTGGTCGCCAAGCTCGCTGGACTGCCCCTGAATTATCAACCCGGAACCCAATGGCAGTACTCGGCGGCTACCGATGTCGTCGGTAGATTGGTCGAGGTTATCTCTGGTCAGTCATTGGACGCGTTTTTGAAAGAACATATTTTCAATCCGCTGGATATGACGGACACCCACTTCTATCTCGAAGCTGAGCACGCACCGCGATTGGCGGCCCAATATCGTCCGGGTACAGACAAAAAAATTGAATTGCAGGATCCCGGCAGCACGGAAAGTCGGTGGATCAAAGGACCTCAAACCCTTTACCGCGGAGCTGGGGGTTTAGTGTCTACCGCCAGAGATTATCTGCGTTTTCAGTTGGCCATGATCAATGGCGGCAACTTGGATGGGGCTCGGTTATTGGCACCCTCGACCGTCTCCTTGATGCTGGAAAATCACACCGCCGACTTAGATCTTTGGCTGCCCGGGCCCGGCATGGGGTTTGGCCTCGGTTACGGGGTCGTCGTTGACCGCGGCGCCGCAGCGACCCCGCTATCCACCGGCGCTGCGTATTGGGGCGGTGCATACTGCACGCTGTCTTGGTTGGATCCGGAGCAAGAGCTTGTCGCCGTCATGATGACTCAGGTGAGGCCTTACTCGCACATCAACATTCGCCAAGATTTTCAGGTGCTGACCTATCAAGCCATCGTCGAGTAGCGATGTCTCAATCACCGGTCAGTAATTGATCGAGGTCAACTCGCTGGGAATGGCCCAGCGCACAGCCGACGTAGACCACTATCGACGCTGCGAGCGCCGGAAAGACTTCATGCAACAACGTGTTATATCCCAACATCAGCCAGATTAGCAGTGTCGCGATGCCAGCCGCCATCGACGCCAAAACCGCCGTTGGACTCCCCCTGGGCCAATACAGCCCGAGAACTACTGCTGGCAAAAAACACACCGCATAAAGGCTGCCGGAAAATATCGTAATCTGAAGAATATCTCCCGGCGGCTCCAACGCTAGCCCAGCGGCCAGTATCGCGAGAGCGATCACCATCAACCGAGTCAACCGCAACGGCTTCGACGCATCCGTTCGCGCTCCGGGAAACGCCGGCTGCACGAGATTTTTATAGCCGGTAGACGCGGCGACCAGCAGCACACTGTCCATGGACGACATAGCGGCTGCAACGATGGCGACAAATAAGAAATCGCCTGCCCACAGGGGGAAAATCGCCGCATTGTTCACTAAGGAAGGAACGATCAAATCCGTGTCTGTCACCCCATCGATCAGCAAATGGGCGTAGATTCCAACGGGATACAAACAGAGCTGAACGATGGTCAGACCCACGATGGCAACCCACATCCCCGAGCGCAGTGCTGCTTCGTCCTTGAGCGCAAAAAACCGCGAGGTTTGGCGAGGGTCGACGATGAGCTTCAACGAACCCGACAGGCTGATTCCCAGCAAGACAACAAAGGGGATGCCGCCATTGAGTTCAAAGATGAACTGCTTATCAGGTAAGACAGCCAGTTGGGAAACCGCCCCAATCCCGCCTGCCGCACGGGTCACGAAGTAGAAAATCAGCACCGCGCCAATCATCATGAGCACGCCCTGCAAAGCATCCGTACGAACCACGGACACAAACCCGCCGATGGATGTATAGAGCATCACAACGAGCAGAGCCAAGCCAATCGCAACCTGATAGGGCACGTTGAAGAACCGCTCAAATAGGTGCCCAGCACCCTTAAAAATCGCGACAAGGTACAGCAGGCTGCAGAGCATGACGACTAGGGCCGCGACGATACGCAAAGGATGCCGTCCGCCACTCTTGGCATGAAGAAAACGCGCTGCCAAAAAATCTGGCAGGGTCAGGGCATCAAAGCTCCGCGCCAACACACGGGTTCGAGGACCGATCCAGCGCCAGGAAATATAGGTGAACAGGATCAACATGAACGGCATGATCATCCAGGCCAAGCCGTACTCGTAGCCTTTGCCTGCATGGCCGATGTAGCTGTTGGTGGAAGCGAAGGTTGCGAAGAATGAGAGCCCGATCAGGGGGCCGGAAAGATTCCGATTGCCGACATAGAAGCCTTTCAATGACTTGCTCGCCCGCAGCCCGGTAAGCGCGTTATACATCAGGGCCATGGTGTAGAGGCTGAAAAGTGCGACGGCCAGCCAGTGCTCCACCAGCCAGCCTGTCATCGGTTGGATGCCATGATCAGAGCCAGACGAAGGAGCGGTGTATCGCGGTTAAGCGTACACCTCCGCGTGCTTGCGCAGTCGTTCCACGGCGTCGTAAAAGGCTTCCTTACGCTTGGCGACCGCCTGTTGCGCCAGTTCCATATCTCGAATGAGCTCTTCGCGGCCCGCGCGAGCGCGCTCCAACAGCTTAGACTGTTTCTTCAGCTTTTCGACATGAGCCAATGCCTCTACCCACTCGTTTTTCAAGGTGAGGGCAGTTTTTTCTAATTGCTCGCGCAGCAGTGCCGCCTCTCGGGTAATCGGCTTGAACAGGTTCAATTCCGCTAGCTTTCGCTGGGCTATGATCTCCGCTTCTTCGTGTTTAGAAGCAGAATTCAGACCGCGCACCAGCCCGAGTGCATTGAGGACTAAGATCCCGTAGCGCGTTGGATCCAGCAACCAGCCGGATAGGCCAAATCCGTTTCGAAAGTCCCGAGGGAAATCGTGATGATCGCCGTGATGATTACCTTCACCCAGCGGCCCTAACCAGATGTAATTATTCGTCGCTGAACTTTTGACGCCCGGAGTGAAGCCCCACAAATGTGTGACGCTGTTGACCGTCCAAGTATTGTGCTGAACGGCGACGGTACCCAGCATCGACCCAGCGGTGAGCGCGAACATTCCTAGGAATCCTCCCAGTGCGTAGCCCAACCCCATCGGAAAGAAGAAAATCCAGAAGGTGGTGAGCAGTCCGTACCATCGGTCCTGCCACATAATCACGGGATGCCGCTTAGCGTTGTGAGAGCGCTGATATTCTTCCGACTCAGGATGGTTGTAGAGATGGGTGAGGGTGTGGGACCACAGAAAATTACGCAGGGAATCCGGAAACCAAGTGGCACTGTAAGGGTCCAGTTCTTTCTTGCCGTGACGATCCACGCCGTGATGCAGGGCGTGATTTGCTGACCAGCGACGGACACTGCCCTGTACGCTGAAAATCTGACCGAATATATTGAAGAATAGGTGCACAGGCAGGCTGACATGCTTTACCGCATTGTGAGTAATCAGACGATGGCTGTAGAGGGTTGTGGAAAGCGACCCCAACAGGAAATGCGCAACCAACCAAACGGTGCCCGCCCACATCCACGCTGACGGAGCAGCGGCATAGAGCCAGATACCCAGAACCAATGCAGCCAAGTGAACGCTCGCGATAAACACGCAAATGCCGGGGGCCAGCGAGAATCCGTGATCACTAAGCTCACTGAAGCTGTTAAAAATTGGAGCGTCCCGCTCCGAAGCTGATAGATCCTGTTGGGTTACCGTCGATTTGGTCACTGTGCCTCCGTCTATGTATCCGTTAGCCTACTGAATTTGCCGAAAGATTTGAGCCTCATAACCAAGAAACATTCGAGATTTCTCGGATCGGTCACAAACGCGATTCAGCATTGTGCGACAAGTAATGTCTTTATGCACTAGCCTTTGGGGGCGTAAATTTTCACTAGATTTCGACTTTTTCAAGACCGCCCCGTTATAACCCAAGCTCGGAGCTAGAGCGTCATGCTAAAAATTCTCCTTTCGATCATGTTAGGCGCGATTAGCCTCGTCACGCTGGTCTTTTTTCTGAACCGATGGCGACACCTCAATACGGCAGCACCAACAAAGGCAGTGCAAGCCTTGTGTATAGGTTGTGTCATCGCCGGCGTGCTTGCCCTTTTGCTGTTTTACTCTTAGCGTCCTCGTCTCTGCTGCCAGTAAGTCACCGATGTCGGAAATTTGTATTACGCCTCACGCCAACGACTTTGCTGCTTGCGTCAAAGGCGTCAATTTAGCGCAAGCGCTAAGCCCCGCCGACGCCGAGCAGATCCGTTCTTTGTGGCTGCGTTATCAGGTTCTGTATTTCCCCGACCAAGCACTTACCCATCCCCAGTTGGAAAGGTTTACCGAAACAATTGGTCCGTACGGTCACGACCCGTTCGTCACTCCCATGAGCGGACACCGACACATTCTGGAGGTGCGCCGAGAGCCCGAGGAAGACGTTGTGCCTTTTGGCAGCAGCTGGCACTCAGACTGGTCGTTCCAAGCCGCTCCACCCAGCGCGACCATTCTTCACGCCAAAATCATTCCGCCGGTCGGCGGTGGCACTCACTTTGCCGATGGCATTCGGGCATTGGCGACACTGCCAGAAGATCTTCGTCGCGCCATCGACGGACGCACGGCAGTGCACAGTGCACGGAGACCCTATAGCCACGCCGGGTACCGCGCCGGCGGCAAGCGCACCAGTATGAAAATTGTGCCCAGCGATGACGCTTGGCAAACCCAGAGCCACCCTGTAATCCGCACCCATCCAGAGTCCGGACGAGAAGTGCTTTGGTTAAACCCGGTGTACACCCTGGCTTTTGACGATATGGAGCCGTCGGAGAGTGCAGACTTGCTTGCCCGCTTATTCGAGCACATGCTGCGAGCGGAAT
The DNA here is from genome assembly GCA_042091155.1 of Gammaproteobacteria bacterium. Lineage (GTDB taxonomy): Bacteria > Pseudomonadota > Gammaproteobacteria > Pseudomonadales > Azotimanducaceae > UBA4421. The sequence continues at coordinate 7,370 of JBELHZ010000086.1, forward strand.
TCGTCTACAAACATCGGTGGGAAGAACAGATGTTGATCCTGTGGGACAACCGCTCAGTGATGCATTGCGCCCAAGGCGGTTA
>JBELHZ010000026.1:0-37892 GCA_042091155.1 Gammaproteobacteria bacterium
ATGGCTGATCGCATGTCCATGAGCGTAGGTGATCTGTTTCTCGGCGCGGTATTTCCCGGCGCACTGCTCGGCAGTTTGTATATCGGCTACCTGCTACTGGTGGGCTGGTTACAGCCAGAGCGCGCGCCTGCTGCCCCCAGCGAGCCCATAGACTGGGCAGCAATCAAGGAGCTGTTTTGGGCAATTCTGCCACCAGGCTTTCTGATTCTCGCAGTACTGGGCAGTATTTTTATGGGCTTGGCGACACCCACCGAGGCCGCAGGCGTCGGGGCTGGCGGTGCGCTGCTACTTGCCATTCTAAAGAAGCAGATGTCACGCACCGTGATGCGTGAGGTCCTACAAGAGACCACTCGCACGACGGCCTATATTTTCGCCGTGCTCCTTGGAGCCACCGCATTTTCGCTGGTACTGCGGGGCCTGGGCGGTGACGAGCTGATTGAAGGCGCGCTACTGTCACTGCCCTTCGAGCCCACCGGCATCATCATCGCCATTTTGTTTGCGACCTTTTTATTGGGTTTCTTTCTCGATTGGATCGAACTGACCCTTATCGTGTTGCCCTTGGTGGCGCCCGTGGTCGCCAATCTTGGCTTCGACCCCGTCTGGTTCACGATTCTATTTGCCGTTTGCTTGCAGACGAGCTTCCTCACCCCACCGGTGGGATTTGCGATCTTCTATCTCAAAGGGGTCGCGCCGGAAGGGATCGATGTCACCACCATTTACCGGGGGGTCATACCCTTCATCGCTCTGCAGGTGCTCGGGATGCTCTTTATTTTCAATTGGCAGGCCATTGTGACCTGGCTTCCAGCCCAAGCCTATGGATAACCGACTGCTGAAGGGCGACAATTACACGCTCGTATGAGGCGAGCCAACACCCGTCCAATCATCCATCTGTCACTTTGAGGAATTCCGATGACCGCGTATCAAGTAGTCGCGCGCAACTTCAGTACCAGCAGCGAAAACCGCATGCACAGCGACGAGATGGCTAGTCGTTACGGCTTTCGCGGTGCCTTGGTGCCAGGCGTTGCGGTTTATGGTCACTTGGTCAAGCCGTTCGTCGATCGCTTCGGCGCGTCATGGCTGGGTGACAGCTGTCTTGAGGTCAAATTGATCAAACCGAGCTATCACGGAGATCAGCTGAACATCGAATGGTCAGACGCGAACCAAGGGGTGACCGCGACCAACCAGCGCGATGAGCTGGTGGCGATTATTGCCAGCCATGGAACGAGCGAGCTGCCTGAAGATCTGGGCCTGGAGGGCGAGTTGAAGATGCCCGGGAGACCCGAAATCGCTTGGGACAATGTGTGTGTGGGCGAGGTATTTGCGCCACGCGCTTTGAAGCTGAGCGGTCAGGAAAACAAACGATACAGCGACGAAATCGGCGACGAAGACGCGCTCTATCAAACGCATATCCACCCTCACTACTTGCTGTCTTTGGCCAACGAGGCCTTGATGCAGGAATACATCATGCCGGCTTGGATTCATGTGAAATCCAAGATCACCCACCGTTCGGCACTGCGTGTTGGCAACGAAGTACTCATGCGCAGCGTGGTCACAGACCGCTGGGAGCGTAAGGGCCATCAGTTCATCGCTTTCCATCTAACGTTTTGGCACAACGACCGTGTGGCCGTCGACATTGAACATCACGCGATTTTCCGGATCGCCGAATGATGCGACTGGCCGTACTGGCTTCCCACGAGGGCTCGACGTTACAAGCATTGATCGACGCCTGCGCCAGCGGTGAGCTGGATGCGCAAGTCGTTCTTGTGATCAGCAACAACAGTCAGGCCGGGGCCTTGCGACGGGCCGACGCCGCAGGCATCGACAGGCACCATATCAGCGGCAACACGCATGCCTCACAAGCGGGTGCAGACCACGCCATGGTCGCCGCCCTAAATGACGCACAAGTGGATTGGGTTTTGTTGCTAGGTTACATGAAAAAAATGGGCGACGAGGTGCTGAACCAGTACAGCGGACGAATCATCAACACGCACCCCGCATTGCTGCCGGCCTTCGGCGGCCAAGGCTTTTTTGGACGCAAGGTACACGAGGCGGTGCACGCAGCGGGCGTGCAGGAATCTGGCGCCACCCTGCATCTGGTGGGGAGTGAATACGACACAGGCCCGATCATCGCTCAGATCACAATACCCGTGTCCGCCAGTGATGACGTCGACGCCATTGAGCATCGCGTCAAAGCGGCTGAAAAAAAGCTGCTGCTCGATACGCTGAAAGACATCGGCGGCGGCAAGGATCCCTCCGGCTAAGAGCTGCCCAACAATATCATCGCCTCGACGTGGAGCGCTTGAGTAGCTGACGCCAGTACCGTGCCGCCCAGACTGGGATTACCACCATCCCAACTGGTGATTATGCCGCCAGCACCGCGCACAATGGGCATCAGCGCCTGAATGTCGTAAGCGTTCAACCCGGCCTCGACACCAAGATCCAACGACCCCATGGCCAACATACCGAACAGATAGCAATCGCCACCCATTTTCGTCAGTTTGGTGGCTTGGCTGAGCTGCTTAAAACGCCTTTGTTCAGAAGCCGGCAACCAACCGATTCCGGTTGTGGATAGGCAGGCTTCGTCAACCCGCTTACAGGCGCTGCTCACCAGCGGCTGAGACTGTCCGCCGCGCTCGAACCAGGCCGATTCGTTATTGCCGCTGAAAAGTTCGTCCGTATAGGGCTGATACATCACGCCAACGATGGGCTGCTCGCCATCAAAGAGGGCCAGCAGCACGCCCCAGTGCAGCATGCCGGTCATAAACGCTCGTGTGCCGTCGATGGGATCAATCACCCAAGTCAAACCGTTACCAGGCATGAGGCCATACTCTTCGCCAAAAATGCCGTGCTCGGGATAGTCTTTTTCGATAGCCGTCCGAATAACCCGTTCTCCTGCCTGATCCGCCAGCGTCACCGGATCAAAGCCGCCATCCTCTCGTTTGTTTTCTACCTGCAGGCGCGATCTGAAATACGGCAGGATCGCTTCGCCCGCGGCACGGGCTGCCGAGCGCGCAAAGCGCAAATATTCTGCTTTCTGGTCGGCGGACACGGCAATCGATGGTGTAAACCCAAGGGTAGCGGGCATAGGTATCTCCTCGTTAGACGGCCAGTTTAACACCGGCCAACCATCTGCCGTCTCAAGCTTTTGTTCCGGATCGTGTTCACACCCGTCCGCTATCGCCGTCAACCAAAACATCAGTGCCTAGGCAACATTTCATCTCTTCTCAACACCCATGCATGACATACTCCGCGCGCATGTCAAAACACGATCTTACTCAAGGCCGGGTATCGGTCTCCCTAGCACGCCTAACGGCACCCATGATGGCGGGCGTTTCGTCCAGCATTTTGGTACAGGTGCTGGAAATGGGTTTTATCGGACAACTCAGTACCGCACATGTTGCTGCCATTACCTTTACCTTTCCCTTAGTCATGGTGTTAACCAGTATCGCCTTGGGCATCAGCATTGGCACCTCTTCCGTGATTGCGCGCAGTGTCGGCACCCGGCAAATGAAAACGGCCACATCAGACGAAGACGCCTCGTCGTCGTCCTCAAAGGCCGACGAAGTGGCCATGCTGGGGACTCACAGTCTGATACTGGTCTTTGGCCTGATGCTGGTGATTTCTTTTTTATGCTGGCTCAGCATTGATCCATTGTTCATTGCCATGGGAGCCGAACCCGAGCTGCTGCCGCTCATTCACTCCTACCTCGACATTTACCTCCCGGGTACGGTGCTGTTCACCACCAGTATGATCTGCGGCAGCATCATGCGCGCCAACGGCAGTGCTAACATTCCTGGCGCAATCATGACCATCAGCGCAGCAATCAATCTGATACTGGACCCCATCTTCATCTTCGGCTGGTTTGGCTTCCCCGCCATGGAACTCGCCGGCGCAGCAACAGCGATGACCCTCACCCGATTCGGTACCTTGATTGTATCGCTGTGGTTTATTTCAAAGGGCAATTTAGTACTCAGCGAATCCTATTTCCGAGGCTGGTATCGCTCGGCGAAGCGTATTCTCCACGTTGGCCTACCCGCCATGGCAACTAACCTTATCGGCCCGGTTACCGCAGCCTACATCACATTTCTGATAGCAGACTATGGCGAAGCCGCCGTTGCGGGCTTTGGCGTGGCAAACCGGATTGAGGCGGTCGCGGCCATGCTCATGTTTGCGCTGTCTGGATCCATCGGCCCCTTCGTCGGACAAAATTGGGGGGCACACCAAGTCGAGCGGGTGCGCGGCGGCGTAAGAGCCAGCTATCTGTTCAGTCTTGGGTGGGGACTGATCGTCGCCATTCCTCTGTTCTTTTTTGGCGGGCATGTGGCTTCATGGATTGAAGCGTCACCGGCGGTGATCGACGTCGCCGCGATCTATCTGGCCATCGTGCCATTGAGCTATGGTCTTTGGGGTGTGCTGATGATGTCTTCAGCCTCGTTTAACGCTCTGGGCAAGCCCCTGCCCAGCACTGCACTGTCTTTTGGGCGAATGATCGTCGTTTACGTACCCTTGGCCACCCTGCTAAACGATGCTCTGGGCTATGTAGGCATTTTTATCGCCACTGCATTAAGTAACGCACTGTTTGGTGTGATCAGCTGGCGCTGGTTTGCTAGGCGTCTCGAGCTAATGGCCAATCAGCTCGCGCGCTGAGCAAACACCCAACAACCGAGAGGAATCTGTACTCATGTTTCAACGCCGTTTGTTGACGCTTACCAGCTTAATTCTGGTGACGATTTTAGCCATCGCTCTACTGCCCCTTGTGGTGATCACAACGCTGCTGATGAGCCTATCATCAAGATTTCGCACGGCGCCTCAGGCGCTGACCTTCATCTACGGCTTCCTGGTTCACGAGTGGTCTGGATTGGCTCGTTTCCTATTTGTCTCGGTGCGCTACCGCAAGGGCGAGCATCTGGACAGAAATCGAAGCATCCAATTTTGGTGGGCCCAGCAGCTGTTTGATATGGGTAAGCGCCTCTACAAACTTCGAATCGAAGTCACCGGCACTGAAGCACTTGAGGGCAATTGCGCACTACTGCTATCGCGTCACTCCAGCATGGGCGACACCGTTCTGCCGTTGCTGTTTTTTGGCAAAGCCCGAGCCGAAGGATTGCGCTATGTACTGAAGCAAGAACTGCGCTATCTGCCCTGTCTCGACATTGGCGGACACCGCCTGCCAAATGTCTTCGTTGATCGCTCTGGCACCGACTCGGCCAAGGCCGTTAAAGAAGTCAGCAATCTCATCGCCACAGCTGGAGAGGATGAATCTGTGCTGATCTATCCCGAGGGCACAAGGTTTACCCAGAAAAAACACGACGATCTGCGGCGCAAGCACTCCCAACTGGAGGATCAGCTAAATCGCTGGCCAAATCTCTTGCCTTTGCGATTGGGTGGCGTGTTGGGCATGTTGAAAGCCAATCCCGGCAAAGATTTGGTTTTCCTTGCCCATGCCGGGTTCGAAGGATCCGCGGACATTCATGACTTGCTCGGCGGTGGTTGGTTGAACCAAAAAGTGCGTCTGCATTTTTGGCGCGTGCCCTACAGCGAAATCCCTGAGGAAAACGTACAGGACTTTCTCTTCAAAGAATGGGACAAGATGCAGGCAACCGTCGCCAGCTTGTTGCAGGAAATCGAAGCAACCCCCTAATTCACGCCGTTTCTGCTCGGTAATTCTCAATTTTTTGCAGAAGCTCAGACGATAGCTCATCAAATTGCTGCAGGGACTTCGCCGGAGGCGTCAACTGCGCATCGCACGAATCCTTTAGGGCCCGACTTAGGTGCTGGAGTTCTTCAAAGCCATAGCCTGCGTATATGCCAAATAGGGTGTGCAGCTCCGAGCTGGCTTTCGCAAAATCAACATTGGCCAAGGCGTTATGCAGCATCGCGTGTCGCTCAATCACTTCTTGTGTGAACACGCCCAAGGCCTCTCTAAACGCTTCTTCACCCATCAATACCCGCATCTCACTGATCTTTTCACCCGGCAGTGTGCTGGTTTGCGTACTTTCATCACCTAGCCACATGTCGACCCGCGACAGTAGCGCATCGTAGTTCACTGGCTTCGTCATAAAATCATTCATACCGGCCTCTAAACAGGCTTTTTCGTCCTCCATAAACGCCTTGGCGGTCAGGGCAATGATCGGCAGGGAATACCCGTTGTTGCGAATCCATCGCGTGGCCTCAATACCATCCATCCCTGGCATCTGCACATCCATCAAAATCAATCCGTAGGCGCTTGCGCCCAGCCCTTTCCGCTTCACCGCGGCACAGGCTTCGATTCCATCGCTAACGACATCGACCTGATAGCCTTTTCGCTCCAACATCGCCTGAACGACTAACTGATTAGGCTTGCTGTCTTCGGCAACCAAGATATGCAGGCTGCCAATTAACTCGCGGGGCTCAGCGTCACGGCTGGACACTGGTTTCGCCGCCGCAGTCAGGGGTAGGGCCAAAACAAATTCACTCCCTTGTTTGGGAATCGACGTCACTTTCAAACTTCCATTCATCAACTCAGCCAATTGCTTACTGATGGAAAGACCGAGTCCACTGCCGAGATACCGGCGTCGATCGGAATCGTCCACCTGCACAAAGGCATCGAAGATTCGATCACGTTCCACTTGAGTCATACCGATGCCTGAATCGCGCACTTTGACTTGGTAGGAGGGTATCGCCGCATCCGCTGGATCGCATTCCAGCACCAGTTCAATGCTTCCCTGTTCGGTAAACTTCACCGCATTGCTCACCAAATTCGTCACGATCTGGGCCACTTTCTCTGGATCACCAAGAACCCACAAATTCCGCCCTGCGCTTACGTTACAGCTCAGGGTCACCTTTCCATCGCGAATATTGGGTGCATAGAGGTCTGCTACTTCCTGTACCGTCGTGGCCGGCGAGAACACCTGGAGATCCTGGGCCATTTCACCTGCTTCAATCTTTGAATAATCCAAAACATTCGTGAGCAGTCGCATCAGACGTTGGCCCGCACTTTCCGCTGTGGCGAGCAGCGACAGCTGATGGGCATCTTTTTCATCAGCAGCTACCAGACTGAGAATGCCCAGCAGCGCATTTAGGGGGGTGCGAATTTCATGGCTCATCGTCGCCAAAAACCGGCTTTTACTTTGGTTGGCCTGCTCAGCCTCTTCTCGCGCGACCCGCATGTCGCGCTCAAGAGCATGCCAGTCTCGAAGGTCCCGCATTTCGGCGCCAAAAAACATGCCTTGCTCGGTTTGAAGCGCATTGATGGTCAGCTCGATTGGCAGCTCAAACCCATCCTTATGTATCGCAGCAAGCTCTACTCGACGCGTAATCACCGGGCCTTGACCGCTGGCCAAAAAACGCTCAATCCCCTCGTTATGGGCTTGTTGATAGCGCTTTGGGATAATGTACTCCGACATGACGGAGCCAATCATCTCGGATCGGGTAAAGCCCAACAGCGCATGCGCCGCCGGGTTGTAGTCGACAACGATGCCTTTGTCGTCAATAACGATCTTGGCGCTCAAACTGCTTTCCATCAGCAAGCCATAAAATTCGAATGAGGTTGGCTGGATTGTATCGGCGGTTGCCGGAACCTCTGGCGTGAAGCGCAACATAATTGCACCCTGGGCCGGGTCCACCATTTTACTGGACACCGTCATTGGCACGACAATGTTTTCAATGGCCCAAAACACCCGCTGCCCATGGCTTAGAAACTCGACAGGGGCTCTCTGACTGCCTGCTAAGGCACCTTCGTAAGTCTCAACCAGCGACGCCTGCAACTCTTGCCCGTCGAACTTACCCTGCCAAAGATCACGTAATAGCGAACCATCCGAGATACCCGAACCCAACCATTTTCTGAACCGTTCACTGACGGCACGAATAATGAAGTCGCGATCAACCACTAGGTAGGCACAGGTGTCATGATCTTGTTGCTCGTTAAACCACATGCTCGCACTGCGTTTTGCTAGAAATTTGCTGCGGTGAGCCAGAGCACTGGCAGATGCTAACAGCAGTGCCAGGCCTAGCAGCAGAACAGCCAGTAGCTTCATGATCTCAGCACCGCCTTGGTTTACGCCAATCCAGAAACCCAGACCGCCAACTGCGAGAATCAAAATTAACGGGATCATTTCCCTACGGGTAAACAGCTTACTCATCGTCATCCGGGTTCGTCTTGCGTTCGTATTCATGAAGCCGGCGAGAAAGATACGCCTTGGTCTGTCGGACCTGATCTTGAAGTTGCTCCAGCCCACGAAGAACAGCGTCAGACGGCCTAAAAACTAAGGCTGGCGCCGCAGGGTCACTGTGGTTAATCGCCATGTCATCGATGGACATGCGCATCTGACTGAGGCGTCTCGCACAATGCGCAAGATGCTCAAAACCAAAATGCTCAGCGCTGTAGCGCATCATGTGCAGGTTGTGATGCACATCATCCAGATTGCTCGACTCTAGGGACTCAACAATCTGCATACGCTCATCTATCTCCGCCAGGAACTGGCCAAGCAGCCGGGTCATGGCATCAATACCGACAACGTTTTGCAAATCGTCCAATACAGCCAAATTCACCTGCAGAAGCGGGCGGTCTGAACCGCCGACACCGAGAGTGCGCTGCAGGCACTTTTTGAGTGAGTCCTTATCTACCGGTTTACTCAGAAAATCATCAAAACCGGCCTCACGGCACGCTTGCTGTTCTGCCTCAGAGCTGTGGCCGGTATGGGCGATCAACCGCAGAGAACCCGCAATGGCTGGCAACTCGCGAATCGCCTTGGCAGCACTGATACCGTCCATCTCGGGCATGGCCAGATCCAGAATTACCGCATCGAATGGCCCCGCGGGATCCGTTCGAATTCTGACCAAGGCTTCATAGCCATTGGCAGCTTCGGTCACCTGATGACCCAAGTCTTCAAGCAGGGCTCGAGTCACCAATCGACTGGATTGGGAGTCGTCGACCAAAAGCAGCGTCTTCGTCGATTGGTCGGGTCTCGGGTGAGGGCCAAAGGGGACTGCAGCGCCACCGGATTGATCGAGCGTATCAACGGCGGGCGAATCTGCGGGAAAATTCTTGGGGAGGGGAAAGGGTAAGACTAGGCTCCATACCACTCCTCGAATGGAATCCGAGGTGACGTCGCACGCACCCTTGAGCTCCTTGGCCATCGCGCGCGACACACTGAGCCCAAGCCGGAGGGTTGGATCGTCAAAGGACAATCGATGAGTCGATTCATTTGACCAAGGCTCAAGGCTGAACAATTGCTTCAGCTCGCGATGACTCATACTTAGGCCGTTGTCGGCAATAACCAGTTTGAGGTCTTGAGCTGTTACAGAGATCTCCAGCGAAACCTGCCTTTGTTGGGTGGTCGCCCACGCGAAACGCAGAATGTAACCCACGAGCTGGGCGAGGTTTGCGGCATCCACATACAGGTCGCGAAGCCGATCGTGGTCCGCCGAATCGAACCGGACATCAAGATGCACTTGGGCGTCTGGGCAGTGGCCATTCATCCGATGCGCAAGCCGGTCAAGCAGTCGCAGGAGATCAATGCGTTCGGGCTGCTGCTTCAGGTCTCCCTGACTCAACGCGTCCAACTTGGTCACGATGCTTAACATGTTCGTGAATTCAGACACTCGCTCACAGGCATTGTTTACCAGTTCCATTCGACGTTGAGCCACAGAATCCATGCCCTGTTGATCAGCCAAATCGTGGGCAACAAGCTGCAATGTTCCTTGAAGTTCACCCAGAGACGAACGTATGTCAGGAGCGAGCATATTCAGTAGTCGGGAAGGCAGAGATCGATTGCTCATGCGCAAGGCCTGATACTGCGCGTGGTGCGCGCGCGCAACAGAGCGCATTCGCACAGTGCGCAGTGAATCAAAAAGAAACGTTTAAGGACTATTCCAGAACCGGCTGGAAAAAGTAGGCCCATGAACTCCAGAGCATTCGACACGTCAATAGACCCAGAACCAAAAAGGAGTCACAGATTGGATCTTCGATGACCAATTCGCTCCGCCTAAAGCACGAACGGTACCTTTTACGGGATAACTGGTATGTTTGGCAGACATTCCAGCGAACGCCTGTCTATCTCTGCCGGTCCTCTAACCCCACCACGAGCGATTCAATAAAGCCGAGAAAATACCCCGAACTCCTTAGCTGAACGGCAATGCCGTCAACCAGAAACGTCCAAAAAATAGCCCCCGCCTGCCAAATGCTTGATATGACCGGCAGTTGGCGTAGCAAAGTGAGTGCCGATAATCAGGATTTCGTCATCCACATACCGTGCCAGCAACGATTCCCGGGTTTGCTGTCCTTGGGCTTGATCCACGTCAGCGGAGGAACACCAGTCAGGCCGGCTCATCTGCACCGGGTGATGAATGCAGTCGCCGGTAATCAGCGCCTCGGCGCCACCAGAGCGGATGTGCACGCTCACATGCCCGGGGGTATGACCCGGCGTGGGTTCGAGACAAACCTCCTCGCACACCCGATGCGCCACATCCACCAAATCGACTAACCCTGCTTCGACTACCGGCCGAACCGAGTCAGCCAAAACGGGGCCATACACCGACTCATCTTCATTGGCATCCCAATGCTCCCACTCGGTCTTAGCGAACAAGTAGCGTGCGTTGGGAAAGGTTGGTATCCACTGACCGTCCACCAGCATGGTATTCCAGCCAACATGATCCACATGCAGGTGGGTGCACAAAACCGTGTCGATGGTCTCAGGCGGATAACCAGCATCTCGGAGATCCTGCAAAAAATGCGTCTGCATATGAGACCAGTTGGGTACGGTGCGCTCTTTGTCATTGCCGACGCAGGTATCCACAAGAATACGTCGTTCGCCCGTGTCCACCACCAGCGCATGAACGCTCATCTGCAAATTCCCCTGGTCGTCCATAAAGTGCGGCTGCATCCAAGCAAACGGCAAGCAGGCTTCTCGCGTCGCATCCGGCAGAATAAAACGAGACCCGCCGAGACTTTCGATCTCTACAATTCGCGTAATCTTTACATCACCCACTATCCACTGATTCATTGCCTCACTCCCTTTGTTCTTTGAGAAGTTTTAGGGCTTTAAGCCCACAAGCGCAAGGTCTAAGCTCGGCGTTAGACAAATCACCGGAAGAGGAACCTTGTCCATGCAATTGCTAAAAGACATCGCCACGCTGGGCCACTTGCCTGCACTGTTAAAACTCAAAAAGGGTATGAAGCCAAGGCCGGAGGATGTAGCGGACTGTTTCGGCGCTCGTGTCGAGAGCAATGCCAAGCTTTTCGGCGGCCACAGCGCCATCGTGTGTGAGGGAAAGGAATTGAACTGGACACAGTTCAATGCGCTGGCGAATCAATACGCTAACGCTCTCAAAGAGCAAGGACTGGTGCGGAACGATACGGTCTGCGTGATGATGGAAAACCGGGTCGAGTTCCTGGCCTTGTTGGTCGGTTTGAACAAACTCGGCGTCACCGCCGGGCTGCTGAACACCAATCTGACCGGACGCTCGCTGCAACATTGCATCAACGTTATCAAGGCCAAAAAGTGTCTCTTTGGGGCCGAAGTCATCACTGCCGTTGACGACATTCACGACGAACTGGATTTGGCATCTGGCCAAGACTTTCTGTTTGTGGCCGACGCAGCAACCAGCACCGCGTCTTGCCCGGACTGGGCGATGGATCTGGATACCAAGCAGCAACAGGCAGGCGATCAAAACCCGCCGGAAACCGGCCTGAACACCATCGGGCAAACGGCGCTGTACATCTACACCTCGGGCACCACTGGCCTGCCCAAGGCCGCGGTGATGTCGAACCGACGCTACTTAATTAGTGCGGATATGTCCGGCACAGCGGGACTGAAAACCAAGCCCGGCAATCGAATTTATCTTTGCTTGCCCTTGTATCACGCCACCGGTCTGCTCTTAGGCGTGGGGTCTTCTTTCACAACCGGTGCCAGCATGTATGTGCGACGCAAATTCTCTGCCAGCGCCTTTCGCAGCGATATTCACGACAACAACTGCACCCATATGGTTTATATCGGAGAGTTGTGCCGCTACCTCACCAATATAGCTGGGGAAGCAAGCGACGCCGCTCTGCCCTTGCACTCCATCATGGGCAATGGGATGCGCCCGGATATCTGGATGTCCTTCAAGGAGCGCTATGGCATCAAGCGGGTTTGTGAGATCTATGGTGCATCCGAAGGCAACGTCGCGTTCGCCAATCTGATGAACAAGGATCTGACCGTGGGCATGACATCGGCGGAAGTTGTCTTGGTACAGTACGACGTCGATCAGGACGAAATCATTCGTGACAGCGAAGGCCGATGCCTTACCGTCGCACCGGGCGAACCGGGCTTGCTACTGGGCAAGATCACGCCGGACACGGTCTTCGAGGGCTACACCGACCCGAATGCCACCGAGGGCAAAATTTTACGCGACGCCCTTGTGGATGGTGATGCATGGTTTAACACCGGTGATCTGATGCGCGTGGTGGACGTAGGCTACAGTTTGGGTTACGACCACTATCAGTTCGTCGATCGCGTCGGGGACACGTTTCGCTGGAAATCTGAAAACGTGTCTACCAACGAAGTGGGCGAAATCATCAACGGTTTTGATCAGGTGAAATTCTGCAATGTTTTGGGCGTAGAGATCCCCGGCGCCGATGGTCGAGCCGGCATGGCTTCTCTCACCTTAAACGAAGGTGTTGAAGCACTGGATCTGGATCGATTTTCCGCCTTTGTCCGAGACGCCCTACCCAGCTATGCGGTACCTGTATTTCTGCGCATTGATGAGGACATCGATGTCACCGGCACATTCAAAATGTTGAAAGGCGACCTTCGCAAGCAGGGCTATGACATTGAACAGATCGACGGCCCCGTCTACGTCATGAAGAATGGTGAAAGCGTTTACACCGCACTCAACGCCGAATATGTGAAAGCCTTGAACACCGCCAGTGCCGGATTCTAGCGCTGGGGAAAAGAAACCGGTCTTGCTTCTTGATCTAGGCGGCGTCGTTCTCGGCATCGATTTCCACCGAGTGTTTCAGCATTGGGCGTCCGCCTCTGGGGTCGAAGCTTCGCTTTTTTACGAACACTGGACCCTGGATCAGGCCTACAAAGATCAGGAAATCGGTCGACTCGACTTTGCCCAGTACACGGCTCATTTAAGTGACACCTTGGGTGTCTCGATGAGTCCGGAACATTGGCGAGACGGCTGGAATGCGCTGTGGACCGAGCCGTATCACGAAGTCGCCGCAACATTCGTCGAGCTGAAACAGCACTTCACTCTGTGTGCCTTCAGCAACACCAATGCCGTGCACGCAGAGAGCTTCATGCAGCGCTATCCGCACATCATGGGCCAGTTCGACCAACTTTTTCTGTCCCACGAAGTGGGTTGTCGCAAACCCGGTGCAGAGGCATTCCTACATGTTTGCGATTTGATGCAAACCGAACCCCAGCGCGTGATATTCCTCGACGACAGTCAGGAAAACGTCGCTGGCGCGCGCGCCGCAAAGTTAACCGCCCATCACACCCGGAACGAAGCCGAAGTGCTGAACGTCCTGAATCGACTTTAACCGCCGCCGATCAAAGACTGGCGGTATCCAGAAGGGTAATCAGCCCCAAGGCTTCTTCTCGGGACGAGCCGCAGACCGCGACCTCCGGCGCAAAGCGTGAGCAAAAATCCGGGCGCTCGGGTGAGTCGAACAAACGACAGGCAAACGTCTCGTCCAGGTGGACACATGCGACGCCAGCCGGCTTACCGTTCGGCATTCCCGGCAGCGCCGAGGTAATGCTTGGCGCGATACAGCATGCGCCACAGCCTGAGCGGCATTTCACTGATTGTACTGATGGGCCAACGCCGCGTATTTCTCAACCATCGGCAGCACGTCGTCCGGCGAGCCCGAGGGCAGCGCAAAGATGATTCGGTCGAAGCCCAACGCCATCAGGTACTCCACAGCGGCCGCATCGGGACCCACACCAAAAATACTGAAACTTGGTGCGCCATCGCGACCCGCGGCATCCCATGCCTCCCGGGTCTGGGCAATACCCGCTGCGTAGTCGACACCACCGCTGGCGTCAGTGCGCAACGCGTCCTGATAGATCGGAAACCAACCATCTCCGTATTCGGCGATACGCTGATATACAAACCGTGATGAAGCGCCAAGCAGCACCGGCGGGCCTCCGGCCTGAACGGGCTTGGGATAAGCCCACAGCTTGTCAAAGTCCACAAATTCGCCGTGATACTCGGCTTCTTCTTCGGTCCAGATTTGGCGCATGGCGAGCACACGCTCACGCAAAATCTTCCAGCGTTGGGCGAAGGGCGTACCGTGGTTTTCCATTTCTTCCGCATTCCAGCCAGCACCCACACCAAGCTCTACGCGTCCGTTGGACAAGAAGTCCAAGCTCGCAACCTGCTTGGCCATCAAAATAGGATCACGCTCGGTGACCAAGGAAATACCGGTACCGAGTCTTATGGTCTTGGTAACGGCCGCAGCCATGGACAGTGCGACGAAGGGATCGTGGGCATGCCAATACTGGCGAGGCAGTTCAGCACCACCCGGCCAAGGGGATTTTCGGCTGGCGGGAATATGCGTATGTTCAGGCAAAAACAGCGATTCAAAGCCGTGAGCCTCGGCTTCCCGCGCCAGGGTGTCCGGCGCAATCGCGTAGTCCGTGGCAAAAATCAGCAGTCCAAAATCCATACCCGACCCTCCAATAATCCAAGGTACAGCTTAACCCGTTACCGAGATTGGGCGAAACGATCAGAGTGCGGGAATATTCAGCTGTGCCAAGTGACGGTCTATTTTCGCGACGTAGCGTAATCCCGCTGTATGGCGGTTGGAGTTCATTCCAATGTTGTAGGCCGACAGCGCGCAAGCTTGCTCGCCGTCGCAGCGTTCCAGCAGAAATCCCAGAATTTGTGTACCGCAATAAACATTTTGCTCAGGGTCATACAGGTCGTTTTGGCCGCAGAACTCCAGCCAATAGTGAGGCCGAATCTGGGTGGGGCCGATGGCACCCACGTGGGACTGCACGGTTTTGCGAAAGGAACTTTCGGCGAACACCAAACTGGCGATCAGCTCCGGCCGCAATTCCTGCCGAGCCGCGGCTTCCAAAATCCAGTCTGAGAACTCAAGCGCAACCTCAGGTCTCAGCCCAAAGCCAATCACCAGCTTGTCGGCAAAATCGCCTGCCTGCTGCATGTGGGTTTTACTGGGAAAATCCGGCAATGTCAGATCTACCGTTACCAGTGAACCGTGTTGGCCTGAGGCAGGAATCGTTTGCTGCTGGATGTCTCCACCGGGCTGAAAAGCCCACAGCCAGGCACAGGCCAACACCACTCCGGGGGTCCCCGAAAAGCGGCCCAGTTTCTGGCAAACGATTGAGGCGCTCAGTAGAGAGCGTTGGCCTATACGCCAGACCGTTCTTCGCCATCCATTCTCGCCAGTTTGCATCATGTTCTGCATGCCAGTCGTCTCCTGCGCTTTCGCGCCATAGAGCCTGCGTTGCTAGGGGGACACAATAATGGAAGAAAAATGGAATTCAAGACAAAAAAGGCGCAAAAATGCGCCTTTTTCGGATCGTCAGTTGAGGACTAACCTGCGCGTAATGCGTCTATGATCGCCGCTCTCTGCTCCTCATTGGAGACCGGGAAGGAGGCTGATGTACGGTCCACGAAGCCACCGTAGCGACGCAACATTTCCGGCGCTATCTCTTGGGGCTCACCCATCACACCAAAGGCGTTGATCATGTCGTCGGTGATTAAGGTGCCCATCTCTTTCCAGCGGCCCTGCTTGGACATGGTATTCAGCTCGCCCTGCAGTTCGCCCATGCCGATGGAGTCCAGTACGCCTTTGTAGGCGGGTGTCGAGCCGTAAAACGCGATGCGCTCTTGGGTAGCCACCTTACTCTTCGCAAACTCTTCCTCGTTGCGGCCTGTAACAACGAAACACGAGTAGGAGAGCTCAAACCCTTCACGCGTTTTACCCGCCTTTGCCAGCCCGGCTTCAATGGCCGGTAAGGTGACGGAATCGATGTAAGCTTGAGTGCTGAAGGGGTGAATGATCATCCCATCCGCCACTTCACCGGCAACTTCCGTCATTTTCGGACCCACCGCCGCCAAAACAACCTTTGGCGCGCCGTATTCGGTGTCATTTGGTGTAAATGCTGGCGTCATCAGCGTGTGCTGATAGTGCTCGCCTACAAACTGCAGTGGCTCACCGTCATACCAATTAGCCCAAATTGCACGCATGGCCAGAATCAGCTCACGCATTTGTGCTGCGGGACCACCCCAAGGCATGCTGAAACGCTTGGTGATATGAGGCTTGATCTGCGATCCCAAACCCATGGTGAAGCGGCCCTTGGAATAGGCATTCAGATCATGTCCGATGTTCGCCAGATTCATTGGACTGCGAGCAAAGGCAACAGCAATGGAACTGGCAATCTCCAACTTCTCGCTGTGTTCCGCTGCCAACAGCAGCGGGAAGAACGGATCATGATTCATCTCAGCGGTACGAACACCGTCATAGCCTTGGGTTTCAATGGCTTTCACCGCATCGGGAATGGCGTGCAAATCCAGATTAATACCGGTATCGACTTTCATATTCTTTTCCTTTTTGGTTCGTTGTTCGCCTTAAAAGCATGGTTAGGAAGACAAGTCGCGAATAATCGCCAGCCGTTTGTCCTTGGGTATATTCGCGTAGGCCGCAGACGTACGATCCACGATGTCACCGTAGCGTGCCTTCATCTGGCCAGCGATGGTGTCGGGTTCGCCAATGACGGCAAACTCTTTCAAAATGTCTGGGGTGATTAGCTCACCCATTTCATCCCATCGGCCCTGCTTCGACATGCGATTGAGGTCGTCTTGAAGCTCGCCAACACCAATACTTTCCAGCACAGGACGATAGGCGGGGGTGGAACCGTAAAACGCGATCTGCTTACAGGTCGCCACTTCAGCCTCGCGCAGCTCTTCTTCGGTTTGCCCGGTCACCACAAAGGCGGGATAGCTGATTTCAAAATCGGCTCGGCTCTTTCCAGACTTAGCAAAGCCCTTCTCAAGCGCGGGCAATGTGGTCTCGCGCAGATACTTTTCTGTCGTAAACGCATGGGCAATGACGCCATCTGCGACTTCACCCGCCACTTCTGTCATCAGCGGCCCCACGGCTGCCAGGAAAACCTTGGGCGCGCCATAGTCTTTATTGGTGGGCGTAAAAAACGGCGTCATCAGCGTATGGGTATAAAATTGCCCGGTGAACTCCAGCGGTTCTTCTTGATGCCAGCAGTCCCAAATGGCTCGCATGGCCATGATGTATTCCCGCATGCGGGCCGCAGGGCTAGACCAAGGCATGGAGAACCGCTTGGTAATGTGCGGCTTAATCTGGGAGCCCAGCCCCAACACAAAACGGCCCTTGGAGTAGGCGTTCAGGTCGTGGCCAATATTCGCCAAGGTCATGGGAGACCGGGCGAACGCCACGGCGATTGAGGTCATCAGCTCGACTTTTTCAGTATTTTGAGCCGCCACCAGCAGCGGGAAAAAGGGATCATGCGCCGTCTCAGCGGTCATCACGCCCGCGTAGCCCATTTCTTCCAGCTCTGCTGCCTGCGCGCCCACCGTATGCAGGCTCAGTCCGACACCGCCATCTACTTTCATCTTTCTCTCCTCACCGAATTCGTGTCCCCAAACCGAGCATAGCCGAATTTCTGGCAATTGCCGCTATTCACCGCTGATGGCCTGAGGAGGCAGTTGCTCGCAGATGCCGTCGATCGCCCGGCCACTGTGACTAAAACTCAGGCCGTCGTCTTGCATGTCCGCCAGATAATGCTGAACCCCGATCTGATCCGACTCAACGGTAAGTTCATAGAACAGCGCATTGGGGTGTTTGACTTGGCGCATCTGCTGCGGGGTTAAGTCCAACAGGCAGCCCAGAATCGCACGGGATACGACGCCGTGCGTGACGATGCCAAGACACTCAGGTTGCGGCCAATCCATCAGCAACTGGCGGAAACGCGCCATCAAATCCGGTAGGTTTTCGCCACCGCCCGGACGATGATTATGGGCATCGCTTTGTAACCGCAACCACTCCTCGGGAAATTCTTGCTGAACCTGTGCCGGAGTCTTCCCGGACCATGTTCCGCAATCACGCTCCAGCAACGCATCCGAAAAATGCTGGGGGGCGTCGATTCGGGCATTGATGAAATCCGCCGTCGTACGAGTGCGTTTCGCCGTGGAAACCCACAGACAGTCTACCGGCGGCAGCTCCGCCAACAGATTGCCGTGAGCCAGCGCCTGTTGGCGTCCGCGTTCGGTCAGCGGCGAATCCAGGCGGCCCTGCATTTTGCCCGCGACATTCCACTCGGTCTCACCGTGTCGAAACAGATAAATCTTACGGGCCATCATGCCCCGCTATTCTGGTTTGGCATGGCGCTGCTTAACTAGGAGAACTGGAATTCGTTGGCGGTAAACGCGGCGAATGTTCGGTCCACGTCCTCCCGATTGCCCGCCAGCGGGGCGATGATATGGGTATCCACGCCACCGTCAGCGTCTGCCTGAATACGCTCTTGAATCTCGTCCTCGTTACCAATGATCGCGATTTCATCGATCATTTCATCTGACATCGCTGTGGCCGTTTTGGCGCGGTCCTTCGCGGCCCAACCCTCAGCAATTTGCGCTGCGGCTTCCGTGTACCCTGCCCAAGCAAGAAAGTTGTTGTAGACAGGCGTTGCGTAGTACGGGCCAAAGGCGGCGCGAAACAAGTTACGGCCATAGTCCTTATCGTCGGTACACAGCACCATGGCGCGATTCACAATTTCGACGTCTGCGGGATTTTTGCCCGCGGCTTCGGCACCAATCGCAATATGCTCCATCATCTTGGGAAGTGCGGCCTTTGGCCAAAGATTAAAGATCACACCATCACCGACTTCAGCAGCCATCTCGATCATCTTTGGACGCAGAGCAGCGAGATACACCGGCGGGGCATTTTCCATGGGTGCCTGTCGGTAGCCACGGCTGAACACAGTCTCACCGTCGTAATCGGTTTTTGCACCGGTCAGCATGATTTTCACCAGCTCGGCGGTTTCACGAACCCGGGTGAGCGGTTTTTCCAGCGGGATTCCGTTGAACTGACCCATGATCGTTTGACTGGAGGACCCCAGACCTAAAATAAACCGCTCAGGCAGTAACTGCCCAATGACATTGGCTGAAGCGGCCAACACTGAAGGTGAGCGGGTATATACCGGCGTGACCGCCGTACCAATACGAATGCTGGATGTGTGGTGGGCGATTCCTGCTACTTGGGTCAACGTGTCGGGAGCACCGGAGTCGCTAAACCACGCGTCGGGAATTCCGTTTTCCTCGGCCCAGCGGATACGGTCAACGGTGTCTGAAATGCGCGGACCGGCTGGCAGCGTTACTGCAATACGTTTTTCCGACATGAAATTCCCTCTATTACTCTTGCAAAAGACAAGCCTCGCACTTTGCCCTCCATGAGATCAAGCCGTATCCTAGCCGACTGAACGAAATCAGAGAGCAGTATGAGCGACGTAGAACTGACCCCGGTGAGAGAAGCCCACAAATTTGACGCCCAAGCACTGGAGCAGTATCTGCTAGCCCATGTGGAAGGCTTCCAAGGGCCCATGGAGATTAAGCAGTTTGAGGGCGGACAATCCAATCCAACGTTCCAACTCATCACGCCCAATCAGCGCTATGTCCTGCGTAAGCAGCCCCCAGGTGAACTGCTGCCATCGGCCCACCAAGTGGATCGGGAATACCGTGTCATGCACGGACTTTGGACGACCGATGTGCCGGTTCCCAAAATGTTTTGCCTATGCGAAGACCCTGAGGTGATCGGCACCAAATTCTATGTGATGGAAATGGTCGAGGGCCGCCTCTTCACCGAAACCCGCATTCCCAGCGTGAGCAATGAGGACCGTCGCGCAATCTATCTTGATCTGGCTCGGGTCATGGCCTTGCTGCACGCGGTGGATCCGGCGGCTGTGGGTCTGGAAACCTTTGGCCGGCCCGGCAATTACTATGAGCGTCAGATCGGCCGCTGGAGCAAACAATACCTAGCGTCGCAGACGGAAGAGTTACCCAACATGCACAAACTCATGGAGTGGCTGCCGAACAACATTCCGGCAGAAGCTGGGTCGGTAATCGTTCATGGTGACTACCGCTTGGGCAATGTCCTCATTCATCCCACAGAACCTAAAATTGTCGCGGTACTGGACTGGGAACTGTCCACCCTGGGAGACGGCTTGGCGGATCTAGGATACCTGTGCCAGGACTATCACGGCGATGCCTATGACGATGAAGGCCTCGCCGGTGCGGACTTCGCAACGCTCAACTTGCCAACGGAAGCTGAATTTCTTGCCGAGTACTGCAAACACGCGGGCAGAGACGGCATCGAGAACTGGCACTTCTACCTGATCTACAACATGTTTCGGTCAGCGGGGATTATTCAAGGGGTTTACAAACGCGGCTTGGACGGCAACGCCAGCTCGGCAAAGGCCCTGGAATACGTCGACGCCGCCCGCTTGCGCTCGGCACGCGGCTGGGCGCTGGTGGAAGAGAGCCAGAACGGCTAGCCAGCGAACAGTCAGGCACAAAAAAGGGGCGATAAACGCCCCTTTCTTTGCCCTAGATCTTTCCAGCCAAGACCTTTTTTTGAAGATCTTTTTTTGAAGATCTTTTTTCAAGATCTTTTTTCAAGATCAAGGGCAACAGAAGCTGCTCTGTCTTAGAGCATTTCTTCTGCAACCACCTGCAGGGCCGCCGGGTCTTGGCAACCCAGCAACATGCTGGACACCTGACCGTGGTTGCCCGCTGTCTTCCAGCGTGCCAGACGTTCACGAATGCGCTCTGCTGGCCCGACCAAGGCACAGGCATCGATCAGTTCCTTGGGCACCGCGGCCATGGCTTCGTCTTTTTTGCCGGCAAGATACAGGTCCTGAATTTTGACTGCCGCATCCGGATAACCCAGACGCTTGCAGTAATCGTTGTAGAAGTTCTTATCCCGGGCACCCATGCCGCCGATGTAGAGGGCCATCATGCCCCGAACCGGCATCATGCATTGATCCACATCATCGCCCATGACGACGGTGACGAAGGGCGCAATGTCGAATTGCGTCAGATCCTTGCCTTCTGTCTTGGCGAATCCTTTTTCGATAGGGCCTTGGAACACCGAGTACTGCTCTGGATCCATCCATACCGGGAAGAAGCCATCGGCCACTTCTGCCGCCGCTGCAACGCCGTTATCAGTAATGGTTGCAGCAAAAATCGGGATATCTTCTTCGCAATGCAAAATACTCTTCAGCGGCTTGCCCAAGCCAGTGGCACCTTCACCCGTGTAGGGCAGGTTGTACATGCTGCCTTCAAACGTCAGCTCGCCTTCGCGTGCAAAGATATTCTTCATGATCTTGACGTATTCGCGCAGACGACTCACAGGCTTGCCATAGGGCACCCCGTGCCAGCCCTCTACGACCTGAGGACCCGACGCACCGAGACCACAGATGAACCGGCCACCGGACAGCTCGGCCAAGCTCATGGCCGTCATGGCCGCCATGGCGGGGGATCGCGCAGGCATCTGCATGATGGCCGTGCCGACCTTCAGGCGTTCGGTTTGCGCCAAAATCCACGCTGCAGGCGTGACCGCATCGGAGCCATAAGCCTCGGCAGTCCACAGCGAGTCATACCCTAAATTCTCAGCATGCTTGATGGCGTCCATCGCAATATTAAATTTGCGTCCGGAATATCCGGCTAAAATTCCCAGCTTCATAGTGACCTCTCTCGTTATTGATCGTTTATTGTTCGTTGCAGTGCGCGTTATTGATTCGCTTGGCGGGCACCTAGGTAGCGCATGATGTCCATCGATTCGTACATCCATTCCACCTCGGTTCCCTGTTCCCCGACACGTTCTATGCGTAAACACGGCACCATACTGCGCCCACCACCTTGGAGCAGTTCGCGAAATGCGTCGGCATCGCCGTTTATGTCCCGTAACGGCAGATCCATACCGAGTTGCTCCACGTAGGCGCGCACCCGATAACAGAACCCGCAGGTATCGGATTTATACAGTTGATACTGCTCGCTCATTCTTCTTCCTTTTTCTGACGACCGCTTTTTGAAGCGCCGGCAATGGTACGCGCCTCTCAATGATCAGCAAACCTCGATTCGCAGAGAGTGACCGGCCGCGCCGTCGGGCGTAAACTGTCTCCATTCAAGCAAGCCCGATGTGAAGGAACGGTAAATATGGCTCCGTCAGCAAAGAAAAATTCGTCTGCAAACAAGGTAGAACTCACCCGCAACCTCATCCTCGGCGTTATGGGTCTATTAGTCGCCGGCTTCGTCCTCACCACCCTGTATCTCGGTACGGGGCTGTCGCAGAACGCTGTTCCAGAGGCGGGAGCCGATTACGAGGTAATCGACAATGTGACACTGGCGCAGCCCGCGCGATCACTCACCGTCGAAGAGTACTTTTCCTATGGCTGCATCCACTGTAAGAACTTCGATCCGACCTTAGAAGAGTGGCTGACGACCCTACCTGAGGATGTTCAATTTAAGCGCAAGCCGACGGCATTCTCTCGGGCTTGGAGCGTGCTAGCGCAGGGCTATTACGCCCTGGAGAAAGCTGATGCATTGGAAGGCAACCACGAGCAGCTGTTCAAAGGCATTCATAATGGAGGCCGCGTGTTCAGCAGCGGCGAGGCCATTGCTGACTATCTGGATTCCGATGAACTGCCCGCAGCGGATTTCATGCGCGCCTTTAATAGCCGCGACGTGGCCCGTCGATTAAACCGAGCCGAGCAAGACACCCGGCGCGTTGGTATTCGTGCGGTGCCAACCCTCGTCGTCGCCGGCAAATACCGAGTTGGCATGCTCAATGGCGAAGCGCGCGCTCTGGAAGTGGTCGATTATCTCATCGAACAAGAACGCGCCCTTATGCAAGGCCAACCTGGGGCTCAATAGCTCAGAAGCTGGCCTTAACGGTGACGCCAAACTGACGTGGCGCACCGAGTTGGGTCCAGCGGGTGCTGGTATAGCCATCTCGCGGGTCATTGGGGAAACTGAAGCCGCGAAGGAAGTAATCCTTGTCCGCTAAGTTTCGACCCCACACGGACAGATCCCAACCGCGCGTCGAATAGCTCAGCGCGCTATTCAACACGGTATAACTGGCCGACCGCTCCCCATGTCCTGCGGAAAAATAATAGTCGTCCTTACCGTCCAGATTCACATTCAAGCGCAGCCCGTCAGCCAGTTGATAGTCTGCCGCGAGGTAAAAATGATAGGTCGGGGCCTGGGCCTGATCTCTGCCATCCAGGTCTTCGCCCGCACCATTCACATAGTCCTCGTACTCTGTGTCCAGCAGGCCCAAATTCGCCGACAACTGCAAACGGTCCGACGCTTGAAACACGGCCTCCACTTCCAAGCCTTGGTTTACACCCTTGGCAGCATTGCTTGTGTATTGGATAAATTCAGCCGATTCGTCTTGTCGTACCCGGGTTATGGAGGTCGCAACCTGCACATCACGGCGCTGCATGCGAAACAGTGCAGCCGACAACGCCAAGCGGTCAGCCATCACACTGCCCTTGAATCCTACCTCCATATTCCACAGCGTTTCCGGATCAAACACACGCAGGTCGGCATCCAACGACCCCTCGGTATTGAAGCCCCCCGCCTTGTAGCCGCGAGTCAAACTCGCGTACAGCAAGTTGCCTGAGACCAGCCTATGCTCCACCAACAATCGACCACCCGTCATATCATCGTCCGGCGCGAACCGGACATCGGCAGAATCTGAATAGTCGGACTCGTGTTGCTCCGCGCGCAAACCAAGGCTAACGCGCCAAGAAGAAGTCAGATCCGTTGCCAGCTCTCCGTATAGGGCCACCCGATCCGCTCCGAAAGCACTGGTAAACAGACCGCCCGCGTAGGTGTAATCCCGAATAAAGTCCACTTCTTTGTCTAAAACGAACAATCCAAGCACCCAATCGACATTGCCATCGAGCAGCCCTTGCTCCGGAGCCGACAGCAAGCGCAGATCAGCGGTGCGGGTTTCTACATCGCGCAAATACAAATCTGTGGAGCTGTAGCCGTAGGGGTGAAACCCCTCAAAGGTCCAATCCTCGTCGTAACCGTAAGCGATCTCACTGTCCACCCAGCCCAGGGCAACTTCGCCGATCACGGCACCGGTCAGGGCGCGACTGGCATTGAAGGCCACGTAGGAGCTTTCTTGGGCATCGCGTCCCGGTTCATCCGAGCGGGTATTGCGGTCGTTGTCTAAGGAAAAGGCGTCGTAACCGTTGTCCACATCCACACTGCCCACGGCCAACTGCCAGCTTCCTGCGTCTGACTTGCCTTGCACCTTGGCGCGCAGACTCCGTTCATCACGGGCGTTGGTGTCGTCACGGTTCAGATGAATGTTGTCGATAAAACCATCGTCTTGATACTGACGCGCGCTGATGCGAAACCCGACCTCATCGGTCACAGCACCGCTCAGCACAGCACCGACGCCCCGAGCACCGTAGTTACCGCCGTCGATCTGCAGAAAGCCCGACAGATCATCGGTGGCATCCGGCGTCACCACGTTGATCAATCCGGCAAGCGCGTTGGCACCATAGAGCGTGCCCTGGGGGCCACGCAGCACTTCAACCTGCTGCACATCGAACAAAGTCGCCGCGCCACCTAAGCCGCTCAGGTCAACACCGTCCACCAGCAAGCCGACGGATGGGTTCAACGGTTCCACAAACTGGCTGCGCTCACCGATGCCTCTGATTTGAATGAATCGGGCGCGGGACGCGCCACTGGTCAGATTGACGTTGGCCGCCCGGGACAGTAACTCGTCCAGATGATTGATCAAATCGCCGTTAGCATCAGGGTTCAATACCGACACACTGCCGGGAACCTCCGCCGCCGTCACAGGGCGAAATTCTGCGGTTACGACCACCTCTTCAATCGCTTCCGATGCATGCGCTGCAGCGGCCGATGCAGTGAGCACCACACCGGCACAAAGCATTCGCAGACGCAAAGACATAAGGGTAGAGAAGGAAAATACAGCGCTAGGCTTACACATGTTTGGGCTCCAAAAATAATGGGTGCCCAAGGCGGGTGGCGTTATGGCATTCGCTGTCTGCGAAAAACGCGCTCCTATTCCTACGCCGGTACAAACCGGATCAGGTTCAAAGGGTCTAACATCGTTACATCAACGACGTTATCTCAGGCTGACGCCACCCCTTAGGCCCGAGAACCATAGGATGCCTACCCGCGGTTGTCCAGTGCGCAGTCAGAAGGGATTTAAAACGTCCACAAAAAAGGGGCCGAAGCCCCTTGCATAGAGGAACAACTGACTGAATCAGTCAAACTGATAGCGTACGCCCAGTTCAAGTTGGTCCCAATCACTGTCGTATTGAACGTAGTCGAGTCCTGCAGAAACGTTCGAATCACCGAAGTGATAACGGCCGCCGAGGCGAAAACCAGTAGAGGAGTCGTCAAAGATATCTAATTGTAGAATTGAAGCAGAGTATTCGAGCGTGTCGTTGATAAGTCCTCTTAAGCCTACATCCAAAATATAGCCCGTTTCATCAAGACCGTAATCGTACCCGTATGAATCAACCGTTTTGAATTCCGCGTCGGTGAAACTTACGGAAGCGACCCAATCAAGGCCCTCGTTTATTTCACCATTCATCCCGATCCCCAAGCGGAGCAATGTTAACTCGGAATCTTCCGTGGTGATTCCGTCAGAAGTAAAGGGGTCATAATCCAAATCTTCGTAACCTCCAGAGACGAAAAATCTGTCCCCTAACTCAAAGCTACCAGAAACGCGAAAGCCATCACCATCACTGCCATCAGATTCGCCATCAATGTAATCAATCTCAACGAAACTGTAGGACAACTCGTTCGCCAACACCGGCTGCCCGGCAAAAATCAACAACGCTCCAGCCACACAGTGCCTGAGTCCACGAGCCAAAAGTCCGTCATTACATTTTTGTGTATTCATATATTCTCTCTTAACTAGTTTTTTTGATGCGGTCTTTCCAGTGCAAGCCCACGCCCGACCGAACCATTCCAAAAGTTTCTTTCTTTTGGGCCTCATTAACGACGAACGCGCTATTTTTTTAGACGAGCGGCGGCCGGAGAAATCGTGTCCACCCAATCGAAACGCGCTTGAATCGAACGCTTAGGTTCAATCAAACTGGTATCGCACACCGAGTTCCAGTTGGTCCCATTCGCTTTCAAATCGGGAGTAATGGAGCCCAATCGAATAAGGCGATCGCCCCAGGTGATAGCGGCCACCGGCACGATAACTCCAGCCTCGATCGGCCCAGTCCACAAAAGTGGAGAGCAGCGAATACTCCACGGCATTTCCCATCTGGCCTCGTATGCCCAGATCGACCAGCGCACCGGTCTCATCCAGCACGCTGTGGGTTCCGCCCCCAGGGACAGGGACCGAGACATCCAAGCGTCCGTAATGAGCCGCTACAAGCACGTCCATGCGCGGGGTCACTGCACCACGCACGCCAAAACCAAGACGATAAAACTCACCATCGGATTTAGGCTGCGTATCGAAATCGGACTGCCGATACCCTGCCGCCAGATAAACAACATCTCCGAGATCATAGCTCGCGTCGAAACTGAGACCTGCTGAATCTTCACCTCCGCTTTCACCGACCAAGCCATTGATTTCCACATAACGATAGGATGGATCAGCCGCCATCAAGGCGGGACTCAACAGCGTGGCGACAGCCAAGAAAAATCCGCATCCGATCCCAATAAAACAGCCGCCGGACGCACCGCCTCTCCACATGGTCTAGACTCCAATCTCCGGATAAGCCCCGAAGATGACAAGGCCCCTGCATCCCGTCACAGACCATCCACCCAAAGGTTGATTTAGCGCGACCAACGGTATGTTTAAGCGGCAAAAGCACCGAGCTTTCGAGCCCATACTCCACGCCAACAAAAACGTTGACGAGGTCGGCAAAAATTCGCCACTCTCTTCCCTGAAACCTCAACAGCGCACAACAATTCTTCATGCCCAAAAAACCAGCCTCTAGCCGCACCCGTCGAAGTTCAGCGAGCAAAAAACAGCCGCGAAGGGCCGGCTGGTTCGCGCGCGCGCGTCACTGGGTGTTTCGTTTGATGCTAAGGGTCACGCTGTGGACCGTGCTGATCGCGGCATTGGTGGGCACAGGCTATCTCTACTATCTGGATCGCAGCATCAGCAAAACGTTTGAGGGTAGACGTTGGTCTGTTCCGGCCCAAGTGTATGCCCAACCCATGGAACTCTATGCAGGCAAGCGTCTAACCAACAGTCAACTGCAGAGCGAACTCCTCCGTCTGGGGTATCGCAAAACGCAGGATCTATCTGCCCCGGGCAGTTATCAGCCTGTACCCGGTGGCGTGAAGCTGCACCTGAGATCGTTCGCCTACATGGACGCGGTTCGGCCATCCATGCGGATCACCGTGATGTTTGTGGGCAATCGTCTGCAGCGCATTCTTTACGGCAATCGGAAAATGGATCTGGTGCGACTGGAGCCCGCGGTTATTGGCAGCTTCTTCCCTTCCCATGGCGAAGACCGCCTGATTCTGACACCGGATCAAGTACCCGAATTGCTGGCCGAGGGGTTGAAGGCAGTGGAAGATCGCGAATTCGATGCGCATCAGGGCTTCAGTTTAACCGGTATCGCTCGGGCGGCCCTGGTCAACCTGCGCAGCGGCGAGGCTCAACAGGGCGGCAGTACCCTCACCCAGCAACTGGTCAAAAGCTACTTTTTAACCAACGAGCGCACTATCGAACGCAAACTCCGCGAACTCGCGATGTCGATTATCCTAGAACTGCGTTTCACCAAGGAAGACATTCTCACCGCCTACATCAACGAGATTTTTCTCGGTCAGAACGGAGCCCGGGCCATCCACGGCTTCGGCCTGGGTGCCCAGTACTATTTCAACAAACCGCTCAACGAACTGCCACCCAATCAAATTGCGGCACTGATCAGCATTATCCGGGGCCCTTCATACTACAATCCGTTTCGTCATCCCGAGCGCACCCTGCGCAGGCGCAACCGCATTCTCGACACCTTTCTTACCGACGGCCTGATCAGCAACGCGCGGCATCAGGACGCCATTGGGCAACCCTTGGGGGTCGTCGCCAGCCCAAACAGTGGCGGCGCGTACTACCCGGCCTTTATGGACTTGGTTCGTGCAGAACTCAGCGAACGGTATTCAGCCAGCGATCTGCGTACCCAAGGTTTGCGCATTTTTACCACGCTGAAGCCGCGAGAGCAGGCAAACGCTCAGCAGGCCGTGAGCACCACCCTTGAGGCCATCGAAAGAGAGCGCAAATACGAACCGGGCAGCCTGCAGGCATCCACCGTGGTAACCGATACCCAAACCGGTGAAGTATTGGCCTTGGTCGGTGGACGCCAAGGCCGGGTCGACGGCTTTAATCGCGCCATTAACGCACGTCGTCCTGTGGGCTCGGTAATCAAACCCCTCATCGTCCTCAGCGCGCTGGAAAATGACTACGAGTGGTCCAGTACGGTCAATGATCAAGCCATCACGATTACGCCACCCAACGGAGAGACTTGGCGCCCCAGAAATTACGACGGCAAAACACGTGGTGAGCTGCCCATCATCAAGGCACTTGCCCTGTCACTGAATCTGGCCACCGTCGATCTCGGCAACCGCGTCGGTTTGGATACGGTGCAAGGACGCTTTGCCGATCTGGTGGGCTACGCGCCGAGAAACCGTTATCCCTCTTTTTTCCTCGGGGCTGAGGCCATGTCGCCACTGCAGCTCGCAGAGCTCTATGGCAATTTCGCCAGCGGCGGCTTTCGCACGACCCCCAAGAGCGTTATTGCGGTTCTTAATGAACAGGGCACACCGTTGTCCCACCACCCGTTTGATGTCACCCAAACCATCGACGTCGACACTGCGGCGAGCCTCAACAGCGGTCTCGAAATCGTGATGCGTCGCGGCACGGGCCGCAGCTCACCCTTTGCCCAACAGGGTGTTGCGGGCAAAACCGGCACCTCCAATGACAACCGAGACAGCTGGTTCGCGGGATTCGACAACAGCCGGCTCAGCGTCGTCTGGGTGGGCCGTGATGACAACAAACCCACGGGGTTAACCGGCACGTCTGGCGCGTTGCGTATCTGGAACACGATGACCGGCACCGAAGGCCCAGACCCAATACCGCCCCCGATTAGCGAGAACCTGATCGCAATCGAGTACGATACCGGCCTGCAAGCCACAGCAAAGTGCGCCGACGTGGTTGTACTACCCATTCGCCGGCCGGATACTTTGCAAACCAAACCCGGTTGCGGCGTCAAAACAAGCTTCGGCAAACGTCTACGCGCCATTTTTGGTCAATAGCAATCTGTCGAACATGTAGAGAACGACGATGAATTCATTGATGCAGTGCGATGTCAGCACGGTACTTAAGCGCTCGAAAAACCTACTGGCGAACATGCTCATAGTTTTTGTGCTCGTCGGTTGCGCGAGCACCACGGATCAAACACCCCGGCCGGGGGCATCGAAACAAGATCGGAATTCGTCAGACCAATCCAACAGACCACTGCCGGAAACGCGCGAAACCAAGGCAAGGCCTAAGACACCAGCCATTGCCCCGCCGCAGAACAGTGGCGCACAAACGCTGCTGGCACGGGCAAACACCGCACTGGCCTCAGAGCAGCCTGCCACTGCTGTGCTGCTACTGGAACGGGCAGTGCGCATAGAACCGCGCGAGGCCTTATTATGGATACGCCTCAGCCAAGCCCACCTGGGCCAAGGGGACTCGCGAACGGCCTTCCAACATGCCCGAAAAGCCATCGCGCTGGCTGGCAGCCAGGCCAACAAACGTACCGCCGCGTGGCTTCAGTTGGCGAATGTTTATGAAGCACAGGGCAAGGACGGCGAGGCCAGACAAATACGCAATCGCTATGGACGCTACAGCGGTTAACAGGAGAAAAGCCATGCTTACTACTCTGCTAAGAACGCACAGATTGGTTAGGCCCCCGCTTCAGGAGACGATTCGCGACCTATCCAATATCGGATTAGTGGCCGTTATGGTCGCAATCACGGGCATTTCCGGCTGCGCTACCAACCCAGTGACGGGTAAGAGCGAGCTCAGCCTCGTTTCCGAGAGTTGGGAATTGAAGACTGGAGCCCAGCAGTATCTGCCAGCGCGCCAGAGCCAAGGCGGTGACTACGTGGCTGATCCTGAGGTTCAGGCCTACGTGCAGGAAGTCGGCGCGAAGCTTGCCGCAGTCAGCGACCGATCTCTGCCCTACGAATTTGCTGTCATCAACAATTCCTCACCCAACGCCTGGGCACTGCCCGGCGGTAAGATCGCCATCAACCGAGGCTTGCTTACCGCCTTGGACAGCGAAGCCGAACTGGCCGCGGTTCTGGGTCATGAGATTGTTCATGCAGCAGCCAAACACAGCGCCCAGTCCGTTCAACGCGGCGCCCTGCTGCAAGCAGCGGTGTTGGTTACCGGTGTTGCCACTGCCGACAGCGACTATGGCGAGGTTGCGGCAATCGGAGCCGGCGCGGGAGCGGCCCTGATCAACTCGAAATACGGACGAAACGCGGAACGTGAATCGGATCTTTACGGCATGAACTATATGAGTCGCGCAGGCTATAACCCCAACGGCGCGGTAGAACTGCAGCAAACCTTTGTAGAGTTGAAAGACAACAAACAACCGGATTTTCTGCGGGGCCTGTTTGCCAGCCACCCGCCCTCTCAAGAGCGCTTGGCTGCGAATCGAGCGCATGCCAACACGCTTCCCGCCGGTGGCGTTGAAGGCCGAGACCGGTATCGCCGGGTGATGCAACGCTTGATCGAGACCAAGCCGGCTTATGAAGCCTACGACGAGGCTCGACAAGCAGTCGCCGACAACCGCTTTAAGGCCGCCAGACGAATGGTGGAGCAAGCCATCGACCTTGAGCCAAGGGAAGGTCAGTTTTTTGCCTTGCTGGGCGACATCGATGCCGAGGAACAGGCATTGACGGCTGCAGACGCGGCTTACGATCGCGCCATCAGCTTGAACCCCGACTTTTTCTACGCTCACCTGCGCAGCGGCATTCTCAACGAAAAACGCGGCCGCATCGCCAAGGCCAAAAGCCAATTGAATCGAAGTTTGCAGCTGTTGGAAACCGCCCAAGCCTATAACGCGCTGGGTGCCATCGCCGAGCGCGAGGGCAATTTGGAGGAAGCGCAGAATCTCTACGCCAAGGCCGCCACCGATGCCGGTGCAACCGGTCAAACCGCGCTTACTTCCTTGGTCACCTTGCGCAGCCAACAGGAGCCGCAACGCTTGATCAATCTACGTTGGGGCACTGGCCTGAGCGGCACGGTGCTCGTGGAGGTATCGAATACGACACCACGCACACTGCTGGGTATCAATCTGCAAATTCGTTTGACCGATCTGCAAGGCAATGTGGATGTTTATACCCAACGCATCGGCGGCGTCCCAGCCGATCGGGCACTGCAAATAGACACGCAGCTGAACCCCGGATCAGGCCGAGTCGCTGTCAGCGTGCTGAGCATCGACTCCGTAACCCTCTAGGGCTGATGCGACCAACCGTTAGGCTCCCTGCAGATCAGCCACCCGCTGAGTGTCTTGCTGCAGGGTCTTAGCCGCCTGAAAGTAATGATAGGCACACCATAGGTTCATCAGGCTAAACACCATGAGCGAGTAGCGCAGAGATTCGGCACCATACTCATCGGCAAAAATGTCACTCAATATGCCAACCCCCTGTGGTCCCAGACCCATACCAATAATGTTGAGCAAGAACAGACAAATGGCCGCTGCCACCGAGCGCATTTGCACCGGCACCAGCTGCTGGACCATGGCGAAGGTTGGCGCCAGATAGAATCCGCCAAAAAACGCAGGAATCAGATAGACCAATAACGCTGACGTCAGGTCGGTTAACCAGAAGAAACACACCAAAAACGGCACCAATCCGCCCTTCCCAACCGCGACAATCCAAGCCAGCCAGCGAGGATCACGCTTGGCCAAGTGGTCCGCCAATCGGCCGGCAGTAAAGGTGCCAATACCGCCCACCACACCAGCCATCAACGCCAGCGTCAGACCCGTTTCGCTTTGACTCAGACCATGGGAGCGGACAAAAAAGGCAGGTAACCACAGCG
This sequence comes from Gammaproteobacteria bacterium, assembly GCA_042091155.1. Taxonomy (GTDB): domain Bacteria; phylum Pseudomonadota; class Gammaproteobacteria; order Pseudomonadales; family Azotimanducaceae; genus UBA4421. The sequence continues at coordinate 32,078 of JBELHZ010000026.1, forward strand.
TCATGCCGTAACCCACGAAGCCTGCCAGCGCAGAACCGAAGACCACATGTCGGGTCGCCGGCGTTTGCAGCATGGTTTTCCATACTTCCCCGAGGCCCGGCGCTTCGGAGCGACCTTGTTTGGCTTCCTCAGATGCTCCGCGTGGGGGCTCGATCAGGGTAAAGCGCACCAGCAGCGCAATCAGAATGCCCGGTAAACCCACCACAATAAACGTAGTGCGCCAGCCCCAATGCTCGCTCATCCACCCGCCGCCTAGGTAGGCGATCAGCAAACCCAAGTTAATACCCATGGCGAAAATGCCCATGGCCGTCGCGCGCTGGCGTTGGGGAAACAGATCGGAAATCATCGAATGGGACGGCGGGCTGGAACCCGCCTCGCCAATGCCGACGCCAATACGAGCCAATGCCAGCTGGCTGTAGCTGCCGACATAGGCGCAGGCCACGGTCATACCTGACCAGATCGTGGTCGCCAAGGCGATGATATTCCGGCGATTGGTACGATCCGCCAACATGGCGATTGGCATACCCAAGGTGGCGTAAAAAATGGCAAAGGTAAGGCCAATCAGAAAGCCCATTTGAGTATCGCTGGCACCCAGCTCTAACTTAATGGGCTCGAGCAGAATCCCCATGATCTGACGGTCCACATGGCTGGAACAATACACCAGTACCAAGATCGCCAGCGCATACCAGCGATACCATTCGGTCTGCATCAAGCTATCGACGCGCGCCTGTTTCTTATCAGCCGCTGTATTCGAGCTGCTATCTGCTGTTGCACCAGTCGGGACCGATGGCTCGTTTGTCGGTTCGCTAGACAAAATTTTTCTCCCCTTAAAATTTTATCGTGGCTGGGTGGCCTCAGGCCATGGCGCTGTATAACGCCTCTCGGTCACGCTCGAAGCGGCGTCCCGCAAAATAGAACAGTGGAATCGCGATCAGCGACAACGCCGTGAACACCAGCAAGGTCACCGTATACGGTTCAGCAATGTTCTCTGCGATCATCCAATCCACAAAAATCCCCCCTCCGGTAACGCCCAATCCCAAGCCGAAAAAATTCAACGACAGAATGTAGAACGCAACCACCGTGCCGCGAATCTGCGGCGGCACCAGTTCTTGCACCGTTGCAAACGTCGGGCCGTAGAAGCAGCCGAGCTGAAAATAGCCGATGAAAATACCGAACAGGAAGAACATAGAGGTCGGTTCCACGACCCGGTAGTACAGCGAGATTGGAGTCAGAATCAGCATGATCCAAAACAAGAACATAGGTCGGCCCATGCCAGTTCTGCGCAAGAACATATCGCCACCCACGCCGCCAAAGAGATTGCCCGCGATACCGCCTGCGAAGGCCAACCAACCACTGAGCTCGGCGATTTCGGTACGATCAAAACCTCGTTCCTGAACAAACCAAAGCTGTTCAAAGGTCGCTGCACCCAGAACAAAGTGAAAGGCAACGCCGCCGAGAACTGTCATCAACAAGGCCGGAGAGCGTTTGAACGCCGCCACTAAAATCGCCAGCATTTCTTTCACAGATGGCCGCTCAACGGCCGCTGCCTGCGCTTCTGCTTGTCGTTTTTGCGCTTCGACTTCATGACGCCGCGGCGTTTCTTTCATGAAAAACATGATCGCCGCCAGCACCAAGCCCAAGCCGCCCAAGGCATAAAAGCATCCGCGCCAGCCCAGTACCGGTTCCAAATAGGCGACGACGAACAAACTCATCGCGACGCCAATGGGCACGCCCATGTAATACACGCCTGAGGCAAAGCCCAGACGACTGGAAGGAAAACGGTCCGCCAGCAGCGACATGGCGGTCGGCGTCATGATGGATTCACCCACACCAATAAAGAGGCGTGGTATGGCCAGGCTGACAAAGCCCTTGGCCATGCCGGACAACGCCGTCAGAGCGCTCCAGAGCGCGAGACCCGCAGCGATGAGACGGGTTCGATTCACCCGATCAGCGAGCACGCCCATAAACACTCCGGCCACGGAGTAGAAAAAGATAAAGATCAGCCCGGTGAGCAAGCCAAATTGTGTGTTGGTCAGACCCAAGTCTGGAACAATCCAGTTGGCAAAACTGGCCAGTAATTGGCGGTCAACGAAGTTCATTACATTGAGCAACGTCAAAAACATCAAAAACCCGTAGTCCCGGGCTGACGCGCCCTGATCTTCCTCAACCATCCCCTTCCCCTAGAATCGTTAGATCCTCAAGACTAGGTTACCTGAGCAATTCGATCCAGTGCAGAACCGGGGTCTTAGTGCCGTCTGCCAGATGCGTCTGACACCCCACATTTGCTGTGGCGATCAGGTCCGGCTGATGAGATTGCAGTGCCTGCAGCTTATTCTGCCGCAGCTGATCAGACCAGTCAGGCTGCAAAACCGAGTAGGTTCCTGCCGAACCACAGCATAGGTGGGCATCGGCTACCGGCAGCAATTCGTAGCCTGCGGCTCGCAAGAGTCTTTCGACCAGACCCTCTACCTGCTGACCGTGTTGCAAACTGCAGGGCGGATGCCATGCCACTCGCTTGCCAGGAAACTTGGCCGTCAGCGTTGCCGCCAATCCGCCGAGATACTCACTGACATCTACCGTCGCCTCCGAAACCCGTGCTGCGCGCTCGGCGTATGCCGGATCTGACGCCATCAAACTGCCGTAGTCTTTCACCGTTACCCCACAGCCCGATGCTGTGGAAACAATGGCCTCTACTTGGCTCAGTCGTGGGAAAAGCGCATCCACATTGTTGCGCACGGCATCGAGCGTTTTCGCCTCATCGCCCAAATGCATATTGAGGGATCCACAGCAGCCCTCGCGAGGCGCGGTGATGACACCAATGTCCAGGTCGGCGAGTAACGTCTGAAGCGATTCGTTAACCCCGCCCGTGGTCACCTGCTGAGCACAGCCCTGCAGCAACAACACCTGCTTGGCTCCTTGGGTATTTCCAGCGAGGCCTTGGGTTACCGCATCCGGCACCTGAGACGCCAGCGCACGAGGCAGCAAAAAGCGGACGTACTTGCCAAGACGCGACAGCAAACGCAGCCGACGCGCATTGGGCACCAACCACTGCAGAAGCCGGCGCATTGCCCCCTGAAGACCCGGACGTCGCGGGCCGATTTGCCTGCGGGCAATATCCGCAAGTTCACCGTAAGCGACCCCAGAAGGACACGTCGTTTCGCAGGCCCGACAGGTCAGACAGCGATCCAAGTGCTGAGTCACTCGCTCGGGGCTTTCCGCGCCTTCAAAAAGTTCCTTAATCAAATAGATACGCCCTCGCGGGCCATCCAACTCATCGCCTGTGAGCTGATACGTTGGGCAGGTGGCATTGCAAAATCCGCAGTGCACACAACTGCGCAGGATCTCGTTGGCCCGCCGACCCCGATCCGTTGCGATGAATTCCGCCGGCAGCTGAGTTTGCATCAGGGGTCTCCTGTCGCAAGGCCAAGGGGGCTGGCAAAGACACCGTGAGGATCAAAGGCTTTGGCCAGTTGGCTCATGATCTGACCTTGCATGGCATCAATGGGCATTGGCTCGCCAATTGCCCAGCACCATCCGCCAACAACCTTACTGTAGGCATGCACCGCTGCACCATCCTCATGGTAAATCCAGCGCAGCCCGCCGCCCCACATAATCAGCGCGTCTTTGTCGGGGTCAGTCAAAAAGTCAGGCATGGGTGCGGCGGGTGGCGTTACGATCCGCCACAGTCTGTCGGACGATGCTTCGGCATCCGATCGTTGAAAAAACAGATGCTCATGATCTTTCAATTGCTGCCATAGCTGGGGTTCCGAATGCCGCGGGTGCAGTCCTTGATCGGCCAGTGCCTGACAGGCTGCCGCCACGCCACTTTGATTGCCGGCAAGACGCAAACAGAAATCGCCACCACGCCAATAGCTTGCCGTAATTGGCAGATTGCGCTGGCCGAGCTGCGCACAGAGCGATAACGATTGTTCCACTGACAACGACGCCCCAACCGTGCATTCCTCCGCAAAAGCCGGCTGCACCCTGAGACTGATAACGGACAAAACACCCAGCGCGCCCCAGGCGCCTGCCTGCAGTCGCGACACGTCGTATCCAGCAACGTTCTTCATGACCTGGCCACCGAACTTGAGGTACTCGCCAGCGCCATTGATCAGCTCGACGCCGAGCACCGCGTCTCGAATTGCGCCAAGCCAAGGCCGGCCGGGACCGCTCAACCCACACGCCACCGCGCCTCCTATCGTGCCACTGCCTTGGGTGCCGCGGCCTCCTGCACCAAGCTGCGGCGGTTCACAGGACAACTGCTGCTGACGCTCGGCCAGGACCGCATTCATGTCTGCGAGCGAGGTACCACTTCGGGCGGTGATCACCAGTTCTTCAGGCTCGTACTGCAAAATGCCGGAATGCTCACTCAGGGCCACCACCCCGTCGTGTGATGAGACAGGAAGCCAACGGCTCTTGCTGTCGTGGCCCTGAATGGCTAACCGCTGCTGTGTTTCACTGGCGGATTTAATTTGCTCGATCAGCAAATCCCCTTGATCCGCCGACACTAGAAACGTTCCAGTTCTGGAAACGGCAGTCGGCCTTTGTGCACATGCATGCCACCCAGCTCACCGCAGCGGGTCAGCGTCGGAATCCCTTTTCCGGGATTCAACAATGCCTGTGGATCCATGGCGGCCTTCAACCGAAAAAACTGTGCCAGTTCCTCACTGGTGAACTGCACGCACATGGTGTCCAGCTTTTCGACGCCTACACCGTGCTCGCCGGTCACTGTGCCGCCTGCGGCAACACAGGCCTCCAAAATTTTCGCCCCCATGGCCATGGCCTTGTCTGTTTGGCCCGGCACGTTGGCATCAAACAAAATCAGCGGATGCAAATTGCCATCGGCGGCGTGGAACACATTAGCCACCGCCAAGCCAAAGGTTTGGGAAATCACGTCTATTTCTGAGAGCACTGCGGGCAATGTTTTGCGCGGAATCGTGCCATCCATGCAGAGGTAATCCGGGGACAGACGGCCCACGGCCGGAAACGCTGACTTACGCCCTTTCCACAGTCGCGCCTGCTGAGACGCGTCGTGGGCCTCGTCAATCTGATAGGCGCCATGACTGCGCAGCAGCTCGGTAACCTGATCGTTCAGCGTTGCCAGTTCGGCATCGGCTCCATCGAGTTCGATAATTAAAATGGCCTCGGCATCCAGCGGGTACCCGGCCTTCGCAAAGGCCTCCGCCGCTTGTACAGCCATCTTGTCCATCATTTCCATGCCTGCCGGAATGATACCGGCAGCGATGATAGCCGCCACCGCATTGCCTGCATCCACAACCTCGGAGAAGGCAGCGAGTAGGACGGTCTTGGTTTCTGGCGATGGCAACAGGGCTACGGTGACTTCGGTGACGATGCCCAGCATGCCTTCGGAACCGCACAGCAGTGCAAGCAAGTCGGGACCGGGGTTGTCGTAAACAGCACCACCCAGTTCGACGATCTCGCCGGCGGCAGTCACCATGCGCACCCCCAGCACATTGTTTACCGTCAAACCGTATTTCAGGCAGTGGACTCCCCCCGCATTTTCGGCAACGTTGCCACCAATACTGCAGGCAATTTGAGACGAAGGATCTGGCGCATAGTACAGCCCATGCTGTTCAGCCGCCTGGGTAATGGCCAAATTCCGCACGCCCGGCTGCACCCGTGCGACCCTGTTTGCCGGATCCACGGTCAAAATCTCAGACATCTTGGAAAGGCCCAACACGACGCCATGCTGATGAGGTCTGGCACCACCAGACAAACCCGTGCCAGCGCCGCGCGGAATCACAGGCACCCCGTGCTCTGCGCAGCAGCGAACGATGGCGGCGACCTGTTCTTC
>JBELHZ010000087.1:0-7278 GCA_042091155.1 Gammaproteobacteria bacterium
TAAGAGTTTTTTCACTCGGGCTGAGCGGATCGCTTTCAAAGCGGCTGCATCTTCAGATCCAGTGATTGAAGATTTTGCTGAAATGATTGTTTTGAAGCCTCAGGATCTTGACAATTCTGAGACCATCGAAGCCATCGACAAACTGCAAGCCCTCAAGGTCTTGACAGCAGCACGCGCCACCGAATTAAAAAATCTGGAGGCTTGATCAATGCCTTCCAATTTTCTCCACGGCGTCGAGGTCGTCGAGCTGACCCAAGGAGTCAGGCCAATCCAAACCGTCCGATCAGCAGTGATCGGCGTGATTGGAACGGCCCCTGACGCTACGGGAACATTTCCACTTAACGAGCCTGTTCTCGTTTCTGGCAGCCGACTGAAGGCTGCCGACCTTGGCACGACCGGAACACTACCCGGTGCAGTATCAGCCATCTTCAATCAAATTGGCGCGACTTTGATCGTCGTCCGTGTTGCTGAAGGTGCTGATGAAGCTGCCACCCTGGCAAACGTTGCCTGAGATTCCGCTACTCAGACTGGAGCGTGGGCGTTTCTAAAAGCCGAAAGCAATTTAGGCCTTAGCCCAAAAGTTCTTTGTGCTCCCGGTTGGACACACCAATGCACGTTGACCGCTGGATCTGAAGTTGCCAACGTAGTTGTCGTGGCAATGGCTTCGATTTCTGCTGGAACAACTGGCGTGACAGATCGCCTTCGTGCTGTTGTTATTGCAGACGGTCCTAATACGACCGCTTCTGATTCTCAGCTATACGCAGACCTCCACGTCTCCGACCGTATTTATGTCATTGACCCATGGGTCAAGACTGATGCTTCTACGACGGTTCCCGCTTCTGCTCATATTGCAGGCGTAATCGCCAAATCGGATGCAGAACGCGGTTTTTGGCATTCACCATCCAACAGGGTTATTCAAGGCATTGTCGGCACAAGCCGCGCGGTGGGATTCTTCTTAGGCGATGAAAACGCCGAAGCGAATATCTTGAACGAAAACGACGTTGCCACGATTATTCGTGAAAACGGGTTCCGCCTTTGGGGCAATCACAGCACGACTGGCGATGCTCAAATGCAATACCTTTCCACACGTCGCATTGTGGACATGGTGAATGAAAGCGTAATGCGTGCTCACTTGTGGGCCGTGGATCGCTGCATTAGCCGCACTTACCTTCAAGACGTGCGCGAATCGGTGGCCGCTTATCTGCGAACACTTGAAACACGCGGCGCGATCCTTGGATCAGCCGTCACCGTTGACCCTGAAGCGAACACCGCAACAGACATTTCCAACGGCCAAGTGACATTCGATTTTGAATTCACTCCTGCTTACCCAGCAGAGCGGGTTCGTTTCCGTAGTGTTCTCACTAACGGCTTCATCGAAAACATCTTGACGGACACTAACGCTGACGACAACTCAGCTTTGGCAGCTCCTGACCAAAACGCACCAGACAATCAGAACACCGCTGATCAGTCTGGCGCGGGTGACACCAACGTATAGGAGGACTAAATCATGTTGCCACGGACTCTGAGAAATTTCTCTCTGTTTATTGACGGCGGCGGTTATGCCGGTCGCGTCACTGAAATGACCCTGCCAACTCTCAGCATTCAGTCTGAAGAGTTTCGCGCAGGCGGCCTCGATGCACCAATTGCAATCGATATGGGCATGGAAGCGTTGAACTGCGAATTTAGCCTCGCAGAATACGACGTTGACGCCCTAAAGCTCTTTGGCCTTTACGACCAAAACGCTGTTCAACTTACCGCTCGCGGTGCTTTGCAGCGCAATGGCGACACGGCTGCAGTGCCATTGGTTTGCAACCTGACTGGATCCATTCAGTCCTTTGACCCTGGCTCACTTGAGGCAGGGGCTGTCACAGAAGCAGCATTCTCTATGTCAGTTCGGTATTACAAGCTTTCCATTGCAAATGAAGAGCTGATCGAAATTGACCTTGAGAACATGAAGCGGATTGTGAACGGGACCGATCAACTTGCTAGTCTCCGCGAAGCAATGGGAGTTTGATCCTAAATGGCCACAAAAAAACCCCGCCCAGTCACAGTCATTGAGCTTGATTACGCCATCGACATTGATGGCGTTGAAGTGGACACCCTTTCGATGAGGCGGCCCACTGTGCGAGATCAATTGACATTTGAAGAAGGAAAAGGTGGTGACGCTCGCAAAGTCATCACCATGGTTGCCAACCTTTGCGATATTTCGCCAAAGGCAGTTGAGCAGCTAGATCAAGGTGACTTTGTAAAACTCACGGAGACCTTGCAGGGTTTTCAGTCTTCCCAGCCGGAGAGCTAAGACGCGGGGTCTTAATCCTCGCAAAGCTTACTGGCTGGGGGCTTTCTGACCTTTTAGATTTGACAGTAGAAGATCTCCAAGCCTGGGTCAAATCGGCTCAGGAATTAGAGAAAGACATTAACCGCCAAGCAAAACGGAGGTAGCGCGTGGCCAAGGGCAAATCCAATCTCATCGTTGAAATTGGCGGCCAGCTCGCAGCCTCTTTCAAGAAAACAATTCGCTCCACGCAGCGATCTGTTTCAAGCCTTAGCAAGAACATTTCGAGAGACATTAATAACGCAGCGGCAGGAGCTTCAAAAGGCTTTAAGAATGTCTTGCGCAATGATGCTTTTCAGGGCGCAGCGGTAGCCGCTGGCGGGTTAGCTCTTGCGATGCGTAAGGCCGTGAGAACGGCGGCAGATTTTGAACAAGGAATGGCAAAAGTCAAAGCAGTGACGACGCCAACAGGTAAAGAATTCAAGCAACTGTCCAATCTCGCAAAAGAGATGGGGGCGACAACGAAATTCACAGCGGCTGAGGCAGCGGCTGGAATGGAGATGATGGGCCGCGCTGGCTACAGCACAACCCAAATCATGGCCGGCCTTGGGCCAATGCTGCAAGCAGCATCCGCTGAAGGGATGGAGCTGAAAAGCGTCTCAGACATCGTTTCTAATATTGTCGGCTCAAATAAATTATTAGTAAGCGACACGGCTCAAGTCGCAGATACGTTGGCGCAAACGAGTCGTTCAGCCAACACCAACATCGGTGAGCTTGGAGAAGCCTTCAGAACTATTGGCCCTGTTGGTGTCAACGCTGGTTTAAGCCTGCAAGAATTGGCTGCATCATTTGGAGTCTTAAGCGACAGCGGCATTAAAGGGTCAGAAGCTGGCACAGCATTCAAAACTATGCTGTCGCGGCTCGCAGCTCCGGCTTCTGATGCCCAGAAAATTTTAGACAAGTTAGGAGTCGCAACGAACGACGCAAATGGAAACTTGCGGCCCATGAATACAATCATGGGCGACATAACAAGCAGCATGGAAAGGCTGAATCTTGGGACAGGGGAACAAAACAAAGCATTGCAAAAGATTTTTGGTCTTCGTGCTGTCGCAGCGGCTTCTGTCTTAATGGAAGCTAACGCCAATGGAAAATTGGCTGAAAAAATTGCCACGGTAAACGATCACCAGGGCGCTGCTGCGGAAATGAGCAAGACGCTTTTGAACACGTTTGAAGGTCAAATGACCTTAATGAACTCAGCGTTTGATGGCTTACTGGTTTCGCTTGGTGCGCCACTTTTGAAGCCTCTAGTTTCTGTCATGCAGACGCTGGCAAAGATTGCTAAACCTATTGGCGATCTGCTGACTGACATGCCAATCTTGGCGACAGTTGTCGGAATTGCATCTGCTGCGTTTATCGGTTTTGTTGCTGTGCTGCCGATTATCGGTGCATTGTCTGGTGGTCTGATGGCTGTCACGGGAGCTGCTACCGCAGGAGCGGCGGCGATGATGCTGATCACAAGTCCGGTCACGCTTACGATTGCAGGAATTATTGGCCTCATTGCAGTCTTTTCGCTGCTCTATAACCGGGTCGATTGGTTCAAAAATGCTGTCGATGGGACGCTTAATTTCTTAGGCAATGCCTGGAACGCGTTATCAACTGGAATAAGCGCAGCATGGAACGCGACAATGGATGCGCTAATGCCAGGGATTGAAGCGTTCAAAAAGATTTTTGGCGGTGTTGTTCAGTATATTCAAGGCATTTTTCAAGTCTTTTGGGGCTTGCTTAGTGGTGATAGCCAAATGGCTGTCGATGGCGTTGCCAATATTTTTGGAGGGTTAAAAAATATTTTTGGCGGCATCGTTGACGGTATTGGTGCAAGCTTTAACCTCCTTGTCGGAATAGTTGGAGGAATTACAACGCAAATTGTCGGATTCTTTACGGCTTTGCCAGGGCAGCTCCTTAACGTCGGCGGCGCAATTATTGACACGATCAAAGAAGGCTTCATGTCGCGGTTCAATGCTCTGAAAGATACCGTCGTCAAGTCGTTCAAAGAACTTCGCAAACTGCTGCCATTCTCAGACGCCAAAAAAGGGCCATTTAAGGATTTGACAGCAAGCGGTCGCGCAATCGTCACCACACTGGCTCAAGGAGTAAGAGATCGCGAAAGTGTTTTACGAAACGCTATTGGGAACACTGCAGCTATGGCGATGGATGGGTTCAGCCCTGCTTTTGAGCCAATGGCAATGGCTAGCCCCGCATTTGCAATGCCAGGCGGCGGATCGTTCGCAGCTCCCGCAGCTCCCGCAGCTCCAACGCGCACGCGAGGGGATGACGGGAATGGTGTCTTTGGCTTCCTTCACAAGCTGTTGCCAATCGCTGGTGCTCTTATTCCTGGAGCAAGCCAGTTCACCGGAATGGCCCGTGGCGGGCTTAACCTAGGGGAGGAGATGATTCATGGTGACGGCCTTAAAAATCTACGACCTATGGCAGCAGCAGCGTCCATTGCCCCTGTTATCAACATCACGGCTCAAACAGATGCAAGCCCCGAAGACATTGCCCGCGTTGTCGTCGAACAGGTGCAAGGGTTAATGGATGATTCAGAAGCCGGACAAAGAGCGGGGTTGAATGACTAATGTCTGAAGCTGTTTTACTGACCTTGGGTGATTATCAGTTTTCGATGAGTAACGCTGCTCATGAAGAAATGCAGCGTCAAACTAATTATCGCTGGGCGAGTCAAGCAAGACTGACTCGCGACCCGGCTTTGCAATATATGGGGCCAGGTTCCACTTCGGTGAAATTGCAAGGCTCTATTTATCCGCATTTTCGCGGTGGATTAGAGCAGATCAATCAAATGAAAAACGAGGCCGAAAAAGGTGAACCGCTAACTTTGGTTGACGGGAGGGGAAACAATTTAGGCCGCTTTTGCGTCAAGCAAATTTCAGATACAGAAAAAGTTCTTACTGGGCCTGGGATACCTCGCCGGATCGATTTTTCTTTGTCACTTGAAAGCTATGGAGAAAATGCCGTGCCTGACGGAGGGAGCGGAGGCAATGATTCAGGCGGCGGCTTCTGGTCTAACTTCCTAGCGAGGATTGCGTAATGGCTCTTTATTACAACTGCAAAGAAGATGAACAGCTTGATGCAATTTGCAAGCAGTATTACGGCTATTCAAGAGGCAGTGTTGAAACCGTTTTGGCTCATGACTTGAATCGGGAAACAGCAAAAAAAATGCCGAACCTAAGCGTGGGTGATGTGGTTTATTTGCCAGACATTGCGCCACAAGTGACGCCGACGACAACAACGAACCTGTGGGGTTAAACAGATGCGCCCGCGTTTTCGGTTAGAAGCCTCAGGCCAAGACATTACAGACGCAATTGCTGACCGCGTTATCAAGCTTCGAGTCAATGACGAAGCAGGCCAAAAAAGCGACACGCTCGATGTTTTGTTAGACGATCGCGACTACGAAGTGGATATTCCTAGCGCAAAAGCAAGCCTAAAAATCTGGCTCGGTTATGAAGAAAACGAATTGACAGAACTTGGTACCTACAACATCGATGAAGTTGAAATCACAGAAAACCCCGCTGGGGTGAAAATTCGGGCTAAAGCCGCCGACGTGTCACCGACGTTCAAGGCCGCAAAAACGCGCTCATGGCACGGCAAAACCATTGGCGAAATTGTCACGACAATTGCTGGTGAACACAGCTTGATTCCTGCTGTGCATGGTGACTATGCAGAGAAGCTCATTACGCATATTGACCAAGAGAACGAAAGTGACATGCACTTTTTGACTCGTCTGGCAAAGCTTTATGGAGCCACGTCAAAACCGTCGGGAGGGCATTTGATATTTCTGCCTGAAGGCGAAGGCTTAAGCGCAACGGGTCAAACACTTTCACCGGCTGAAGTTTCTAAAAATGAAATCTTGACGTTGAAAGCAAGCATTAAAGATCGTGGCAATTATTCCGGCGTCATCACGCGGTTTCGAAACAAAGAAACCAACCAAGAAGAGGAAGTGACAGTCACTGACAGGTGGCAAACGATATTCGGGGCTGGGCCAGTATTTCGTGACAAGAAAATTTACACTTCGCAAGATATGGCGGAGCAAGCCGGACGGGCAATGCTTAAGCAATTACAAGCCGGAACAACCACCATCGACCTGACGATCATCGGAAGGGCGGACGTTTACGCAGAACGACCGATCACCCTGACAGGAGTCAGAGCGCCGTTGGCGGGCACATGGATGACGAAAAGCGTCACACATGAATTTCAAAGCAGTGGATACACAACAAAAATTGTGTGCGGCAACAAAACAGATAAAGCCACCACGACCTAAAATGAAAGAAAGGCAAGGATCCCATGGGGCCAGACGTCCATGAGGTGTCCCACCTCGAAATTTACAAGCTATTGATCGAAGTCAAAACGACGCTCGATCTGACTTTGAAACGCAACGAAGAAGACCGCAGGCGTGACGAAGAAGAGAAAGCAGACATCTTTGAAAGGATCGGCAAGTTAGAAAACCGCATGGCTCAAGTTGTGGTCATAGCTCTTTGCATGTCTGTGTTAATTCCTGTCACGGTGGAGCTGTTTAGCGAGACGCTTCTAAAGTCGGGAGGGCAAATCGAGAGAACCAAGTGAGTCAGATAAAACTGGACGATTTTTTCCGGTTCTACAAACAGCTTCCCCATCAGGTCGCAGGGGTCCGCGCTTTAGAAGAAGCCATGCCGCCAGAGCTGCTAGACCGAAATGCTGAATGGGTCCAGACTTACAGAGCAGCCGGAAAACAACCCGAGACAGCTGAGCTGACAAACCCGATCGCAGCGCCGTATTACAGCCAGCGGGACAGCGAAACAGAACATGCGATGCGGATGTGTTTTTCATCTAGTTGCGCGATGATGTTAGAGACCATGCGACCCGGCACGCTGATTGGTCCCAATGGCGACGATGCCTATTTGGGGCGCTTGATGCGCTACGGCGACACCACAGACCCAACAGCGCACATCAAGGCG
>JBELHZ010000002.1:0-68930 GCA_042091155.1 Gammaproteobacteria bacterium
CCACGTCGTAGTCGTAGTGCAAGCCGGCGGGTCGAGTCGCTACCAAGAAAGCACTACCCACTGTCGGCCCTTCCTGAAATTCGGTCAATGCGCCGGACATGAGTTCTATCTGACCGCCCACATTGGCGCTGGTATCACCCGCATCGATGGCGTAGGCGACGATCAAACCACCACTGGTTTGCTCATTTTCTTCCAGCGGCTGCCCGGGTAAGAAATGCTGCAAAAACGTCATTTGGGAGCGCCGCAGGTAAGGCTTCAGCGTCAACTGATCTTTGACCCATTCGCTGCTGGCACGCATGGCCCACGCGTCACGGTAGGCTTCTGGATTGGGATTAGAGCTGCGCAAATCCGGGTCGTCGTAGGCTTCGAAGCCGCGGACATAGGCTCCCGTTTCTTGATTCAGCAGTGTCGCCGTCAGCTGGCTGTTGACCGCCCAACCATTCGCTTGGGTCATATGCGCCAGATTCAGTTTTTGCTGGCCATAGCCTGTGTTATCCCGGTATCCGTTGGTGGTCGTACCAACAAAACTGGCGCCAAACGCATGCTCGCCGCGTTCAAACCCGCCGGCAGCATTGATACGGCCGTAGTCGTAAGGTCCAACTTCAATACCCAGACTGGTTTGCCTTGGTATTGCGTTAATGACGTTGACCGCACCGTGGAGCGCATTGCCGCCTAGCACCGCGCTGGCAGGACCGCGCCAAACTTCGACGGCCTGAGCCTGCTCCATATTCAGCTCGAACAGGTTGTTGATGTTGCAGAAGCCTTGGGGGCGCAGCGGAATGCCGTTTTCCAGCAGCGCAAATTCACCGCAGGCACCGGATCCCGTATAGACCGCAGAGCGTATCGCCGTGAGATGTTCTTGTCCCGAGCCGCGATTCACCCAAACACCGGGTACCCGATTCAGCACTTCACTGGGGTGTGTGGCGGCGACGTCTCGGATGGTCTGTGCGTCGATCACGCTGATACTGCCACTGTCACCCAACCGCTGTTGCAGGCTGGATACACCCTGCACGAGGACCTCTTCCAAGGTTTCACCGCTACTGGTCGATGACCCAGTATCATCCGCAAGCGCTGACAGGGGGGAGCCGGCCAGTACCGCGACAGCGATGCCGAGTTTTGTTAAGGATTGGAACATAGGCCCACCATTTTTCTTGTTTTGGATTCGCGCAAGACCTTACGCATCTAATCTTGCCGTTGCAATTGAGGGTTAGGATCGTCCAACACACGTACACGATCCGTTTTCGGTTGCATGCCCTGAGTGCGCAACTCGGCCTTGCTGGGCCCATGCACCGCAACATCGTAGCTGAAAAACAAGTGTGCGCCCGCTGGCAGACGCTGGGTGTTGTGTAGCCGCAGTGAGGGCTGGAGCGCATCAGATGCCGTTGCATTAAGCACCTCCGCAGGCGCCGATGTTTGCACGACCCAGTCCCCCTGACCGGCGGATAGGCCGAGGAATGTCACGCCAGGTGGCAACTGTTCGATCAGCTCCAGCCCGTAAGCGGGCACCGCGAAGCGGTTAGCGTTGTGGATCCGTAGCTCGTATCGCAGCTGCTCACCCACGCCCACTTGGTCCAAAGCCGGCAGGGGGACGACGTTTGCTGACTCGCGCACCTGCTCTGGCACGCGACCATCCAACGCCGTCGCGGCTGGGTTTTGTTCTGGCACCGGGCCGAGCACGTCAAGGGGCATTTCGCTGTCTGCTTGGACGTCCAAGGCGGGCGAGACTGTAGTCTGAATCGGATCCGATGCTTTCTCTACCGGGGGCAACGGATCCTGCGTTGGAAACGCCAGCGTTTCAAACGAACCATCGGCAAGAACCCGCTGCACAGTGGTTTCAACCTCGATACCCGCGCCTATAGCCTTCGCGCTGCAAAGACTCGATAGCAGTGCAAGGACGAACAGCTTTAACGGGAATCGACGCATAAGAATACTCCCTGTGTGGTCTTTAGGACGCTGACGCATCGGCTAGCACGATGTCGATGTGTTCGTTTTCCGGATAAAAACAGATCTCGGCGGCGCCGCTTTGCAGCATGGCTCTTACCCGATCACGCTTTTCGTCCAGAGTAAAATCTTGGTGCCCATAGTCCGTGCCCTCCCGCAAAATAAAGGCATCAATCACCCCCAGTAAGGCGTCATCCGTCAGCTCAGTGGCAGGAATCTTGATCATTAATCGATTTGCAGCGCGGCTATGCGCGGGCTATCGGCCTTCAGTCCCGCGAAATCGAAGAGCGTGCGGTCGCCCAAGTGGGACAAGGTGACGTTATTGATGCTGCGACCAATGTTGTCCACTCGGCCGGGGTGGGTGCGATCCCAGCCAGACAACATTTCTTTGATCACCTGCCGCTGGAGGTTGTCTTGCGAGCCGCAAAGATTGCAGGGGATGATGGGATATTGCCGATAATCAGACCACCGCTGAATCAGGGATTCTCGGCAATAGTACAGTGGCCTAATCAAAATGTTCTGGCCGTCATCGCTGCGCAGTTTGGCTGGCATGGCTTTCAGCTTCGCCCCGTAGAACATATTCAGCATCAATGTCTCGACCACATCATCCAGATGGTGGCCTAGGGCGATTTTCGTGGCGCCTATTTTCTTTGCATGACTGTAGAGAATCCCCCGGCGCAGGCGAGAACATACCGGACAGGTTGTTTTGCCCTCAGGGGTCAGCGCTTTCACCACGCTGTAGGTGTCTTGTTCGATAACATCGAAACTCACGCCAAGATCGGTCAAGTAAGCGGGCAGCACATGTTCGGGAAAGCCCGGCTGCTTCTGGTCAAGATTCACTGCCACCACGTCGAAATTTATCGGCGCATGCTGTTGGAAGCTCAGCATCAGATCCAACAAGGTGTAGGAATCTTTACCACCGGACAAACAGACCATGACCTTGTCGCCGTCTTCAAGCATGTCAAAGTCTGTCAGCGCTTCGCCCACCAGCTTGCGCAGTTTTTTGTGGCACTTATTTTTCTCGTACTGGCTTTTACGAGGATCTGCCGTGCGAGACAGCGGATGTTCTGTGGGCGCGTGAATCCCGACGGATGCGGTCATATGTCAATCTTTGGGTGTTAAAAGACCTTAGTATAAACCACGAAGCACGCTCATAGGCGGTGTGTCGATCAAACTTCGGCTGCCGAGCAACCCGACAATTGTGATGATCAGTGCTCCGGCCGTCGGCCCAAGCAGCCAAATCCACGGGTGCGCCTCGGCTTCCAGTTCAAAGACCTGTATTTGCAGAGTCGCCACCAGCAGTTCCGCGCCAAACACCGCCACGATGCCCGCGAACGCGCCGAGCACCAAAAATTCAGCGGTCAAGGAACCACCGATCAACGCCCGAGTGCCGCCCAAGGCCCGAATCAGGCCGTGTTCGGCCATTCGGGTGTCTCGACTGGCCTGAATACTGGCAATCAGCACCAAGGCACCGCTCAGCAACACCAGGGCCAAGACCAACTCTACCGCCTGACTGACCTGGCCAACAATTTTTTGCACTTGGGCTATCAGCGCATCAATCTCAATCACCGTGATGGTAGGGTACTGACTCAGCAAGGTGTTCAAAAACACCTTCTCGTTTGGCTCCAAAAAAAAGCTGGTCATGTAAGTGGCCGGAAACCCTTGCAGCGCCCCGGGCGACAAAATGATGAAAAAGTTAGGCGTCATACTCTCCCATTCCAAGGATCGAATGCTGGTCACGGTTGCCCAGACTTTTTTGCCGCCAACATCAAACTCCATGCGGTCGCCAAGGCCCAAGGAGAAATCCTCGGCGTAGTCCAGCTCCAGTGACACTTCTGCCTCGGTACTGTCCGCTGACCACCATCTACCGGCGACAATCTCATTGTTTTCCGGTGCCAGAACAGACCAAGTGAGAGAACGCTCAGATGTCAGCCTGGGACCACCTGTTTCCCGCACACTCTCTTGCCACTCCTTGGCGGATAGCTCGTTTACCTGAGCGACACGCCCGCGAATCATCGGGAAAAGAAACTCGCCTTCGGTTGCGCCTTCACGCACCAGAGCCCGCACCCCATCCACCTCCTCTTCCGCAATATTCATCACAAAGTGATTGGCCGCGTCTTCTGGCACCTGAGAGCGCCATTCGTCGATCAGTGCCGTTCGAATCAGCACCATGACGAGCAGCAACATGATTGCGACGCCAAAAATCAGAATCTGCGCAGTATTTTCGGCGCGCCTTCGCTGCAGACCTGCTAGCGCCAAGCGCCAGCCGCTCTTTGCCTGCATGCCGGCTACCCTGCCGCCCTTGAGCAATGCCCATGCCAAGACACCAAATACCACGCAGATACTCACGATGCTGACGAGGGTCCATAGGGTGAGCCAGAAGTCCTTGGTGTACCAAACCAACAGCAACAGACTGCCGCCGGCAGCAGCGCCGTAGGACAGCCAGCGACTGAGTGGGGCGACGCCCAAGTCTCGTCTTATGACGCGCATGGGTTCTACGTTTTTGAGATGGATAAAGGCCGGCATCGCGAACGCCAGTGCGCAGATCAAGCCCGTCGCGGCTCCCAGCAAAAACGGCCGAGCTGTCGGCAACGGCAGCTCCACGGCGATCAACGTGGCAAGAATTTCCACGATGGCGACATGCAGCAGTGAACCCAACAACAGGCCCAGTCCGATGGCGGCAAGGCCCACCATCAATAACAGCGACATGAACCCGCGCAGTATCTGGGTCGGTGTGGCCCCAAGGGTCTTCAGCACGCCAACATGGTCAAAATGACGCTGGGCGTAGCGATGAGCGGACAGCCCCACGGCGATTCCGGCAAGCAACACGCCGAGCAAGCCGCCCAAGAGCAAAAAACTCTCGGCCCGATCCAGCGCACGGCCAATGCGCGGACTGCTTTCCCGCACGCTCACCCAATTAAAATTCGGCTTCAGCGGCAAATCCTCTCGCAGACCTTCCAGCTCGACTTCCGCGCCAGACAGCAACAAACGATAGGACAGCCGGCTACCGGGCTGAACCACTTCGGTCGCTTCGACGTCTTGCATATTCATGAGCAGACGCGGACCCAAATCAAAGAAGGAACCACCTCGATCCGGTTCGGCAATCAATACGCTTGCCACGGTTAGTTGGGCCATACCCACTTCAATGGTATCGCCAAGACCGAGATTCATCGCCGGGAACAATCTTGAATCAAGCCAAACCGTGCCGGGTTCCGGCACCGTGTCTGTAGGAGCACCGCGTTGAAACGGCTCACTGCCCACAATCAATTCACCTCGCAGCGGATAGGTGGCATCCACGGCTTTCACGCTCACTAGCTGGTTCAAATCACCAGCAAACACCATGGACGGGAATACCAGCGTCTGGGCAGTATTCAATCCACGCTGCTGTGCCTGCTGGACAAATGCCTCAGGTATCGCCTGACTCGAGGAGATTTGCCGGTCGGCTGCCAAAAAATTGGACGATTCTTCCAACAGCGCACTTTGCAGACGGTCCACGAACAGACTGATGGATGTCACCGTACCGACAGCCACCAACAAGGCCACCAACAGCAGGGCCATTTCTCCGGAGCGGACATCCCGCCATGCCATCCGTGCGACCAACATCATGTTCATTTTGCTGCCTCTTGGGACTGGCTAGGGACAATGCGCCCGCCAGAAATAGAAATCGTCCGCCCGCAGCGCGCCGCCAGCGCCAGATCGTGAGTCACCATCACCAGCGTCGTGCCAAATTCTGTATTCAGATCAAAGAGAAGCTGACAAATCAACTCGCCCGTCTGGGTATCCAAGTTCCCCGTTGGCTCGTCGGCAAATAACACAGTTGGGTTCGACGCGAAGGCGCGAGCAATGGCGACCCGCTGCTGCTCGCCGCCGCTGAGCTGGCGCGGGTAATGATCCAAACGGTCGGTAAGGCCCACTTTTTCCAGCAACGCCTGAGCCTGCGACTGGGCCATGGTGTCGCCGCGAAGCTCAACAGGAAGCATGACGTTTTCCAGAGCGGTTAACGAAGCCAAGAGTTGGAAGGACTGAAAAACAAAGCCGACATGTTGTCCGCGCACCAGCGCCCTAGCCTCTTCATCCAGATCCGTAAGATTCGCATCCAATAGCTTCACCGCACCTGCGGATGCGGTATCCAAGCCCGCAAGAATGCCCAGCAGCGTGGTTTTACCCGAACCCGAAGCCCCCACAACAGCAACGGTTTCACCTTGATTGATTTCCAAATCAATGCCATCCAAGATGACCAACTCTCCGGCAGAGGTCTGCACAATTTTTTCTAAACTTTCAGCACTGACTACGGTTCGACTCATGCGATCCTTCTCATTTCGTTTACGTAACATCGATCCGTCCAGTTCAGTTCGTTGGCAATGCCCGACGATCTTACGGGCCATCTGGGTCGTCGCTTTCGCGGCGATGAGCCTACACGCTCACGGCAATTCCGAGACGCACTCTGCACCAAGTAATCTCCAAGAAGTGTCAAAAGACGGTGCGGCGGCCATATTAGTCCTCGGCGACAGCATCAGCGCGGGCTATGGCATGAACATCGACGACGGCTGGGTCAGCCTGATGAATCAAACACTTGTGCAACGTGAATCCAATTGGCGTCTCATCAACGCCAGCGTATCGGGTGAGACCACCACCGGCGGACTGAATCGCCTGCCGGAGCTACTCCAAGAACATAACCCACAGATCGTCGTACTGGAACTCGGCGGCAACGACGGCCTGCGCGGCTATCCTACCGCGAAAATTCTCAACAACCTGCTGGCGATGACGGAGTTGGTGATCAACGCTGGAGCGAAACCCGTGATCATCACCATGCGCATTCCACCCAATTACGGGCCACGCTATACCCGAGGCTTCGAAGCCGTTTTCGCGGAAGCGGCGAAACAGTCCGGTGCCGCCTTAGTGCCATTTTTGTTTGAGGCGCTTGCCGTCAGTGACGACCTAATGCAGGACGACGGCATTCACCCAACCGCCAAAGCCCAACCCCTTCTGGTGGAGGGGTTTCTCCCCTATCTGGAACCGTTAATGTAAGCCGTGCCAGTCAATTGTCGGTGTGCTGACGCTCTCTGGCCCTGCGCTGATCCTGCCCGATGTGTTGCTCGCCCCGTTCAGCAGCCAAGCGCACCTGATGCTGACGTTCGCGAAACTGCAGTCGCCGTTCCTCGCTCGTGTTGTCAATGCAGTAAGGACAGCTCACCCCATGTTCGAACGCTGCACTGGCCAACTCGTCGACGGACAAGGGGTGGCGACAGGCATAACACTGCTTGTACTGACCTTGCTCAAGATCCGCGTTCACCGACACACGCTGATCGAAAACGAAACACTCGCCATTCCAGCGCGATTCACTGGTCTGAGTATCCTCGAGATACTGTAAAATGCCGCCATCAAGCTGATACACATGCTCAAACCCTTTATTGAGCATAAAGGCCGATGCTTTTTCGCATCGAATGCCGCCGGTACAGAACATGGCCACCTTGGTGTGTTTATCCGGGTCAAGATTTTCGGCGACCCATGCCGGGAACTGCCGAAAATTTTCGGTATGCGGTGACAGTGCGCCTTCAAAGGAACCAATATCGATTTCATAGTCGTTGCGCGTGTCGATCACGATCACGTCAGGGTCATCTATCAACCGATTCCAAGTCCGGGCGTCCACATGCTCGCCGGATTGACTCATATCCAAATCATCAACGCCAAAACTGACGATCTCGGGTTTCACGCGAACCTTGAAGCGATGAAACCCGCTATTGCCGGGCTGCAAATCAGACCACTTTTGTGATCTCACACCGTATTGATTGAGCAAATACTGAGAAAGTTGCTGAAGGGCCTGAGTATCGCCCACGACCGTGCCATTCACACCTTCGTGGGCAACCAAAATCGTGCCGCGCAATGCCAGCTCTTCACCCAAGGATTGCAGCCTGCTGCATTCGGCCTGGGGATCATCCAAGGAGAGAAATTGATAAAACGCCAGCACACGACGCATCAGACAGCTTCTCCGTCCCGCGCACTGCCACCGGCACAGGGTGGCGACATGGGTGCCTGATTAAACCGTGTTTGCCATTCGTCAGCGGTATAGACGTGAATCGCAAGGGCATGCATGCCACCGGTGAATTCGCTTTCCAGCAGTTCGTTGACCATCCGGTGCCTCTGTATCAGGCGTTTGCCCGCGAATTCCTCGCTGACGGCGACGACCTTAAAGTGACTTTCCGCCCCATCCGGCACGCTATGCCCATGACTTTCGTCAGTCACTTCCAAGTGCTGTAAGCCAAAGCGTTGCACCAAACTCTCTTCTATTCGCTCGCGTCTGTTCAATCCGTTTTTCCTCGGTCTTATTCCATGGCGTTTTGCAGGCACTTCATCAAGGTAACGCCGCCTAATACATCGACGACAGTATAGGGTCGCGTCAGGGCTCAATCAAAATGAGGCTGATGTTGTCGTGCCCACCCATATCAAGGGCGCGACTCAGCAATGTCTCTGCCGCTGCCTCTAGGTCTTCTAGAGCCAGCACCTCAGCCATATAGGCGTCATTGACCAGATCGCTCAAGCCGTCACTGCAGAGCAAAAATCGTTGGCCAGCGCGACCTGCTTCACTGGCAAGCAGCTCGCCGCCACAAAATCCTGGATCCAACGGCTGACGTAACCCCAGACCCTGTGTCAGCACATGTCCATAGTGCGATTCCACGTCCACACCCGATTCCACTTCGCCGCTGTCGAGCATCCGTTGGGCCAAACTGTGATCCTTGCTTAGCTGAGTCAGAGTTCCCTGATGCCACTGATACAGACGCGAGTCGCCTACCCAGGCGGCACACCACCGTTCCTTCATGCCTGACCAAATCACTACAGTACTTCCCATCTGAGATGTCATCTCCTTGGCGGCACTGACATCCACAATGGTTTGGTGACTTTGGGCAATGGCAGCAGTCAATCGCTGCGCGTCAATGGTATCCGCCGAGTTCAAATGCTCAAGCACGCCATCAACGACGATACGACTGGCCTCGGCTCCCGCCATCAAACCACCCATGCCATCTGCGACGACGGCTATGGCGCGCGTGCTATCAAAGCCCAGCGCGTCCTCATTGCGCATACGCTGCAGCCCGGAATGCGTGCGTCCCACCATTTTCATGGTCTCATTCTCCAAACTCCAAACGCTGCAGATCAGTTCCGGCCAGTCTAGCGATGGTGAAGAGACACGCAAAGACAATCCTGTCTTTGACAACTGCAGGCTGCTGACTGTTACACAAGTTTTCCTGAGGTAGACTATGCCTGCTTAACAGACGACAAACAGGTGGTGTTCATGCTGGCTATTTTATCCCCCGCCAAGACATTGGATTTCGACAGCCCCTTGGCGACGGATCAACACACGGTGCCCGAGTTCACCAAGGACTCCACCGCGCTCATCAAAACCCTGCGGCAATTGGAACCGGCTGAGATTGGCAGCCTAATGAGTATCAGCGACAAACTGGCGTCGCTAAACCATGATCGTTACGCACAGTGGTCGGCGACGTTCGACGACACAGACCATTCAAGGGCATCAATTCTTGCCTTTAAGGGCGATGTCTATTTAGGCCTCGACGCCCAATCCATGAACAAACGAGATTTTAGCTGGGCCCAAAAGCGCGTGCGTGTCTTGTCTGGCTTGCATGGATTGTTACGGCCACTGGATCGCATACACCCCTACCGACTGGAAATGGGTACCAAGCTGGCGAATCCACGAGGCGGAGACCTGTACCAATTCTGGGGCGGCAAAGTAACGGACGCATTGAACGCGGCCTTGGCTGAACAGCGCAGCAAGGTGCTGATCAATCTGGCCTCCAACGAATACTACAAAGTCGTGCAGCCAGAGAACATCGAAGGTCGTATCGTCACCATTAACTTCAAAGAGTGGCGACGCGACGCCTATCGCTTTGTGTCCTTTTCGGCGAAAAAAGCGAGGGGCTTAATGGCCCGCTACATGATTGACCAACGAATCGAAAAAGCCGATGCGCTGAAAGACTTCAATGTTGAAGGCTATGCTTTCGATTCTAAACTATCGACGGAAAACGAGTGGATATTCACTCGGCACCCGGCTTGAAACCAGTAACCAACCGGACACTACCTGTGAACGACAATACATTAACGCCGAACCAACAAACCGAAATCGAAGCCGCCACGTTCCGACGACTGGTTGCCCACCTTGATGAACGCAAGGACGTGCAAAACATCGATTTGATGATTCTGGCCGGCTTCTGCCGCAACTGTCTGTCCAAGTGGTACAAGGCCAGCGCTGACGACCAAGGCCTGAGCTTGGACTTGGACGATGCGCGTCAGGCCGTCTACGGCATGACCTACGACGAATGGAAAAACACTTACCAAACCAAGGCGACCCCAGAGCAGCTTGCTGCCATGCAAAAAGCCAACGGCTGAAGCACGGGTTCATGACGGCTTCTTGGCGCGAATGGCGTGGCCTGATCATTTTTCTTACGATGATCATCGCCGTGAGAATGATCGTCGTCGACTGGAATCATGTACCGTCTCGATCCATGATGCCCACGATCATCCCCGGAGATCGTATTGTTGTCGATAAACTGGCCTACGGGCTGAGACTGCCGTTTGGCGATAGCATGCCGATCCAGTGGGGTGCGCCCAACCGTTCGGATGTCATGGTTTTTCGGGCACCGCAAACCAACGTTTTGACCGTGAAACGTGTCATCGGCTTGCCAGGAGACCGGGTAAGTTGGGACGGTTACCATCTGCGCATCAACGACGAGACCGCTGCCTACCAACCACTGCCCCCTGAGGCAGGGCCTGCTTTCCAACACGCCGAGTACAGTCACACGCAAAGACGCCAAGAGCGGTTACTTGGCGAGCAACGAGACATTTTGCAGTATCGGGTTAAGCCACGACGCGGCGGAGGCGCGTTCCGTGACGTCGTCGTGCCTGATGATCACTACTTGCTGCTCGGTGACAACCGGGACAACAGCGGCGATTTCCGCAAATTTGGCTTTGTTCCCAGACGCAATGTTGTGGGTCGGGCGACCCATATTTTGTTTTCGCTCGATCCCCAGCAAGTCTACTGGCCCAGGGGCGAGCGAGTCGGCATGCCGCTGCAATAATCGCTACTTGTTCTTGCCGAACAAACGCCGAATCAGCCAGATGCACCCTGCTCCGGCGAGGCCCGCCAACGCCAACAGCACAACGAATCCAGCGCTGGTTACCAGCAAGTCCAAGGTCTCGGCTCGATCAACACCGTATTGATCACCCAGCCAAAACACACCACCGATCATGGCCACGGTGCCAAGAAAAATAGTGCGCAGCATACGATTGGACTTCTTGCGCTGAGCACTGGCTCTGTCGCTGGCTCGAGTCGAGGACGCCACGCGGTCTGCTCTGGACAATTGCTCGTTGGAATCCTGCTCGCTCATCGCTGTTATGCATCTCGCTAAATAGACGCCAATTGTTACGCAATCCTCCTGCCCTGTCGCCCATCGCCATCAAAGAAAGGCTTTCCCAGCAAAGGCCGGACGCTTGAGCTACTATGGCGCCCCGCTTACGCAAGCATCGAGTTTACGTGTCTGAAACCTCCATTCAAAGCGCCGAGAATGCAGCAGCGCCGCTGAGTCCCAAAGAATTTCGCTATGCCCGAATGATACTGCTGCTCGCTCTGATAGCCGTTGGTTTTGGCTTTACCGTGCTCTTTGCGATCCTTGGCCCCTTGGGCCGAGAAGTGGGTATGAGCGAGCTGCAAATCAGCTCCATTATCGCGGCGTCGTCCTTGGTCGTCTTTCTCGCCAGCCCACGCTGGGGCAGATTGAGTGATCGGTGGGGACGCAAGCGCGTGATGGTGATTGGTTTGTTCGGCTACGCCTGTGGCAACCTACTCTTTGCTTCGGTGTTTCATCTTACCTTGGTGGGGGCGCTGCTACCGCTCACCGGCTACCTGCTACTGATGCTGACTCGTGTCATGCACGCCAGCGTCATGTCGGCGATCATGCCCTCAAGCAGCGCCTACATGGCTGATATCACTTCCATTGCCACTCGCACCAAGGGCATGGGCGCGGTCGGTGCAGCCAATAACTTTGGCAGTATTCTGGGACCGGCGCTGGGTGGCTTGCTTGCGGGCATTACACTGCTCACGCCATTGTGGGTGGCCTCGGGCATTGCAGTAACCACGGCCCTATTTGTGATCGTGTTGTTACCCGATATACCCAAGGCACGACCCAAAGCCCGACAAGAAAACACGCCGCCACCGAAGAAACTCAGCTACTTTGATCCTCGCATCCTGCCCTACATCATCGTTGGGGCACTGATGTTTATGGGCATGGCGCTGGTGCAGCAGACCTTGGCTTTCCGTTTTCAGGATGTGCTGGGACTGACCGCAGTGGAAACCGCCCAAACCTTTGGTATGGCGATGGGATGCTCTGCCGCCGCATCACTGCTCAGCCAAATCGGTTTGATGCAGCGCATCAATCTGACCCCGTTTCAATGGCTACGTATTGCCTTGCCGATACTTGCCGTGGCCTTTGCCGGCTTGGCACTGGCGGACACTCAAGCCCTGATGATGTTTGCAATGGTGCTGCAGGGTGCGGCCATGGGACTGGCCGGCCCCGCCTTTATGGCCGGCGCTTCCTTGGCGGTGGAGCCTCATGAACAGGGCGCGGTGGCGGGCATCGCAGGTTCCTGCGGCCCCCTAGGGTTTACCATTGGCCCTCTGCTGGGCGGATTCTTCTATCAAATTTCGCCCGACCTGCCCTACTGGTTCACCTTTGCCGTCTACCTGCCACTGCTGGCCTTTGTGATGCGCCAGCGACGCGGCGAAAAGCGTCGCACCGAGTTACCAACAGACTCGCAATGAAGTTGAAAGGGCTATGAAGTGCTGTGTACTGTGACGCGCAGCCCACTGTTCGGGCTTAATCTTTGCCAATAAACCGTTAAGCTGGGCCGGCAAACCCGAGGAGAGACGGACAATGCAGGTAAGTAACGCACCAGCCACCAATGGTCCGGCCTGGCAGGCCGATAGTGCCGAATTGTATGGCGATATCCGCCTACACGAGGGCGTCTCCGTGTGGCCCAACGTTGTTATGCGAGCCGAATCCGACTACATCGAAATCGGTGCGTTCACCAATATCCAAGACTTCACGATGATCCATATCGCGGACTGTCCCACGATCATCGGGGCCTACTGTTCCATCACCCACCACTGCACCATTCACGGCGCCACCATTGGCGACAACTGCCTGATTGGTATCAACGCAACGATCATGGACCGGGCGGTGATTGGCGATAATTGCATCATTGCCGGACATACCATCGTCACTGAGGATACCGTCATTCCACCCAATTCCATCGTTGCCGGCGCCCCGGGGAAGGTAAAGGCAACCCGCAACAACTTTGTCGCCAACCGGCTCAATGCCCTAGCGTATTTTGATAACGGCGAGGCGTATGCCTTGGGTAATCATCGCGTATGGGCAGACCCGGAACAGCAAGCCAAGATGGCCCAGCGGAAAATCGATTTGGAGGCAATGGTAAGGAACACTCATGGGAACTGACGTTGCAACGAAGGACACTTTCTCGGCCTACGGCCCAAACAGCTGTATCGGCCAAGGCCACCTGACCGATGTGGCGCTGGCCGCGCACCGATTCTTGCGAACAAATCCGGATCAATCCGCACTGATTTTGCAGGACAGCACCTGCCAGATCATCGACTTGGATCTTAGCGGCGACGAGGCGTTGTTGGAGCGCAAGGCAAATCACTACCCAATACGGTCGCAGGCTCCCGTCCCAGACAGCAAGGACCCGATCACTGGAGAGATCACGTTGCTGCCACGGCATTGGCAATGGCTGGCGGAGCAAGGGGGAAATGCTTCGGCCACACTACGCCGCCTAATAGATGAGGCACGACGAGACCCCAAACAAAAAGCCGACAATGAATGCAGACGCCGACAGCAGCTCACCTATCGATTTTGCCAGGCCTTGTGCGGTGATTTCCAAGGCTATGAAGACGCCTTGCGAGCCTTGTATGCAGCAGACAAAGACAGTTTCAAGACGCATATCTCGACATGGCCTGCAGACTTTGCCCTTCGTGCCGAGGCGCTTGCCGAACCGATTTGGGCGACCGTCCCATCTAGCTGAGAGAGAGCCAAAGCCTCAACAGATGACGTTGTTGCTCCGCACTGTCTTGGTAGGCTGTGCGAGCGTGAACCACGGTGTGATTCGACAGCAACTGAATATCACCGGGCTCCAGCCACATATCAAAGTAGAGACTTGGGTCACCACCTCGACTGTCGTAAAAGTCGAGGATCTGTTGCTGCTCAGATGACATCGCGACTCCGGCGTGCCGGGAGACCGAACGCATGTAATCGCTGTGATAGAACGTCCTCAGCATGTCCCCGTCGAAACAACATGGCACCGGTTCACTGTAGGGCAAGGCGCCCTCGGACCGCTCACCCCGGCTATCGAGCTTGAACCGATCAAACAGCGCCGGCACCAAATCCGGGCGCTCTTTTAACAGCTCATTGAACAGGGTAACCGTGCTGACGATTCGACTGTGTCCTCCACGGACAGCGGTCTGCAAACACAGCAGGCCAACCACGTCGGCGGCGTCACAGTGCAGGTTGATGTTGTGGGGGGTGCGGTACAGTCTGACGTTGGGGTCAGCCTCGCGGTAATCTCTTACCTCACCCAGCAGTTCTTGCTGAGGATTTTGCGCACCGGGTTCGCCCAAATGATGGCCCAGACCCCAGTAGGCCCGGCGCACCCATTCCAAGGGTTCACCGGTTGGCAGCCCCTTAATGATCTGTACCCCAGTGCCCCTTGCCAGCTGGCGACGCCACTGAGCAACCGATGCAGCCAATTTCGGAAGAATAAAATTTTCCCGGTTGATCAGGGCCAGTTCCACCGGTGCTTGTGCCACGGCAGCGTATATCTCGGCGCGATCGTCATCGGACAACTCGTAACACCAATCGGCGGTGCCGGCATCCCATGCAGCCCTCAGATCAGCGCCCCGCCACGCCGCCGGGCTGCCCAGCGGCTCTGTTGGCTGGCGAACATGCTCACGGGCGAAGTAATGTCGAGATTGCGCTGCAAAAGACCGATACGCGGTTGCTGTCGATCCCGGCTCTCTCATTACAGACCCAGCACCAGCTTGGCCATGATGTTGCGTTGAACCTCGTTGCTGCCCCCGGCAATGGAGCTGGCTCGCAGATTAAAGTAGCGGGAAAAAGCGACCACGCCCTCGGCAGGACCCACGGTTGGGACATTGGACCCAACAGCACGTGCTTCAGGCTGATGTACTGATGCGTATTGGCCCATGGCCTCTGCCGTCAGTTCGGTAATGCGCTGAGTGATCTCCGCGGACAGGGCCTTGATCACCGAAGACTCTGGCCCCGGGCTGTCACCCTTGGACAAAGCCGCCATCATGCGGAACTCGGTGTATTGAATGGCCTCAAGCTGCACTGCGGTTTCATCCATCTTGCGGATGAAATCGTTGTCGTCTGCCAGCGTGCCGTCTTCGTGGGGAATGATCTGCGCCAGTGCCCGAAGTCTTTGCAAACTCACTTTGCGTGCTGCATTGCCGCCAGCGGAACCGCCGCGCTCGAATTCCAGCAGATACTTGGCAACCTGCCAGCCCTTGTTCTCTTCGCCCACCACGTTGGCCTTGGGCACACGGGCATCGTCAAAGAACACCTGATTGACTTCGTGAGCGCCCGAGGCAAACAAAATGGGTTCTACCCGTATTCCCGGGGTGTCCATATCCAAGAGCAAGAACGTAATGCCTTCTTGGGGCTTACCTTGGTCGTTGGTTCTCACGAGAATGAACATTTTGTTGGCGAAATGGGCATGGGACGTCCAAATCTTACTGCCATTCAGGCGATAACAGTCGCCGTCAGATGTGGCTTTCAATTTTAGGCTCGCCAGATCCGACCCGGAACCCGGCTCGGAGTAGCCTTGGCACCAATAGTCCTCACCAGACAGAATACGCGGCAAATACTCACGCTGCTGTTCCGGACTGCCGCAGCCAATCAACATAGGCCCGCACATGTTCAGACTCATGGGAGCCGTATCCGGCGCGCCGGCTTCCGCTTTTTCTATGGACCAGATGTAGCGGCGCATCAGATCCCAACCCGTGCCACCAAACTCCTTGGGCCAGCTGGGTGCAACCCAGCCTTGTTTGTGCAGAATTTTATGCCAGGCAATGTTGTGCTCGTAATCGAGAAAGATGCCCGGGCAAAAGCGTTGCGCGTCGCGCAGCTCATCGGTCAGCTTATCGTTCAAAAACCCCCGCACTTCATCCCGAAATGCCTCGTACTCTGCGCCAAAACTGATGTTCATAAATCTCTCCCTAACCGCCCTCAATTCGAGGCATAAAAAATACTTCGGTTTCCGGTGCCAATGGCTCAGCAAAGGCGCCCTGATAAATTTGACCGTCAATGGCAACGGCGGACTGCTCGATCAGTTCCGCCAAGGCAGGCCACTGTTCCATGAGCATTTGCGTTAACTCGCGAAAGTTGGCTGCGGCAAACACGGCTTCTCGAGTGCCCCCTGTCGCCACCATCATGGCATTCGAAAAGACTACCTTAGGCATGGACCCAGCCTGTTTGACCGACCCAAGGTTTTTGCCCACAAAAAACCCCGCCATTGGGCAGGGTTTGTTGATGACCGAACACGTTATCCGACCCTAGCCTTCAATCGCGTCCAACAGGCGTGGCGGCGACATCGGCAGATCGGTAATCCGCATGTCTAACGACCGCGACACCGCATTGGCACAGACCGCCAACGGCGCAACAATCGGCGCTTCACCCACACCACGAACACCAAACGGGTGACTCGGGTTTGGCACTTCGACAATTTCTGTATCGATCATGGGCAGATCCGAGGCTACCGGAATTCGGTAGTCCAAAAATCCTGCGTTCTCCAACACGCCGTTGTCATCGAAGATGTATTCCTCGTTCAGCGCCCAGCCGATCCCTTGCACGGCTCCGCCCTGCATCTGACCTTCCACATAGGCAGGGTGTATCGCTCTGCCGGCGTCTTGGATCGCGGTGAAGCTGAGCACATCGACTTTGCCGGTTTCCCTGTCGACGCGAAGATCACCAAAGTTTACCGAGAACGCGGCACCAGCGCCCTGTGCGTTCAATGACGCGCGGGCGGTTATGGGGCCACCGGTTTTGCCGGCCTTACGGGCCAGTTCCGCCAGACTCAGCGGCTTGACGTCGGCATTCACGCCGGGGCCAGGCACGGCCTGTCCGTCTTCCCATTCCACCTGATCCTCGTCCAAGCCCCAGGTCATGGCCGCGCGACGTTTGCAGTCTGCAATGACAGCTTCGCAGGCTTGCGTCACGGCCATACCCGTCGCAAAGGTGGTGCGGCTGCCGCCGGTGACATTACAAAATCCCGTGCTTTCGGTATCGCCCACTTGGGCGCGGACATCGTCGTATTCGATACCCAGGGTTTCCGCCGCCATCAAACACATTGAGGCTCTGGAACCACCAATGTCCGGGCTGCCCTCAATGATCATGACCGAGCCATTTTCGTTGATGTTCACTTCGGCACTGGACTGCATGCCCACGTTGAACCAAAAACCCACGGCAACGCCGCGGCCAGCGCCGTCTGGTACCGGCTTGACGTAATTCGGGTGTTTCTTTGCAGCCTTCAGGCATGCCTTAAAACCGATTGGCGGGTACTTGGGGCCATAGGGTGCCTGTGTACCTTCGTCCGCTGCATTCACCATGCGCAAATCGATGGGATCCATATTCAGCAGCTGGGCCGCTTCATCAAGAGCGCATTCGAATGCGTGCATGGCCTGAGGCGCGCCCGGTGCGCGATAGGCCGCGACCTTGGGCTTATTCACCAGTACGTCGAAGGTTTCGACGAGGAAATTCTCGATGGCGTAGGGAGCATAAATCGACATCGCGCCAGGCATGTAGGGTGCTCCCGCAAATGCGCCGGCTTCAAAAGCAATCCAAGACTGGGCTGCGGTAATGGTGCCGTCTTTGCGAACCCCAACTTTCACCCGAGCCACCGTGGCTGAGCTCGGGCCCGTGGCACGAAACACTTCTTCCCGGGACATGGTCATCTTCACCGGCCGACCGGATTTTTCTGACATCATGGTCGCCAGTGGCTCCAGATAAACCACGGTTTTGCCGCCAAAGCCGCCGCCAATTTCTGTGGCGACAAACTTCAGGTCGGCCATATTCTTGCCCAGCATTTTCGATGTGGCAGCCCGATGTTCGAAGTGGCCCTGGGTCGAACACCAAACCGTACCCCGGCCGCGCTCATCAATACTCGCAACACAGGCGTGAGGCTCGATATATCCTTGGTGAGCCATGGGGCAGGTAAACTCGCGCTCTACGACCACATCAGCAGCCATAAAGCCCTCTTCTAAGTTGCCTCGTTCCAGCCGTCCGACATTGGCAATGTTGGAAGGTTTTTCGGGCTTCTCGGGCAGGGCGGTATAGTTGTCCTCGTTTACCAAGGTGGCTTGAGGATCCATGGCGCCGACTACGTCGAGTACCGGCTCAAGCACCTCATATTCCACTTTAATGGCCTGAAGTGCTTGCTCTGCTAGGCGCACGGTCGATGCCGCAACGGCTGCTACCGCATGGCCGTGATACAGCACTTTGTTGCGGGCCATGACGTTCTTGGCCACGTCATTCATGGAGCCGCCACCCTCGCCACCGGCTTCGCCTTCAAGCCTTCCGCCAGGGAAGTCTGCGCCGGATATTGCCGCGTAAACGCCGGGCATCGCCAACGCACCGCTGACGTCAACGCTCTTGATACGGGCATGGGCATGGGGGCTGCGCAGCACCTTGCCGTGAATCATGTTGGGCAGATTCACGTCAGCGCCAAATTGAGCTCGCCCGGTGACCTTGTCAAAACCGTCTGGCCGCACAGGCGTGGTGCCAATCTGTTTATATTCTACTGCTTCAGCCATCTTATTAAGCCTCTCTCCAATGGGTGTCTCTCCGATTAATCTAACACGAAGTTGACGGTGCTTGGAGTGTTGACTGCGTGATTGCATAAGTCACAAACGCTGTGGTTGTCGTCCAGCCTTGGCCGGGGGTCAGTGCTTTCATTGCGCCGTCAAAAGGTGCCTTTATCGGATTGATATTGACGGCATTTGGCAAATGGCTGATCGGTTCGATACAGATAAACTCGCCACCGCGGGGCGCATAAACGATCCAGTGAGGTAGCATTGAATCGGGCTCAACGGATAGCGACCAAGGTTGGTCTGGCCACACGATTTGAACGCCGCCGCTGCGATGCGCAAACACATCATCCAAACCCCGCCGCAACCAAGGTCGGTCCGCCAAGGGGTTTACCTCACCGTGATCGTCCAGCTTCTCTAGCGTCGGCAGCAAGCCATCGGTCATAACAACGCGATCCGCGCAGGCCATGGACACACGCATATCCACAGCAAGGGGAAAGTGCGGATGCAAACCCATACCCGCAGGCATGACATCGTTAGATAAGTTTTCCAGCGTCAGCGTTACCCACAGGCCGCTGTCCGACAGGGTAAGGCGCTGGGAGGCGCGAAACGTCCACGGCCACCCAGTATCGTCGCTGGCTGCGCCATCGTGCTCGTACACCAGAACGCAGCCATGCTCGTCCTGCGTGTCCAACTGCCATAACCCTTGCCACCCAAAGCCGTGGATGGCGTGGGGCTCCGGTGGGAAATTCGGGGCTAACGCGACCTCATGCTCGCCGTATTGGAAACGACCAGTGTTGATCCGGCTACAGAACGGCAGCATGGCAAAACATGCCAAATAGGGTGCCGTGGGAGCAGGACACATGAGGGTCTGCCCGCCCCGGGCGAAGCGCTGAATGCCTCCGCCCTGCAAGGACACCTCGACGGCCAGATCGCCCCGGTGGAGCCGATGGGTCGCAACCACCGGCCCTACTTCATTTTGTAGCGTATGGGTAAGCTCTTCAGTCCCCCAACGAACACGGCCTGAGTGTATTGCGGCTCGCCGGCCAGTTCGATGTGCTCGACTCGCTCCAACAGTTTACGAAACAGTGAGCTCATCTCCATTCGCGCCAGGTGTTGACCGAGACACACGTGAGCACCAAAGCCGAAGGCAATCTGCTTGCCCTCTTTTCGATCGATACGAAACGCATTGGGGTCGGTGTACACGGTCTCATCTCGATTCGCAGACGGGTACCAAAGAATCATCGACTCTCCGGCCTTTATTTTTTGCCCTGCGACCTCGGTGTCTGCGGTGGCGGTTCGCATAAAGTGCCGAACCGGCGACACCCAGCGAATCATTTCGTCGATGGCCGTGGGCATCAGACCATCGACATTGTTACGAAAAGCAGCCATTTGATCGGGGTTGTTAATCAGCTCCAGCAATCCACCGGCGGTGGACGCGCTGGTCGTATCGTGTCCGGCCGTGGCTATGATCATGTAATAGCCGTTCGCTTCATGATCGGGAATCTGTCCGCCATCAATTTCTGCGTTGGCAATGATCGTCGCCAGATCGTCCCGAGGCTCTGCTCGACGGGCTTCACTTAGCTTGACGAAATACGCTTCAAAATCTTTCACCACATTTAAGAACTCTGCGGGTTCGAAAGAACGGTTCACATCAGGATCCGTGCTGCCGAACAGTTCTTGAGTGAGCTTCAACATTAAGGGCTCGTCTGCCTCAGGAACGCCAAAGATGCTCATGATCACCCGCAGGGGATACCAAATCGCGACGTCTTTGACGAAGTCGCATTCGCCACCCATATCCGCCATGCGGTCGATGTACATATCCGCCAATTCGTCCACCCGGGCCTGCAGCTTGCGCAAGTTACTGCCCATAAACCAACCCTGAGTCAGCATGCGGTATTTCATGTGGTCCGGGTCATCCATCTGCACCAAGCTGCGAACCAAGTGCTTGCGACCAGTCATTTGCTGAACAAGCTGCTCCATTGCCTCAAGACCTAGGGTTGGGCGTGGATCGTTAATGAAGAGCTGCTTCTGGCCCTCAATCTCCTTGATATCGTTGTAGCGGGTGACATTCCAAAACGGCTTGTAGCCCTCTGGTGAGAGATATTTCAGCGGTTCGTTCTGCCGTAACCAAGCAAATTGATCGTGCACCCACTGCTCGCTGCCCCAGTTCGACGGACTGACCATGGCGTTATCCAGCGCCGGTGATTGAGTGAACACATCCATACTTTCTCTCCCTTTTTGTGTCTTAGAACTTAACCCGGAATCTGATGCTCTTTATACTACGTCCTTCGACTTTAGAACCATGGCCCAGTGACCTACTCAGAACGCTTATTCTCTTTCGGCTCTCTTACCTTCGGTTGGACCCACGACCTGGTGTACGACTGCGGCCAGCCCTACCTCGAACGATGGATTCTCTGGTTCGGCCTTACCCTGCGCGTGCACAAATTCCATAAGGGCGACGACGATCGCGCCTTCCACGACCATCCGTGGTGGTTTATCACGCTTCCGCTGGAGCCCTATCTGGAAAAAACACCCGATGGTCCGCTAACCATGGTTCGGGCGCTTCGCCCGCACTTTCGGCCAGCGTCCCATCAGCACATCGTACAGCTCATTGAAGAGCGACCGGTGTGGACGCTGATCCTCACCGGCAGTAAATCCAGCGACTGGGGCTTTTGGCACGATGGTGACTACACCCCTCATCACGAGTGGTTGGCTGAACGCGAAAAAAACGCGGATACGGCCAACGAACTGGCGACCTAAACTCGCCCCAGACGATTGGCCAACATAAGACCCGCGGCTAAGACAGCGCCCATTGCTCGTGAAGCCGAGGACGGATAAATCAGCAGTGCAGCGGCAAGCATTGCTATTGCTCGCCCCACCGAGGTAACAGGCCTGAACAGGTACTGCTGCAGCAACATCACCAGCATCAACATCAGCAAGCCCGTTACCACCGCCGATATCAGCACGCCGGTCCAGCCAAATTCAGCGCTGAGCAGCAACGGGGAATAGGCCATCATCAGTGGAATAATAAAGAGTCCGCTGGCCAGCTTGACCGCCTCGACGGCTGACCCCATAGGGGACGCGCCGGCGACACCGGCTCCTGCGAAGGCGGCTAGCGCGATGGGCGGGGTAACGTTGGAACTTTGGGCGAGCCAGAAAATAATCATGTGGGCGGTAATCAAGGCCAGACCCAGCTCCTGCAATGCCGGACCGGTCATCACCGCGAGCACGATATAGGCGGCGGTAGCCGGCAACCCCATGCCTAACACAAGAGCCGCGACGGCAACTAAAACCAGTGCCAACCACAACTGGCCTCCGCTGAGCGCAACCACCGATTCGGTGAACTGCAGACCAATCCCCGTTTGCCCAATGGTGCCAACTACCAAGCCGGCGACCGCACAGGCTACCGAGATGGATACCGCCAACATCGCCCCTTGACGTAAGCCGGCGAGTAACTGGGTGAGACCGATCCGCGTATGCCTGCGCAACAAGCTCGCGAGCAGTACGGCCCCGCTACCCGCTACCCCTACCAGCACCGGCGAATAGTTCCATAGCAACAAGGTGGTAATGAGCGCCAGCGGCAACAAAAAGTGGAGACCGTCCAGAAGCACCCGCCAAGCGCCCGTCTGCCCCTGCATGCCCTTAAAACCGCCCTTAACCGCAAGCACATGCACGTACAAGAGCACTGACAAAAAATAGAGCAACGCAGGCACCAAGGCCATCCAGACGATATCGCCGTAAGAGGTTTTGGTGAATTCCGCCATGACGAATGCACCAGCGCCCATTATTGGCGGCATGATTTGCCCGCCGGTGGACGCGGCGGCCTCGATACCCGCCGCTTCTTCAGGCTTGTACCCAAGCTTTTTCATCATGGGAATGGTGAGTGAGCCAGTGGTGACTGTGTTGGCAATGGCGCTGCCCGAGATCGATCCCATGGCCGCAGAGGCAATCACCGAGGCCTTGGCCGGACCGCCACGATATCGCCCTGCGGCGGCGAAGGACAGGTCGATCAGAAATTTACCGGCTCCGGTGACCTGTAAAAACGCTCCGAACAATACGAAGCTAAACACCGCGCCTGCGGCGATGCCCAGCGGCGCGCCGAAGAGGCCCGCGCCCGTGAACACTTGGAAACGGACGATGCGTTCGACGGAAAAGCCCTTGGTGGCCAGGACGTCGGGCAGAACATTGCCAAAGGCACCGTAGAGCAAGAACACCAGCCCCACCCACATCATCACCGAGCCAACGGCACGGCGGGCCATTTCCAAGGTCGCCACCACCAAAATCACGCCGGCAGCAAAATCGGGACGGCTTAGGCCATGCAGCAAATGATCAATGGACTGATAGTCAAAACTCAGAATTCGCGTACTGGCCCAAACCACGAGCACGATGGCCCCAGCGTCGAGCCAGCGCAGCAGCCCCTGCTCTTTTGCAACGGGATAAACCACAAAGCCGAGCACCAAAATCCATGCCAAATGAATGGGACGAAAATAGGTCGCGGGCTGCTGTCCTAGAATGCTCTCGAAGGGCAGGCTTCCGACAGGGAAGAAACCGACCAAGGGCTGCCAAAGCTGAAACAACGACAAGCTTATCGCCAGCACGCTGGCAAACAGTGCGACATAGGTTGGCGTTCGATCGGAGGGAAATCGTTGGGATGACATCGCTTAGTTCGCTTGTTCTTGCGCCGGCAGCGCATCCGCAGCAGCCGTGCAGGTGGCATCGGGGTTGCGCAAATAGCGTTCTGTTCCGGGATGCAAGGGTACGGCGGCAAGCTGACGGATATTGGCTAGCGTCATGTCTTTGACCACCGGCGAGATGCCCAGCAACCGAGCGTGGTCTCGATACACCGCACAGGTTAATGCAAAGGCCAAGGTTTCGGGCATAGATTCGTGCACGACCACAGCACTCCAAATGCCCAGTGCCTGCCGCGACTCGCTGACTCCCGCATAGGTATCGCCGGGAATTTCATAGGCGGAATAGGCCGGAAACTGCGCTGTCAGGCTCGCGATTTCAGCGTCGCTGAGCGCAATAATTTCGATATCACGAGTCACCGCCAACTCCGTCACGGCGGCGATACCCAATCCGCCCACAACAAAGCCCGCATCCAGCGTGCCGTCTTTGAGACCCGAGGTCGTTTCACCGAAACTCAAATAGCGCGGTGCGATATCGTCTACGCTCAACCCCAAACCGTTCAACATGTTGAGCGCGGCTACCGACGTGCCCGAGCCCTGTGCGCCCAAGGCCACCCGCTTACCGGCTAAATCGGAAACTGAGCGGATGCCACTGCCTTGGAGACTGAGCAGATGCACAATGTTCGGATAGGCCGTAAATAAAACGCGAAGAGGCAAGGGTTCTGGAAACCGCCCAGTTCCCGCGTAAGCACTGCTCACCACATCGGCCATGGCGATGCCCAAATCGCTTTCCTGCCGAGCCACCTGAATCACATTGGTCACAGAGCCCCCGGTAACCTCTGCCTTGGCATTCACACCTGGCAGCACCTCTGACCAGAGCGAGGCCATAGCACCGCCAAAGGGGTAGTAGAGACCTGCTGGCCCGCCAGTCGCAAGAGCGAGGGTTCGATCGCTGTGACCGCAACCCCCCAAGAGACAGACAGTGACAAAGAGCAAGGCTTTGATTGAGAGATGTCGTGTAGGCATCTCCCTAGCGTAACAGCAGCAGCCGTTACGCCCAAAGGCTCAGGTTAACCAAAGCCAGAGCCGCTCATGGGCGTAGTAGATGCCGATCTTGAGGAAAAATTCGATCCCTCCGATCCACAATGCGGTATCCATTTCACCTGTGA
The DNA here is from genome assembly GCA_042091155.1 of Gammaproteobacteria bacterium. Classification (GTDB taxonomy): domain Bacteria; phylum Pseudomonadota; class Gammaproteobacteria; order Pseudomonadales; family Azotimanducaceae; genus UBA4421. The sequence goes on from JBELHZ010000002.1 coordinate 24,639, forward strand.
TCGCATAAGCAATCATCGCCGTCGTAAGCGTCGCCACGATTCGCCAGGAAAACGCCTTGGCTAAGCTGATCAGGTGGGAGGCAGCCCGTGGTTCTGGCCCGGATAAAGTCAAAGCAACTCCAGCAGGAGATCCACGCATTCTTCAACGCTTCGTTCACTGGTGTCTATTCGAAGATCGGCACTTTCCGGCGCCTCGTAGGGTGAATCAATACCGGTAAAGTGCGGCAGTTCACCGCGCCGAGCTTTTCTGTACAAACCCTTAGGATCTCGAGACTCCGCCACATCCAGCGTCACGTCGAGAAACACTTCGGCGAACTCCCCTTGCTCGAACAGCCCACGCGCCATATCCCGTTCTGATCTGAAGGGCGAAATAAAGGCGGTGATGACCACCAGACCCGCGTCTACCATCAGTCTGGCTACCTCCGCGGTACGTCGAATGTTCTCTACCCGATCCGCCTCGGTAAAACCCAAGTCTTTGTTTAGACCACCACGAATGTTGTCGCCGTCCAATATGTAGCTGTGAACACCCATGTTATGCAAGCGGCTCTCCAACGCGTCTGCAATGGTTGACTTGCCTGACCCGCTCAATCCCGTCAGCCAGATAACCTTACCTTTGTGCCCCATCAGTTGTGAGCGATGCTGGCTGTCAATTGTCGTTGCGGTGGGATAGAGGTTTTGGGCACGGCGAAGGCCAAAATTAATCATGCCCGCCCCCACCGTGGTCTTGCTGTAACGATCAACCAAGATGAATGACCCAAGATCGCGACATTCAAGATAGGGCGAAAAGGGGATCGGTTCGTCCAAACTCAGGGTGACCCGGCCAATATCGTTGAGTGACAGGTTACGGCTAGGCATCTGCTCAAGGGTGTTGACGTTTACCTTGTATTTGATCTCGGTGATCGTCGCGTTGATACGTTTGGCGCCTAACATCAGGTCATAACCACGACCTACATAGCCTGCATCTTGGTCCATCCAAACCAAGGACGTATCGAACTGATCCGACACCTCGCAAGGCGCCGCAGTTGCGACCAAGACGTCACCGCGAGACACATCGACTTCTCGATCCAAGGTCAGAGTTACGCTCTGCTTTGGCAATGCCCTGGGTAGCGATTGATCAAAAAGAATGACTTCGTCGACAACCGCTTCCTGACCACTGGGCAGCACTTGCACCGAGTCCCCCGGGGCGATGCTTCCAGCAGCCACGGTACCGGCAAAACCGCGAAAATCCGCATGGGGTCGATTTACCCATTGAACCGGAAAGCGAAAGCTCGCCGCATTATTGTCTGCGGCGAGTTCCACGGTTTCCAAAAAACCGAGCAGTGTCGGGCCCGAATACCATGTTGTGCGGCTCGACCGCTCGATCACATTGTCACCCCGCAGTGCTGACAGTGGGATGGCAGTGATGCTTTTGAAGGTCAGGTCTTGAGCAAAGGCGCGGTAATCCGCTTCAATTTGATCAAAGACCGCTTGGTCAAAATCCACCAGATCCATTTTGTTGATGGCCAACACGACGTTGGGAATACCCAGCAACGAGGTCAAAAAGGAGTGTCGTCGAGTCTGAGTAAGCACACCCTGAGAGGCGTCTACCAATATGACCGCCACATCGGCAGTGGACGCGCCTGTCACCATGTTGCGCGTGTACTGCTCGTGCCCGGGGGTGTCCGCCACAATAAACTTGCGGTGATCGGTACCGAAGAAACGGTACGCCACGTCAATGGTAATCCCCTGCTCTCTTTCCGCGGCCAGCCCATCAACCAGCAACGCAAAATCAATGTCACCGCCCTGAGTGCCCTGCTTTTTGGAATCTTTCAGCAGGGAGGCTACCTGATCCTCGAAGACAAGCTGGGCTTCGTAGAGCATGCGGCCTATCAAGGTGCTTTTGCCATCGTCTACGCTGCCACAGGTAATGAACCTCAGTAGGTCCAGCTGATTTTGCTGACGCAGATACTCATTCACCTCTTCTGAGGTACTCATCTCTTTCGTATTCACTAGAAATAGCCCTCCTGCTTTTTCTTCTCCATCGACGCGGAAGAATCGGAGTCAATCGCCCTACCTTGGCGCTCGCTGGTGCGGCTGTTGAGCAATTCCAGAACAATGGAAGACAGATCGTCCGCGCTGGATTCCACGGCGCCGGTTAACGGATAACAGCCCAAGGTGCGGAAACGCACGCGCTTGATCTGAACGGTCTCTTCAGCACTGATCGGCAGGCGATCGTCGTCCACCATAACCCACATGCCATCCTTTAAAACCACCGGGCGTTCGGCGGCAAAATACAGGGGAACAATGGGAATCTGTTCCCGGTAGATGTACTGCCAGATATCCAGTTCCGTCCAATTCGACAGCGGGAATACGCGGATGCTCTCGCCGGGATTTTTCTGTCCGTTGTAGAGGTTCCATAGCTCAGGTCGCTGATTCTTAGGATCCCAACGATGAGCCGGATTACGAAACGAAAAAATACGTTCCTTCGCCCGACTCTTTTCTTCGTCACGCCGAGCACCACCAAAAGCCACGTCAAAGCCATGGGCGTCCAGCGCCTGCTTAAGGCCCTGGGTCTTCATGACGTCGGTATGAATCGCGCTGCCGTGATCGAAGGGATTGATGTTTTTTGCCACACCCTCTGGATTGATATGCACCAACAAATCCATGCCGCTTTCTTTGGCCATGTAGTCCCGAAAATCGTACATAGCCTGAAACTTCCAGCGCGTATCCACATGCATCAGCGGAAACGGCGGAGGGCTGGGATAAAAGGCTTTTCGAGCCAAGTGCAGCATCACTGAGCTGTCCTTACCGACGCTGTATAGCATCACCGGATTCTCTGCCTGTGCCACCACCTCGCGCATGATGTGAATGCTCTCTGCTTCCAGCCGATCCAGGTGAGATAGGCTGTCTGCTACCACATTGGATGCGGCAGCTGAGGCAGCCGCGCCGTCATTGCGGGCAACTCGACTGCTCAACACGCCAGCACCAGCTGTGGCTTTCGGTGCCTGATAGGCCATCAACGCAAATTTTGCGGACAAACCCGATGGCAGCAGTACATCATGGGTTCCTTCACGGGCGACCCAGTATCGGCATTGGGCCAGCACGGGACCCTGTGGCCACAGCAGCGCAGCTTTGTCTTGAACAAGAAGATCCAGGGCCGCGGACAAGGAGTCGATCTGAGTATCCATACCGCCGTCTAGGGAAGGCAAAAAGACCCAATGACGCGCAAGCCGGCCATCGTTAACGCAAACCACGAAACCCGCTTCTGATTCAGCAATCTGCAGCACCAAACTGTGATGACGCTTACGCTTGGCTTCTTCTTGCAGAGCGTCAACCACTGCGCGCCTCAGCGGTCGCTGGTCCTCGTCCCTGAGTTCGTCAACCTTCACCGCTCTGGGGATCTGTGATAACCCCTCAAGCAGTCGTTCGGTAGAGCGTAAAGATTGTTCTTCGTCCGCATCCACCATCAGCTGGTGAACCCGCTTATTGTCCCAAACCCCACCAAGGGTTTTCATTTGCTCTATCAGTTCTGATGATTCCAAACCGGTGGTCCCGCTGCTTGTCGTGAAGTGCATTATTCCGCAAATTTGTCAGGATTAGACAGGAATATATCGGTATTAACAAATCACCAGAAAGAATATTGCACTTTGCGCCAACCTCAGAAGCCGCCCACATACCCCTCCTTGCGATGATCCGAAGCGCCCACGTAGCCCGACGGCAAAGCCTGAATCAACTGCGCCCCGCCAAACACGCTCTCTTGAGACTCGTATCGCACGTTGTGTCCGCGCGCCTTCAGCCCATCAAAGAGACTTTGGGGCATACCCTCTTCCAAGCCCACGGAGAGATCCGGATAGACATGCCAGCGCGGCGCATCGCTGGCCTCTTGCGGGTTCTGGCCGTAATCAAAAATACGGCTGACCATTTGGACATGGCCTTGGTGCTGCATATGACCGCCCATCACACCAAAGCTTAAGGCGGGCCTACCGTCTTGAGTGACGAAGCCGGGAATAATGGTATGAAACGGCCGCTTCCCCGGGGCAACGCAGTTTGGGTGAGCAGGATCCAACGAAAAACCGGAGCCGCGATTTTGCATCGATATCCCGGTATCGGGAATCACGATCCCCGAACCAAACGCCCGAAAGTTCGACTGAATAAAGGACACCATCATGCCCTGAGCGTCTGCGGTCGTGAGGTAGACAGTATCGTGACCCACCGGCAACGATACCGGCGGCAGTGGCGCTGCGTGGTAACCGATACCCTGGGCCGCCTGGGCCAGCGAACCGGGCTCCAGCAACTCCTCTGGCGACAGGATCATGGCGTCCAGATCCGCGAAGTGTTCGCTTGCTGCGTGCACCGCAATTTTCATGGCCTCAATCTGTTGATGCACCCAGGCCACAGAGTCCATCTCCAACACCGGCAGATGCGCCAGAATGCCCAGAGCCAGCTGCGCAGCCAGACCTTGCCCGTTGGGCGGAATCTCCAGCAGCTCCACGCCATGATAGGACTGCTGGGTCGGCGTCACCCAGTCACAGCGATGCCGATCCAGATCCGCCATGGACAGTACGCCGCCGGCCGCGGTACTGGTGTCTACCATCAACTGAGCCAGTTCGCCGCGGTAAAAGGCCTCCCCCTTGCTATCACGAATCAATCGCAAACTGCGCGCCATATCCGGACGCACGAACCGCTGGCCTGCCTTAGGCGCAGGCCCAAAATGCGCATACCATTCCGGGTAATCGTCGTAATAATGCTCGAGCAATTGCCAGTAGAACGCGCTCTTGGGGCCCACCAAGAAGCCATGCTCTGCGTAGTGGATAGCTGCCTCAAACAACGCCGCAAAGGGCAGCTTGCCGTAGCGCTCGCTGAGCGCAACCCAGCTCGATACGGCTCCAGGCACCGTCACACTGTCCCAACCCAGCTCTGGCATGCGCACCAGACCGGCAAATCGTTCTGGCTGCCAGCCCATGGGTGCCCTGCCTGATGCATTGAGTCCAACGACCTCACCCCCATCCCAGAGCAGAGCAAAGGCATCGCTACCCAAGCCATTATTGTTTGGCTCCACCACCGTTAACGTAATGGCCGCTGCGAGGGCCGCGTCGACCGCGTTGCCGCCTTGACGCAGAGCCTGCAGGCCGGCTTCGGTAGCCAATGGCTGTGAGGTGGCAACCAGGTTATCGGCGGCGACAGGCGAGCGAGCGGATGGGTAGCGTTGTTGGGGGTGATACACAGTGAGATCCTTAAAGATGAACAACGGCCAGTGAGGGCTAAATGTCTTACGAGCCTCTGGGCAAGCCGCGCAATGTCTGCGACCCTTGCGACCCTTAAAGAAAGTGTCTTTCGACCGGCTGGAGGCTTCGTGAATTATCCCCTTGATCCCACACTGAGTGCTCAGGCGCAAGCCTTGGTTGCGCAAATGACGCTGGCAGAAAAAGCCGACTTTTGTTCCGGCAAGGATTTTTGGCACCTACCCGGACTTGAGCGACTGCAGATACCCAGCATCATGGTGACCGACGGGCCTCACGGACTACGTAAGCAGGGCAAGGGCAACGACCACCTTGGTGCCCACCGCAGCATCCCCGCTACCTGCTTCCCCACCGCTTCGGCACTGGCCAGTTCCTGGGATGTGGCCCTGATGCAAGAAGTCGGCGAAGCCTTGGGCGCAACCTGCGTGGACGAAGACGTCAGTGTGCTGCTTGGGCCCGGCATGAACATCAAGCGCAACCCCCTGTGCGGTCGTAATTTCGAGTATTTTTCCGAAGATCCGTTCCTTAACGGGCATATCGCCGCGAATCTGGTCAATGGCATTCAGTCTCAAGGTGTCGGCGCGTGCCTGAAGCACTTTGCCGTGAACAATCAAGAGCTGGGGCGCATGTACATGGACGCCATTGTCGATGACCGCGCGCTTCGAGAGATTTATTTGCGCGGCTTTGAGATCGCCGTCAAAACAGCAAAACCTTGGACGGTTATGTGCGCCTACAACCGCCTCAATGGCGTTTTTTGCAGCGAGCATGACTGGCTGCTGAACACGGTGCTGCGTGAGGAATGGGGGTTCGACGGAGCCGTCATGACCGACTGGGGCGCCGCCAACGACCGACCGCTGGGGGTTAAAGCCGGACTGGACCTGGAGATGCCCAGCAGTGGCGGCATCAACGATGCCTTGGTCGCCCAGGCTGTCAAAGACGGCACCCTTGACGAGGCTGACCTTGATCGAGCCATCGCCCGAAATATCACCCTCAGCCTGTCCAGTCTGAATCGACAGAAACCTGCCGCGCCGGCGGACTCCGATGCACAGCATGCACTGGCCAGAAAAGCCGCTGCACACTCTTGCGTACTGTTGAAAAACACAGACCGTGTTTTGCCGTTATCCGCACAGACCCGAGTCGCTCTGATTGGTGCCTTCGCAGAAACCCCCCGCTTTCAAGGCGCGGGCAGTTCCCAGGTTAGACCCACCCGCGTAGAGACGCTGCGTGCCGCATTGGGCGAGTACATCAACGACCTGACCTACGCACCCGGCTACGACCCCGTGGCCAGCCAGCCCGACCAAACCCTAATTGATGAAGCCGTCGCACTGGCCCAGAGCGCAGATGTTGCCGTCGTCTATGCAGGCCTGCCCGGCATTTTTGAATCCGAGGGCTTTGATCGGGAACATCTGGAACTGCCGGATCAGCACACCGCACTCATCAAGGCCGTGGCTGGTGCAAACCCCAACACCATTGTTGTACTCGCCAATGGCGCACCAGTAACCATGCCATGGATCAATCAGGTATCCGGCGTTCTAGAGGGCTACCTCGGCGGTCAGGCCAGCGGCGGCGGCTTGGCTGATATTTTGATGGGCACCGAAAACCCGGGCGGCAAGCTGGCTGAAACCTTTCCCATGGCGCTCAGCGATGTACCGTCCACGGCATGGTTTCCGGGGGAGCATCGCCAGATGCAATATCGCGAAGGCGTATACATCGGCTATCGCTATTTCGACACCGCCAGACGCGGCGTCTTGTTTCCTTTTGGACATGGCCTGAGCTATACCGAGTTCGACTATCTAGACGTGCGAGCTGACAACAGTTCTCTCACCGCCGACCGACCGGTAACACTGAGCGTGCAGGTAAAAAACTCCGGGGCACGAGCCGGAGCAGAGGTGGTGCAGGTTTATCGGCACTCTGTTGGCAGCGCCACCCACCAGCCAGAACAACAGCTGTGCGGCTTCACCAAGATCACGCTACAGGCCGGCGAGACTCGAACCGCGACTATCGCGCTGGATGCCGAGTCATTCCGAGTTTTCGATCACGGGGCTCAGCAATGGGTGCTGGAGGCCGGCTCCGTTCAACTGCGCATCGGTTCCTCCAGCAGAGACATTCGCCTCACCCAAGCGATCAACGTGGTTTCGAAACAAACTCTTAGCGACTTGGCCATGACCACCGTCGCGCCGGAATTTCCGCCGGTGGACTCGAGGCGCCCATTAACAGTATCGGATGAGCTGTTCAGCCGCATGCTGAACCGACCACCACCAACCGGCGAAGACATACGCCCGTTTCACCGCAACTCCTCGCTGGCGGAAATCGGTACAACGTGGATTGGCGGCAAAATACAGGACAGAGCATTAGCACAATTCTTGGGCAGCATGGGGCTGGAAAATGCTGACCCAACCACGCGAAAAATGTTCGAAGAGATGGCCAACCACATGCCATTGCGCGCGATCGCACTGTTTCAACAGGGCAAAATCAGCTATCACCAAATCGATGGCTTATTGGCCTTGCTGAACGGTCACCCGTTAAAAGCCTTAGGGTATCTCATTGAGCACCGACGCAGCCGATCTGCTTAACGACAGACGCCGAAGCGCGTCTTGATAGCGGTTCAAGCGCACCGACCCGCGAGATTGCTGGGCTAGAGAAATACCGAGCTGCAGGAGCTGGGCAGAATACAGATCGGCTTCCAGCAAGTCGTCAATGACGCTCAGGGCCTTGGCCGGCTGGCCCGCGGAGCTCAGGGCAACCGCGTAGACGTATCCACTGGCTGACTCCAAACGCGCGGCATGGCCTTGAGCCAACAATTCGATGGCCTGATCCAGATGACCCTGACGAACACGCCAGAGCGCAGCGGCTACCCGAACCTGACTGGATTGAGGCGAGAGCGCCAAGGCTTGATCCAGCAGCGGACCGGCCTGGGGATCACGGCCGGTCGCCCGATACAGGTCAGCTAAGTTTACCATCCCGGGTACCCATGCAGGATTGCGCTGCAAGGCCGACAGCAAGTCCCCTTCCGCGCGGTCTGTCTCACCCTTGGCCAAATGAACCAGCGCACGACTGGTCAACGCCTCGGCTCGATCAGCGTTCATGGAAAGATGCTCGAGGAATTCATCCACCGCGGGCGTTAACCGGGCCCGTGATGCGACGGGCAGCTGAGGGTAGTTGGGCAACAAGGCCGTGACCGCTGCAAAACGCAGAGCACGCAGCGGGTCGTCTAATAGTGGCATCACAATGCGCCAATTGGCTGGGCCCGCCGCTCCAAGGCCGCGCAACGCGCCCAAGCGAACCAGGGGGTCCGCATCGGCAACGGCCAGGTGCAGCTCGCGGGCAGAAGGGTCGTATTGGCCGAGCAGACCCAACGCCGTCGCGCGCAGGATTGCCGGCTGCCTTTGATCCCCTGCCAGAGCCCCCAACGCGTCCTGAGCCTGCCGCTTGCCCTGACGCGCAGGCGCCAACACACGCGCAAAATGAGGAGCTGGCGCACCGCCGCCACGGGCCTTAATCTGTTCGGCAGCCCATTCATGGCTTTGCTGCTGATGGCAGCCAATGCAGGCATTGGGCACGCCCAGCTCGGCGCTAAGATCCGGACGCGGCACGCGAAAGCTGTGATCCCGCCGATCATCAACACCCATGTAGGTACGAGCCGCCATATGGCAGTCGACACAGGCACTGCCAGAGCCAGAGCCAGCCGCAAGCTTACCCACCGGAGGATCCACCACGGCATGAAAATGGTGATCTGGCGAGTCGTAGACTACCGGTCTGAGGCCCGGAAAACGCCCGCTGCCCGCAGGGCTGTGGCAGTCGGTGCAGACCGCATTGCCACTGCGCTGTAGTTGGCCGGAATGCGGTTCATGGCAGTCGCCGCAGCTGACACCGGCGTTATGCATTTTGCTTTGCAAAAAAGAGCCGTAGACAAAGACCTCGTCCAAAATCTGGCCATCAGCAAAGTAGAGACCCTCATCCAACAACGACGGCTCGTAGTGATCTAGAAGCTGTTTACCGGGCACAAAACCTTCAGCAATTTGGCTGCGACGACTGTGGCAAGACCCACAGACCGCGAGCCGAATGTCAGGATCACGCAAGGAGACAACAGGAAATTCAGCCGGTGTTTCGCTGTGGGCGGCCCCGGGCCCATGACAGGCTTCACAGCCGACGCTGACCTCAGCGAATTGGGTGCGAAAGGTATCCGTCGTGGCATCAAAGCCCTTAGTCACCGCCGTGGAATGGCAGTCTGCGCACATGTGATTCCAGTTCTGACCACTGGCGGTCCAGTGCAAAACATCATCCGAGTTACCAAGGGTCTCAGGCTGCAAATGATACCAGCCGCGACCGTCATCCCGTGCATCCCAGACCACCGGTAGCGCCTGTAAACGCCCGCCGCCAACGTTAACCAGGTACTGCTGCAGAGGAGAAATACCGAAGGTATAGACCACCCGAAAGGACTCAAGCTCACCGCCAGCCCCATCCAAGCGAATGGTGAAGTTAACACCGCTTTCTGCAAAGGAAATGTCTTGGCCCGCAAGCCTCAGAGGTGCCGCGCCAAAGTCCCCTTTGACAGAGTCATCTGTGGGTTCAGCCATCGCCATGGCGTGGTGCGACACCTGCCACTGAGCATAGGCTTGCTCATGACATTGCCCACAGGTCGCCGAGCCCACGTATTGGTGAGAACCGTCAGATACCTGGTTGAGTGATTTGCGATCCGACGTGTTGGGGTCTGATGTGTTGGCTTTTTGGCCCAAAGGGGCAGTGGTCCGCGGCTTTGACGACTCTTCGCCTTCACAGCCGGTTAGGACCACGAGCAAACAGAGCAGAAGCGCGACGAGCGCCAAGGTCGAGGCGAAGGTCGAGGCGAGACGCGCGCTGTCGCGATCTACCCCACACGCCTCGTTGCTCGACAGAGCGGCGGGCTTAGTTGCCGTAGTGCGCGGCCAAAACGGCGATGTCTTCATCGCTCAAATTTTGCGCCTGCAGCGCCATGATCGCGTTTTCGCGGGAACCGTCCCGATAGGCGACCAGCTGTTTGCGCAAATAGGTTTCCCACTGGCCATTCAGATTCGGGTACATGGGTGCGATGGCCTTGCCCTTGGCACCGTGACAGGCCACACAGCCCTTTTCTGCCGCCAGCGCTGCACCGTCAATATCGTGACCGCCACAGGCGGCAAGTAACATGACACCAGCGAGCATGGCGGGTTTGACGAATACATTCTTGATAGTCATAACTTTCCCCTAATTCGCTTGCTTGCTGAAGTATTCGGCCAACAGATCAATCTCTTCGTCTGTCAACAACACCGCTTGCGCATTCATTTGATTGCCTGGCTCTTCTTCCGCACGAAAGTACTTAAGCCGGCTAACGAGATAGGGTGCGTTTTGCCCAGCCAAGTTCGGATATCGAGGAGCGTTAGACTTCCCTTCGTACCCATGACAGGTCACACAATGATGTTTAAAAGCTGCGTTTTCCCCCGCATCTGCCGCATGTGAGGTTGCACTGAACAAAGTCCCAACCAACACGGCACCTACGCTAACAGCGACTCGAATATCGAGAACTTTCCTGAGCATTTCGCGTTTTCCTTTAACCGCTACGTTTTATTCCGCTTGTCTCGGTGCTGACCACATCGTTCCACTCTTCGGCCACACGAGCCTCCGAGCGTTCAGACCTTTTCGAAGCGCCAACGCTCAGATCCATCAGGTAACGGTGAGGATAATTTGCCGGCTGCAAGCCGGGCTGATCCCCATCTCGTAACGGACGAAAGCCTTTTTGCTCAAAATAGCTGGTCGAAAAACGCTCCGCTCTCACAAAAATGCCCGCGAAACGCCTCTCCCTGGCCTGACGAGTTAATTCGTCAAGCAACAAACCACCGATACCACACCCCTGCGCTTTCGCGCTGACAAAAAGGCCGTGGAGTAACACCGCATTGACCGCTTTTTGATTCTCCTCGCGCTTAGCAAAAGACCCTGTCTTTTGTAAAACGAGCGAAACGTCTGGCTGCCAGGCCGCGATGCCCAAACAAGCGTGCGCTTTATAACACAGGAGAAATTCAAAATCTTCGAGATCCACGTCGCAATAGCGGAGCGGGGCCATCGACAGGCGTTTCAATCGCGCCGTGGTCGGCCAGCTTTCAACCGATGCTTGTATCACCCGATTAACCGCCGGCAAATCACCGGGTTGAAGGGGCCGTTGAACCAGTTCAAATGGGGACGGCTTAATCGTCTTGAATGTGTCCAAAAGTTACCCCAGCAAAAAAAGAGAAGCGCTCGCCTCAGGGGAGGAGGAGGGGAAGAGGCGAGCGCTTGAGGGACTGTTACTGCAGTGCCAATGCCAAAAGAAGAGCCACTGCCACCGTCACGCACCACGACGAAGCCATGTCCGCCCTGCTCGAACCGAGCTTGGCGACCTTGCTTCTGACCATCACAGGCCGGTGCGCCTTGGACCGAAAGTGTTTTTTGTCTAAGTTCATGAACGTATCTTCGGCATCAGACCATCTAAAGTCAAAGACAGTCATCTTATAAACTTAGACATTAACTGTATTTATGGTAGTTTTAGGCCCAATTACGCAAATTACTTGGACAACCCGGCGGCGGCACGTGCTACCAGCAGGGAAAGTCCAACTTCGTTCACTTAGGATCTCTCCATGACTCCACCTCATGTCGCCATTATCGGAGCTGGCCTTACGGGCCTGCAGCTCTCGAGACAACTCACCAACGCAGGGATATCCACCACACTTTTCGACAAAAGTCGGGGGGTAAGCGGCCGCGTAGCCACCCGTCGAGCCGACGTTGAAGGTCACACCCTGCGGTTCGATCACGGCACCCCAAGCCTTAGCGCTTCTCAGAAAGCGCAAATCAGCGCGTTGCCAACACCAACCCAATTGGCATTAGTCCCATGGATTCCTTCATCACCTAAGACACAGAGTGAACCGCACTTTAGCCTCGCCCCGGGCATAAACGGTGTAGGCAAATGGCTGGCTCAGGGCCAGAATATTGCGCTGAACGTGCCGGTCACTGCATTGCGACGCAGCGATGGCGGGAACGCCTGGCAGATCGTCTGTGACAGCACACTGTCGCCCCAGAACTTTGACATGGTCATCACCACCACCCCGCCCCTCCAGGCAGCAAACATACTGGAAACTAGCCAAACTCCTTTAATTGAAACGCTGAATACCCTGCGCCCCGAGGGGTGCTGGTCGCTCATGCTGGTGACCGAGTTCCCCTTGGACATAGCACCGCTCCTGACACCACGCCACAGTCTTATTGAGCGTGTGGTCAGCGAACACACCAAGGGGCGTTTCAGCAACCAATGGGGAGTCTATACGGTTCAGGCCAACCGGCCATGGAGCCAACACCGTATGGAAGAAGACCCGATGATCGTCGGCGAAGAGATGCTGAGCGAGCTTAATCGGCTGGGCTATGGGCGACCAAATGTCATCTATCAACGCATGCATCGATGGCTTTATGCCGGCGTCGCGGAACCCTTAGGAGAGGCTTTTCTACTGGACGCTCAGCGCAACCTGATGTGTGCCGGCGATTGGTGCTTAGGCAACGACATCACGAGCGCCTTGAGAAGCGCCGATGCCGCGTCCGCAAAAGCCATTCAATACCTGAGTTAGTCACCGTCGGTCTCTGAGACACGAGTCACCATGGCTATATTGCAAAAGGAACGCAGTTCGATGGACAAACGATCTGGCGCGAGCAAGCCCATCCCTGCGACGCAAACAGAAAGCGTTGACTCGTAGAAGTGCTGATCCAGCACCCGCACAAGCCCATCGCGCCCTAAGTAGCCACCACCCAATACCAGCAACAACGCTAACACGATCATCTTCAACGCTTTCATCTGCTCTCCGCCTCAGAAACGTCGCCCACCTTAAACGCTACTGAGCGTATATGTCATCCAAAGCTTGATAGACCGCTACCTTGAGATCTGAACGCAGCGGCCAAGGTGAACCCATCAGCTGGATCATGCTGACCACGACCAACTCTTCCACCGGGTCGATCCAAAAGACAGTCCCGGCTGCCCCACCCCAGTTGTACTCACCCTCGCTGCCAATGACTCGATTCGTCACTGGGCTGGTAACGACGCCAAACCCCAGACCAAAGCCCAGACCCGTATCAGGCGCATCCGCGCCAGGCTGCTCGCCAAATCCTGCCAAACCAGCCCCCTTGGGCAGATGGTTGGTCGCCATAAAGGCCACCGTCTTGGGGCCTAATATCCGCACCCCGTCGAGACGGCCACCGTTACGCATCGCTTCGGCAAAACGGGCGTAGTCCATGGCGGTTGAAACCAAACCACCACCACCGGAAAACAAACTCACGTCGGCGTAATCTTGCATGGCCACTTTTTTACGGGGTGTTCGAGATGCTGGCGCTTGGGTCACGTTGACTGGCTTAGCCGAACCCGGATCAAAAAAGTAATTCGGCAAAAAACGGTCGCGCTTATTCCTGGGGACCTCAAAAAAGGTATCGGTCATGCCTAAGGGGGCAAAAATATGGTCTTGCAGATAGCGATCGAAAGAAATACCACTGATGCGTTCAACGACCAGTCCGGTCAGGTCCACCGCAATGGAGTAATGATAGCGAGTGCCAGGCTGGAATTTTAACGGCAGCTTGGCAACGCGCTGGGCGAAATCGTCCAGATCCTTCGCCGCCCAAAGATCAGCCTGCACATACCGGGCATCAACGACGTCTGTCATTGGTACGAAACCATAAGAGAACCCCGCCGTATGCGTCAGCAGATCGTGCATGTTCACTGGCCGCTGCGCGTCAACCAACTGCCCTTGGGTATTCAGAACCTTGAGGCCCGCCAATTCGGGAATAAATTTTTCCACAGGGTCGCTGAGATGGAATTTACCCTGCTCGTAAAGCTGCATGGCTGCTACTGCGGTAACCGGCTTCGTCATCGAATAAATGCGGAACAAATCCGAAGGCTTCAGCGGGTCATCCCCCCCGACGGAGCGATTGCCTGTGGCCTTGGCATAGACGACATTGCCGTTGCGCATAACCACGTTGACCATGCCCGCAACCCGTCCCTCATCAACATAACGCGTCGCCAGCGCATCTAACAACGCCAGCCGCTGGGTCGACACACCCTGCTCTTCCGGCTCGGCCATTGGCAGCGATAGCGCTGTGGACATCACGGGCTGGATCACGCCAAGACTACTGATCAGAGCAAACCCAGCTACCGCCCACAAACGCGCAGTTAACCGCGCATTTATTGCATTCGATTTCATTCAAACTCCTTCATTCAAAAGCCCCGCCGCTCGCCGAGCGAAGCACGCTCTTTCCACTCGCAAGCGGATTACGACGGTAACCCTATCAGGACTGACCTACGCGACTGCATATTCCCGATAGCGGCTTTCGAGAAATGTCAGGAAGTCGACAATTTTCTGCAGGGTAGCCAACCACCAACAGCAAAAAGGGTTTCTCGTTCTTAGGCCGCTCAAAAGCCGAGTTCAAAAAAGCCATGGGACTTGGGGTATGCGTCAGCGTGACCAGACCAGACAGATGCAAAGCTGAGATCAGCAGCCCGCAGGCGATACCCACAGACTCCATGGGGTAGTAATTTTTGCTCCGCTCTCCCGCCGCCGATACGGTCGTCTTTTCCATAAAGACGCCAACCAGCACCGGTGCAGCCTGCAAAAACGGTTTGTTCGCATCCGTCCCCAGTGGCGCCAGTGCATCCAACCACTGCTGAGATGCTCGCCGCTCATAGAATGCTTGCTCCTCCTGTTCTGCGGCGTTGCGAATCGCCGATTTCACCTGAGGATCTGTTGTCACCGCAAAGTGCCAAGGCTGCTTATTAGCCCCACTGGGCGCGGTGCCAGCCGCTAAAATTGCCTGCTCAATCACTCGCATGGGTACCGGTCGATCGGAAAAATCCCGCACGCTTCGTCGTGCCTGCATCTGAACGCAGAAGCGCTCGGCTCGAGCGATCATCACCTCAGGAGCCAACTCCTGAAACTCAAGGGGCTGGCTGCCATCGCCTGCGGTCATTGGGGCCTCGCCAGTTCGCGTTCGGTCACGCGAGCAAAAAAACTGCCGCCGTAAACTAGAGCCTGATCGTTAAAATCGTAGCCGGGATTATGCAGCGCGCTGCTGTCTTCGCCATTACCGATAATCAGATAACAGCCCGGCACCTGTTCCGTCATAAAGGAAAAATCCTCCGAACCGGTGCCCGGCGCGCCGGAGCGAAACACATTGCCCTCACCGGCAATCGATGCACAAACATCCCCCGCAAAGCTCGTGGTCTCGTCATCGTTTACCACGGGATGGAATGGCACCCGAAAATCCAGCGCCGCTGATGCTCCAAAGCCGGCGGCCAGATTCTGCGCAAGTTCTTGGATCTGCCCTTCCAGCTCACGCATCTTTTTCATGGAAAAACATCGCACGGTGCCAGAGAGCCAAGCGTCCTCCGGGATGACGTTATACGCATCGCCAGCGTGCATCTTGGTAATGGACAGCACCACGCTATCGTTCGGTGACGTGGCCCGAGACACCAGGGTTTGCAATGCGCTGATCAGCTGCGCTGCTATGGGGATTGGATCGATGGCCAACTGTGGAAAGGCCCCATGACCGCCCTTGCCCTGAATGTTGATATCAAAAAACGCGCCTGCCGCGGTTCTGACCCCGGGCACAGCGGCAAACTTACCAACCGGCAATCCCGGACCATTGTGCATGGCGTAGATACGATCGCAGGGGAAATCCTCAAACAGACCATCAGCGATCATCGCCTTGGCACCTCCCAACCCTTCTTCCGCAGGCTGAAAGATAAAGTTTACTTGACCCTGAAAATCGCGTGTGCCGGCCAGATACTTTGCCGCGGCCAGCAGCATGACGGTATGACCATCATGTCCACAGGCGTGCATGGTGCCTTGGTGAGTGGAACGGTGCTCAAAGGTGTTCTGCTCCAAAATCGGCAACGCGTCCATATCGGCTCGCAGACCAATCGAACGGGTCGCATTGCCCTCTCGCAATACGCCAACCAGGCCGGTTTGACCGATACCGCGATACACCTGCACCCCAAAGGCCTCGAGCTTTGCCGCGACAAAGTCTGCGGTGCGATTCTCCTCAAAACCCAACTCGGGGTGGGCGTGCAAATCTCTGCGCCATCCAGCGAGTTCCGCCTGCATGGCTTCAATATCAGCAACCAAATCCATACCACTCTCCCTATGGCACCGTGTGACAGCCCCAGTATCCGGAAATTTCGTCACATGCCAACCATGCCTGTCGTTACCTAGAGACCGGCCGGATGTAAAGGAGTCTTAACGCAAGCGACAGCGTAGGATTGACGCCTCCGTGTTTTACCCACTCGATCAAAGCTGTATTCATGACCTTAACGAACAACCCTCCCACCGGCGCGCCCTTGATCTCCGACCATTACTACCGCTGGATCGTCCTGCTCTATGGCGTGGTGTTACAGGCCATCAGTGTCGGCGCCATCATTTACTGTTTCGCGCTGTTTACCCTGCCCTGGCTTGACGAGTTTGGTTCCAGTCGGCGCGATCTGATGCTGACCATTGCGCTACTGCAGATCGGTGCCGGGGTCTTGGGGCCGCTCGCCGGACGAGCACTGGACACCTTTCCGCTGCGATGGGTCATTCTCACGGGCCTGGCTTCCATGGTGCTGGCCCTTGCCCTAGCTCAACAGGTAACCGCCCTTTGGCAGCTTTGGCTGATTTACGCCACTCTACTGCCGGTAGCCATGACGCTCATGGGAACACTGGCGAGCCAGACCTTGGTGAGCCGATGGTTTACTGACAATCGCGGGTTCGCCTTGGGCGTTTCAGCGATTGGCACCAACGTCGGCGGCATCATACTGCCTATCTTCGTTTCTGCCTGGCTCCTGCATGTGGGCTGGCGAGGCACGTTGAACAACCTGCTGATCCTCGCTGTTGCAGTGGTACTACCGCTGACCTTACTCATACTCAGCAGATCACCTGCAGCAGCAACTCGGGAGCTCGATAAGGATGACGTTGATCAGCGGGTCTGGACGACGAAAGAAATTCTCACCACATCCTTGTTCTGGATCCCCTTTTGCGGTCTTGCCCCGCTGAGCATGGCCTTTGGCACCCTGCAGTTTAACTTGGGTATTATCGTGCAAGACATCGGTTTGGACGGTGACGTTACCGCGGGACTCATTGCGTTGACCTCGGTTTCCATGGTCTTGGGGAAACTCTTTTTTGGCGTCATGGGCGATCGCGTCGATCATCGAAAACTCTATTGGGTTGCCAATGCGGCGACCATTGTCGCGGTCCTACTGATCATGAACGCACAAAGCCTGGAGGTGTTGGTGATCGCCACGTTTGCCACCGGGATTTCCGGCGGCGGCATACTGCCTCTGATGGGCTTGATGTACAGCTACCGATTCGGTGTGGCCTCCTTTGGCCGCGTCATGGGGTTTGGCATGCTGACCATTATGGCCGGAGCCATCAGCCCCATTGGTGCCGGTTGGGTTTACGACCTGTACGGCAGCTACAGCTACGCCTTTATCGCCCTGATCATTATCATGCTACCCAGCGGCATCGCGATGGCTTGGCTCAGGGACCGATAAGACGGCCTCGATCAAGCAACAATGCCCTGCTCGGTCATCGCTGCGATACGCGCTTGAGATACGGCAAAGTCTGCCAAGACTTCATGCGTATGTTCACCGTGATCTGGACTTGGCCTGCCGGGCGTAAGGCGCTCGCCGCCAAACCGTGCCGGAGATTTCACCACTCGCATCTGGCCCATGATCGGATGATCGATCACCTCTACCGTGTCATTTGCGGCCAGCTGTTCCTGAGCTAACACCTCATCTCGATCCAGACATCGCGCGCAGGGCACATCGGCTTCTTTGAGCTTTGCGAGTACTTCTTCGGTGGTGAACTGCAGATAGGCTCCCGCGACTTCCTCTTTGAAGGCCGCCATATTGGCCACCATGTTTTCAAAGCTGTTGAAGCGCTCATCCGCCAACAGATGCTCCATGCCCACCGCAATGAGTGAGCGCATCTGCATATCTTGATTACCGGCAGAAATGGTTACCGCCCCATCCTTGGTCAGGGTAAGTTCGTAAAGCAGATCAATCAGCAACGGACCGGGTTCGTGGTCTGGGTCGAGCAGCGTATGATTTTGAAAACCGTCAGGAAAGATAAAGAACAAACCGGAGTCCAGCATGGACAGATCGATGTGTTGGCCGGCACCGCTTCTCTCTCTGACGTAGAGCGCACAGGTCACTGCCTGACAGGCGGTATACGCGGTAATCTTGTCGCAGATCAGTGTCCGAAAAAAACTGGGTTCGTCCTTACCCTGAGCTGCAGTAAGTCCGGCTTGGGCCTGAATAATGGGATCGTAGGCCGGAGCACCGCCTAGGGGCCCCTCCTTGCCAAAACCGGAAATCGCCGCATAAATTAAGCGCGGGTTCAGCACTCGCAGCGCCTCACTGCCCAAGTTCAGCTTATCCATCACCCCGGGGCGAAAATTGTGAATAAAAATATCGACCTGCGGAATGAGCTCACGAATCAGCTCTTGGCCCTCAGACTCTTTCAGGTTGACCCGAATGGATTGCTTGCCCCGGTTGCAGTTGGCAAAGAGCGAAGAAATGCCGCCCTTGTTTGCGCCGATATAGCGCATGGGATCACCAACATTCATCGGTTCCACCTTAATCACCTTGGCACCTTGCTCCGCCATCATCATGGCCGCAAAGGAGGCGGTAATCATGGTCGAAAACTCCAGTACCGTTATCCCTTCAAGTGGCTTCATCGTTCCCCCCAGAACCGTTCATTCAATGTCGTTAGATTTTTCAATCCCCTTCTCTGCGTCACAACGCTCCCCACGTTTGGGTAAGCGCAGCGTCGCCAACAGCCCGATCACACTGGTTACCGCAGACAGCAAAAACACCAGCGTAAAGGATCCGGCTGCATCGGCTATCCAACCACCGATGGGTGGCGAAATCATCTGGGCCACACCAAACACCAAGGTCGCCGCTGCGAAACTCGCGCCGTAATCCCCGGCTGTCGTATTTTCTACCACATAAAGTGTAATCAAACTCGGCAGTGCGCTGAACAAAAAGCCAATGCCGACACAGGCCAAAAAAACTGGCAACGCCAGTCCGGTCAGCACGATCAAGGAAAAAACAGGCCACAGACCAAAGGCGAAGATCAGCGCAAATCGCACACCAAGCCGCTGGGCCATCGTGGTGAACAGCGGCCCGCCAAAAATCATGGATAGACCCAGCAAGGAAAATGCCCAGGATGCATTGGCAGAAGTCCAACCACTGTCGTCTTCAAGCCGAGTGGTTAGAAAGCCCAGCACCAGTAAGTACATAAAGCCAAAACAGGCATAGGCCAACACCAGAGGCAGCCAACCTCGCATGCGTTGCAACGCGGAAAAACCGCCCAGTCCGCCACCGCCACTGGGGGCCGTCTGCTGATGGCGCACCAGCAAAAACACCGCAATCATCACGACGAAACCAAACGCAAACTGGATCTGGTAAACGTTGGACCAAGCGGCATCACCCAAAGAGTTTCGCAAGGAGCCGCTAACCGAGCTGGCAAAAACCACCCCCAAACCAATTCCCGAACCCATCAGGCCAACGGCCAGCGGTCGCCGATGGCTAGGGATGGCGTCTGCCGCCACCACGGGAGCAGGTATCCAAAGCAAGGCACCGCCCACACCCGCCAACGCCAAGGCCGATGCCAGACCTAGGGGTGATGCGCTGATTCCTGCTCCGAAGAGACCGACCACCACCATCAGAAAACCCAATCGCATCATGGCCAACAACCGATAGCGACCGGCAATCCAAGACACCAGTAACGTACCAAGCAAATAGGCACCCACATTCGCTCCGCCGATAAAACCGGCTAACGTGTTACTGATGCCCATGTCGTCTCGCACAGCCGGCAGCAGCACGCCGTAACTGAAGCGGCCAAATGCCTGACCCACGGCGGCCGATACCGCCATCAGCAGCACGACGATCCAACCACTGCGCAGAAACGATGTCGATTTGGAGCCCGGATGTTGCGTATTCATTGTTCTTCTTATCGCTGGCTGACGTAACGCTTAGAGCAGACTTCAGTGCAAAGTCATTTCTTTTTTCCGAATCCGGCAATGCGCTCTGCCATGTCGGGACCTGTGCCAGCGCCGTTATAGACCTCAAAAGCCAGTCCTTCGGCTAAGCTCATACCATCGGTTCCGTTCAGCAGCGCCTTGTAGCCGCGCAAGGAATGCCAGGAGTTTTGCAGCATCTCGTGACAGTAAGCGATGACCTCTGCCTCAAAGGCGTCGTCGGCAAACACCTGTACCACCAAGCCCATATCCAGCGCTTGAGCAGCGTTGTAGGTGCGGGCGGTCAGCATCATCTCAGTGGCCTTGGCATTACCGATTTTTCGCGGCAAACGCTGACTGATACCCCAGACCGGCTGCAGTGCCCACTTGCCATGGGTATCCGCAAATTTGGCGTTCTCGCTTGCCACAATCAAATCGCCAGCCAACGCCAGCTCCAAGGCACCGGTATAACAATGACCGTGCACGGCACTGATGACGGGCTGGGGCAGATTGGTGAGGGCCTCAATAACCTTGGCCTGAAAATTCGGTCTGGGCAGTTTTTCTCCGGCGGCAATATCGCCCAAGTCATGGCCCGCAGAGAAACATCGGCCAGCGCCCATTATCACCACGCAGCCAATCGTTTCTGGCGTGTTCTCAATGTCCTTGGCGTGCGCGTGGAGCGCCTGAAACAACGCCACATTCAAGGCGTTGAGTTTGTCAGGCCGGTTTAGGGTGAGTACGGCAACGCCGTCAATGTCTTTGCGTAAAACGAGTTCGGTCATCGTGGTCTCTTCAATCCTGGGAAACAAAGGGTGTGCCGTCTAAGTGCAGCATGATGTGGTTTGACAGCGCGGCTTTGCGGTGCCGAGAGGACGCTTGAAAGTCCGGTGAGGTGAGCATTTCAATAAAAGCGCGTCGGGTTGGAAACACCATAACCGCGGCGGTGTCGAAATTCAGATTGTCTGGACCAATCATCACCTGATCCAGCGTCGCGCTGAAAGCCACATGACCGCCCAGCGCTGTGATCGCCTGACCCGCCTCAGCCGCATAGGCGGCATAAGCCTCCCTGCCGGATACATTGGCCGCATCGGTACCGTACTCCGGGTCCTCCGGCTGGTATCGGGCTCGATCGTTAAACCAAAACAGATTGAGCGCCGCAACCGGTGCATCGTGGTCGCCTTGCATCAGCTCCGCTACCTGAGCTTCACTGGGTGTTACATACGCATCCATTACGCCTCCCAAATATTCTGGATCAGTCTCCTACCATACCGTTTTCGGGGTTATCTGCGCACCCCGGGTGATTCAAGCACCAGACCCTGGGAGCGCCAAACCAAGTAGAGCTCCAACCCCAGATAGGCGCGGGAGCCCAAGGCTTGAGGTTCAGCTCTAACCCCGGTCTCGCAGTTTTGCAGCCGTCGATGCAGAGAGCCAAGAGTCTGCCACTCCATTCGATACGCAGGAAAGGCATTGGGTTGGCCTTGGCTGAGCCGATCACCCCGCAGCATTTTCCCCCAGGACTGATCGTGGCATTGGTGACAGGCCAGATTGAGCTGGCCGCGCCGCTGGAAAAAGTATGATTCGCCTGCCCGAAACCATGGCGCAGCTTCCGCCGGTACGCTGACCTGCGTCATCATGCCGCGAGACTGTTCCGCGACGTAGCTACTCAGCGCCAGCAGTTCCTGGCTTTCATAGGCCAGTGCGGGCAGCTCTTGATGTTCGCTACGACAGGCATTGATACGACCTTCCAGATTCAGCAGTGTTTGAGCGCCTTCGTCGAAGCGCGGATAGCGCGTGGCCACGCCGACCATGCCGCGCTCACCATGACAACTCTTACAGGAACCGGTGCCAAGATTTTCTTGATAGGCCTCGGCTCCAGCGGCAACCCACAAATAGCCGGGATTGGCGAAGGCATCGTCCTGTAACGCGCGGGTTTCCGGCGTGAGGAAACGATAACCCGATACCGGCTGCTCTACTGGCGGTATCACAGGGGCGTCATTGCCTTGCGCAACAATGGCCGCACTGGCAAGCCATAAGCCGATCAAAATCAGCAATCCCACGATCTAGATCACCAACAGTTCAGCCTGCTTACGCCAGCGCAGGTCGTTTTGATCCGTCCACTCAAAATCCAAGGTTCCACTGCGCTCGGCTCGCATATGAAACGTCATCAGGGGATTGGCAGCGACACCCGGATGAAATTCTGCTGCAAATATCGTTTCGCCCTCTTGGCTGCAGCGGAAAAATTTGATGATATCCCGAGGAATCCGCTGGCCTAACGCGCCACGTCGATACCCAGACTCCATGGGGTGCTGAATCATCACCTTGACTTCTATCACCTCACCCGCAGGCACCCCCTGAGGTACCGCCAAGCGAATTGTAGGTTGCTTGTTCATATCACGCAGGCCGCCAACGTCACGATGCTGTGTCCATGGCCTGACCAGAGAGCACCGTCATGCATCTCGGCAATGGCGTATATACGTTGGGAGTCTGCCAAGCGAATACGGGTACTCATCTTCGCCAAACCCGCTCTAGGCCCAAGCTCAAAACTCGCGATAATCGGCAATGGATTGGACTGAGACACCACCAATACGCGGCGCACGTAATCGTCCGCCGTCATGGGACTGTCCACCGCCACACTGAGAGGCACCGAGTAGCCGTTCTCAGAAATTGCCGGCACCGAAACCGTCACTCGGCCGTTGCGCACACTGCGTTCTGGCCCAAAAAAATCGGTGATCGCTTGCTCTACCTGTCTTTGTCCCGCCTCGGCATCCGCCGCCGCAGAGGTCAAAAGCCCGCTGGCTGGCAATGCCACCGCAGCCTGTAAAAACCGCCGTCGCGGTAAGTTTCGATTCACGGCACATCACTCCGTCGTTGTGACAAATAGGCCACCAAGTGTTCTATCTGCATGGCGGTAAGGACTGTTTCGCCTTCATAGGCGTTAGCCACTCGATGCAGATTTTCCCTGCGATAGTACGGCGGCATGATGGTTTGCGCATTGAGAATCGAACTGTCCACGATACGAAGCCTCAGTTGTCCCGGGCTCAGGCGGTCGCCCACATCACTCAACTGGGGACCGATATCGCCCTGAAAAGGCGCGTCGAGCCCTTCGACTCGATGACAAAGGACACAGTGTCCGCTCTCGCGTGCAACGAAAATGCGCTCTCCGATCTCTGCCGATGCGGGACGTTCCGTCAATGGGCCTTCAATGGTGTCGCCAATGATATGCGGCATGGCACCAGCCTCTGCCGACGTGCCAATCAGCATCAATACCAGCAAGAGTATCGTCTTCAACCAAAGGTCTCCTGAGTAATCGCGCGAAACCAATCCGCAGCATGAAGCGCTTCTTGAGCCTGAAGTCCGGCTGGGGGATTTAGCGGGCTGGCACCGGCAGCGGCGGCAATGGATGAAAATTCGCCATCTTGCGTTCGATAAGCTCCCGCAATGGAAATTGCGCTACCCGGTTCCAAATAGGAATAACAGGTGTTTGCCAATACCGTCGGTTGGGGTGACAGACCTCGGAACAAGCGCACCAAGGCAATCGCGCAGACCTTGGCTTGGGCGTTAGCGGAGAATGCGGATTTGGGCATGGGAGCCGCAATGGCCGCATCACCGATCACATGAATATTCGGCTGCAGACGCGACTCAAAACTCAGAGGGTTTACCGGACACCAACCCGAGGCATCAGTCACACTGGCACGATGGGCAATCAGACCAGCCTGCTGTGGCGGTATGATGTTGGCCACATCCGGTGAGTGTGTCGCAAAATCCGTATGCAGGCGCATGGCATCGGGTTCCACCCGAATGACGCGCCCATCATTGGAGGCACTCTGCCAGCGGATCCTGTCGCCGTACATACGCTTCCAGCCCTGCTGAAACAGTGCCTGCTTGGAGAAGCGTTCATTGCTGTCCAATATCAGAATCTGCGCCTTGGGTTTGTTCTGCTTGAAATAGCTGGCCATCAGACTGGCGCGCTCGTAGGGCCCCGGCGGACACCGATACGGTGCAGCCGGCACACTGATCACCACGAGTCCGTCGTCGGGCATGGCTTGGAGCTGACGCCGCAGCAAGGTTGTCTGCGCGCCAGCCTGCCAGGCATGGGGCATTCTCTGCGCACCCTGGGCTGACATGCCGGGCAGTTGGTCAAAATTAAGCATCACGCCCGGCGCAAGCACCAAGCGGTCATAGTCTATGGACGTGCCACCTTGCAGCCTGACGCGTCGCGTCGCCGCGTCCACATCTACCGCCATACCGCGCACTACCTCAATGCCAGCCGCCTCGAGCCCGCGGTAGTCGAAGGTTTGCGCAGCCAAGCTACGCTGGCCGGCAATGACCAGATTACTCATAGGGCAAGAGATGTAGCGATCACGAGCTTCAATCAAGACAACGGCGATTTCCGGCGACAGCCGCTTGACGAAGCGTGCCAGCGTCGCACCAGCAAATCCGCCACCCACCACCACCAACCGAGACGTCGGCCTAGCAGCCAGCGTTCGACCGGGTAGCAGCGCTGACGCAGCCAGCGCCGCCAACATATGGCGCCTGCGCAGAACCGTCATGGTGCCTGTTCATCTTGGGCCAACACGTTCGCAATGCCGCGAATCTGCGCAGGGTCGTAGGCGTTAATCAGACGATGCATGGCGCTTTGACCGCCTGAGCGTTTTAGCGCCAGCATCTGCTGCTCGATAGCCCGAGCGCTCAGTCCTTGCAGACTGGGCACGGCGGCTCCAGAGGTCAGCGCATGGCAACCGGAACATACCGCCGCCTGACTCGCTGATTGAGTCAGCGCCTCCTCGGTTGCTTGGAGCTGGCCGCTGACGACCAGACCCAACAACAGCGAGGATAGAAGACGGTAGCGCATGGATCAGGCCCGCAGGCTTTGATCCTTTAGCGGAAGCTGGCGAATTCGCTTGCCCGTCGCCGCAAAGATCGCATTCAGCACGGCAGGCGCAGCAACCCCAATCGTCGGCTCCCCGACTCCGCCGAAGAACCCACCTGACGGCATCACGATGACTTCCACCTTGGGCATCGCGGCAATTTTCATCGATGGATAGGTATGGAAGTTATCTTCTTGGAACTCGCCATTGGCCAAGGTGCTTTCGCTGTACAGTGCCCCGGACAGTCCGTAGACAAAGGAACCCTGAACTTGAGCTTCGATCTGCTGAGGGTTAACCGCCGTGCCACAGTCTGTTGCGGCGACGATACGATCCATGGACAGCTTGCCGTCGTCGTCAATACTTACCTCAGCACACGCGGCCACATAGCTGCCGAAGGAGTGCAAAAATGCGAGCCCGCGAGCCTTGCCGTCATTGCTACCCCAGCCACCCTGCTCCGCTGCAGCCTTGAGTACGGCAGCACTCTTTGGATGGTTCTTCATCAGCGCCAAGCGAAACTCCAATGCGTCGCGACCGGCGGCATGGGCCATTTCTTCGAGAAAGCACTCCAAATAGATGGTGTTCTGATTCACGTTCACACCACGCCAAAATCCGGGACGGATGGGTGGGTTACGCATGGCGTGATCCACCAAGACGTTAGGAATGTCATAGCAAATGGAGTGATCGTCCATGCTCGGATTCAAGCCTGCCTTAATCACACCTTGAAACTGCAAGTAGTCGGCGCCTTCCACTAAGGCGTGGGGCATCAGACCGGCCAGGATCGACTGACCGGATATACGCATATGCAAGCCCGTCAAATTGCCCTCGGCGTCTAAGGACCCGCGCATTTTCGCCATGGTGGTCGGGTGGAAGAAACCGTGCTTCTGGTCTTCTTCACGAGACCATTGCAGCTTGATGGGTGTGCCGGGAAACACCTTGGCGATTTCCACAACTTGGTGCACATAGTCACCTGCACCGCGACGTCCGAAGCCACCACCCAAAATGGTTTTATAGACTTCGCATTGGGTCAGCGGCAGGCCTGACGCTTCCGAGGCCGCAGCCAATGCCGCTTCCCCATTTTGCGTTGGGCACCACACCTCGCAACGATCCTTGGTCAACAGTGCCGTCGCGTTCATGGGTTCCATGGGTGCGTGGTTTTGTGATGGCACCTTGTAGGTCGCCTCCACCTGAGTTGCCGATGCACCAAAAGCTGCTTCTACATCACCACCCCAATTTCCTACGTAGGCGTCGTCAGCAACCAAGCCGTCTTCCAGCAGAGCGGTTACCGCAGCATCGTCAACATTGGCATTGGGGCCTCTGTCCCACTCGATTGGCAACTGCTTTAGCGCCGAATGCGCTTGCCACCATGTGTCCGCTACCACGGCAACGCCGTTGGTGCCCTGGCTGGTGACGACGGCCACCGCGCCCTTAACGCCAGGCATCTTGCGAATCGCGCTTTCATCAAAGCTGACAAGCTTACCGCCCATGACCGGGCAATCCATGATGCTCGCACACAGCATGCCGGGCAGAGTGATATCGGCCCCGTAAACCAACTTGCCAGTCAGCTTGTCGGCAGTATCCAGTCGCTTTACGGGCTTGCCCGCCACACGCCAATCTGCGGGGTCACGCAGGGTCACTTGCGTGGGTACCGGCACCGAAGCGGCAGCGTCAGCCACCTTGCCGTAGGTAGTCGTGCGCCCTGAGGCTGCATGCGAGATCACACTCTCGGCGGCAGTACACTCGGAAGCGGGAACATTCCAACCATCCGCGGCTGCTTGAACCAACATCAGTTTCGCGGCGGCACCGCCCTCGCGTACGTATTGATGACTGCCGCGCAGTCCGCGACTGCCACCGGTTGAGAAATCGCCCCAAACACGCTCTCGCGCCACATTCTGTCCGGGGGTCGGGAATTCGTAGGTGACCTTATTCCAATCACAATCCAGCTCTTCGGCAACCAGCTGCGCCAAGCCAGTGAGCGTACCCTGCCCCATCTCGGAACGAGCGATACGAATCGTGACGGTTTCGTCAGAGGCGATATGCACCCACGCATTCACCTCATCATAGGCGCTAGCCGAGGCAACCGTCGGGCGTGTCGTCATGCCCAAGGCCAGTCCTGCGCCCAGCGTGGATGTGGTGACCAAAAACCCGCGTCGAGACACCGTTATTGCGTTCTTCATTAACTCGCTCATGCCGTTTCTCCCTTGCTCTTCTTCGCCACTTCCTTGGCCAAGTGAACGCCTTCACGCACGCGCTGAAACGTACCGCAGCGACAAATATTGGTGATCTGGCTGTCGATTTGCGCATCGTCAGCGTCCGGCGACGCATTGAGCATGCTGGAGACCGCCATGATCATGCCGGGCTGACAGTAGCCGCATTGGGGTACATCCAGCTCTGCCCATGCTTGCTGCACCGGGTGGCTGCCGTCTTCTGACAACCCTTCGATGGTCGTGACCTTGGTTGTCTCACTCACGGCAGCCAGGGGCATAACGCAGCTGCGCACGGCAACCCCGTCCAGGTGCACGGTGCAGGAGCCGCACTGGGCAATGCCGCAGCCATACTTTGTGCCTGTGAGCCCTAAATGCTCGCGCAACACCCACAGCAGTGGCGTGCTGTCCTGCGCATCAACCTCTACCGGCTGACCATTCACATTCAACGTCTTCATCTTCGATCTCCCTTGGTCTAAATACCCAAAATCGTTTCGCGAATCATAATAGAAGCTAGCTCGGGGCTAGTCGACATCGCCCTTTTGCTCAGTCATTTAACGTTAGCATGAAAGTGTTGCCGATTTGTTTCCAACCCAGGCTCTGTTCGAGACTGTAGAGACCGAAAAGGGTTTCTGACACTATGTTTTGTCGAGGAGAATCTTAATGGGAGGGATCCCGCAAACGGGGAGCGTGCAATGAAGACAGCCACACAGCCTTTTGTGCCAGAAGTAGAGTTGACCGCCGGTCAACCCGCACCAATTGCGGCCAACGCCGGCAGGGCCTATACCAGCCTTGACGTCAACGGTGATGCCGGCACCGCAGCGGCGGTCAACGATGCGCTGCAGCAAATCGCCAGCGGCGAAGGCCAGGCGGTCACCGATTTAATCGAAAACGCACCACCGGGCCCGATCGAAACGCCGTGGGGAACGGGCTTCAGACGCTATGCCGAGTGCCGAGCACATATTGAATCCAGCGGCATGCAGGCGCCGGAAGGCGGCCTCGCTCTGCCATTGCACTATACGGTCTTTGATGCGCCCTCCTATTCCGTGGTGCCGTCTAACGCAATCTGGAACGACCCGGAGCGTCAGGAGGATGCAGCCAAACTCGCCAAGGACGAACGCGATAACGCTCGGCGCAGCCTCTACTTCCCGCAAGTCATGCGCGACGCGCGGCGCATCCCAGAGTACTACCCGGGACTGTCGCCAAACTCCCCAGACTGCATGGACAAACTGGGTCTGTCGTTGGCCTCATGTGTATCCCAGTGTCAGAACTTCTATGACTCCGAAGAAGTTCGATCGGTGTTTTATGCCGAAATGGAGCAACTGCTGCTGGCGTTTTTCCCAGACGCCAGCGACGCTCTGGTTTTCAACCACGATGTTTTTGATAAGGATTACGAAGGCGATCGTACCGAAGACCAAGACGCCAAAAACCCGGGGGTCAATGCCAACTACGCCAACTTGGTGCACAACGATTTGAACGACAACAGCGGTCGGGTGCGCTGTCGGGAACTGCTGACACGAAATCTTCGGAACTTTGGTCGCGAACAGCATTACAGCGAAGCCGAGGCAGACGAAAAAATGTCCCGTCGTTTCATGTCGATCAATTTGGCCAAGCCCATGGAGACCGTTGAGCAAAACCCCTTCGTGCTTTGCGCCTGGCCCTCTTTCGCCGATCAGCCCTACATCAACAACTATCGGGTCTATGACGACCGCGTCGGTGAAACCACACGGTTCACCTATCGGCCCAGCCACGAATGGTACTGGCTGCCGCAGCAGCAGCCCCATGAAGTGTCCATGCTCAAGTGCTATGACTCCGTTACCGACGGCTCGGTTTCTCGCTGGTCTTTCCATTCCGCAAGCATTGACCATACCGCGCCGGCGGACGCGCGCTGCCGGAAAAATGTTGTTGTGCGATCCTTCGTGTTCTTCTAGAACCGAATCTTAACAACAAAGAGCAAGCGCGCATGGCGATACCTACGGTTTTGGATACCGACATCGGTCACGATGTCGATGATGTGTGGGCCCTTGCCTTCTTGCTCCGCTGCCCGGAACTGGATGTCAAACTCATCACCACCAGCACCGGCGATACCGTTTACCGTGCCCGTCTGGTGGCCAAAATTCTGGAGCTGATGGATTGCACCCACATCCCCATCGGCGTTGGCCTTCCTCTGGATGATAACCCCCATACCCACGACGCATGGCTTGGAGACTACGATCTCAATGAGTACTCGGGCACCGTACTAGCGGATGGCATAGGCGCGATCTGCGACACCATCATGCAGGCCAACGACACGGTGTCGCTGATTTGCATTGGCCCGCTGCCCAATATTGCCGCAGCCCTCGCGAGGCAGCCTGAGATTACCGGCAAGGCAAAGTTCATCGGCATGCATGGCAGTATACGGCGCGGCTATCTGGATGCGCCCAAACCCATGCGAGAATTCAACGTCAAGATGCACGCACTGGCCTGTCGCGCTGTATTCGAAGCGGATTGGGAGAAAGTCATCACGCCTCTGGATACCTGCGGCAATGTCATTCTGGATGGAGAGCGTTTCGCGGCCATTCGCCAAACCGCAGAGCGCGACGGGCCTGCCAGCGCAGCCGGCATCAGTATGGACAATCACCTGGCCTGGTTTGAGGCAGTACGCTCTTGGCCAATTCTGAAGAATCTTGATCCCCTCAAACAAAGCTCGATCCTTTACGACCTGGTGGCGGTGTACTTGGGTTTCGCCGATGACCTGCTGGAGATGGAAACACTGCCCATCGTAATTACCCCAGACGGCAAAACCTTGGTCGACGACACCGGCGAGCCCGTTCACTGCGCCATGAACTGGCGGAACAAAAACGCATTTTTAGACTTGGTCACCCAGCGACTGATTGGCGGTGCCCTATGACTAAGCGACCCAATGTCGTGGTTCTGTTTCCAGATCAGCTTAGGGCCCAGTCCTTGCCACTGTTTGGCGAGACGCAAATCGCCACGCCGCATATTGACCGTCTTGCCAGCGAAGGCACATTGATGACCCAGGCCATTTCGAATTGTCCGGTCTGCACCCCAGCCCGGGCCATGCTGCTCACCGGGCGCTATCCACAAACCACCGGCCACTTGATCAACACCACCCGAACCCGTCACAGCGAGATTTCCATTGGCGACGCCTTTGCGCACCAAGGGTACAAAACCGGCTGGGTAGGCAAATGGCATCTGCACACTGGCCTGTGGCCTGCCTTAGACCGCATGCCTCAGCATCCGGACTGGGTTCCCGTAGGCCGCGACCGTTTGGGCTTCGACTACTGGCGCGCCTACAACCAACACATGGTGTACTTCGATGGTTTCGTACAGAAAGGCGATTGGAACTACGAACGCTGGGACGGCTACGAAACCGACGGACTGATGAACTACGGCAAAGAATTTATGGATTCTGCCGGTGAAGATCCCTTTTTGTTGTTTCTGTCACCCCATCAACCGCACTTCACACCCTTTACCTTTGCACCTGAGGCCTACTACGACCGGCTGCCCGCCTCGCTAACCCTGCCCACTAACGTACCCGAGCCTTTGCGCGAAGCGTCACTGGACATGTACCGGCACTATTTGGCGATGATCCTTGCGGTGGATGACATGCTCGGCAACCTGCTGGACTACCTCGACGCAAAGGGTTTGGCCGACAACACCATTGTGATGTTTGCCTCCGACCACGGCACCCAAGGCGGATCCCAAGGCGTGAATCCTTGGTCCAAGAAAAACCCTTACGACGCCTCCATCCACATACCCGGGATCATTCGTTATCCGGGCACTGTGGCCGCCGGCGGACGCTGCGACAGCGTCGTGTCCATGGTGGATTGGTTTCCAACCCTCTGCGGTTTAGCGGGCATACCCGTACCCCGCAGCATTGAGGGCACGAACAAAGCCGGGGCCATTCTTGGCGATGGCGACAGCGACGACACCGCCTTTATCATGAACTTCTCCAAATGGTTCGACTGGTTCCAAGACGGCGCAGAATGGCGCGGCGTGCGCAGCCGAACCCATACCTATGCCCAGTGGTTAAATGGCAACACGGAACTGTATGACCTGCGCGACGACCCTCTGCAAATGAACAATCTGGCGGGCCAGGGCACCGCTGCAGAAACCGACATGCACCAGCGCCTGCTGGCGCATCAGCGCACCCGTCGAGACGAGTTGGTCAATTGCACGGATTGGCAACACTGGCTGGACAATGAGCGCCGTGTGGTTCGAAATGCTTTTGGTGAACTCAGTCACCCGGAAAGCGAACCGGACTGGTCTTTGCTGCATTAGAGAGCCTCACAATTATGACAACACCTCATTACCCCATCACCTTGCACGCAGCGACCATTGCGCGTTTTCAGCAGGACGGATTTGTAAAAACCCCGAATGTGTTAAACATCCAGGAGCTTGGCCGGCATGCTCGCGCAGTTGACGCCGAAGTGGCACGCAGAACTGCCACAGACAACCGCCCGTTGTCCGACAAAAGCACCTACGAACAGAGTTTCATTCAGTGCATGCGATTGTGGGAGACCAGTGCAGACGTCAAGGCACTGTCGTGTCATGCGGGTCTGGCTGGCATGGCTGCCCAATTGCTTGGCGTCGACAGTGTCCGTCTCTGGCAGGATCAGGCGCTTTACAAAGAATCCGGCGGCCGAGAAACCACCGCACATCAGGACGAAACCTTTTGGCCCATTGGTGCCGCACCCTTAATCAGTGCTTGGATTCCATTCGACGCGATTACCATCCATAACGGGGCCATGGCCTATGTCCCCGGTTCACACAAAGCAGGGCCCTTGAGAACCGTGGATATCACCCACCGCTCGGAACCTTACGACATTTTGGCCGACCCCAAACTTGGGGGCCAAAGCCCCCAGTGGGTCGATGTGGACCCGGGCGCAGTGGTCTGGCATGACGGATTCACCGTACATCAGGCATCAGCCAACGAAAGCCCTAATACGCGCCGTGTGTTCACCGTGGTCTACATCGCCAGCAATGCCGAACGCTTCAAAACATGGCCATGTTTTCCATTGGACCGCGAAAACATAGAGGTTGGCGATAGATTACGCGGCAGCGGTATGCCTATAGTGTGGCCACCGTCACCGGACCTGCCTGAGCCACCTGGGATGGTGGGTGAAACATTGGGCCCGCAACAAAACGTACAACGGAGCTAAGAAAATGGGTCAGCATCCCATGGATCATATTCCAGTCCGTCCCCTGAAGTTTGACGCGACACATTCCGAGCCCGTTTGGAGCAAAAGCTCGCCGGAGTTCGCCATGTTCATCAACGCCTTGGGAGTGGATGTACCTCACTTTGAGCGGTTTTTGGTTCGCGTTATGCGCGAGTATCGCGGCGAACTGAGCGACCCAAAGCTGTTGCAGGACGTACAGGCCATCATTGGCCAGGAGTCTCACCATGCGTTCAACTTTTCCAAATGGACACAGCGCCTCGCCGAAAAGTACCCCCAGGTTGGGCGAGTGGACGAGGCCTGCGATAAGACGTTTACGCGTATGCACCAACGCAGCAAAAAGTTTCAGATTGGCTTCGTTGCCGGCTACGAGACATTTACCTTCTTGGGCGGTTTGATCATCTTGCAGCGCTATCAGGAACTGATGGGTGAAGCCGATCCGGTGATGCGGGCCATTTGGGTATGGCATCAGGTCGAAGAAGTAGAGCACGGTGCCGTCGCCTTCGATTTCTACAACGCTTTTTACGGCGAACACGAGTGGTTCCGAAAGTTTATGGTGGTCCGCGCCTTCGGCCACATCCTCAGCGAAACCTTCAAGGCCTATGCCCCCATGGTGCGCGGCGAAGGTCTGTACAAAACCCCGGGCAAAGCTCTGAAAGCCTGGCGTTTCTTCTGCCGCTTTGGCTTTGATCTGGCGTGGTCTGCCCTCCCCGTGCTGAAGCGGGGTTACCATCCGCGCACCCACCCGATCTGCAACAGTGCACAAAATCCGATTGCGCTGGCATGGCGCGAGCACCACGAAAACGGCGGCGATGTACTGTCACTGAACGACAAAATCATGAGCGCATTGCTCAGGACGTAAACCATAAACGGAGTCAGTTGCATGACAGATCTCAGCTCCCAAGGCAGCGCCTACTTTCACCGCGTTGTACTGCACGCGATCATCGTACTCAGCATCGGTTTGATCGCAGGACTCATGCTGACCTTTTCCCTATTGGACGCTGTGAATCTGTGGCCCTTGCCGGTGTGGGAGGTGTCCATACCGGGTTCAAATCGGGGCTGGGCTACCGCCCATGTTGGCGGGATTCTGAACGGCATCATGTTGATCGCCCTAATCCATCTGGCAACCAAACTCGACCTGTCCGAGCAAGATTTTCGGCTCAGCTCGTGGTCACTGATCATCACCGGCTGGGCGAACACCATCTTTTACTGGGCCGGAAACCTTGCACCGAACAGAGGCCTGTCCGTAGACGATACGCTTTACGGAAGCGCCGACATCTGGGGTGCCGTTGCCTTTCTTAGCGGCGGCGGGGGTATGTTTTTTACCTTTTTCGTGATGTATTTGCTGGGCAGAGCCGCGCGACGAAAGTGCTAACCGTTTTCAGCCCGCTCTGGCTCGTGCTTTTGCGGTCGATGGTTTCTGCCAAGCTTGCGTGAAGGGCTCGTCAAAGCCTTTCGTTTTCTTCGTTCAATCGCTGCCGGCCATTTTTTTATTCTCATTGTTGTGCGCTATGGTTCTCAGTCGACCAAGGCCCAAGAAAGCAAAAGAGGAGAGACCGTATGGATATTGGCGTTTGCATTGCCTCGCGCGTGACGGATATTGATTACGTCGTGCATGCCGAGCAGCTAGGGTTTAGCCACGCTTGGATGGCCGACTCGCAGATGCTTTGGTCAGATGTCTACGCAAGTCTCGCGCTTGCCGCCGACCGAACCGAAACCATCAAGCTTGGCACCGGTGTTGCCGTCTCGGGCACTCGGCCCGCGGCGGTCAATGCCGCAGGCATCGCCACCATTAACGCACTTGCCCCGGGGCGGACCTTCCTTGGTGTCGGCTCGGGCAACACGGCAAGACGCATCATGGGAATGCCTCCGCAAAAAATCGCCGAGTTCGATGCCTATTTGCAAACCCTGGTACCACTGCTGCGCGGAGAGGAAGCCTGGCTGAAACATGGAGACAGCAACATACCCATCCGACACATCATGCCCGAGGATGGGTTTGTTAATTTCAAGGACCCGATCCCCCTCTTCGTCTCGGGCTTTGGCCCACGATCTCTCGCCCTTGCGGGCACTTACGGCAACGGCGCTGTACTCGGCGTGTCCACCCACAGTGCGGTAAGGCAGTCTTTAAACGCGGTCCACGAGGGCGCACGAACATCGGGCCGGGCCCTGGCCCCAGAAGACAGGGAGAAGACCTTCTACAACACGGCGCTCACCTGCATCACGGTGTTAGACCCGCAAGAGCCTGTGGATTCCCCTCGAGTAAAAAGTGAATGTGGCGCAATGGCCATGGCCAGCGTCCACTACGCCTACGATCAGTTCCGAAATTTTGGCCATCAGCCGCCGAATTGGTTGGCCGAAATCTGGGACGACTACTGTGCCTTGCTCAGTCAGGAGCCCGCAGAGCGTGTTCACCAGCGCATCCATGCCGGCCACAACTGCTGGGTGCTGCCGGAAGAAGAACAATTTCTGACGCCCAGCGTGCTGCAAGCGGCGAATATGATCGGTACTCAAGATCAACTAATCGAACGGCTGTATGGCTTGGCGTCGGCGGGTCTGAATCAAGTGATGGTGCTGCCCAATTTTGACACCCGCACCCAAGTACTCGATCGAATCAGCAAGGACATCATTCCTCATGTACGGGATTTTTAGCCCGAACAACGCTGATAAAAACCGCCGCGATCTCAATTTCTCGCTGGGATTTCCCATGCCTTTATCCCACACTCAGACGATTCAACACGCCTAAGGGAATTTTGACATGTCTACCTCTTTATTTGATCTCGCCGTTGGCTCTTACCTTCAAGTCTTACGAGCCTCCGTGAATGTTCTGGAAAAAGGCAAGGCACATTGCGACGCCCAGGGCATTGATCTGAACAACATCGTCGAGACCACGCTGCACGAGGACATGTTGAGCTTCCACTTTCAGGTTGTTTCCCTCAATCACCACTCAGCAAAGACGGTTGAAGCGCTGTCGACGGGAGAGTTTTTGCCACCGACAGGCTATGAGCCGATGGATTACGACGGTCTGCTTGAGATGACCAAGGCAAGCCTAGCGATGATGGAATCCCAAACACCGGAGGCCATCAATGCATTAGCCGGCAACAAGATCGTCTTCAAGCTTGGCGCTAACGAGATGCCCTTTGTGGCGGAAAATTTCGTCCTATCGTTTTCACTGCCCAACGTCTACTTCCACGCCACGACCGCCTACGACATCTTACGAATGAAAGGCGTAAAAATCGGCAAAATGGACTTTCTTGGCCAAATGAAAATTGGTGCATGAATCACGGTGTCCACTGACGTCAGCGTTCCTGCTGGGGGCTGCGCTGCTCACTCTTACCGGATGCAGCGAGCCGCCGCTGGCCTGTCAGATTAGCCCCAGCATCGTCGATATCGGCTCCGCCGCAAGCCCCATTCACGACCCGACGATCGAACGCTTTGAAGACAGGTATTACGTCTATTCGTCGAGTGCCTTGGGCAGCTTTTATCAGTCCTCAGATCTAAAAACCTGGCGGCGGTCCGGTGAGGTATTTGACGAGATACCCGGCTGGCTTTTGAGCGAAATCCCCGAGGCCGACCACATCGGCGCACCGGACATCTCCTACTACCAAGACCGATATCTGTTGTTCTATCAATCGCATATTCCCGATACCTGCAACGCGGCAACGGGCTTAGCAACCAATACGGTATTAGACCCCCAACACCCGGACTACGAATGGGTCGACCACGGCCCTATCTTACGATCCAAACCCTTTTACGACGACGTCCCGATCTATTGCGGCAACGACGGCGTCACCTTCAATGCCATTGACGCGCAGTTTTTTGTTGACGAAGAGAACGTCCCTTGGCTGGTCTTCGGCTCCACCATCGGCGGCATCAAGTTGATTCAGCTTGATCCCAACACTCTAAAGCCGACGCCCGAAGCGTCCTACATCACTCTAGCCCAGCGCTGGCTCTTGCAAGACGATCCGATCATTGAAGCGCCGTTCATCACTTTTCGCGATGGCTACTACTATCTGTTCATGTCGTTCAACCATTGCTGCATTTATGACGATACAAGCTACCAAATGCGGGTTGGACGCTCACAGGATGTCATCGGGCCCTATGTTGACCAACAAGGCTGGCCCTTATATCTCGGCGGAGGCTCGCTGTTGATCGCAAACGACCCTCCCTTCGTGGCAACAGGACACGGCGACATGTTGCAGACAGACGACGAGCACTGGCTTGTCCATCACGCCAAACTACCCGCTGAGGATCACTTAGCGCATCTCCAGATTCGCGCCTTGGTATGGACCGAAGATCAGTGGCCGACGGTGTGTCAGCCCTAGACTTTCCAGGGCCCCAGTCGCAAACCCAGCGCCACCACGACACCGTAGGCCACTGCCGCCAGCGCCACTAAGTACAGGCCTGCATCAATCGATGTCTCCGAGCCGATCCAGTAGAGGCCGGTAGACACGATAACCAAGCGGACAAAGGCACCCAACACCGGAAAAGACAGAGTGTTCAACGCCTGACTCGCCAAGTAGCAGCTCAAGCCCAGCGCGAAGAAAGCATAGGTCGGCGCGACAACGGTCAAGGCTTTGCCGCAACTGCCAATGACCGCTGCATCGCTGCCAACCATGGCACACCAGGTATCGGGGAAAACCGCCAAGATCAAACCCAAGGTTCCAATCAGCGTTACGTTCACCAAGACACCGCGCCAAGCGATAGCAATGGCTTCGGCACGTCGGCCCGCGCCAACGTAGGCTCCGACAATGGCGATCATGGATGCGCCAACCCCAAAAATAACGGGCACCATAATCAGTTCGAGCCGAACCGCGAGGCCAAAGCCGGCCAACCAATCTGTGCCGTAGGCACTGAAAATTACTGTCGTTACCATGGCATAGACAATGGTCATCACCGATTGCGTGGCCGCTAACAGCCCCTGCTTGAGAATGCGCACCAACAACTCGGAACGAAAGGCAGTGAGGCGAAAACGAATTGGCTGACTGGGATGGACAACAAAATAGATCACTAGGGCCGCCGCAAACACATAGGAACCCGCCATGGCAAATGCAGCCCCCTCAATCGCACGAATCGTGCTCGACCCGTCCAAGGGGATCAGCAGCCAAGCCAGCAGAGTATAGGACGCGAGCAAGCTCGCCGCCGCCAACGCCGGTCGTTTCATATCACCACTGCCCCGCAGCACGGAGGACAGCAAGTTAATCAGCCAGTAAGCGGGAATGACCGGAAACAGCAAAGCCGCGTAGTATCGAGCCGACTCGATGACCGTGACGTTGTCCGTTGCAGACTGATAGAGCAATGGACCGAAGAGTATGACCAGCAACCACATCAGCACACCACCGCCCAGAGAGATCAGCACAGCGCAAGCAAGCACACCACTCGCCTCCTCAGCATCGCCCGAGCCAATGGCGCGGGCGATAAAACCACTGACGGCCCCACCAAAAGCCCCCGCCGAGAACATGCCGGACAGAATCACCAATGGGTATACCAGCGCAGCAGCGGCAAGTGCCTCAGCGCCGGCTTCTTTCAAAAATGCTGCCTCGAATAAACCTGGCAGGGAGGTCAGCAATGCACCGATAACGCCCGGCACCGCGAGCTTAAGCATCGTGGGACCCAAGGGCGCGTCAATCAACGGAGATGGGTTACTCACGGTATGGCTCCAACGAAGAAAAGGCTGGCTGTCAGGCCGCCCGATTGGGGTTCAAGCAGCGTTAACCCGCCAACCAAAAGATGACACAGGGCACCGCTCTATCCAAGCACAATCACCTCGGGCCAGCATCCCATTCACTTTCCGCCAGTGCCAAGATCATTCAAATCACTGACCACCTCATAGAGGTCATGGCCCCGTTCTTGATACTTGGTCTCAAAGGCAGTTATTGGCGCTTCATTTTTAACTTCTCGACGACTGGCGTTAAAACCAGCAACGTTGAGCGCGCATGCAAATTCCTCTGCGTATAGAGACCAGTTGGTGCGAACGGTCAGCAAACCGCCGAGCTTGATCAGCGAGGGAAAGGCTGACGATGCATACCAACGTTTACGCACTTGTGACGCCTTGGGGTATGGATTGGGGTACAGCAAATAGTGTCTGACAGGCTGCCACGCCGCTTCAGCAGCCAGACGCCAAAAATCATTAACATCTGCCCGAACCATGACGTAGTTTTCGGCTTCGCTGCCACGGTGACGCCCCAGCCGGTGGGCTGATTTATCTACCCCGATTACGAAAGCATCGGCAAACGCAGTGGCCAAGTAGCGTGTACTGTCGCCGGTCCCACAGCAGGAATCGATGATCAGCGGCAAGGAAGAAGCCTCAACCTGCTCGCGAACCGCATCGAAAGCAGCAGCCGAATGAGCTGCTATGGGACGCTGCCAGACCGAGGTGAAATGGGTCTCGACGATCTCAGTAAGATCTTGCCGAATGTCTTGTTGCCCAGGTTTCTCAGGCTTCATGTTGAATACCCCAGCCACTGGTCCTGCCGAGACATTCCTTAACGCTTGGATTCAGCGATCAGAGCCCAATCAGTCCAAGGGGCTTCGATTCCGGGGAACGCGGGCGCGTTAAACGGCCACTCCTTTGCCAGCCATTGAGTCAACGTCTCCTTCAACATTGCCTGATTGATGTTTGAGACCTGTTCAGGCGGTCGAGTCCAAAGAAAGACCTCAGCGTCGTAGTCCTTGATCACATCGTTTACCGTCAGCATGCGCAAACGAAAGGTGTCAGCTTCTAGCACAGGAGGCACGTTAAACGCTTCTGGTACAAAGGGATAGGAAGACCCGGCACTCGCACCCGGACTGATAAAGGCTAATGCCGCAAGCCAAGGTGCTACCCCTTTTAACGAACGCGCTGTGCCATCGGCTCCGAATCGGATGCGATCGCGCAGACCTGACTGATGTTTCCATTCGTTCATTTATCCTGGGTCGTGGTGGTCTTGATGAGTCTAGAGACATCGGCCCTTGGCGCAAAGGGAAATACCAAATGTCCGCCCCCATTACCCAGCACCACCTAGGAACTGGATGAGCGCAATCGTCGCAATCACGACACTCAATAACGATGTCTCAAAGGCAAAGGCTGCGATCACCAAACCAAAACCAAGGATCATTGGGATCGCAAAACCCAAGACGCTGCTGGGCACTGCCTGGCTCAACGCTTTTTTAAGCCACACAGCCCACGCAACCATCACGACGGACAGCCCAACTGCCGACAGGATTAAACTCACTGGCCACTCCTACACGTTTTTTGGTGGATACCATCTTGCGAGCCTGATATCACCCGGTCGCAGACACAGATGCCCGTTACACGCCCCGTGTGCGCTGTTCGATGGTTTCCATTTCGTCCTTGGTAAACCGAGGTAATGCCTCTGCTTGCAAGCATTCCGCGAGTTCCTCTCGGTTTTTGACTCCTAAAACAACCGTGTCGACACCGGGCATGGACAGGGCATAGCGATGCGCCAGCGCTGCCGCCGACGTATTCATATCCTTGGCAAGCCTGCGAAAGGGCTCGGCCCTGACAAAATCTTTGGACTCGCCGGAGTCCGGTTTAACGGCCCGATCCACTTCCGCGGTCAACGCACCAGCGGCAACGGCACGAATCCCCATTACGCCCAAGCCCTGTTCCTGCGCGACGCGGATAACGTCTCGTGGTGCAGGCGTCTCGGTGGTAATGGCCATACTGCCCGGGGAGTCGAGCACATTGGTAATGCACTGAACCAGCCCAGGACGAGGCAACCCTTCGATGGCCGCCAGATTGGTGACTTGGGTGCTCGCCGCTGTGATACCAAAAGCCCCTATTTTCCCTGTGGCGATCAACGACTCGAACACGGGAATGACGACATCACAGTAGATCGAATATTCCACAGCGATATGGGGCAGCGCCCTGACTCGAATCGTGTCCTGCCAGGCATCGGGAATAATGTATCCATGCAGAACAAACACATCCACATAGTCGCGACGGAGCCGTTCAAAACTTTCCATCAAAGAACTGACCAATCGGGCTTCAATCGCTTCCCGAGCAATTGCACCGACCATGCACTTGGTGGTGAGACGCACATCGCTAGGGTAGCCATCGGGAAAGGCCAGGCCCATCACCCGTTCTGCCTCGCCACCGCCATAGAGTGGGGCCATATCGAACAAGGTAATACCGGCGTCGTAGGCTTCGCGCACGGTTGCCACGGCTTCGTCTCGGTTGGTTTCCCCCCACACTTGACCGATTCCGCCGCCGCCCAAGGTGTAGGCGCTGACATCGAACAGCGATCCGAGATTGTTGTACTGCATGAATCCCCGCAAAACTGGAGTGACTGTCAGGCGCTAAACTACAGAAGCGACCGGTAGAAGCCAAAAAATCTCCCAATCGTTTTCAGAGGGAGTCCAAGAAACGAAGGGAATCGCTATCCCTTGTCTTCGGGCGGCGTCAGCCAGATGGGTGAAGACCACGCCCGTTCTTGGATCAACACCCCAAGATCTTCCCGAGGAGGGATACCAGCGCGTAAGGCGTCCCAGGTCGACCATCGACAGGTTGGGTTTTCCAGCACCCGGGCGTAATAAAAGGCTTTTTGCTGTTCATCGAATTCCGGATCCTGCCACAGTGCCTTCAGCTCGCCGGCACCTCGGTCTGCAGAAATCGCACAATCCGACACATTCACTTTGGCACCGTTATCCGGACAACGATGGGTTACCGAGTCAACGGCTAGGCCGTCCGAGCAGGCAACATCAAATATCCGTTCATGGGTTTTACCCTGCTCGACCCAGCCCTTGATGATCTGCACCCGCTGCAACGGGGCTGACATCGCGTCTCGCGCGGCCCAAACCATAAATGCAGGCACGTCTGCGCTCTTGGCCATCAAGTTGCTGCCCATGGGAACACCGTGGACATAGGCATCGGGCATGCCATCGGCCGCGTTCAGCATCCTGGCGTCGAGGTCGTAGCCGGCAAAAAAGCGTACGCGCATGCGTGGGCCTGATGTGGCAAAAGTCTCCTTACGACGAAAGGCATCGTAAATGGACTCACGAGTGTTTTGTTCAGCCCATACCGCCGCCAAACCAGAAGCACCGTAGACCGAGGGATTGCGCAACAAATAGCGCCTACCATCCGGCGCCACATAGAACATGGATGCGTCCGCATCGGTTAACTGCAGCACCGCCACGTCATCATCGCTGACTGGCACGGATCCGCGCAGCTGGGGAGTGGAGTCAAGGAGTCCTATCTTTGAGAAGAAATTGGATTCATCAAAGGAACCCGCTCCCGTATGCGTATCGGACGATCCGATAAATCCATACCGGAACGGATTACCCAGACCCGCCGCTTCCAGCGCCAGCCCCTGTTTCATCGCGTCACGCACATAACCACCGGCTGGCTTAGCGATTCTCAAGCCGCCACCGCCGGCCACATAGGGATCGATTTCAAAACCCGCCCATTCGTCGTTCATCGACAGCGCCGGATGAGTTTCCGATGTGCCCTTAACCTGCGTAATTTCGACCAAGGGTTCGTTACGCATACGTTTTTCGTTGTGCTCTCGCGTCATTGGGTCACCTGCCCAGGTCGTTAGTGCAAACATCTGTCCATTGGACTTATTGGAATTGTGCGGGATCGCCAAACTCTCAACCCCCTCTTCTTCCCTCAGGTCGTCCATCCAATTCCATAAATCTTCTGGGTCTAGGGACATGAGCCGGTTAAAGGGCATCGCCGGTAAATTTTCGGTGTCTCGAAAAACCACGTTGCGGTGCATGCTGCCACCGTCTGGCTTCGTGGTTGAGAACTCGTAAGCGGCAAAGGTCGTGAACTTGCCAGGCTGGTAGTGGCGATCGGCCGCTTCAATTTCATCTGCCCAAGTGGTGCGCATGATGCGGTCAACCTCGGCCTTCAGCGGCTCCGAGCCAGCGATTGCCCGTGTGAACTGTCCAAGGAAAGCGCGAAAGTTGCGCATAGGCACGCTCTCAACGGTGAGGTTTTCCGCGGCATTCAGATTGTGGATCGACTGCATCGCCGGATAACCGGAGATTTCCGTTGAGGTATCTGCCCCGGCCCGAACCACGCCGAGGTATATCCCGTGGTCGGTTACTGCATAGAAGTCCAAAGGACGCTCGAGCTGCATGTCGAAGCCCCCGGGATGCTTGATCGCCTCACCCTGAGCGTAGCGATACGCATCATCGGGTGTCGCCAGCGTGCCGAACTGAAAGGCATCCATGGAATATGTGGTGTGAACGTGCAGGTCGCCAAAGTAAGCATAACGCTGGCCTTCAGGCCCAGCCGGCACCAAGGCTGGCTGAAGCGTTGGCGCGGCGACCGCTTGGCCCGTGCTAGCGCCCTCCCCCTCAGAACAGCCCATGAGTGTCGCTAGCAATGCCAACACCAGTACTGAACCCGACTCCCGCTTACTCATGGGTTTCATT
Source organism: Gammaproteobacteria bacterium (assembly GCA_042091155.1). Taxonomy (GTDB): domain Bacteria; phylum Pseudomonadota; class Gammaproteobacteria; order Pseudomonadales; family Azotimanducaceae; genus UBA4421. The sequence continues at coordinate 67,496 of JBELHZ010000002.1, forward strand.
TACCTTCCTCCCGACAAAGGTTGAAAATTTCCGGCCCGCGCGGTTCTACGGCACTGAGTGACAGGGACGAGCCCGCTTATCATACGAATCGTATCTACGTGCAGGAATTACCCACATCGCGATCCCGGCGCCTAACCGCTACAGAGGATCACCGCCCAACACAGCAGGCGTCTCACAATACGTCGTCAATATGTGACGCTGATGGTCTTCGATCCGCGTCGAAAGCGCGGTGGCGATCATCGGCAACTGCGAATTCGCGGCAAAGAATTTCAGCATACCCTTGTTTTGCTGGGTCACCGGCATAATCTCTGGCGGCGTGGCCGTGACGCACATACTCATTGTTGCCCAATAAACATCGGCAGCACTCAGCGCGTCACCGACGAGATAGGGAGAGCCGCGTTCAGCCTGTCGTTGCAGGCAAGCATCGATCAAGCTGATGACGTCGACAATTTTGGCTGGCGCTGCCGTGCTCGCCTCATCACTGTATCCGTACTTTCGACCCAAGGGGCCGTCATTTAAGATTCTCATATTCCACACCAGACCGTCTTCGCCCAAAACAACAGCGCACAGACCAAACATCTCGACCCGCTGCTCGACATTGTCAGGAATCAGCGAAGGTGTACCGGGACCGCCAATTCTTTCTGCAAGGGCAAGTTGCTCGGTCCAAACGTTTCTTGGCCGCTCTTCGTCGTAGAACATCGTGGGCAAGCCCGTTTGACTCGTCAGCTCGTACAAACGCGCTTGCCGATCCTCTCCTGTGTCTTTGTCGACACCCATTACCGGATGCAACGCCCTAATGACAGGAATGCCTTTTACATAACAAATATTTTTCAGTGCCTCTGCATACAACGCTTGGACGCCAGGAATAAAGGTTATTCGTGTCCCCTTGGTCATCTCCGCAGCTTCGTTCAGCGATATGAATTGTGGGTTAACCGATTCGTTTACATCTTTCATGATTTTATCTTGCTCAAATTTCAGTTCTTTCAAGCCAGTGCTCCTAACGAGCCGAGGCTGCTAAATTTTCTGCTGCTTCACTCCTAAGCGGCATCGCAGGGATGACACCAAAACCCAAAGGATAGAGAGAGACATACAGTTTGCCAACGTAAAGGCATCGCAATGGACGCCCACCTATTTGATGCTGTTTTGCCGACCATTCGCCAACATCTCTGACAGCGATTGCCAGCGAGACCTATGGGTGGTCGCTTCTGAGGATATGCCAGACCAGAAGATAGTCTGGAAAAAAAATGGTCGGGACGGCAGACGATGATCCGATAGGATCATCGGTGTCTTCGGCCTGCCGTTTAGATCAACAAACAGCAAACGCTTGGTGTGGTCGCCTCTGAGGATATGCCAGACCAGAAGATAGTCTGGAAAAAAAATTGGTCGGGACGGCAGACGATGATCCGATAGGATCATCGGTGTCTTCGGCCTGCCG
>JBELHZ010000002.1:69030-114891 GCA_042091155.1 Gammaproteobacteria bacterium
TGAGGATATGCCAGACCAGAAGATAGTCTGGAAAAAAAATTGGTCGGGACGGCAGGATTTGAACCTGCGACCACTTGGCCCCCAGCCAAGTGCGCTACCAGACTGCGCTACGCCCCGAGAGGCGGGCATGATAGCTCATGCCCCTGCCCTGCGGAAGTTCCTCGCACCGGTTATTGCAGTTGCTTGTCCGATACCCAATTACCGTGGGCGCCGTAGGGCACGCGGTAGGGCAGTTCAACCGTGGCAACAGGCGGTGCAGCAAAGTTCTGAGCCTCAACAATGATCAGCCGTGATTTGCCGGTTGTTTCGCTGTGCACCAGGCTCAGTATCCAACCTTCATCTTCCGCTTGGGCATTCTCCGCTGGCACAAATACCGGCTCGGCCCCCCTCGTGCCTTCACCTAAGTAATGCTCTGCGCACTGACCGCTGTGCAAATCATACTGATACAACATGGGGCCATAGACAGGCTCTTCGCTGTTTCCCTCGCCATCCAAGGCCATCAAATAACCAAACCGGGACTCCTTACCCACCAGCCCGTCATTCACGCGTCCAAAATCCGCGGGACGGTCATCGACAGGCTGTTCGGTCACCGTGCCGCGGTTCAGATCAATCTGCCAGCGGTGCAGGCGTGCCACTTCGGAATAGTCGCCGGAATCCGAACCAAAGGCAGAATTTTGACGCGACACGTAAAGCGTGATGACGCCGTCTTTGTCCCAGGAATTAACCTGATGAAAAACATAGCAGGGGTCGATGTCGAACCAGCGAACATCCGACGCGCTACCCTCCCGCGGCATCACGCCGAGCCGCGCACCGCTCTCTCGCTTGAATCGAAACGGTATGCCTGTGGCGAGCAGATCCAGATCCAAGGCCAAGGGTAGGTCCATAAACACCACATAATTTTCGGTGATGTTGAAGTCGTGCATCATCACCATCTGGGGCAGCTCAATGCCTTCGAGCTGCTTTAACTGGCCGTCAGCGCCAATGCGAACGTAATTCAAATACGGCTGGGCAAAATTGAAATAGCTGAACGCCAGCAGTTCGCCGGTGGTCGGGCATACTTTGGGGTGAGCGGTCATCGAACAGGTCAGGGCTGCATTGAAGTTTTCACAGCCTATCGTGTTGAGATCACCGTCAATGCGCCAAGGCCAATGTGCTTCCTCTAAACAGAGGATTTTCTTGTTGTGCGCCATGACGTGGGTGTTGCCCTTGCCTCGACGCAGATCACCTAAGCCTGCCCCGGGATCCGTTAATGGGTCGGTAATATCAGGCGTCTGGATGAACCGGTTGCGATACCACTCGGCTCTACCGTTGCTGAGTCGAATGCCGTGCATCATGCCGTCGCCCAGAAACCAGTGCTCGCCTTGGCCCGATTTCGGATTTGGCCCTGTTCGCAGATAAACCCCCTGCAGTTCCGGCGGGATACTGCCCTGAACCTGCAGCTCGGTTTCCGTACGCTCTTCGAGCATCGGGCGCCAGTTGCCGCGCAGAAACCATTGGTCTGTTTGCTCCGCCATTCCCTCTCCCCTCAATAATCTGTAGCTCTATTGGACAGCCATCACCCGCGCAACCGAAACACCGGATCTGGAAAAAAAGTCAGGCGAACACGCACTTCCGTCGCCACCCAAAAACCATCAACCTTTGCCATGGAAACCCGCAAGCGCCGCTCCTTACCCCGACGAGTTGTGATGTCGTAGTCGCATCGTGTGACATCACCCGAATGAAAACCGCGGCGACGCGCGAGCCTTGCCTCACTCACCTGGCGTAACCGGATTGGATAAGAGTCCTCTCCATCATGCACAGCATCGCCGGTAAAACAACCGCGGGTAAAAAGCAGTGCAGAGATCAAATCCACGCCGGCAGGCTTGGGCAACACCTCGAATTCGCTGTCGCGGCCCTGCAAAATTTGAGTATATGTATCGTCCATAACAACGACCTTGTAGTCGTCGTCGGCACTCTCGCTCTGCACAAGGTAGCTTTCGGTCAGCGGGCGCTCATCGATCCAATCGCCCTGGGCGGCGAATCTACCCGTCCAAGTGTAATACTCACTCATGCTTTTCGAGGTCAGAAACCGTCCCAAAAAACCGTATTCCTTTTGCGAACGCGAAAAACTGAAGTCCAGCTCACCAGCCTCCAAGAGGCCGACCCTTGCCTCATAGACGAATCTCAAACTCTCAGCGGGAAGCGGCCTGTCGGCATCGTTTACCGAGGCAGTTACCGGGCCTGCAAGGGTGGTCAAATAAGCCAGCGCGCACAATCCCCAAACCAGCCCAGTCATGCGGGCCTGACGCGGCATTACAGACAAAAAAAAGGCACTGACGCGGAAAAAATAGCAGGGAAGGCGTTCTAGGAACATCGCACAAACCGGCTCGTTCAGGCCTTAAGCTCGCGCAGTAGACCTTCCAGTTCGGTGATCATCTGCTTCACCAAAATACCCGACTGAGTACGGTCTTCTTTGGCATCATCGCCAACCAACCGTTGACGAGCACCTCCGATGGTAAAACCGTGTTCGTAGAGCAAACCGCGGATCTGGCGCACGATCATGACGTCTTGGCGTTGGTAGTACCGACGGTTGCCGCGACGCTTCATGGGCTTAAGCTGAGGAAACTCTTGCTCCCAATAACGCAGCACGTGCGGCTTTACATCGCACAGCGCGCTGACCTCTCCAATGGTGAAGTAGCGTTTCCCCGGAATGGGTGGCAGTTCGTTATTGTTGTTCGGCTCAAGCATTCAGGCCTTAGTCCTCTGCCTGTGCATTGGCGGAAAACGCTTCCACGCGAGACTTGAGTTTTTGACCCGGACGAAACGTGACCACGCGGCGGGCACTGATCGGAATTTCTTCTCCGGTCTTAGGATTACGGCCAGGGCGTTCACCTTTTTCGCGCAGATCGAAGTTACCAAAGCCTGAGAGTTTGACTTGTACGTTATCTTCCAAAGAATCCAGAATCTCGTCAAAGAATAGCTCTACGATCTCTTTGGCTTCTCGCTTGTTCAAGCCAAGCTCGTCAAACAGCTGATCGGCCATTTTAGCCTTCGTCAATGCGCTCAAAAATCCTTCCCCATTTTGCCTGATACATTCGGTGAGAGCGTGGCTCTATCGAAGTCGAGCCCCACAATGTTGCTCAAGCAACGCGACAGCTGACTGCGCAGTGGCGTTGATTTCATCTTCGCCTAGGGTGGTCTCTTGGCTTTGCAAGGTCAAGCCTAAGGCCAAACTTTTCTCTTGCGAATCAACACCCTCGCCTTCATAAACGTCAAATAACGTGATGTTTGTGCAAACACTGTCCATACCACGGCTCAGCACATCCATCACGGTTTGGGCACTGATCTGACGGTCAACCACCACCGCGATGTCTCGCCGAACGGCAGGGTATCGTGACACCCGACCGTGTCCCCGCGTGGGCCTGTGCAATATGGCAGAGCCGTCCAACTCAAAAATAAACACCTGCTCGGTATCCAAGGCTTTTTCTACCAGGGGGTGCAAGCGTCCAATGCGACCGATTTGACGGTCACCCAGCAACACCGCCGCGCTCTGTCCTGGATGCATCGCATCATCCACCAAGGGTCGATAGCTCAGAGTCAAACCCGCCCACAGCGCGAGCTCTTCGACCACGCCCTTGGCGTCAAAGAAATCCACCGCAGCGCCGTCGCTGAGCCAAGCTTCGGGTGACCGACGCCCCCACAACACACCGCCAACGGTTAGGTCTTGCTGTAGCGCCGGCTCTTCCTCGTGAGAAGGCTTGAACACCAGTCCGACTTCAAACAAGCGTCCAGAATCCTGCTGACGGGCGGCGTTTTTCTTCGCCGCCTCGATCAAACCCGCAAGCAAGCTGGTGCGCATAACGGATTGTTCAGACGACATCGGGTTGGCCAGCACTTTGGCTTGTAGACCCACGCTCTGATTTAGCAGGTCTTCAACCTTGGGGTCGACAAAGCTGTAGGTCACGACCTCTTGGAAACCAAGGCCCGCCAAGCGCTCGCGCAGCTGACGCTCACTGTGTCGCTGCAAATCCACCTGCGCCAAGGGCAAGCGCACCGTAGGCTTGGTAACCGGAATGTTGTTGTAGCCATAGATTCGGCACACTTCTTCGATCAGGTCTGCCTCTATGGCGATATCAAAACGATGCGTGGGGGCAATAATTTCCCACTCGACGCCTTGATCCGTTGACCTGCGCTCCGTGATCGTGAAACCCAGTCGAGCCAAGGCTTCGTCTACTTGAGCCACGTCTGTGGTGATACCCAGTACGCTATTGAGTTTCCACTCACGAAGACGGACTCGGGGCTGGGATGGCATCGACGGCAGATCGACCGTTTCCACCATGGGTCCCGGCTGACCGCCGACAATACCCAACAGGATATCGGTCGCGCGCTGCAACGCTTCGGCCTGTAACTGAAAGTCCACACCGCGCTCATAACGGTGAGAGGCGTCGGTATGCAGCCCGTAGCGTCGTGCAGTACCGGCAATCGCGACGGGCGCAAAAAAAGCACACTCCAAGAAAATATTCGTGCTGTCGGTCTGAACGCCGGAGTTTTTACCACCCATCACACCGGCCATGGCCACAGGCCCGCTCGCATCCGCAATGACCAATGTGGCGGCGTCCAATGCAACCTCCTGTCCGTCCAGCAACACTAAGGAGTCGCCTTCCCGCGCCATGCGGACGGTGATTGCCGAATCCAAACGATCCAGGTCAAAGGCGTGCATGGGCTGACCCTGCTCAATCAATACGTAGTTCGTGACATCGACCACGGGATCGATGCTTCGCAGCCCGCAGCGACGCAGACGTTCGGTTAGCCAACTGGGGGATGGTTGACTGAGATCCACACCCTCAATGACTCTGCCGAGGTACCGAGGACATTGTTCTGCAGCCTCCAGAGTGACAGGGAAAGTGCGCTCTGTAACCGCGGGTACCGGTGCGATTTGCGGATACGTCACTTCAAGATTGTTCAACACGCCCACTTCCCGCGCCAGTCCCTTGAGCGACAGACAGTCCCCGCGGTTTGGTGTCAGATCCACATCCACGGTCAAATCGTCCAGCGGCAAGTCTGCACCGGCGATACCGGCTAAGTCAGAACCCACAGGGTGCTCCAGCTCCACAATGCCGTCCGCATCGTCACCCAAACCCAGTTCTTGAGCACTGCATAACATGCCGAAGGACTCAACGCCCCGCAGCTTGGCTTTCTTAATTTTGAAGTTACCGGGCAGGACGGCGCCCACTTGGGCAAAGGCCGTCATGAGACCCACGCGTGCGTTGGGCGCGCCACAAACCACCTGAAACTGCTCTGATCCGTTGCTGACTTGGCAGACCTGAAGCTTGTCGGCATCTGGGTGCTGCTCGGCACTGATAATTTCACCAACGACCACACCACTAAATGCCTCGGCCGCCGGCTCTGTGCCGTCCACTTCCAACCCTGCCATGGTCATCTGGAACAACAGCTCGTCACTGTCCAAGGATGGGTTCACCCACTTGCGCAGCCATGCTTCACTGAATTTCATCGTGTTTTCCTAATGTCCTGTCTAGTTGAACTGACGCAAGAAGCGGAGATCGTTTTCAAAAAATAGACGCAGATCGTCTACCTCGTAGAGCAACATGGCCAACCGGTCAACGCCAAAACCGAAGGCAAAGGCCGAGTACACCTCGGTATCAATATTCGACATGGTCAGTACGTTGGGGTGCACCATGCCGCAGCCCATCACTTCCAACCATCCCGTATGGCTGCAGACCCTGCACCCCTTGCCCAAGCAATGGACACACTGCACATCGACCTCAGCGGATGGTTCGGTAAACGGGAAATAAGACGGTCGGAACCGTACCTGCAGCTCTTTCTCAAAAAATCGCTGGAGAAAATCGATCACGGTGCCTTTCAGGTCAGCAAAACTGATGTTCTCATCCACCACCAGCCCTTCCACTTGGTGAAACATTGGGCTGTGCGTCAAATCCGAGTCGCGACGGTAGACTCGACCGGGGCAAATCACCCGAATCGGCGGCTCTTGGCGCTCCATGGTATGCACCTGACTGGGAGAGGTATGCGTGCGAAGCAACGTGCCATCACCAAAATAAAATGTATCGTGCATCGCCCGAGCCGGGTGATGAGACGGAATATTCAGCGCTTCGAAGTTGTAGTAATCGTTTTCAATCTCTGGCCCGCTCACGATTTCGTAGGCGGCGCCGGAAAAGATGGACTCAATGCGGTACATCGCTTGGGTGACGGGATGCAATCCGCCAGCATCGCGTCGACGTCCGGGTAGGGTGACGTCCAGCGTATCAGCAGCCAGCGAAGTGTTCATAGCCGCTGTTTCCAAGGCACTCTTTCGCTGCGCGATATGCTGCTGCAATGCGACCTTGGCCTCGTTAATTTTGGCTCCGGCTTGGGGGCGCTCCGCCGGGTCTAGTTTACCCAAGCCCTTCAGCAATTCGGTCAGACCGCCCTTCTTGCCCAGATAATTAACCCGTACATCGTCCAGACTCCGCAGGTCTTCAGCAGAGTTGGCTGCCTCGATGCCTTGTTGCAATACCGTTTCAATATCCATTGTTAGTCCTGGCTTTCTCCAAGTTTAGACGCCGACCTGTACCCAACAGGCAGAAAAAAAGGGAAGAACCCACGTTCTTCCCTTTTTCTGAACACCCCACGCCGTCAGGAAGAACACTCTATTAAGGTCTCCTGAAGACAGTGGGTATTGATCTTCCGACGGGCCCAGCATCGTCAACGACGACCGGGGCCTCTCACTTTGCATCGCCGCTGCTACGCGGCCTTGGCAACGCCTGCACCGGCTCGCTGAGCCAATGCTGCAAAGGTGTCTTTTTCGTGCATGGCAATATCAGCCAACACTTTGCGATCAACCTCTATCCCTGCCTCCTTGAGACCAGAGATAAAGCGGCTGTAGGACAAGCCATGTTCACGCGCGGCTGCATTGATACGCACGATCCACAAGCGTCGGAACTGACGCTTGCGCTGACGGCGGTCACGGTAAGCGTATTGGCCAGCCTTGATGACCGCTTGCTTGGCAACCTTAAAGGTGCGGCTGCGAGCGCCGTAATAACCTTTGGCAGCTTTTAATATCTTTTTTCTGCGAGCTCTGGACGCTACGCCTCTCTTAATTCTTGGCATAAGTCCTCCTATCGAGCCTTAGTGGGCAGCATACGAACCAATGCCGGAACATCGGCGGCGGCCACACCTTCCATACCACGCAGCTGACGCTTTCGCTTGGGCGCCTTCTTCGTGAGGATGTGATTCTTGTTTGCTTGCTTGTGCTTAAAACCGGTACTGGTGCGACGAAAACGCTTCGCTGCTCCCCGGTGGGTCTTCATTTTTGGCATTTGCCTTCTCCACGCGATTCATCGATTGCCTTCTAGACCGAGCACGGGGCTCAATCGAGGCGATTAAAGAATTGAGCTTTCGCCCGAATTCTTGCTGGTCTGTGCAACACAGTCCCCATGCGCTTGCATAGATGCGTCGTTAAACGCGGTCTAAGAGGCTTCTTTCGGAGCCTGCGCCTTTCTATTTTTTCGTGGGGCCAAAACCATAATGACTTGGCGTCCTTCGAACTTAGGTTCTGATTCCACAGAGCCCAGTTCATCTAGATCTTCCGCAATGCGCTTCATCAGGTTCATACCAATTTCGGGATGCACCACTTCACGACCGCGGAAACGCAAAGACACTTTCGTCTTGTCCCCTTCTTCGAGAAAGCGCTTCAGGTTGCGTAGTTTTACCTGATAGTCACCTTCTTCCGTGCCAGGACGGAACTTCATCTCTTTCACTTGGATCTGTTTTTGCTTCTTTCTTTGAGCTGCCTTGGTTTTCTTCAGCTCAAACAAATGTTTCCCATAGTCCATGACTTTGCAGACCGGTGGATTTGCATCCACAGCAACCAGAACCAAATCCAGCCCTGCTGCTCTCGCTTCCGCCAGCGCTTCGGCTCTCGACACGATGCCACGCTGACTGCCATCCGCTGCCACTAGGCGCACGTTGGCGGCAGAAATATCGTCATTCAACAACGAGCGATCAACTCGCTTGCTTGCCTTTTTAATGGGCGTCTCCAAACTTCTCCAAAGTACGCTGACGGCGTCGAATATCGTTCAACCAAAACGCCTCCAGCACGATCGAACCGTTTTCAGCCCGTTCACGGCTTTTCCCGACAAGGCGTCCATCTCTGCACTGCGGAGCAACCTTCCCAATCCGGGCGCGCATTCTACTGCCAAGCGAGTAACCACATCAAGCGCTGTATCACTCGGAATGAACCGCTAAAAACGACGTAACCCCGGATTTTCCTTGCGCTTTTTGCAACTGTCGGTGGCTCTCGCTCAGGCTAAACTCGCCGCGATGATGTCGATGTATTGCTTACGCACATCCAGCTTCATCGCTGCATAAGCCTTTGTCGGTAATTCTGCCAACTTGGACGCGGCAGCAATAGCCGACTGATCGAGGGTTTCGGGTGACACCACCTGATCCAGATATCCCACTTTTTGAGCGGATTCCGCATCGTACAGATGCGCTTGAATCATGGCTTCGGTGTGATGCCGCTTGGACAAACGACAAAGTCCCATTTGCAGGCCAAACGGAGGCAGGGTCATACCAATGGCCGTTTCGTTCAGTCCGTATTTAGCGTCACCACCCACACCGATGCGAGTATCTGAGGCCAGTAAGAGCAATGCACCGGCGGCGATGGCATGACCGGCACTGGCGGCCACCACAGGCATCGGGAACGTAAACAGCCGGAACAACATTGCTGCTCCACGGTCGACCAAGGCTTTGCTTTCCGCTGGCCCTTTACCGATTTCTTTCAGATCGAACCCTGCACTAAAAACTCCAGCACGACCAAGCAACACCATGGCCTTGGCTTCGTTTTCAGCGCGATCCAAGCCCTCAGACAATGCATCGATGTAAGCATGGCTTACGGCATTCGCCTTGCCATCGTCCATGGTCAAAACAGCAACGTCGCCCTGCAGTTGATAATCCAGCACTGAACTCTCCTTGGGTTAGATTTGAATGTAGTACGATCACATTCTACGGTGCAGGAAACGGTAATAATACCTTGGACACGCGAGCGCCAAAGGATCACACACCATGAATGCCGTACCTTCAGACCTCACCCTCAGGCGCGCCGAATTGCTAGGCCCGCAGGGAAAGCAGTGGCTTGAGAACCTCCACGACGTGGTAGGAGAAACACTGAATGCATTCGACCTCACATTCGTTGAAACCCTAGCGGGCGGATCAGAGAGTTATCTGGCGTTAACCCGAAGAACCGATGGTACCCGTTGCGTTGTCAAAGTCATGATGCCCACTGACCAAGACATGACCGCCGAGCTGGCAGGACTACAGGCCGCAAAAGGACGTGGCTACGCCAAACTGATCGGCGCAAATCCAGAGAAGCGGGTGCTGGTTGTCGAAGAACTTGGCGCGCCCATCGCGAACAGTGGTCTGCCGATCCAACAACAGCTGCAGCATATTACTCAGGCACTCCAACTCAGTTGGCGGGCAAATGTCGATCCGTCGGCGTTAGTCGATGGCACGAAGAAAGCCGATTGGCTGTACCACCACATTCAACACACACCGACCAAGGTGGTCGGACATGTGGAAAAAGCGCTGATGCACCGAGCCCTCGATCACATTGATCTGCGCCGCTCGCAGTGGCAGCAAGATGCTTTCGTCTTGGTTCACGGCGACGCCCACGAACACAACACCTTGGCGGAATCACAGGCCAGACAACCGGCCGAACCGTCAAATTACAAGCTTGTAGATCCAGACGGTCTGTTCTTTGAGGCCGCATACGACTTGGGAATTTTGCTGCGCAACTGGATCGAAGCATATCGAATCGCTGACCCCGCAAAGGCTCTCATCCAGCGGGCCGCTTGGCTTGCGGAGCAAACACATGTGTCTCACCCGGCCATTATCAGCTGGGGCTTTGTGGAAATCGTTTCAACGGGCATCCATCTGCTGGAACTGGGTTACGCCGATGAAGGCCAAGAATATCTCGACCTTGGCCAAGCGCTGCTTCCGGTGGTTTGAACCCTAGCGGTCGTGGACCCGAACCGGCAGATCGGTGATACCACGAATGAAGCTGGAGTTGAGGTAGCTTGGGTCGCCCACGACTTCCACATGAGAGAAGCGCGCCATGATCTCTTCCCATAGAATTTTCAGCTGCATCTCCGCCAAACGATTACCCAGACACCGGTGAATGCCGTAACCAAAGGCTAAGTGCTGCCGCACGTTCGGCCGATCAATAATCAGCCGGTTCGCATCCGCAAAGTGGCTCTCGTCGCGATTGCCTGAAAGGTACCAAATGGCGAGTTTGTCCATCTTACGTATCTGCTGACCGCCAATTTCCACATCAGCCATGGCCGTGCGACACATATGAGCAACGGGACTCTGCCAACGCACGATTTCTGACACCATGCTCGGAATGAGGTTTACATTCCCCTTGAGCTTGTCGTATTCCTCTGGAAATCGATTCAGCGCCTGCACACCGGCGCTGATGGAGTTACGCGTGGTGTCGTTACCGCCAACAATCAGCAGCAGCACGTTGCCGAGAAATTCATTCGGTGCCATGTTCTTGGTGGCCTCGCCATGGGCCAAGAAGGAGATCAGATCTTCACCCGGCGTGCTCGCCGCTTGGCGTGCTTGCCAAATGTCGTTGAAGTACTCAAAACACTTCCAAATTTCCGCAAAGCCTTCGGCCGGGCTGTCGAAATAATCCGGATCGCCGATACGCTCTACCGTGTCAGACCAATGGATCAACTTGTGCCGATCTTCTTGGGGCACATCAAACAACGTGGCGAGCATTTGGCCTGTTAGCTCAACAGATACCTCACGCACCCAGTTGAAGTCCTCTCCCCGCGGCAAGCCATCGAGAATGGCGCCGGCACGCTGGCGAATCAGTTCTCCCATCGCGGCTAACCGGGTCGCGGTAAACATCGGCGCGACGGTCTTACGCTGGTCGTCGTGAACGGGCTGATCCTCCATGATGAACATGGGCAGATGAAACAAATCCGGTGGTGGTGCGTCCAAGGGACGCCCACCAAGGCGAATACCACCATTCATGATGTCTGAGGAAAACAGCTGTTGGTTTGTATCTACGTACTTCACGTCGTCGAAGCGGGTAATGGACCAGTACGGCCCAAATTGGCTCTCTTCGGTCAGATGCACCGGCGACTGTTGCCGCAAACGCTCAAACACGCGCAGTTCCTTGTCCTGCTCGAACCAGTCGCCGTTACCGGGATCAAGCTCGGCCAACGGTCGGTCTTCGGGCTGGATGCTTGCATCAATCTTCCAGCGGGCCTTGATTTCCGCGTTAGACCTTTCGTCCAAATTTCTTGGACCCGTTGTAGATTCAGTCATGGTTTCTCGTCCTTTTCCCGTTACTTCCCATGGGCACCAAACCAGCCGCTACGCCGGTGCTACCGTGATTTGCTGAGTCGCCGTTCTGCCTTCTTCGATCACTAAGGCCATACCGCCACAGGTAAGCGTCTCATCGGATGCGGTAAGCACTTCCGTGCCGTCGACACAGGCGATCAGGTCAGCACCGCGTACGCACAATTGCAGCTGATAGGTTTGCCCCAATTCCCACACACATGGTGCCCGCGCCAGCACCGTTTCTTCGCCAACGACCTTCGTGATTTGCACCTCACCCGAGCGGTGCAGTATCAACGAATAGTAACGGCGCATGCCCTGAACGCGAACCGCCACGCCAGCGCAAACACCCAAGTGACAGCAAACGTCGGCGCTCACGACGATATCACGCCAATCTCGATTGCCCTGAATCAACAAACCTCGACCGGCGTTTTGAATCAGACGAAAAGGCTCTACCCAGGGCATCGCCATAAATTCGTCCACACCATTCACCCATGAGCGGCGCCACATCGAGCCGCCGCGGCGACGACCTGGCGGTCGAGTGCCGATATAGCGTGGTTCGCCCGACCAGCCCAGACAATCCAAATAGACTGTGCCTGCCGTTTCCACGCCCACTTCGAATGCCGGGAACGCCTGTTCAGGAATCGAAAAAGACAGATCCGCGCGCTCGTTTACCGACTGCGCCGCCGAATACACTCGCTGCACGTCATCATTGGCATCGTAATAAGCCACATAGAGGCGGACGCTGGCGCCCTCACCCTGCAATAGCGTGGCATTGAGTATCTGGCCGGGATACACCCTGGGAGAGGCAATCAACGGATAGGGATTCCAGGACTGTTCTGTCCATGCCGCAAAGTCTGCGCTTGGAGCAAACGTGGGTGTACCGAATCGGGCCAATCCTTGCCCCTGCAAACGCAGTGCGTGCTGGCCTGCCTGACTCACGCCAAGCTGATTGGTAATGACACCATCACCGTCGGTCACCGTGAAACCCTGCACGCTGCCGGGCATGTCGAAGTGGAACTGCGCCCCGCTTTTCGGACGCCACGCCTGATCTCCGCGTAAGGCCAATGCCGCATTTACAATGTGTTGGGTCTCCAGTACGCAATCGGAGATACTCCAACTCGGGTCTGCGGTGGGCACGTAAATACGATCGGCGACCGGACCGCGCCAATCCAAGCCTCGCGACAGCCCCACATCAATTCCGGCGAGGCCTTCCTTAATCCCCATCAGACAGCCTAAGTTTCCTGAATTGCAGTCGGTGTCCCAACCGCAGGTGTTAATGATCTTCAGTGTGTCCGAGAAGTCATCGTTACCGTACAGCAGGGCGAGAATGATCAAGCCGTGATTTGGCACGATGTGGCAATTGCCTCCGTAAGTATCGTATCCGTACTGCTCTGAAAGCATCTCGCGGGCCACACGCCAATCGGGTTCACGCTGATGCCATCGTCGAATATCGCCAATCATGCTTGCGATCACCGAATCACCGGGGATGTATTCCAAGGCTTTGTCCAACAAACGATTTGTGTCGCGTTCCACAAAAGCCATGGCTTCCATAACCGCCAAGGCCACGGCTCCATGCACTGCCTCGCCATCGTGACTCACCTTGGCTGCCCGCTCGGCAAGCTTGGCCGCTTGATCAGGATCACCCGGCGACACCATGGCCCAACCATCAATGAAAATTTGCGCTCCGATCTGCTCGGATACCACCCGGGAATTCAGGGCTGCGGAACCACTGGCTGGCGCTTTAATACCGTTTTTCAGGCGCAGATAGGCCGTATGCTCCGTGGAGTTGCCCAGACCACCCCACCACAGCACGGTCTTACCCTCGATCAGATAGTTGAGCCAACCCTCACCCATGGCCTGGGCAGAAAGCTCTGGATCGAAGCCGTTGTCCATCAGTGTCCGCAAGAATGCAAACGTGCCTGCGATATCGTCATCGGTGACTAACAAGGGCACGCCTACTTTGTCGTGGACGTAATACTCGATATCGCCAAGCCGGGCTTGGATCCTTTCATAGGTCCAACCTTCAAAAGGCCGGCCTAAATAAACGCCAATTGTTTTGCCCAAGACGCCGGCATAAACGCGTTCGGCATAGTCGTCTGGTAACGTCATTCACACTTCCTTGGTAGTACACTGAATGCAGGAAGTCTCAGCAGACTCTGCAGTCAACGCAAGATCTTTAGAGGCAGTAAAAAGGCACCCTATGATTACGGTATTCGGTTCTCTCAACGTTGATTACGTCTATCAGGTACCCGCGCTGCCTGCGCCGGGTGAAACCCTTTTGGCGACCAACATGGTTGCTTTGCCCGGCGGGAAGGGAGGCAACCAAGCCTTAGCCGCCGCGAGAGCCGGGGCAACCGTACACATGGCAGGCGCGGTCGGTGCCGATGGACTGGGCAATATCGCCCTGGCAGGCCTGCTGGCTGACGGCGTAAACACTGAGGCCGTGGCGTTAAGCAATCTACCCACGGGCACTGCCTCGATCACTGTGGATCGTGACGGAGAAAATGCCATCGTCGTTTTTTCAGGTGCAAACACAGACGCCTCTCACGACCAACTTACACCCGCGACAATAACGACAGGCGGCTTACTTTTGCTGCAAATGGAAATACCCGTCGGCGAAATGGCCCAGGCGATCGGCTATGCCAATGAGGCTTCGGCCAAGATCGTCTGGAATTTGGCCCCCATGCAACCCGTTGAGATTGAATTGTTGCAGCAGGTAGCCGTTCTTGTGATCAACGAGGTCGAGTTGGTGCAGCTAGGCCTGTATTTAGACGTGCCCAGCGACGGCGACATCGCAACGCTGTTGAGCAACGTGGCGCAACAGACCGGAAATTCCGTGGTTCTCACGCTGGGGGCGAAGGGATGCTTGGCCCATCACCATGGCGAGCAAATCGCCATACCTGCCCTGCCCGTGAGCCCCATCGATACGGTTGGTGCAGGTGATGCGTTTTGCGGCGCTTTTGCCGCTGCGCTGGATGCGGGCGAGTCATTCAATACCGCGCTGCGATGGGGCTGCGTGGCAGGCTCGCTGGCCTGTTTGAAAACCGGTGCTCAAACCGCCTTGCCAACTCGAGAGGAAATCGCAGCACACCTCTCGTCGCTCCCTGCCTAGGGAATAACACGGCTCTTTACCGACCTTGAATTGATTGTCAGTATCTCGACTCAAATCGCGATTTTCACCAAATCCCAAGCGAATCTCAGGAACGTCAATGTCGTTAGCCATGCGCAAGAAACTGTTCATCACCGCCGCGCTGACGGGTTCTGGTGGCACTCAGGAGCGAAGCCCCAAAGTGCCCAGAAGCCCAGAGCAGATTGCAGCCGAAGCCATTGATTCAGCTCGAGCTGGTGCCGCGATCGTGCACTGCCATGTCCGAGACCCTGAAACCGGGGCACCAGTGAGAGACGTTCACCTCTACAGAGAGGTTGTAGAGCGCATTCGGGCGTCTGACACGGACGTGGTCATTAACCTTACCGCTGGCATGGGCGGCGACTTGGTGTTTGGACCACCGGACGCACCGCTGCCGCTCAATCCTGAGGGTACAGACATGGTGTCATCAGCGGAACGCGTTGCCCATTTGGCAGTCTGTCGCCCAGAGATTGCCACCCTAGACTGCGGCACCATGAATTTCGCAGAAGCCGATTATGTGATGACCAATACGCCAGGCATCTTGCGGGACATGGCAAAACGGATGACAGACCTTGGCATTCAAATTGAAATTGAAGCTTTCGATACCGGCCACCTGTGGCTGGCCAAGCGCCTCGTGGACGAGGGCTGGATCGAATCACCGGCCATGGTGCAGCTTTGCATGGGCATTCCATGGGGCGCGCCCGATGATCTCAACACGCTGATGGCCATGGTGAACAACATCCCCAAGGATTGGGTCTATTCGGCCTTCAGTATTGGCCAAAACCAAATGCCCTACGTTGCGGCGGCCACTCTTGCAGGTGCTAACGTTCGGGTTGGACTGGAAGACAATATTTGGCTGGACAAAGGGCGTCTGGCCAGCAATGCCGAACTGGTAGAAAGAGCGGCCACCATCATTCGTGCGATGGGGGTGGAACTTATGACACCGGCGGAGGTGAGAGCCGAACTGAATCTGGTCAAGTGCGATCCGCTCTCATGAACACTGCAGCGATTATCGGCGGGGGTGTTATCGGCTCCGGTTGGGCAGCGCGTTTTTTGCTGCAAGGTTGGGACGTCGACTTTTACGACCCGAATACAGAGTCGATTACGGTACTGCAGGATGTTATCCAGCGCGCGAGGCAGTCTATGTCTGAGGTTTATGACGCCTTGCCCACTGAGGGTGAACTGCGCATCTGCGACTCCCTGGCCAATGCCGTCATGAACGCCGATTGGATACAAGAATCCACACCAGAACGTCTGTCCGTCAAACAGTCAGTGTTAGCCGAAATTCAGCAGATGTGTCCGACCACGGCCATCGTCGCTTCGTCCACCTCAGGATTTATGCCGAGCGAACTGCAAGCTCAAGCCCTGCGCCCAGAGCAAATTATTGTCGCGCACCCCTACAACCCGGTGTATCTACTGCCCTTGGTCGAATGCGTGGCCAGCCCCCTCGTACCGACACAGCGGATGGATCACGCACAAAGTGTACTGCGCTCGCTTGGTATGAAACCCATCGTATTGGGCGCCGAGGTGCCCGCTCATGTGGGCGACCGTTTGCTGGAAGCCCTGTGGCGCGAAGCACTGTGGTTAGTGAAAGATGGCGTCGCCACGACCGAGCAAATCGACGACATTATTACGCACAGTTTTGGTTTGCGATGGGCGCAAAAGGGCCTGTTTGAAACCTATCGTGTGGCCGGGGGACAAGCGGGTATGAAGCATTTTTTAGAGCAGTTTGGCCCTTGCCTAGAGTGGCCTTGGACCAAGCTCACCGATGTGCCTGATCTGGATGAGAAGCTCATTGATCGCATTGTCGAGCAATCCGACCAGCAGGCGGCTGGCCGCACCGTGACTCAGTTGGAAACCGAACGAGACGACAATCTGGTCGCTCTGCTCAAGGCCCTGCGCCACGAAAATTCGGCGGCAGGGGCCTTTCTCAATCAAGCAAATAACGCTAAGCCCACTTTGTAAAAAGCGTCGAACAGGTCCGGCATTGCATCTTCGCTGGAACCTTATGCAAGGCTGTAGCCTGTCTGATTGCACTGCGCCACGAGCTCCGATCAATGGAATACCCGGCCTTGGTTCACTTTGAGTCCGCTCAAGAGCCGCTGGGGTCAAAAAGTATTTCGCCGCTAACGACTGCAGGTTCCCCGCCATTAATCATGTCGCTCTTTGCTGGAATATCACCGATAAAATTTTCCGCTGCCCCAGTAGGACCAACATCCACAAGCACGGAGTCAAATAATGATTCTTCGTCCGATGAAGAATAGCTAATGCTGCCTCGAGCCTCAGGTTGAAGGGATAAATTGTCCAGACCTGCCAGTGCTTTCACTCGATACCTTAGGCCGGTAGCGGTATCCGTGACTTCTGCGCCATCCGGCATTGTGAACCGAGGGAGATAACGATAATTTTCTTGCCATTCGCCATCAAAGTACTGCCCGAGGCTTTCACCCGTACGAATATCAACCAAATGCTGGGGTATGCCGGTCAAAGCCCCAAATCCGTAATATGTCAGGCGAAGCTTTTTGCCAGCATCTTCTCCGAAAATGGATTCATCATCAGGCACGTCGTAGCTCATTTCTTTGGGGTGCTCGAAGACGAAAGGGTTTCCTCCTGAATCAAAGACGTCAAATGAGGGCTGAACTTCAACGATAAGCCTGTAGGTCGTTAAATCGGATTCGTAGAGAAGTTTTTCGACGCAATATCGTGTTTCTTGGGCTTCAGCGGCAGTGAAATCGGGTGGTGGTGAGTCGATATACTCTGTTGAATCCGTTTGTTTCGGGCATTCCAGCTCGTCTAAATCACTAGCCAACACCAAGGGGCCACTCTGGAGTCCCCATGACAGATCCAAATTATTCGTTGAAAATATCCCTCGAACTTCCGCCGTTGCCCCTTCAAGCAAATTCGGCGCGTAACTCACACGATTTAACTCCATCATCTCGCGAATTTGGTCTGCAACCCCGTGCGACAAAATTTCACCATTTTCAGTGACTTCACCATCCACTAAAGAATAGTCGGTAATTTCCCGGGCAATAAAACCGTCGGCCCAGTCTCCCACCTCATAATCCCAATCAACGAAGCATTCAGGATCTGTTCTACCGTCCCCACAAATATTGACGCTTACCGTCTGGCGCTCAGTTACATAGGGCACTGCGCCCGCATATGGGCTAGGAGAGGCGGACGAAATCGGCCCCTCATCTGCCGCAAGCGCTTTCGCCAGCACATCGGTGTAAGTGTTCCTCAACAGCTGAGAAGTCGGACACTCCACCAAACATTTCAAACCTTCAGCAATTTCAGAGAAATCCCTCACAACCGTTGTCGCTCGGGACCAGATGCCAGAACTCGGATCATCACTACTTTCCGGGGCGGACCCGTCATTTGGGTTGTTCATAGCTTTATCGTCGATCACATAATTTCTATTTGTATCATGACTGAAGACCCGCAACTGCGCGTACTCTGAACCATCTTCATTATCCAACTGCACGTCATTTCTGCGCATCGTGTTGAGCCAGTCGCTCACCGTGAAACTGATCGGCGTTTCTAGGGTCTCGGATGCGTAGTTTGGGTAAAAGGTAATTCCCTGAGTGAACAGAAAGGTTTGAGATTCGGCATCGAAACTGCCTTGATACTCGGCGTAAACCGAAGTGTCTGAAAAAGCGGGACTGAGCAAGCTCAGCTCGTCAGACCAGTCAATGATATTTGTTGGATCAAACCCAAGAACTAATCCTTCAAGACTGGAAAGCGAAGCATATTCACGGAAGTCTTTTTCAAGCCGCACGTTGCGCGGCCGCAGCGTATATGTGGGCTTTGTCTGCCCTTCCGCCGCTATCATGTCTTCCCGTTCAAACAGAAGTGAATCCGTCACATAAGGCAGCGACTCAACACCAACGCTTACGCCAAAGTAGTCGGCATAAGCAGACACTTCTCGTTCGTTGGCCGTCCCTTCATTCGCCAAGGCTTTGAGAGGAAACTGCAGGTTGGTCAACTCAAAACGATCGCCACTGCCGTCGTAAACTCCGTAACTCCAAACTTCGCGAAAAGCATTGGCGATGTCGGTGGAAAAACAGATTTCTTCGTCCGTTATTCCATCATCAGGGTAACGGGTAAAGTCGGTTCGCGCGGGCTCAAAAGTGTCAGGATCCCCACCCCTATAATCTAAGCCCTCTACCTGACGTAGTTGAGTGCACAAAACCCTGTTATTCGCGTCCACGCCAAAAGCCTTTTCTTGCACCACCGGCCTATATTCCTCGCCGTCACCTACCCATGAGGTATGCTCAAAGATTCCGTTTGCCTCTCCGTTTTCGCCAGATTCGGCAACCACACTTGAAACATCCTCAAATAAGTTCTGTTTGTAGCGCAGTGTTTTACCTCTGGCTTCGATATACCCCAGTCCTATAGTCGACTCTTTGCGGGGAATCTCGGGAGGCAATATCGCCGCGAGTACTTCATTGGCCTCAATCGCGTACCGCATCACCCTCTCACCATTCGGTGAATCCTCTGAAACGCTGCCCGTCTGCACGATATTGGTATACACGTTGAAGCCGGCACCCTCTGGCAATCCGCTGTCCGAACCTTCCGCTAAAACCTCGAACCATCCATGTGACAGAACTGGCGACTCGGCATCGGCTCGCGTAACTCTAATAATAATGTCAAGTGGTTCTTGGGGCTCGCTTGTTCTTGGGTCCGGGGCTCCGCCTGTTTTACTGTCTCGCGGCGCAGCGGAATCAGCCGAACGACTGTTTTCGCTTTCTGTTTCGCAGGTGTCACCGTAAATTCTCGCTCGATAAATACCGTCGTTAACAAATGCCTCCAATCGCGCGTTATTGACAATACACACCATCTCGTCAATAAAATTCAATACGTCGTCAACTTCTCCGCCAGAGGTATAAAAACTGGCTTGATCTTCGTCATAGGCCGCGCCAAACCCCAACGCAGGGAGACAACTCAGCGCCATAGCTGTTAATACTTTTTTCATTTCCGCCACCATCAATTTGTTTCGATAAGCGTTATACGATCGGGAAGGGTGTAGCCCTCCAACCCTGCCTCGCCCTGAACTTGGGCATCTTCACTCGTTTCCGGCGCTGGCGCTTGACCTTGATCCATCGGCGCTTGACTGCCTCCAGACCCACCCCCACCGCATGCAGAAAAAAACAGGACTGATAGCAAAAGCCAAAAATTATTCATAACCGTTCCCTCTCACTTTTCATCACGAAGGTAGTCAAAAGAAATCATTTGTTTAAGCGGAATACATTTGAGAGGGTTTTGGATGGCTGAAAACGAGAAGCATTCGACACTTTGCCTTATCGAGGAAATACTTGGCGCACACAGACCGCGTTGCGCGATCCAAATACTCAGGGGTTGAGCAGACGGAACAACCTATCACGGGCCAATGCGTCTGCCACCGACTTCATTCCACGGGACAAGCGAGGATAGGTATTAACTTCTAAAGTGCTGGGTGTAATCGTCTAAATAGCGATTGAACTGAGGTTCTTCGATCAGTGTGAAAAGATGTGCAAACGCCCGAGGAAACGAGGCCTCGGCATTTTCGCTGATCACTGGCAGTGACGCCGCTTCGAGCCCAGAGCCCATGAGGCGTTCGCGTAAAAACTGACTCACATCGCAGGCGAAGGCGATGTCGGCAATGCTGACTTGATCGCCAGCGATGAAGGCAGAGTGCTCCAAAGCGCGTTCAATGCCGTCCATATAGAATTCAAACGCGCCGGCCATTCGAGTATGCAGCTCTTGGGAGATGCCATCGATACCGAGCAGGTACACCTGCGCTTCGCGCCCGAATACCAGTGTCGCATCCAAGAAGCTGTCGATGCGCGATGCGTCCATCGGGGTGAAACCATACAGGCCAGTGTCATCCTGTGCCGATCGCGCAACCGCGCGCAAAATACTGTTGGATTCAAACACGCCCACTTCGCCGTCGGGGCTAAACGCTGCTGGCACCGTGCCGTAGGGCTGAGTGCGCATGAAGGCATCGGTTTTGTAGAGCGCCCCAGAAAAACCCCGCCGACTCACTCGCGCATGGGGGCTGTCTTCGGTTTTCTCATCTTGCGCCAGCTCACGGGCATCAAAGTCCCATAGCCAGTTACCGAGGTTTTTGGGTTTATCGCCCAACACTTCCACCGACACCCCAAGATAGTCCGCTGCAATCAGCGCTTTCCAAACACGGGGATTGGGCAAATACGAAAAAATACGAAGTACGTGATTGCTCATGATTACCAAACCTCTCCGTAGGGCCGAATAACGGATTCAAACGACCACGCACTGCGCGGTTGATGTGCAATGCGGAATACTTCCTCGGCGATGTCACTGGGCTGACAGAAAAAGTCATCCGGCTTGTCGGCAAAGAACTCGCGAGTCCATTCGAGATCGATCACGGCATCTATCGCGACATAGGCCGCATGCACACCCTTGGGTCCTGCCTCCCGGGCGATGCTCTCCAAGAGTATGCGCTGTGCGGCCTTGGTGGGAGCGAACCCAGCAAAGCGCGCCTTGCCACGATAGGCAGACGTATTACCCGTGCAGATCAGCGCACCACTGCCGGCAGTCTCCATATCAGGTATCAGCTGTTTGGCTAAGGACAGCAATGCCATGGTGTTGATCTCAAACGCGCGTCGCATATTCTGCGGATCAACCTCTGCGTAGGTGCCACGCTCGGCACCGACAGCGTTGTGAACAACGATGTTTGGCGCACCAAGCGAGGCGCGAATCGTCAACAACGTCTCGGCAAGCGCCGCTTCATCTGCCACGTCGCAAACGAAGGCATGAGTATTTGGCGTTGCCGATTCAATTTGCGTCAGCCGCTCTTGCGAGCGGGCAAGCATTGCCACGCAGTAGCCCGCCGCCGCGAATCGCTCAACAATCGATTTGCCGGTACCCGGTCCCACGCCGGTCACAAGAACCACTTCAGCCATGCTCGTTTCCTTCTTTTCACCTTAGCTCTAAGAATGGATTCGACTTGCTTGGTCCGTCAAGGCCCGGGCAAGGCTTGACGGGGGATGTGCCAACCGGCATTTTCTAAGCAAACGTGACACCAATAATAAATACATTTCGTGGAGGACTGGGGAATGGAATACGATCTCATCATTAAGGGCGGTTCGGTCATCGACGGCAGTGGTACTGACGCCGTCACGGCTGATATCGCGATTAGCGGCGGCCGAATCAAACGCATTGGCGACTTAACCGGCGTGACGGCAAAAGACACGCTGGATGCGTCGGGCAAAATTGTCACCCCAGGTTTCGTTGATTTACACACCCACCTAGACGCCCAGATCGGTTGGGACCCCTTGATGAGCTCAAGCTCTTACCACGGTGTCACCACCGCGATGATCGGTAACTGCGGTGTTACCTTTGCCCCGTGCAGCCCCAAAAACCGTCGATATTTAGCGGAATTGATGGAGTCGGTCGAAGACATCGCAGCAGATGCGATCATGGATGGCCTCCCGTGGGATTGGACCAGCTATGGTGAATATCTGGATTCCGTGCAGTCTCTACAACCCGCGCTCAATGTGGTTGGTTTGGCGGGACACTCAGCGATTCGTTACGAAGCCATGGGCGACAGAAGCATGGACGAAGGCGCACAACCCGACGACCGAGAACTTGAACACATCGCGCAGATGGTTAAACAATCGGTAGAAGAAGGTGCCGTCGGCTTTTCGACTTCGCGTTTTTTACTGCATACCGTTCCCGACGGCAGATGCACGCCCGGCACCTGGGCCGACCTAAGAGAGACTAAGGCGATCCAAGAAGCCATCGTCGCCGGTGGCGGACACGGCGCTCTGTTCCAGTCGGCGAACGACATGCAAACACGGTTTGAAACCGAGCTGCAGATGTTCCGTGACGCCACCGATCTCGGTTGTCAGGTTCTGTTCTCAGGGGGTACGGGGGCAGCAGGCGACGGTGGCGTTGCGCGGTGGGAGGAATTTTTTGAAGAACAAAATACCGGCGGCAAGCGTCTGGCGAGCCTTTGTCATACCCGCCCAAGTGGCGCCTTCTTTGGCCTTGCTCAACTCTCACCCTTCACCAAAAAGTCCGCCGCTTGGCGTGACCTGATGGCACTCCCCTCGTTGTCTGCTCGAGTTGACGCGCTTAAAAATGCAGCAACGCGAACAAACCTGATTGCAGAAGGCATCGCGTCTGGAGACATGAAGCATCTCGCGCCCATGCTGCATCCCTTTGGCAACGAGCAAACGCCTGACTTGGATTTCGGACGACGTGCAAGCTTGCTACAGCTGGCGGAAAACGCTGGCAAAGACCCCGTAGAGGTCTATGTTGATCGCTTACTGGCCTCTGAAGGTCGCGAATTTTTCAACTACTGGATGTTTGGCGGAAACCTCGAAAACCAGTGGAACTACATGCAACTGCCCCATGTCGTCCCAATGCTGGGTGACGCAGGTGCCCATGTGGGCTTTTTCACCGACACAGACTCACCCACTGTCTTATTGAGCGAGCTGACCCGCAAACAAGGTGTTTACAGCCTGCCAGAGGCGATTCATCGCATCACCGGCAAGTCAGCAGACATCATCGGACTGAAGGAACGCGGCGAACTCCGCGAAGGATGGCATGCAGACATCAACGTGATTGATTATGAAAACCTGCATACCTGTCACCCGGAGTACGTGAACGATTTCCCTCATGGCGGCGGGCGTTTCATCGTCAAAAGCCAAGGCTACGACGCGACCATTGTCGCGGGGCAGGTGGTTGTACAAAACGGCGTGCATACCGGCAATCGTCCGGGTGAAGTGATTCGTAACTTTGTGCGTGGTTGATACACGGCAACTTAGAAGCGCAGTAGGCGGCGACCCGCTAACTACTGCGGCTTTAACCGGTCAAATGCCGTATTCAGTTCCACGCCGCGAGACCCTGTGTGGGGTTCAAACCCTACTGCGACATCAACCAAGCGCCTATGGGTTCTACCAATTCGATGTTCAATTGGCCTGCTAATCCTGCTGTCCGGTGAACGGCAGAGGCTTGATAATCCGGGGAGCTCATCATCTCCATCATGGCTTTTCGCGACGGGTACATGGCAATGGCTGCTGTATCCCAAAGCTCTTCCACCTCACCCAACATAAGACGCTCAACGTTGGCGGAGAACATCGGACTGCCACCGACCTTCGCCAAATGGCCAACCACCTCTGCACCGTATATGGCGTAGGCCTCAGCCCCGGTCAAATCAGTGTCGCGACCGTCTGGATACTCGGCTTTTTCCTTGAACGTCAGCAGGTTCAACATGTATATCGGGCCATCCTGACCCGGCGCCATAAAACCTTCGATCTGTTCCTGATTGGGTAAGACTTTGTTAACAACTTCCATTGATTTTGCTCCGCTGGTGATAAGCCAATTTTTTACAGGAGCTTAAAATAATGTCCATCATAATTTGAGTCAGTTTTGCTTCCCTTGCTCTAAACCGACTCACCGTATGAAAGCGTCCGCCAGGATTATCGAAATGTCTCCATACGGTAGGCTCGTGCCGCTGCACCGGCAAACAGATCAGCTTTTTCCAATGCCGACGCGCCGGCGGAAATACGTTTAAACGCGTTCCAGCAAACCTGATAGCTGCACCAGCGTTTTTGCACCGGAAAATTCGACTCGTACATAGAGCGCCCAGAACCAAAAGCCTCGATACAGGTTTCCATCCAGGGACGCCAAGCAGCGGCAACCTCCTGAGAACCGGGCGGCAGGGTCCGATCGCCATCGTAACTGGGCATACGGATTGGCATCGCGCCGAGTTTCACAAACACATTGTGACGCTCACTCACCCGAAGAATTGCTGCTTTCCATTCAGCAAAGACTTCGTCGTCTTTGCCTCGATACGGACCACCCAGAATGGGGCTGCCCACGTGATTGAGAATAATCGTGAGCTCTGGATGGGCGTCGGCAAGCTGAGCAACTTCATCGAGTTGTGTGTGATACAGCCAACAATCCAGCGATAGGCCCATTCGGCCAACAACAGCTATCGCTGCGTTGACACTCGAATCTAGCATGAGATCTGAACGGTGGCTAACATTTGAAATCTGTGGATTAGCGTGCCAACCACTGGAAAGTCTGACGCCTCGAAAACCTCCGCCGGAAGCATCAATGTGGTGTTCCAGCAATGACTCAACGGCGGCACCCAGTGTGAGATCGACATTGCCGAACATCGCATCACAGGCTCGAGTCGAACCGAAGCCACCACTGGCACTTATCGCGGCTTGCCCGCGCACAAACTCGGTTTCCCCAAGAGCGCGCTGCTCCTCTGGCCCGTTTGCGCGGTACATCGAATGGCATTCTGCATAGACCGTGGCCACTACGTTGTGTCCGCTGGCCAAATCAGAGGCCAACTCCGGCATCAAATAGGTGTAGCCGTTTCGCACCCACAAATGGTGATGGGGATCGATGATGGGCAGCTCGGGATCAAGCACCTCTTCATCCAATGTCGCTAACCAAGCGTCATCCGGACTCGACTGACCCGTATTTGCAGCCATCCCTTTCTCCTTCTTGAATCACGTTTCGTGCGCCATGGACAAACCGTCGGTTCTTCGGCGAGACACGGGCTATTGAGTAACCCAACCCCCACCAATCGGCCTAGCGATACCGGTCTCATCACTCGACTGTGCGGACAGCAACCAGGCGACCGCGCCGGCCACTTCCACGGGACCCATCACGCGACGCATGGGAACCGAACGCAGGACGCCTTCAGGCACCTGCGGCCTCACCCGCGCTCTCACTGAAAATACATGCCTTCGTAGTCGTTCGCCGCCGCTTCCTTGAGCATGCGGGCATACCGTGGCCCACCGCCGTTGTAGATGTTGTAGCGCATCTTGCCGTGCTCATGGCCTTCAATGTTTGAGTTGTATCCAGTGAACCAGCTTTTTGCGTTGCGCAGCAACATCCCTTGGTACATATCCTTCACATGCTGGGACCACTCAGCCTCAGCGGCCTCGTCGACATCAAAGCGTTGATAATCATGCGCCCACATGTACTGGAGCAAGGGTGTTACCCAGTCGACGCTCAATTCGGCGCCACGTGGAAAGTTCGATGCGGCGGTTTGAGGCCCGACAAGCATCAGAAAGTTAGGAAAGCTGCGAACCGTTGCACCGAGATAGGTGACAGGCCCTGTCTCCCACTTGTCGCTCAGACGCGCCCCGCCGGCTCCCCGGATATCGATTTGATCAAAGGCTCCCGTAAACGCATCAAACCCCGTGGCATAAACGATCACGTCGAACTCGAACGCAGCTTCACTGGTTTCAATGCCCGTCGGTGTAACACGCACGATGGGAGTAGCCGCGCCGTCCACCAGCGAAACATTGTCGAGGTTATAGGTTTCGAAATAGCCGGTCTCCATGGGCACTCGCTGAACACCAAAGCCGTGGTCCTTCGGAATCAGCAGTTCGGCAACAACCGGGTCGTTGACTCGCCGGCGAATGCGGTCAGCGATGTAATCGGAAAACTCCGCATTGGCCTTCTCATCGAAAAATATGTCCGTGAAATTTTGCAGCCAAATGCCGAAACCCGGTTCGTCGTAAAGCCTGTCCCACAGCTTCAACCGCTCTTCTCGACTCACGTCGTAAAAACCACGCCGGTCTGGCTCATGCTCGAACCCACCCGGTGTGCGGGCGCAGGTAGCAAAAATCTCATCATAGCGTTCGCGCAGTTCGTCCATATCAGATGACGAGATCGGACCGTTATTCAACGGTGCCGCCCAGTTGGCGCGGCGTTGAAAGACCGTAAGATTTTTCGCGACCTTTGCCACCTCAGGTATAAGCTGGATTGCGGTTGCCCCGCTACCGACAACCGCCACGCGCTTGCCGGTCAAGTCGAGGGGTTCGTGAGGCCATTGGGATGCGTGAAACGATTTGCCCTCAAAACTCGCCATGCCTTCAAAATTCGGTAACGTGGGTGTCGACAAAACGCCCACCGCTGAAATGACGAAACGGGTGGTTAGTTCACGGCCGTCGGCCAGCCGAATCGTCCAGAAATTCGCATCATCGTCGAACACCATGGATTCGACCCAGCAGCCGAACTGCATGTATTGACGCAACTCGAATTTATCCGCGACAAAGTTCAGATACTGCAGCGTCTCGGGCTGGGGGGAAAATTTTTCAGTCCAATGCCACTCGTCGAGCACTTCTTTCGAAAACGAATAGCTGTAGGTATAGCTCTCGGAATCAAAGCGAGCGCCCGGGTATCGATTGTTGTACCACGTGCCACCCAGATCGGCGTTGGCGTCAAGGACCGTTGCACGGACCCCCAAATCCGCCAAGCGTTTGATCTGATAGATACCCGCAACGCCGGCACCAATCACCACTGCCTGATAATCGAGATGCGTATCGACGTTTGTCATGTCTTTTATCTCAGTCGTTCGTTCAGCCATGTCTTCTCCCCTCGACCGTGAATGAATCCTGCGTGCTAATCTGCCAAGCCCAGCAAGGGTTTACACTAACAGTGCGACATCCCTTGGCCGTGCGGGCAGCTCGGGCTAACGACCTTTGATACGGCCAGTTCTGTATCAACGGGCGCTTTGTTGCCGAGTGAGCCATGCTTTTCAACAAGAGAGATTAACCATGTCAGCATTAAAATTGGCGGTTTTTTTTGCAACAAAGCAAACACCGGCTAGAAGCAACGGCGAAGCCAACTTGCTCTTCACGGCCAGCGCCGCACAAACCGATCACTTGCCCTTCGCCAGTCTGTTACTGGGTACTTCTGCGCACCTGATGGAATTTGACGCAAGCTCCTGTGCCGGTCTGTACTTGATCAGCGAGCGCAACATACTCAACCAGCCGTTGAGCGAACTCCGTGCAGATCAACTGCCCGGCTGTGTGGGTATGTTCCCCATGATCGCTAAACCCAACATGGATCGCACCGCAGCAGACCAGTACTGGCGAGACGTTCACGCACCCCTCGCCTTAGAGGTACACAGTGCCATGACCCATTACTATCAGTTAACGTTCGTGCATCGGTTCTTTGGGCCTGATCTGGACGGTCTGGCTCTATGCTGCTTTGCGCATGAGAAGGATTTTCGGGAAAGAATGTACAGCTCTGCCGAAGGCAAACAGCGAATTGGCGAAGACATTGAGAAATTCGCAGATACAGCCAGGTCGCCGCGTAAGGTTGTCGCCACAGTGAGGCCGCATACAGCCTAGTAGGTTCTTCGTACCGCGTGAGCTGCCACAAAAAAGCCCCCAAGCTCTTAAAGAGTTTGGGGGCTTTAGATACCAGATCTCTTGTCAGCGTGGCCGACTAGAACTCGTATCGAACACCAAGTCGAATTTCGCTCAGTGAAGCGTCACCAATGCGAGCTTCTGGCTGATTGCCAGGCGTTACGTTATTGGGGAAATTCACCTTGCGCAGCACGCCCCATTCATCGTTAAGCAGGTTTGTCAGGTTATCAATGACCATGAACACGGAAGCCTTGCCTGGCCCAACTGAAAACTCTTGCTCAACCTTCAAATCCACCTTGCTCCACCAAGAACCCTCTTGGCTGTTTCGTGCGCCACCGGGCAGCAGAACATTGTTGCCTTCAAGGTATGGCGTGAAGTTGAAGATCCCATTACCGCTGACCGCCAGACTGTACGACGGGCCTTGATTCGCGGATGCGTACATTGACACTGTCGTGTAGTTGTCGCCCAACAGCATTTTTTTCCAATCTAAAATCAACGTCATGCGATGTTTGATTTCGTAGTTGGATGTCGAAAGCCGCTGCTCTTGTGGATTAAAGAACGCACGGTTCTGATAATTCGAGAATGCGACAGAACTCGTCATCGGCTGCACATCCTCTGAATCGGTATACGCGTAGCCGAAAATCGCAGACAACCCGTTACCAAAATCCTTATCAAGCGAAAACGAGGCGACCAAACTTTGGTTGCCTTCACTGCTGTTCGTCAGAACAAACGATGGCTCACGGACGCTATCGTAAACGGCATAACCTTCATCATTGAGTCCGGTCTGCTCCAGATCACCGCGAAGCACGATGGCCGTGTCGTTGCCTCTGGTCACCAACAAATCACCCTGCAGCATTAACGTATCGTCGACCTGATAGGTCACACCAATCGCAGCTTTAAAGTCTGAGGGCAGCTCAAAATTCGGATCAAGATAGTTGATCTCGAAATTATCGCCGACGCCCCCTGCCACTGCATCGTACAGCTCTTGCGGAATGCCGTAGCCAGGGCCTGATGGCACGCCTGATTCGAGGCCCGCGTACACAACATCGGCATCGAACAACGAACGAGTGCCGTCGGTGTAGCCAAATGAACGTCCACGCTGACCAAACTGCAGAACGTTATTGTTAGAGAAGTTGTTCGACAACCAGACATTGGGATTGCCACCAGAGTAAATTCCCGCGCCGCCGCGAATCGTCGTGCGCTCATTCATCAGATAGGTAAACCCGATGCGCGGCTGCAACAAACCTTCACCATCCACGTTGGTGCCGTTAGAAAACCCATAGTCAGCTAGGAACGTTGCGTTAGTCGCAGGCTTATCGTCCGATGTATACCAGTCGTAGCGCAGGCCAATCATCAGTTCCAAATCGTCCGTTAGCGTGAACTCATCCTGTACGAAGAGGGTGCTGACTTCGTAGCCCCAATCCGCTGCTGCGTCGCTGGCGTTATTGCTTGGCGCATTGTTGTAATAAATGGCATCTGCAAAGCCGTTCCGAAAATTGTCGATACCGTCAAACCGTATTTCCGTTTCTATGTGTTGGACGAAAAGGTTGAAGATATCCAGAGATTCGTATTCAAAACCCGCCGTAATGGCATGATTGTTAAAGTCATAGGTGCCACGCAGAGAAAAACTATCCACTTCATAGTTCAACTTGTTGGACTGACGGGAATCATCGCCGCCTAGGTAGACATCAATATCTTGCAATTCAACGCGGATTTCCCCGAAATCTGTTCCGCCCACGGACAATTGGCGATTATCCAATTCAAGATGGCTCATGCGCAGTTGCGTTGAAAAACGATCATTCCAATCAGAAAAAAGCGTTCCAACGTAGGATGTAAGCTCCGAACCACGTTCGTACAGATGATTGGAGAATTCGAATTCGTCTAGATCACCATCCGAAGGCACGATGTTAAAACCGTCATTGTAGTTGTAGGTAACCGACGCGCGATGATTCTCGTTGACGAACCAATCTAACTTCACCAGCAACTTTTCGTCTTCGTTATCAAAACTGCTTGGGATACCGCCCGGGTTGTATTGATACAGCGTTTGTGCGATGTCGACGATCTCGTCGATTTCAGCTTGGGTTATCGCTACTTCGTTGATCGCACCGGATCCCTGAGGTCCGCGAGAAAACAGGTTTGCGCCTTCGAGATCTTCGTAGGCGGCGAAGAAGAACAAACGATCCTTGATGATCGGACCGCCAAGTGAGACACCACGACGCTTTTCATCGTAATCGCCTAACGTGATGTCACTGCCTTCAAGAGAATCCCCGCGCAGACTATCGTTGGTGAAATCGTAGAAAAAGCCGCCAAAAAATTCGTTGCTTCCAGATTTTGTGATCGCATTGATGTTGCAAGCGGTGAATCCACCGTACTGAGCATCAAAGGGAGCCAGTTCCACTGACACTTGGTTTATCGCATCGTAGGAGAACGGCATACGCTCGGTAGGATACCCACTGGAATTCAAACCAAACGAGTCGTTCATACGCACACCGTCAACGGTGAGGCTGTTAAAACGAGAATTCTTGCCGCCGCATTGGACTGCATTGATATCACCGCGAGACTCGTCAACAAAGATACGCGCGTCTCGACGCAGAATATCTGAGATGTTTCGGTTGATTGCGGGCGCGTTGCGCAGCGTTGCCAAATCAAACGTTGCATTGGGGCCGAGGGCTACCTGTGTCAAACCGCGAGCCGCAACGACGACGACTTCATCCATGCGCTCTGCGGACTGCACCTGCAAAGTAATATTCGTTGTCTTACCAAGATCCAGCGCGATCCCTTTACGTAATGCGCTGTCTCCGCTTGGTGCAGTGACCGAGACTTCGTAGTCGTCAGCCACTTGAAGGTTACGTACCGTGAAGATGCCATTGGCATCGGTTATCACGCTGCGCTGTAATGATGTACCAGCATTACGCACGTCAACGCTCGCGTTGCTCACTGCGTTTCCTTGCGCATCCACTACCGTCCCGCGCAGTGATGAGGCAGTGTCCAAGGCAAGGGCGTTAGTGCCCATTAAAAGCCCCAGACCTGCAAGAACAATCTTAAGTCCGCGCAGTGCGCGGACAGTCAATGTAGTCATGTATCTCTCCGAGTTTAAAATAAGCCTTACCGCAAATTACTTCGGTTTATGCAACTTCCGTCGATCTTGTGGTTTACGGCGGACAGAACTTAAAACCGGTGAGTTACATCGGAATTACACGACCGTGAATTTCCTGAAAAAAACAGTGCTTTGCTAGGAATGCCGGGGCAGTTTGTGGGAGATCATGGCGACCAGTAAAATGAGGAACGCAGACAGGCTGAGGCAGGCAGCCAGACCGTGTGACTGATACATCCAACCCGAGCAGACGGTGCCAAGCAGTCGACCGGCAGCATTTGCCATATAGTAGAAACCGACATCCAGCGACACCCCGTCGGCGTCGGCGTAAGAAACCACCAAAAAGGAATGCACTGCCGAATTCATGGCGAAAATCAGGGCGAAGAGTGCAAGTCCGATAACCACAACGGCAGCCGGATCAAACCTTAGCTGTAAACCAGCAGCCATGCCCACCGGCACCACTGCCAGCGCCAGCCCCCACGCCAGGGCCGTGCGCCCATCTGGCACCCTGCTGTCCAGCCGACCGGTAATCTGTGGCGCCATGGCTTGAACCAGTCCGTATCCAATAATCCATGCGGCCAAAAACGTACCCACGGACACACTTGACCAACCCAATTCAAGCTGAAGAAAAACAGGCAGCGCAACCACGAACCAAACGTCTCGCGAACCAAAAAGAAAAAGACGAGCCGCCGACAACAGGTTGATCCGGCGACTCTTCGACAGCAGATCAGAAAACTTCGGCTGATATGAGGCCTTGCCCATACTTTTATCCAAAAGCATCAGCGCGAGGATGCCAACCAAACCCATCGCCACAGCCATAACCGCGATGGATGCACTAAAGCCGATTGAGGCCAGCCCCGCACCACCGGCAAAAAAGCCAACACCCTTCAGCGCGTTCTTAGATCCGGTGAGCCAGGCCACCCACCGGTACAACCTGCCTTGGCTGTTACCCGCAACTAACTTCACACTGCTCTTCGCACCCATCTTGTTCAGGTCTTTGGCAATACCCGACAAGGCTTGTGCCACCATAACGTAGCCTACGGACAGATAGCTCGCGTCGACCAAGAGCATGCTTAAGGCAATCACCTGAAGAAAAAGGCCGCCAATCAGAGTGACCGCAAGACCCGCCCGCGCAGCAAGCCAACCACCCAGTAGATTAGTCACCACACCAAACAACTCATAGAACAAAAAGAGCAGGGCAATATCCAAGGGACTGTAGCCGAGCTCGTGGAAATACAGCACGACGAGCATGCGCAATGCGCCATCCGTCAGCGTAAACGCCCAATAGCTGCCTGTGATTAGAGCGTACTGCCTCATGTTTAACCGACGGTAGCGGCTTTGTTGACCAGTTCCATCATGCGTTGGACATAGCCGATTTCATTGTCGTACCACACCAGCACTTTGACGTGTCGATCATCGACCACGAGCGTGGATTGAGCATCCACAATGCCTGATCGTGTATCACCTCGATAATCGACGGAAACCAACGGGCGTTCTTCGACGCCCAGAATGCCCTGCAAGGGCCCTTCCGCGGCACTTTTCAAAGTTCGATTGATTTCATCAACCGTGACGTCTTGGTCGAGTTCAAACACACAATCCGCGAGCGAGGCGTTGGCCAGCGGTACGCGAACTGCGACACCGTCTAATTTGCCGCGCAGCTCTGGAATAATGTCGGTAATTGCTGTCGCAGACCCCGTCGTGGTGGGAATTAACGACAAGCCGCTGGCGCGCGCGCGACGAGGGTCTTTATGAAAGGCATCTAGAACGCTCTGGGTATTCGTGATGTCGTGAATCGTCGTGATTGATCCATGCCGGATAGTGAATTTCGTATGCAGCACACTGATGACAGGGGCAATGCAATTCGTGGTGCATGATGCTGCCGTGACTAGCCGATGGTGTCGCGGGTCGAAGAGATGATCATTGACCCCGACAACGACATTGAGCACATCTTGCTTGATCGGCGCAGAGACCACGACATTGGCGACACCATCTTCCAGATAGGGTTGCAGGGCTTCCCTGGTCTTAAACTTGCCGGTGCAATCCAGCACGATGTCGATGCCCAGTTCTTGCCAGCGCGTGTCTTCCAGCCGACGATTTGAGGTATAAGACACTTTGTTGCCGCCTACTATCATGGCGTCACCTGCTGAACGCACGGGTACTTCCCAGCGCCCGTGAATGGAATCAAATTCGAGCAAATGCGCCGCTGCTTCGGCATCTCCAGCGACCTCATTGACGTGCACGACGTCAACGCCTGCAGTGTTCTGGGCGGCACGCATCGCCAATCTGCCAATCCTGCCGAAGCCGTTAATTGCTATTCGTTTACTCAAGGTTCGCCCTCCGTTATGACCTGCCCGCCGCATCCACTGCTGGCTGGCATCCTCCGCTGGGTTTGTGATGATAATTTGACAGTAAGTGGCGCTTTTTGATGCCACCACGACTCCCTAGCCATTATCACTGAGATCGTTGTCTCACCGCACTGCTACCTAACCGTAGCGAAATCGAAACCAAGTCGTAACCAACTTGAAACCATTTGTTCATGTATTGGTTATGTCCTCTTGTCACTGTTTTTGGATACACAACTGGAGAATCAAATGAAAGCTGGATCCTTTGGATTAAGCCTGCTGGCTGTCGCAATGACCGCTGCTGCACAAGCAGAAACGGATGTTATGGAAGAAAGCATAGTCGTGGGCACCCGAGCATCGCTCATGTCCGCTATCGATAAACAAGAACTCGCCGACGGCCTCATTTCTGTCGTCGATTCCGACGCCATGGGTGACTTCCCTGACACGACTGCTGCGGAGGCCATTCGCCGCCTGTCCGGCATTTCGATCGAAAACGATCAAGGTGAAGGACGCTATGTCACCATTCGCGGCTTGTCGTCTGACCTAAACTCCATCGCGGTGAACGGTGCCACCATCGTAGCCCCTGAAAATGACCGCTCTGTACTTCTTGACGGCGTGCCAACTGAGTTGCTCGACTCGATTACAGTCTCCAAGTCACTGACCCCCGATCAAGATGCAGACTCTATCGGCGGCAGGATCGACTTTAAGACGAAGAGCCCGGCATCTTTGAAAAAGACACTGCTCAAAGTCAAGCTCGACACCACCTACAATGATCAAACAAAAAGCGCCAACAGCCCGCGTTTTTCTTTCACCTACGGCGACAAGCTGAGTGACAACGTCGGTCATGTTTTAGGACTGACCTATTCAGAGAAAGAAATCGAAACCTACAACAATGAGACCGGTTACGGCTGGGACTCCGATGGCTACATGGACGACGATTATGAGATGCGGTACTACGACATTACGCGAGAGCGGCTTGGCGTAACCTACGAGATCGACTACGCGTTTGCTGACGATTCAAGGGTCTACTTCAATGCGTTCTGGAACGAATACACCGACGATGAACTGCGCTGGAAGGACGAGTACGGCAAGCTTGATCGAACCGCCTCATTGCCCAACGGCATGACCACTAGCCGCATTCGTCATGACGCCGAAACGCGTGTACGCGAAGAAGTCCGAACCATCTCGGCCTTCAACATCGGCGGTGAAACCATCATCGGCAGTTGGATGACCGATGCGAACCTCAGCTTTTCTTATGCCGAAGAAGACGACAGCAATAACGCAGACGTCACATTCCGCAATTACGACAGAGAATTTGGCGGCAACATTTACTGGAATGATCCGAAGAAGCCCTACGTCGATGCGCTGGATCCAGATTTACGCAATCCTGCCAACATGGAATTCGATGAAGCCGAATTTGAAAACGCCCTTTCGAAGGATGAAGAGGTGGCCTTTGCCATCAACGCCGAGCAAGAATTCGACTTTGGTACCTTGAAGTTCGGTGCCAAGTTCCGCTCACGGGAAAAGGATCGCGACATCAACAAAGACTTCTACGTGTTCGACGGGCAAACCCTGGCGGACTACAACCCGCAAACATTGAGCTGGCCCTTCGCTAATCAAACATTTGGTCAACAGGCTGACCCTGCGGCGGTCTACGCCCTGCGCGCTCTGCCCGCAGGCATGGAGCTAGACGGCCAAGAGACCTTCGTTGAAGACTTTGTGACCGAAGAAGAGATTTTTGCTCTTTACGGCATGGGCACCTTTGTTGTCGACAATACGCGCATCGTTGCTGGTGTGCGCTACGAAGACACTCAGGTCGACAGCCAAGCCTTTGATCAAGACGGCAATCAAACCACCGCATCAAGCGACCATGACTTCTGGGCGCCCTCGGTTACTGTGAAGCACAACTTCACCGAAGAGCTGGTGCTGCGTGCTGCGATTTGGCGCGCGCTCGCCCGTCCAGGCTTCACTTCGACTGCACCGGCACTTGAGCTCGAAATTGACGGAGACGACGTTTCTGGCAAGATCGGCAACCCGGATCTGAAGCCCTACGAAGCGAACAATTTCGATTTGGCGCTAGAGTTTTACGGCGAAGGAATGACATTTGCCAGCGTCGGTATTTTTCATAAAGATATCGACAACGCGATTTATAAGACCATCCAGCGCGCAGCCACCGTTAATGGCATAACCTTTAACGATGGCGTCGAAACTTGGATCAACGCTGACGAATCCAAGATCACCGGCCTTGAGGCAAACCTTCAGTATGGATGGGACAACGGGTTATTCGCTGCGGCGAATATTACGCACGCCCTCGATTCTGAGAGCACATTCCGGTTCAACGATGACCAGACCTATACCACACCGTTCCGTAAGTTAGCCGAAGATGCTGCCAACATCAGCGTTGGCTACGATAAGGGTCAGTGGGATGTTCGCTTGGCCATGAACTATCGCAGCGAGTACCTTGACTGGTTGGCCGACGAGGAAGGTGACATCGACACCGTCTCTGTGGAAAATTCGCGCTTTGTAGACGCCCACGTACAGTGGGATTTAACGGCGAAGTATGCGGCGACCGATAACATTACCGTCAAATTTGAAGCCATTAACATTGGTGATCGACCAGAGTTTTACTATTGGGGCAGCAAAAACCGTCTCAGTCAGTACGACGAGTATGGCTCTAGCTATTCACTGGGCTTCACCTACAAACTGTAGAAGCACTGGCGCACTGGCGCAATCGCGCTCGCCGCGATTCACTCATAAGAGGGAGCGTTCATGCGCTCCCTTTTTTTGCAAAAGAGGAACCTGATGAAAATACGCACGTACCCCTTATTTCTCTCACTTTTAGTCCTAACCGCCTGCACTGACAGCGCGCCAGTCACACCTGGAATGAAGGCACCAGATCTGTTGACCGTCACGGCCTTTGCCGAGACCGAGCCAGTACCAGACGATGACGATGCAGCGGACGATCCCTACATCATGGTGACCCAGACCGGTGAAACCATCATTGCGGGCACCAACAAACGGCGAGGCGTCGAGCTGTACAATTTGCAAGGACAGCGTCTGGCGTCAATTGATAGCGGTCGAGTCAACAATATCGATGGCTTTTACCACCCAGACACCCAAACCTTTCACGTCGCAGGCAGCAATCGCACCACTACTCAGGTCGATGTATATCGCGTGACCACAGCACCCGTTGATATTCAGCTTGCGCTGACTTTTGACCTGCCCCTAGCGGAGCCCTACGGCCTGTGTGTATCACCGGATCTTATCTACGTTGGTGACAAAGACGGCAACGTGCAGTCCTGGGGCTGGGACGGCAGCGGACCGGTCGCGACCTATGTGTTTGAATCACAAACAGAAGGTTGCGTTGTCGATACACAGAACAACCGCTTGTATGTTGGCGAGGAGATGACCGGAATTTGGCGTGTCGACTTGTCCGGCGACGCCACGCCAACCTTGTTCGCTCCCATAAGCGATACGCTCTTGGTCGGAGACGTTGAAGGCTTGGACATCTACAGCGGCGATGATCGGCGCGTGCTCGTAGCGTCTAGCCAAGGTGATAGCACCTATATCGCCTACGACCTGACCACGGCGGAGCTACTGGCGAAATTCGCCATAGCACCCAGCGGCACAGGATCGAATACAGAATCTGTTGACGGAACCCAGGAAACTGACGGTGTCGCCGTTACAAACGCCAGCATCGACGGACACCCCAAGGGTTTACTCGTCGTGCAGGACGGCTTTAACGTCGATAGCACTGGCTCTGCTGCAAACCAAAACTTCAAAGTCGTTGATTGGCGTGATGTGGAGGCCTTATTCACTGCTGGTGAGGCAGAAAAATAAGGGTAAGACGCTAAAAGGGTCTGACCGATCCCCTAGAGACCGCCACAGGCGGCTCTAGGACTGACCCGCTGCCGACGGTTGTTTCAAGTGCGTGATCACCACCAATTCTCGGGCGAACAATTCGCCTACCGCGTCCCAGCCCTTCGTTAGGGCATAGCGGCGGCAATTGTCCCGAGGCACCTGCAGCGCACGATCCACGGCTAACCCCAAGTCTTCGTCGATCGCACCGTTCACGCCCTCCTGCACTACATCAACCGTACCGGTTGCCGGATACCCAGCGACTGGCACACCGCAGGCCATTGCTTCGAGCATGACAATGCCAAAGGTGTCGGTTCGGGATGGAAAAACAAAGACATCAGCGTTGGCATAGTGCTGAGCCAAATCCAAACCGGTTTGATACCCAACCCACTGAGCATCGGGATAGTCCGCTTGCAGCTTGGCGCGGGCGGGACCGTCGCCGACGATCACCTTGGTACCCGGTGTGGGGAGATCGAGAAACGCCTTGATGTTCTTTTCGACCGCCACCCTACCCACATAGACCATGGTCGGTTGAGCAGATTGCGCTCTGTCTGGGCGCCTAAGCTCGGGTGTAAACAGCTCGGTATCAACCCCTCTCGTCCAAACAACCAAATTCTCCAAACCTCGTTGGGTCAGTTCATCTCGCATGCTTTGGGTGGTAACTAAGGTCGACTCCGCTGCCCTATGAAACCAACGCAAAAATCGATAGCCCCAACTCAGGGGCATGCCGATACGTTCGTTGATGTATTCAGGGAACTTGGTATGCAAGGATGTTGTGAACGGCAGCCCGCGCTTTGTCAGATAGCCGCGCGCGATCAGACCAATGGGGCCTTCCGTTGCAATATGGACACAGTCCGGCTCAAAGGCTTCGATCAACTCGGCAAACTTCCATACGTTCCAGGCCAAAGAGATTTCGGCATAGCCCGGCAAGGCGACCGTTTTAAAGTCACCCGGCTGTATGACCCGCACCGTGCAGCCATTGGTTTCCAAGTAGCTCTTCACATGCTCTAGTGTCGTCACGACACCATTGATCTGTGGTGCCCAGGCGTCGGTTGCTATCAGCACTTTCATTGCGATTCCCTCTAAGCAGTGTCTTGTTGCGCAAAGGCAACGCTGGAAATATCACCTTGGTTCGCCGTTGACTTCGAAGAGGCTTTGTCAGCATCGTACGCAACCACTTCAAACTCGCCATCATGGCTGTGCACAATTGCCGTGCACGATTCCACCCAGTCACCACAGTTCAAATACTGAATGCCGCTGATATTGAGATTCGCTGCCTTATGGATGTGTCCGCACACAATGCCGGCGAAGCCGCGTCGATGGCACACGTCGGCCACCGTGCTCTCGAAATCACCCACATAACTTACCGCCTGCTTTATTGAATCCTTGGCCCACTTGGACAACGACCAGTAGTCATAACCAAGCAGCGAGCGAACCTTGTTGATGACTACATTCAGGCGGAGCAGCAAGTTGTAGCCCATGTCCCCGAGGGTCGCGACCCAACGAGCGCATTGAGTCACAACATCGTATTGATCGCCGTGGATCACCAAAAAGTCGCGACCGTCTTTGTTGTGCAGCCGGTACTCGTCGACGATTTCAATGTTGTCGAACTTGAGCGCCCCATAGTTTCGGAGAAATTCGTCATGGTTGCCCGTGATGTAGCGAACTTTCGTGCCATTTTTCGCTCGCTCCAGCAAATGCTGCATCACTTTTTCATGGGACTTAGGCCAATATACCCGGCCCCGCATCTGCCAGCCGTCGACGATATCGCCAACCAGAAAGAGCTGATCGCAGGTGTTTTGTTCGAGGAATTCGAGAAGTTTTGATGCTTGGCACCCGTAACTACCTAGGTGGACATCAGAGATAAAAATGGACCGATACTGGTTTGGAGAGAAAGAGGGCCGAGCTAGAGTGTTCATATCATTCCAAGCTGTAGGTTTACACTACGTTCCCAATGTTTCTTTACGTTTGTGCTAAGAATGTATGAAGTTTCTGTGAAAGATGGGGCCCGGGCGGCCCCTTTGATCGCGCGACGGCGAGGCCCCCTCCGCCCACAAAAGCGCCCACAAACGCCCATAAAAGCGCCCACAAAACTAATTTTCCCGATACACGTCGCGACTGAAGACCTTGTCGGCCACGTCGCAAAGCTCCATCGTTTGTCTATTGGCTACGATCAGATCTGCCGCTGCCTTGAATTCGTCTAAATTTGAAGAGACCTGAGAGCCAAAAAACGTCTCTGCCTTAAGGGTTGGTTCATAGACGACAACGCAAATACCCTTGGCCTTTATGCGCTTCATCACGCCCTGAATCGCTGACGAACGGAAATTGTCGCTACCCTCTTTCATCGTCAGACGATAAAAACCAACGACTTTTGGCTGACGCTTAAGAATCTCTTCTGCCACGAAATCTTTACGAGTCACGTTTGAAGACACCACGGCCTTGATCAGGGTCTGAGGTATTTGTTCGTAATTCGCCAGCAACTGCTTCGTATCCTTCGGCAAACAGTAACCGCCGTATCCGAACGAGGGATTATTGTAGCCAGTACCAATACGACCATCTAAGCAGACACCTTCAATGATGTTCCGGGTATCCAAGCCCCGCGCCAACGCGTAGGAATCGAGTTCATTAAAAAAGGAAACACGCATGGCAAGGTATGTATTAGCAAACAACTTAACGGCTTCTGCTTCTGTTGAAGACATTAAAATAGACTCAACGTCCCGCTTTTCGGCGGCACCCGACAGCAATCCTGCAAACGCCCCGCTATCAGCTGATTCATCGCCAACAATGATTCTAGAGGGGTGTAAGTTGTCATGCAGCGCATGCCCCTCGCGCAAAAATTCGGGAGAAAAGATGATCCGGTTCGTGGTGAAACGACTTTGTAAGTCGGCTGTATAACCCACAGGCACCGTCGATTTGATGACGATCAGTGCGGTCGGGTTGACGCTAATCGCCTCACTCACGACCCCGTCGACTGACGAGGTGTCGAATCGATTGGAATCCGCATCGTAATCAGTAGGGGTCGCGACAACGATGACGTGCGCTCGCTTTAATGCTTGCTGGCTATCCGTCGTTGCGGTCAGCGACAACTCGCTGGTCGCTAGGCTTCGTTCCAACTCGCTGTCAGCAATCGGCGCCACTTTGCGGTTGATCTTGCATACCCGCTCGGCGTCAATGTCCACAACCGTGACAACGTGATCGCGTGCAAACAGCACGGCCAGTGACAGACCGACGTAACCTGCGCCTACGATGACAATGTCCTGTTGCGCTCGGCTTTCCTGCGTTGTCGTGTTCGTCAAGCTCAAAACCACACAATTGGCTACCTTGGCAGCCATGTTGTTTTGCTTTTGTTATGGATTTGTTTCGCTCGCGTATGGGTTTCGTGACACAGCGAGTCGAGAAACGTTAGATGATGAGCACAGTCTGCCCGATCTCTTTTCATCACGCGGCCACGCGGCGCTTGCGTTTACAGTCGAAATGTTTCATAAAGATGACATCGAGACGTTTGTAACAAAACTTTTACAAATCGAGCTCAAAAAAATGGAGAGAGGGAATATGAAAGCAATAATTACAGTGATCCTCAGCTTGGCCAGTGCCTCGGTGCTCGCCGACACAAGCGTTAAAACCTCACAGATCGAACGATGGGGCTATGCTCAAGATCAATTAGTACTGTTCACGCAGACGGGCGAAGCGCTCAAGGTGACACCCAAATTGTGTTCACTAACAGCGTTTAATGAAAAATTGTCCTCAGGCATGCAGGTTGATATCGATATCCCAGCATCACGGATTCGTCAAAACACACCGTTCTACGTTGTCGAGGCGACAGAAAACGGTGCAGCGAAAATGAAATGCCGCATGGCAAGCATCGACGTCTAAGCAGCCTGCTGCTAGTACTCTCTCGTACGATAGCGAGAGCTGATCGCAAAAAACCCGCCTAGCGGGTTTTTTTGTCTCTGCAGCCTAAACACCCAATGCCTGACGTGAGTCGGCAGGTTACGACCCTTGAATTTGCCTCGAATATCCGCGATCTTTCCTTCACTCTCAGTCGGAGGATTCTCATGACGATCCCACGGATTTTTAGCAAAGAGGCGGTGGCTGAAGCCTCCAAGGATGTGCACGCGCCCTATCAGGACTTCGTGCATTCCCATGAACCCTATCGCTCGTTACTCAAGGCCAACCCATGGTTAGCCGTGCCGAAAAGCGGAGAATCACTGACGTGGGGCGAAGCGCGCTATTACGACACCACGGTCGCGCGAAAACACCCAGACTGGCAAAGTACGGTTCTACCCCAGCCCACCCAAGAGATGGATCAACTGCGACGTGATTTCTACGACTGGGGTTACTGTCTGATTCAAGACGGGTTATCTCCAGCGCAGACCGAGGCCATCCGCACGCGGGTGGTCGAGCAATCTACGGCTGAAAGACAGCTAGGCATCGCCTATTTGGCGGAAGCACAACAACATGTCTGGTCCTTGGTGAATAAGGGCGAGGTCTTTGTGCAATGTATGAGCCATGAACCCGAGAGCATCCAAGCCGGA
This sequence comes from Gammaproteobacteria bacterium, assembly GCA_042091155.1. GTDB lineage: Bacteria > Pseudomonadota > Gammaproteobacteria > Pseudomonadales > Azotimanducaceae > UBA4421. The sequence continues at coordinate 110,475 of JBELHZ010000002.1, forward strand.
CCCATGATCGAGCAGCTACTCGACGAAGCATTGGGACGCGGATGGCACCACCTCAGTTACATAGCAAACATCGCCTATCCGGGCTGTCATCCTCAGGGCATGCATCAAGATCAGAGTCTCGCCGCCCCCTACCATTTCTTAGAGGCGCCCGTGCTTGTCAACACGGTCTACATCCTCCAAGACGTCAACGAGAATAACGGCGGCACGCTGATCATCCCGGGCTCGCACAAGCTGTATTGCGAGGGGGGAGGCACTTTTGCTGAGGTGCCCCGCCCGATCAATCTCGAGGCTCCAGCAGGCACCATCATGTTGATGGACGGTCGGGTACTTCACGGTGGCGCCGTCAATCACTCGGATGAACTGCGTTACATCATTACGAACTCCCTAGTGCGGCCCTTTATTCGCCAGCAAGAGTCATTTCACCTGACCATCAGACCAGACATTCTTCAACGAGCCAGCGACAAGTTTTTGTGGCGCTGTGGCTTCCAAGCAACCGGAACCCGAAGCACGGTTGAAGGCTATGGCTACTTTGGCAGTGGCGGGCTGGGCGATACCAATGGCGCACTGGTGCATGCGCGGCACGCTATGGATGCAGGAACCTACCAGCGCATTGGCGAGCTACGCCCGGGTGATTCGCTGCAAAATCAATCATTGCCGGACATGCAAAACTCCCACGAGACTCTGCGTGACCGGGCTCAAGCCATAATGCAGCAGATCGAAAGCAGCATTGCATAGCCTGCAATTCGCCGCGCTTATCCCGGTCTAGGTCACGAAACGATCCCACGCACCGGTAATGGCCAACGTGCGAGTGGGTGAAAACACGTTAACGAACAACACATTACCATCAGGCGAAAAGCACGCTCCCGCGAGCTCGGTTTGTAATCTCAACCGAGCCATTTCGTAGGGTACGCCTTGGGGTGTCAGGCCACGCAAGTAATTATCGACAACTGCCGTGTATTGATCCTCGCACATAACGAGATGCCCGTTTGGGGCGACCGTGATGTTGTCGCCACTGTTAAAGACCGTATGGGACCGACTCTCGTAAAACAGCTCAACGGTGTCTGAGATGCCAGCAATACCCGGCGTGTAACGAAACACTTGACCGCATTTTTCTTGCCCACCGCTGGTAGAGCAGACGAACACGTCACCATCACCCATATGGATGCCCTCACCCCGAGCGATGCGTGCTGCTCCTTTCGCCGCCGCTTGGTATCGCAAGTCGTCCTTCGGCGACTCTACGTCCTGTAGATCCACCCACCGCACGGCAAACCTATGCCCGGCTACGACAGACCGTTGCTCCCAATTACGCAGATCCTTCACTCCGTCTATCGCCATGGCCTGTAGCTTGCCACCCCGATGCAGGCTACCCCACTGCTCGGGCACAAAACGATAGAGGACGCCGTCGTCCCGATCTTCTGTGAGGTACACAATGCCGGATTTCGGGTCAACACAAGCCGCTTCGTGGTTGAACCGGCCCATGGCGCGCAACGGCGCAGGGTTCACTAAGCCCGATGCTTGAGCGGGCACTTCAAATATCCAGCCATGGGACTGCCCAAGACCCTCGCCATAACGCTCGCCGGGGTTTACCGGCGCTTCCTCACAGGTTAGCCAGGTGTTCCAGGGCGTAACGCCTCCGGAACAGTTGCGGATGGTCCCACCGAGGGATCTAAACTCTCGTTTGACCGCCAATGTTTTACTGTCCAACACGATATGCGTCGTGCCACCGGGCAACACGCGACCATGGCGCGTATCAAACCCTTCAGCAATCTGTGCACCGTCATCGTCCTTGGGCCGCAGCTCGTGATTGCGCACCAGTATGAGTTCGCCGTCTTCGCCTTGAAAACAGCCCATGCCATCTGCCTTGTCGGGCACTGGCGCACCATCGTCCATCGCCTCACCCAACTGAGATAGCACTCGATATTGAAAGCCTTCCGGCAGGTCGAGCAACCCGTTTGGATCGGTCACCAGCGGGCCATAACCGACGGCGCGGGGCGCCTGGGTCAGACCCCGGTCACTGCAGCCCAGCATCGTCAGCGCCGCAAATGCAGCCCCGGTTTGTTCAATAAAACGTCGGCGAGATTTCACGCTTTTGTCTCCGGTCGTTGGTGTGGGGTACGTGTTTGCGCACCTCGTTTTTGTCCCAGCGTCGTCGTCTTGCTCGCTTACCGCTTGTTCACAAAAACTTATGAGCGAAAAACTAGCCGAGGGACGTGACAAAATTAAGACGAAATTAACGTACAGAGCCGCTCATGCAACGTATCGCGGCAGTGCACTTTTAGACAAAGATGAGCAAAGGCACCGGTTCTCGCAGCCAACGCCATATCCGCGGGGCAATGGCCTTGTTTAGCTGTCCTGATTGAAGACGGGTTTTCGTTTTTCCATAAAGGCCTGCATACCCTCCAGAGCGTTCTTGGAGCCACGATTAGCCGAGACGGCTGCGGCTTCATCTGCCATGGATTCGGCCAGCGTCTTGGTCTCAAACCCGACAACGGCCTCCAGCATGGACTTGACTGCTTCACGAGGTTGCGCCGCCAGCGCCTCACCCAGAGCTTGGGCTCGGGGTTTCAATTCAGCAATGGGCAGTACCTCGCTCACCAGCCCGATGCGATAGGCATGTTCGCCATCAATTTTTAGCCCGCGCAGTATCATGTCCAATGCATGGGTCCGACCCACCGCCCTTGGCAAGCGGGCAGACCCGCCCCAGGCAGGCACGCTCCCCAAATCCATTTCAGGCAAACCGATTTGCGCTCCGGTGTCGGCAGCCAGACGAAAGTGGCAGGCGAGGGGCAGCTCTAACCCACCGCCCAAGCAAAACCCAAACAGCGTCGCTATTGCGGGCGTCCCGCCATTTTCGATCATGTCCAGCACGCGATGACGCTGGCCAAAAAATGCCTCAGGACTGCCTGCACGCCTGATACCTTCCGGTATTTGCCGCAGGTTCATGCCAGCCGAAAAATTCGCTTCGCCCTCGCCGGTGAAAACGATGGCGCGAATCCTGTCATCACCCAGCACGTCGGGCAGCTGTTCCTCAAGCCGATCAATGTACGCCACACTCATCAAATTCCAGGGGGCGTCATTGATGCTGAATGTCGCGACTGCGTTAGACACGCTGTATAGATACGGGTCTGACATGCCTCTCTCCGTTCGGTTTCAATTTCACCCCGTTGCCTTTGGGATATTGGTTCGTCGTTCTGTTGGCTTCAACCGCTGCGCGCTAGGCCATACTGATCCAGCCGCCAACGCAGCGTCTTTATGCGATCCTGACCGAAGAAGGGTTCCTCCCTAATCACCATGGTAGGCACACCCCAGTGACCTACTGCCGCCAGTGCTTGCTGATTTGTCTCCACTTCTGCCAGTTGATCACCATTTTCTAGGGCGGCGTCTAAGTCGGCCAATACCAATCCTGCGCGATCCGCAGCATGTTTTAGATGATCACCTTGGTCCCAGTCTTGGGTGCCACCAAAAATCAGCGCTGATACCTCGGTCACAAACTCCACCCCCCGACCGCGCCGTTGCGCTTCAATACCCAAGGCACTCAGCCGATGAATATAGGGCTGCTCTTCAGCGACGGCCATGGTGCCCGCTTCTTGCACGATGGGATCGGGGCGCGGTCCTTCAAAGGGCATGCCCAAAAATTCCGCACGCCGACGCGCATCGCGCACAATGTAGCGAGCTTTGTTTGGGTTCGATGGATCAAAGACCAGAGACGGATTTCTGACCGCGATGGGGTAGACGATGCGCATCTCGATGGACACGTCGTAGTCCTCCCGCAATCGCAGCAAGTCTGGGGTCACCAGATAGGAATAGGGACTGCGGAAAGACCAATACACATCAACATCTTCTGTTTCTTTACCTGTTTTATTCTGCGTCATATTGGCTATCTCTCGTGTAACGACTTGATGATCTTGCGACATGGGTTGCCCGACCGCGACCCTATCTTGGATGCAAACGCACACAGGCGCGCTGGCAACGGTGAATGAGCGGCACTCATCGCCACTAGCCCACCGACACGATAGGCGGGGCTAAACCGACCAATAGGGTGCTTGGTTAGGGCAAGGATGGCAATGGCCGCGGCTCACGGGAAACGCTCGAGCGCCGTTTGATACTGGATACCGACGCGTTGTTGAGCGCCTGAATCGAGTAAACAAAGAGGTTGGTATCAACGATTTTTTGCGATGGCGGGGATAACGCGCCGAAAGTCTTCGATTTGGTAGGACCACCCGGATTCGAACCGGGGACCTCTACCATGTCAAGGTAGTTGTCTTATTAGAAAATAGTTATGTAAGTCAAACACTTACGGACGAAGACTGCGTTTTTATTGGTTGCAAACCGCATCTAACGGTGCAAACCCCCTAACCCCAGCTTCGCCCTCCTAGCGGCTTATCCAGTTGTTAGTACCGCTCATCGGATTTCTCTA